>NZ_JBIVUM010000002.1:75740-158523 GCF_044757205.1 Kitasatospora sp. NPDC091335 | reverse complement strand
CGGCCGCCGCGGCCGCGGCGGGGGGGCGCCCCCCCCCCCGGGGCCCCCCCCGGGGGGGGGCGCCCCCGGGGCGGCCCCGGCCCCGGGGGGGGGGGGGCCCCCCGGCCCGGGGGCCCCCCCCACCGGCATGTCTGGCGCGCGTGCGGCACGTCGGCGGACCTCCCCCGAGGACACGGCCGCCGTCCGTCGTTCCCCGGACAGGAGGCCGGGTGGCGCGCGGAGCGGATGGTGGGTCGGAGGATGGTCCTACTTGGGCGCCTTCTTGCCGGTGACGCCCAGGTACACCAGGGGAGCGAGGTTGGGCTTGAGGTCCTTGACCTTGACGCCCCAGGAGGTGAAGGCCTTCTGGTGCTCGGCCGCCGAGGCGAGCAGCGAGACCAGGGCCCCGGCCACGGCGTTGGGATCGAGCGACTTGTCGGCCTGACCCTTCGCCTGGAGTTCCCTGACGGCCTCCGCGAGTGGCTTGGCGACCGCGTTGAGGACCGTCATGCGGATCTTGAAGAACCGCTTGTCCCCCTCGGCGGCACCGAGCGTGACCACTCGGAGAATGGCGTCGTTCTTGCGCCAGAAGGCGAGGAATCCGTCGACCAGTTCTTCCGAAGTGGTCGGTCCGGACTTCCCTGCCCAGGACTTTCCGGCCACCAGCTCTTTGAGCTGGTCGGCGTCCTTGGCCATTTCCTCGGCGATTTCGAGGACAGCGCCCTCGACATCCGGGAAGTACTGGTAGAAGGTCGCGGGGGAGGTACCCGCCATACGGGCGACGTCGATGACCTTGACGTCCCGATAGGGCGACGTGCTGAGCATCTCGCGGAGGCAATCGAGCAGCTTCTGCCGCGTCTCCTGTCCGCGTCGCCCGGCGACGCGACCGTCGACGGTGCGAACTTGTCCTGTCATGCCGTCAGCTTACCGTGGCACGATCTTGGCGCGATTCGGTGATGCGACTATTACTCCGCACGGGGGTTGCTATAGCGCCCTGAACCGCTTCGGACGGATATTCACGGGGCTTCGATGCCCCTGTTGAAGCCCCCCCGTGTGCTTTTGACCTCACAGCGTGACGGCGAGTCCGCTGAGGGGTGGTCGAGTGACAGAGCGTGACGATGTTCGGAAGTCGGGGAGCCGTCCGGAAGTGGACGGTCCCGGGCTCCGCGCGCAAGCCGCCTCCGGAGCGGGCGTCAGGATCCGGCCGTTCAGTCCTCGCTGGTCAGGGGCCCGTCGGGGGCGTCCTCCGGCCCCGGGCGGCGGGTTCGGGCCGGTGGGGGAGGTTGGATATGCGTGGGGCGGCATTGGAGAATCGGGTCCGGCACCACGCGGCGGGTGCGGACAACGGGGAGGTGGCAGCGGAGTGGACCAGCTGACGGCGCACGATCCGAGGCGGATCGGGCCCTTCGAGGTGCTGGGGCGGCTCGGCGCGGGTGGGATGGGGCTGGTCTACCTGGCGCGTTCCGCGTCGGGGCGGCGGGTGGCCATCAAGACCGTGCGGGGTGAGCTGGCCGAGGACGAGCTGTTCCGGGTCCGCTTCGCCCGGGAGATCGCGGCCGCCAAGACGGTCGGCGGCTTCTACACGGCGGCCGTGGTGGACGCGGACGCGGACGCCCGGGTGCCCTGGCTGGCCACCGCGTACATCCCGGCCCCCTCGCTGGAGGACCTGGTCGAGGACTGCGGCCCGCTGCCGGTGGACGCCACCCGCTGGCTGGTCGCCGGCATCGCGGAGGCCCTCCAGTCCATCCACGCGGCCAATCTGATCCACCGCGACCTCAAGCCCTCGAACGTCCTGGTGGTCGAGGACGGCCCGAAGGTGATCGACTTCGGCATCGCGGCCGGGGTGTCCAGCACCCGGCTCACCATGACCAACGTCGCGGTCGGCACGCCGGCCTACATGTCCCCCGAGCAGGCCAGGGACAGCCGTACCGTCCGGGGCGCCAGCGACGTCTTCTCGCTCGGCTCGCTGATGGTCTTCTGTGCCACCGGGCACCCGCCCTACCGGGGCACCAACCCGGTCGAGACGGTGTTCCAGCTGCTGCGCGAAGAGCCGGACCTGACCGGCATGCCGCGCGAGCTGATGGACCTGGTGCGGGCCTGCATGCAGCAGGCGCCCGAGCGCCGGCCGACCCCGGCGCAGATCCAGGCCGAGCTGGCCCCGCACCTGTTCTCCAGGGACGACGCCGGCGGCGAGGTCGGGGACTGGCTGCCGACCAACGCGCTGGAGCTGATCGAGCGCAAGCGGGGCCGCCGGCCGGCCGCCCAGGCCCGTCCGCCGGCCGGTCCGGCCCAGCCGCCGCCCCCGCAGGCGCCGCCCGCGCACTTCCCGTCGCAGCACCTCGGGCCGGCCGACCCGCGCACCGACGCGGCCGGGCGGCACGCCCAGCCGCCGGCCGGGCCCGTGCACAGCCTGCCGCACCCGCCCCCGCCCCCGCACCCGGGTCCCGGCCCGGAGGCCGAGATCGCGACCGCGAAGATCGCCTCCCCGAACCGGCACCGGGCGCCCGGCGGCGCCGTCGAGGTGCAGCTGTCCGGCGCCTCGGTGCGGATAGGCCCGGGGCCGCGGGCGGAGCACGAGCAGCCGGGGCCGAACACCGCCCCGGCCACCACCGACTGGGTCCGCCGGGCTCCGACCCCGCCGCCCGCCCCGGTCGCCCGCTGGCGCCCCTGGCGGTTCCGGATGTCCAACGACGTCTGGGGCACCCCGGTGGTCTCCGACGGCACGCTCTTCGTCTCCAGCTTCGAGGTGCACGCGCTGGACATCGCCTCCGGCGAGCGCCGCTACAAGACCAGGGACGTCGCCTGGGCGCTCGCGGTGGACGCCGGCCGGGCGCACGCCGCGGACGGCCCGCACCTGTACACGGTGGACGCCGCGGACGGCACCGAGCGCTGGCGCACCTCGCTGGACGGCTGGGTCTACTCGCTCTCCGCCGCCGACGGCGTGCTCTGCTGCGGCATCAGGGGCGGCGGCGTCCAGCTCCGCTCGGCCGCCAACGGCGCCGAGCTGTGGCGCGCCGACGACGCCCAGCAGGACTACGAGAACCCGCAGTCGGGCCCGGTCCTGGTGGGCGGCGCCGCCTACTACTACGGCGCCGGGAGGCTGCGCTGCATCGACCCGCGCGGCGCCGGCCTGCGCTGGTCGTTCCCGGTCGGCGAGGACGTGCCCTCGCACCCGGTCGAGCGCGGCGGCGTGCTGTACGTGTCGGCCGGCACCCGGGTGTACGCGCTGGACGCGGCCAGCGGGGCCGAGCGCTGGCGCTTCGACGCCCCGGTGGTGCTGTTCACCCCGCCCGCCCTGGACGCCGACGCGGTCTACGTGGCCGACTACCTCGGCACCGTCTACGCGCTGGACGCGGCCACCGGCCTGGACCGCTGGCGCGGGGTCACCGGACGCCGCCAGGGCGGTGACCCGGTGGTGGTCTCGGACGGCATGGTGCTGGTCGGCAACGGCGAGGTGCTGTACGCCTTCGAGGCGGCCACCGGCCGGGAGCGCTGGCGCTACACCGCCCGCGGCGAGATCGTCGGCTCCCCGGCGGTGGCCGACGGCCTGGTGCATCTGGGCAGCCGGGACCACTCGCTGCACACCCTGGACCTGGCGAGCGGTCAGCTGCGCTGGGAGCTCGGCACCAAGGGCGAGCTCACCGGCTCGCCGGTGGCGGTCGGCGGGCGGGTCTTCGTCGGGTCCAAGGACCGCTGCGTGTACGCGCTGGACGCCTTCTACGGCACGGCGGTGCCCGCCCGCTGAACCGCGGGGCGGACACCGCCGGGCCGGTGCCGTCGGATCAGGCCCTGCGGGCCCCGGGGTGGCGGCTGCACCAGCCGTCCCACGCGGAGGAGACCATCTCCGCCACGTCGTGGCGCGCGGTCCAGTCCAGCTCGCGGTGGATCAGGTCGGCGGAGGCCACCACCCGGGCCGGGTCGCCGGCCCGGCGCGGGGTCACCTCGGCGGCGGTGTCGTAGCCGGTGACCTTGCCGATCACCTCCAGCATCTCCTTGACGCTGACGCCCTCGCCGCGGCCGATGTTCAGCACCAGGGAGGTCGCGCCGGCCGGGTCGGCGGCCAGCCGCCTGGCGGCCGCCACGTGCGCCGAGGCGATGTCGGAGACGTGGATGAAGTCGCGGACGCAGGTGCCGTCCGGGGTGGGGTAGTCGTCTCCGAAGACCCGCGGGGCCTGGCCGGCGGTCAGCCGCTCGAAGACCATCGGGATCAGGTTGAACACCCCGGCGTCGGAGAGCTCGGGGGAGGCGGCGCCGGCCACGTTGAAGTAGCGCAGGGCCACGGTGGACATGCCGTGGGCCTTGCCGGCCGCGGCGACCAGCCACTCGCCGGCCAGCTTGGTCTCGCCGTACGGGCTCATCGGGTCGCAGGGCGTGGACTCGGTGACCAGGTCGACGTCCGGCATGCCGTAGACCGCGGCGGAGGAGGAGAAGAGGAAGCGCTTCACCCCGCCCTCGGCGGCGGCCTCCAGCACGGTCTGGAGGCCGATCATGTTCTCGCGGTAGTACAGGAAGGGCTGCTCGACGGACTCGCCGACCTGCTTCTTGGCGGCGAAGTGCAGGACGCCCTCGACGCGGTGCTCGCGGATCGCGGCGTCCAGGGCGGCGCGGTCCAGGGTGGAACCCTCGATCAGGGGGACGCCGGCCGGCAGCCGGGAGGCGTCGCCGGTGCTGAGGTCGTCGAGGACGGCGACCCGCTCCCCGGCGTCGAGCAGCTGTCGGACGACGTGTCCGCCGATGTATCCGGCACCGCCGGTGATCAACCAAGTCATGTGCCGATCCTAGGCGTTCGGGTTCGTCCGGCCGCGTTCGGGCGAGTCGGGCCAGCAAATCGGACAAAACGGTGAAAAGCTGGCGAAGATTTCCGTGCTCCCAACCCGCGCCCTCGGCGCGGTGACGAATCGGAGGCAGCCAGGTGAGCCGTCACAAGGAACACACCCGCCCCCTGCCCGCCGGGCCGCGGCCGACCCGGCCGGGGGCGCTGACCGGACGGCTGCCGGCGGCGCTCGCGGTCGCGGTGGCGGCCGCGCTGACGCTGGCCGGATGCAGCAGCGGTTCGCCCGCCTCGTCCCCGGTCGCCGCCACCGGCTCGCCCTCGGCCTCCGGGACCAAGCAGCCCACGACGCCGGGCCCGTCCAACGGCGCGACCCAGTTGCAGGAGGCGTACCAGACGGTGATCGCCAACGTGCTGCCCTCCGTGGTGCAGATCACCACCGGCGACAGCCTCGGCTCCGGGATCGTCTACGACGACAAGGGCGACATCGTCACCAACGCCCACGTGATCGGCTCCGCGAAGTCCTTCACGGTGACCCTCGCCAACAGCACCAAGACACTGGACGCCGGCCTGGTCGCCAGCTACCCCGACGCCGACCTCGCGGTGATCCGGCTGACCAGTCCGCCGAGCGGCCTGAGGCCGGCGAGCTTCGGCGACTCGGGCAAGGTCCAGCTCGGCCAGATCACCCTCGCCATGGGCAGCCCGCTCGGGCTCTCCAGCAGCGTCACCCAGGGCATCGTCTCGGCCACCGGGCGGACCGTCTCCGAGCCTCAGGCCCCCGGGTCGCCGGGCGCCACCATCGGCAACATGGTGCAGACCTCGGCGGCGATCAACCCGGGCAACAGCGGCGGCGCGCTGGTCGACCTGGACAGCAAGGTGATCGGCATCAACACGCTCGCCGCGACCGAGCCGCAGAGCAACGGCGCCGCCGCCCCCGGCATCGGCTTCGCCATCCCGGCGTCCACCATCACCAACATCGCCGACCAGCTGATCAAGCAGGGCAAGGTCACCAACTCGGGCCGGGCCGCGCTCGGCATCACCGCCAGGACCAGCTTCGACCAGCAGTTCCAGCCGGCCGGCGCGGTCATCGTGGCGGTCACCGCGGGCGGTGCGGCGGCCTCGGCGGGGCTCCAGGCCGGCGACGTCATCACCAAGATCGGCGACACCGCGGTCGACTCGCTGAACGCGCTCACCACCGCGCTCGCCTCGCTGACCCCGGGCAGCAAGGTCACCGTCACGTACACCAGGGACGGCGCCACCAAGACCGCCGAGGTCACCCTCGGCGAACTGGAGTCCCCGTAGGCCTCAGGCCTCCCAGCCGGACCCTCCTCCAGCTCCGGTACGGGGACGCCGGGCCGCACGCCGCGCAAGGGTTCAGCGGGCCGGGTGCCGTACCGGACCGGCGCCGGGCCCCCGTCACTGCCTCGACGGGGTCCCGGCGCCTTGCCGTGCCGTGGTGCCTAGGGCTGCCGTCCGGCGGGCCCGGTCAGCGGCGGGCGGTGCGGGTGTGCCAGGGCAGCTCGACGGTGACGGTGCTCGGGCCGCCCTCGGGGCTGTCCACCAGGAAGACCCCGTCCACCGCGCGGATCCGCTCGGCCAGCCCGGCCAGGCCGCTGCCAGGGTAGGGGGCCGCGCCGCCCTTGCCGTCGTCCTGGACCAGCACCATCAGCTGGTCGTCGGAGCGCCAGACCTCGACCGAGGCGGAGCGGGCGCGGGCGTGCTTGGAGACGTTGGTCAGCAGCTCGCTGACGGTGAAGTAGGCGATGCCCTCGACCGCCGAGTCCGGGCGCTCCGGCTGTCCGTCCGGGCCGGTCAGGTCGACGTTCACCCGGACGCCGCCGGGGACGGTGCAGCGGGCGGCGACCGAGGACAGCGCGGCGTCCAGGCCGCGGTCGGTGAGCACCGCCGGGTGGATGCCGCGGGCCAGGTCGCGCAGTTCCTGGAGGGCCAGCTTCACCTCGCCGTGGGCGTTGTCGACCATCCTGGCGGCGACCGCCACGTCGTCCTCGGACTCCACCTCGCGCAGCCGCTCCTTGGCCATGCCGAGGTCCATCGCCAGCGCGACCAGCCGGGCCTGGGCCCCGTCGTGCAGGTCGCGCTCGATCCGGCGCAGGTCGGCGGCGGCGGTGTCGACCACGGTGCCGCGGTCGTCCTCCAGCTCACGCACCCGCTCGGCCAGCGCGCCCGGGAAGAGCAGCGACTCGATCAGGATGCGGTCGACCGCGGCCAGCCCGCGGATCACCCAGGGCAGCACCGGCCAGAGCACGATCACCGAGATCAGGCTCAGCGCGAAGCTCAGCACGCCCCAGGGCAGCATCAGCACGTTGTAGAGCGCCGAGCGCCAGTTCAGCAGGTCGGTGAGCTGGGCGATGGTGTAACCGACCAGCCCGGGGCGGCGCGGCTTCACCGGCTCGGGCTCGTCGATCCCGGAGTCGTACGCCGACCGGGCCCGCCGCCGCCCCAGCGCGCCCAGGGCGCGGGCGACGCCCAGGCCGCCGGCCAGCAGCGGCAGGCCGATCACGGTGATCGACAGCGCCAGGCCGACCGAGAGCGTGGTGACGGCGACCACGAAACCGAAGATGCCCAGCGGCAGGTTGAGCAGCAGCAGGCCCACCTGGTGCCACATCCTCGCGCCGTACAGCGGTGGGGGCTCCATCCTCGCGTCCTGCTCCTTGATGGCGTCCACGGCGCGGTGCAGCGGCTTCATCCGGATCTACCATCCCTCTTCGTCGTGTGGCTGGACCAAGCTTCCCGAACCGGGCGCGGTGGATGCCATGGGGGTGATACATCTTCCCGGCCGGGGGTTATCCCCACCCCCGGCCCGGTCGCCCCGCGTCCGCCGGGGTGTCCACCGGTCGTCTTGCGGAGCGGGCAGGGTTCGGGGGGACCGGAGCGGGCCCCTTAGACTCACGCATTGGCCACGGTTGGGACCGTGGGAGCAAACGTCGTAGAACTGACCTGAGGGCGGGTTCACGGCCGAGGTGGAGGCGAAGGCATGGAGGGGCAGCACGCGGCTGCCGTCGCTGCCGATCCGGCGGTCGGCAGCGGCTACTTCGACGCGTACGCCGCGATGGGCCTGCTGGCCGTCGTCGGGGTGCTCTTCGTGACCGTGGCGTTCACCGCCAACCGGCTGCTGCGGCCGGTGGTGTACTCGCCGGAGAAACTCCTCGCCTACGAGTGCGGAGTGGATCCGGTCGGTGAGGACTGGGCGCACACCCAGGTCCGCTACTACGTGTACGCCTTCCTGTACGTGATCTTCGCGGTGGACGCGATCTACCTCTTCCCGTGGGCGACCGTCTTCGCCTCCGCCGGGTACGGCGCGGGGACGCTGATCGAGATGTTCCTGTTCATCGGCTTCCTCGCGGTCGGGTTGCTCTACGCCTGGAAGAAGGGCGTTCTGGAATGGACGTGACGCACTCCCACCCGCACGGCGGCGCGCAGGACGGTCCCGTCCCGCTCGGCCTGCCCGACCCCGCGCGCCCCGGCGCGGTCGAGCGCCGTGGCCTGGGCCCGCTGGCCCGGCTCGCGCCGGACCCGGTCAAGGTGGTGCTCAACTGGGGGCGCCGCTACAGCCTCTGGTGCTTCAACTTCGGCCTGGCCTGCTGCGCGATCGAGTTCATCGCCGCGTCCATGGCCAAGCACGACTTCATCCGGATGGGTGTCATTCCGTTCGCGCCCGGCCCCCGTCAGGCCGATCTGATGATCGTCTCGGGGACGGTCACCGACAAGATGGCGCCCGCCGTCAAGCGCCTCTACGAGCAGATGCCCGAGCCGAAGTACGTCATCTCCTTCGGCGCCTGCTCCAACTCCGGCGGCCCGTACTGGGACTCGTACTCGGTCACCAAGGGCGTCGACCAGATCATCCCGGTGGACGTCTACGTGCCCGGCTGCCCGCCGCGGCCCGAGGCGCTGCTCCAGGGCATCCTCAAGCTCCAGGAGAAGATCGCCGCCGAGTCGCTGCCGGACCGCTACGCCACGCCCGCGCCCGCCGCGGCGCTGCGGCGGCCGCTGGTGGCCGGGCCTCCGGCCGGTTCCGCCACCGGCTCCGAGGCGGGTTCCGCCGCCGGCTCCGACGCCGGTTCTTCGACCGAGGGAGGGGCCTCATGACGTCCGCCGAGCAGTACGCGGCGTCGGTCGGGGAGTGGGCGACCGGCGCCGAGGCGTACGGGCTGATCACCGTCGACGTCCCGGCCGAGC
Source organism: Kitasatospora sp. NPDC091335 (assembly GCF_044757205.1). Taxonomy (NCBI): domain Bacteria; kingdom Bacillati; phylum Actinomycetota; class Actinomycetes; order Kitasatosporales; family Streptomycetaceae; genus Kitasatospora; species Kitasatospora sp. NPDC091335. The sequence continues at coordinate 149,576 of NZ_JBIVUM010000002.1, read as the reverse complement.
ACTGGATCGAGGCGCTCACCAACGCCAGGGACGTCCTGGGCCTGGGCTTCTTCGACTGGCTGAGCGCCGTCGACCAGCTCGCCGACGGCTTCGCCGTGGTCGCCCACCTGGCCGCCGTCGAGGCGCCGGGCGTGCGGCACCTCGCGGTGCGCACCCGGGTGCCGCGCGACGCGGCGGCGCTGCCGACCGCCGTGGCGGTGTACGCGGGTGCCGCCTGGCACGAGCGCGAGACGCACGAGATGTTCGGCATCGACTTCCCCGGGCACCCCTACCTGGCCACCCTGCTGCTGCCGGACGGCTTCGAGGGGCACCCGCTGCGCAAGGAGTTCGTGCTCGCGGCCCGGGTCGCCAAGGACTGGCCGGGCGCCAAGGAGCCCGGCGAGTCGGACCACGGCGGCGGGCCGGCCCGGCGCAAGATGCAGCCGGCCGGCGTGCCGGACCCGAACGAGTGGGGGCCGCTCAAGGGCACCCTGCCGCCGGTCGCCGAGCGGCCCGCGCGTGGTGCGCGGGCGGCCGGTGCCGCCCGCGCGCCCCGGGCGGCGGCCGCGGGTGCCGGTGCTGCCGCCGGTGGCGCTGCTGCTGCCGCCGCCGAGGGTGCCCCGCCGGTGCGGGCGGACCGGCCGCGGCGGACCCGGTCGGTGTCCGAGGGGTCGGCGAGCCAGGCGGGTGCCGAGGCTCCCGCTGCTGCTTCCGACGTCGATGCCGCCGCTGCTGCCGAGGGTGCCCCGCCGGTGCGGGCGGACCGGCCGCGGCGGACCCGGTCGGTGTCCGAGGGGTCGGTCAGCCGGCCGGACAGCTCGGCGGACGGCCCGGCCGTCGCCGGGCCGACGGCCGAGCCCGTGCCCCCCGCACGCCCCCGGTCCTCCGACGCGCCCTGGCACAACCCGGTGCCCGCCCACGAGGAGAAGCCGTCGGCCGGCGAACCGGGTGCCCAGGAACCGGGTGAGCAGAAGGACGAGATCTCGGCCGGGCCGGCCGACCAGGACGGAGACGGCGCGTGAACCTGCTCGACACGGTGCTGCGCTGCGTCGCCACCCTCGTCGTCTTCCTGGTCTTCCCGCTGGTCATCGGCCAGACCGAGCACAAGGTCATGGCGCACATGCAGGGCCGGCTCGGCCCGATGTACGCGGGCGGCTTCCACGGCTGGGCACAGCTCGTCGCGGACGGCGTGAAGTTCGCGCAGAAGGAGGACATCGTCCCGGCCGGGGCGGACCGCAGGGTCTTCCAGCTGGCGCCCGCCGTCTCGCTGCTGCCGTACCTCTTCGTGCTGCTGGCGATCCCGGTCGGCCCGAACGGCCTCGTCGGCCAGGCGGTCGACGCCGGGCTGTTCTTCGTGCTGGCCGTGATGGGCGTCGGCGTGATCGGCAAGTTGATGGCCGGCTGGGCCTCGGCGAACAAGTTCTCGCTGCTCGGCGCCCTGCGCACGGCCGCCCAGCTGATGTCGTACGAGCTGCCGATGGTGCTGGCGGCGGCCTCGGTGGCGATGGCCGCCGGCACCCTGTCGCTGCCCGGGATCGTGGACGCCTGGGAGTGGTACTGGCTGCCCTGGCAGATCATCGGCGCGTTCGTCTTCTTCACGGCCGGTCTGGCCGAGCTGCAGCGCCCGCCGTTCGACATGCCGGTCGCCGACTCGGAGATCATCTTCGGCGCGTACACCGAGTACACCGGTCTGCGCTTCGCGCTCTTCCTGCTGTCCGAGTACGTGGGCATCCTGGTGGTGTCCGCGCTGACCGCGGTGCTCTTCCTGGGCGGCTGGCACGGACCGCTGCCGGACCAGCTCGGCTGGCTCTGGACGATCCTCAAGACCTTCGCGCTGGCCTTCGTGGTCATCTGGCTGCGGGTCACCTACCCGCGTCTGCGCGAGGACCAGCTGATGCGCTTCGCGTGGACGGTGCTGATCCCGCTCGCGCTGGTGCAGCTGGCCCTCACCGGCATCATCAAGGTGGCGATCTCATGACCGAGCGGAGCGAGGGAATCATCGTCGGGTACGGGTGGGCGAACGCCCCCGCCGAGCGCAGCGGGGTGGGCGCATGAGTTTTCCCGGTGTCGGTCTCGCCAAGGGGCTGGCCGTGACGCTGCGGACGATGACGAAGAAGACCGTCACCGCGCAGTACCCCGACGTGCAGCCGGTGCTGCCGCCGCGTTCGCGCGGCGTCATCGCGCTGCTGGAGGAGAACTGCACGGTGTGCATGCTCTGCGCGCGCGAGTGCCCGGACTGGTGCATCTACATCGACTCCCACAAGGAGACGCTGCCGGCCGCCGAGCCGAACGCCAGGGCCCGCACCCGCAACGTGCTGGACCGGTTCGCCATCGACTTCTCGCTCTGCATGTACTGCGGGATCTGCATCGAGGTCTGTCCCTTCGACGCGCTGTTCTGGTCGCCGGAGTTCGAGTACGCGGAGACCGACATCCACGAGCTGACCCACGAGCGGGAGAAGCTCCGCGAGTGGATGTGGACCGTCCCGGCGCCGCCGGCGCTGGACCCGGCGGCCGAGGAGCCCAAGGAGATCGCGACCGCGCGCAAGACCGCGGACAAGCTGGCCGCGGCCGCCGCCGTGACGGACGAGAAGGGTGACGACGCATGAGTGCCGCTGCCACGCTTCTCGCGGCGACCGGGTCCCTGGAACCGGCCGCCCGTTCGTTCCTGTCCCCGACCGGCCAGGAGATCGTCTTCCTGCTGGTCGGCATCGCCGTGCTCGGATCGGCCGTGGTCTCCGTGACCACGAAGCAGCTGGTGCACGCCGCGCTCTGGCTGGTGGTCGCGCTCGGCGGGCTGGCGGTGGAGTTCCTGCTGCTCACCGCCGAGTTCATCGCCTGGGTACAGGTGCTGATCTACCTCGGCTCGGTGGTCGTCCTGGTGCTGTTCGGGCTGATGCTCACCAAGGCGCCGATCGGACGCTCGCCGGACGCCGACTCCAGGAACCGCTGGGCAGCCCTGGCCGTGGCGGTGGCCGCTGCCGGGACGCTGGTCACGCTGGTGGCCGACGCCTTCAGGACCTCCTGGATCGACCTCGGCCAGGGCGGCGGCTCGGCCGCCGCCACCGGGGCCGGCCTGTTCCGGCACTGGGTGCTGCCCTTCGAGGCGCTGTCCGTGCTGCTGCTGGCGGCGCTGGTCGGCGCGATCGTGCTGTCGCGCGGGTCCGGGCGGCGGGTGCCGGCACCCCGGGCGGGCAGGCTGCGCGCCGGGCGGCCGGTCGGGTCGAACGGGACGGTCGCCGCGACCGCGCCCGAGCAGGCCGCGCCGACCACCCCCGCTGCTTCCGCGTCGGAGGAGAGCTGATGCACCTCGCCTACCCCGCCGTCCTCGCCGCGCTGCTGTTCAGCGTCGGCGTGTACGGCGTGCTCGCCCGGCGCAACGCCGTCCTGGTGCTGATGTCCGTCGAGCTGATGCTCAACGCCGTCAACCTCAACCTGGTCGCCTTCGACGCCTGGCTGCGCGACTCGCTGCACGCCGGGCAGGCGCTCACCCTGTTCACCATCACCGTCGCCGCCGCCGAGATCGGGCTGGGGCTCGCCATCGTCCTGCTGCTGTTCCGGGCCCGGGGCACCGCGGACATCGACCGGGCCACCGCGCTCGGCGACCCGGCCGAGGCGCTCGCCGTCGAGGAGACGCCGGTCGACGCCGAGGCGCCGGCCGGAGCCCGGGTGCCGGCCGGAGCCGAGGCACTGAAGGGCCAGGCCACCGCATGAACCTCGCCCTGCCCGTACTCGTCCCCGCGCTGCCCGCGCTCGGCGCCGCCGCGACCCTGGCCGTCGGCAGGAAGGCTCCCGGGCTGGCCAGGCCGCTGGCGATCGTCCCGGTCGCCGCCGCGGCGGTGCTCGCCCTGGTGGTCGCCCTCCAGCTCGGCACCGGCCAGACCCTGGACGCCGGCACCCGGCTCACCCCCACCGGCGGCCCGGACATCACCCTCGCCCTCCACCTGGACGGCTTCAGCTCGCTGATCTCGGTGCTGGTCGGCCTGGTCGCCACCTGCGTCCAGGTCTACTCGACGGCGTACCTCAAGGAGGACCCGCGCTACCCGTCCTACGCGGCGCTGGTCTCGCTGTTCACCGCGGCGATGTTCCTGGTGGTCTACTCGGGCGACCTGATCGTGCTGCTGGTCGGCTGGGAGGTCATGGGCCTCTGCTCGTACTTCCTGATCGGCCACCACTGGGAGACCGCGGACGCCCGCTCGGCCTCGCTGAAGGCTTTCCTGGTCACCAAGCTCGGTGACGTGCCGTTCCTGTTCGGGATCTTCCTGCTCGCCGCCGACGCCGGCAGCTTCCGCGTCCAGGACGTGCTGGCGGCCGCGACCGAGGGCCGGCTCGGGCACCCGACGCTGATCGCGCTGCTGCTGCTCGCCGGTGTGGCCGGCAAGAGCGCGCAGTTCCCGCTGCACACCTGGCTCCCGGACGCGATGGCTGGTCCGACACCGGTCTCCGCGCTGATCCACGCCGCCACCATGGTCGCGGCCGGCATCTACCTGGTCGCCCGGCTGCTGCCGGTGTTCCTGCTGTCGGGCGCGGCGCTGGTGGTGCTCGCGGTGATGGCCGCCGTGACGATGATCGGCTCGGCGCTCTGCGCGCTCGCCCAGGACGACCTCAAGCGGGTGCTCGCCTACTCCACCGTCGGCCAGCTCGGCTACATGGCCGGTGCGCTGGCCAGCGGGGACCGCGAGGCCTCCGTCTTCCACCTGGTCAGCCACGGCGCGTTCAAGGCGCTGCTGTTCCTGGCCGCCGGCGTGGTGATCCACGCCGCGCACACCAACTCGCTCTCCGCGATGTCCCGCATCCCGGGGCTGCGCAAGCGCGTCCCCGACGCCTACTGGACGACGGGCATCGCGCTGGTCGCCCTGGTCGGGCTGCCGCCGTTCTCCGGCTTCTTCAGCAAGGAGGCGGTGCTCACCGCCGCCGAGCACGCCGCCAACGGCGAGGCGCTGACCAACGGGCTCGGCCCGGCCTCGGCGGTGCCGCAGGCCGCCGGATGGATCGTGCTGATCTCCGCCGGGCTCACCGCGCTGCTCACCGCGGCGTACGCGACCCGGCTCTTCCTGCTCGCGTTCCACAGCCCGGCCGGTGCCGCCGCGGCCGCACCGCAGGTGCTGCCCGCCGCCGACCGGGGCACCGTCGCGGCCGACCACGAGGCCGGGGCGCCGTACTCGCCCGAGCCCGACGAGGCCGACCCGGCCGCCGCCGAGCCGCCCGCGATGCGCTGGCCGCTGTGGGTGCTGGCCGTGCCGACCATGGGCTTCGGCATCGCCGGCCTGCGCTCGGACTGGCTGCCCGCGCTGCTGGACGGCGGCCCGCTGCGGCCCTCCGGGGTCACCGCCGTCACCGGGACCGGGCTCGCCGTGGTCGGCGTGCTCGCCGCGTACGGCGCCTGGCGCTCGGCGACCGCCCGGCTGGACACCGGCAGTCCGGCCCCGGCCGGAGGCTGGGGGAGGGTGCCGGGGCAGGGCGGAGCCCCGGCCGCCGAGGTGATCGTCGCCGACCCCGGGCGCACCCTGCTCGGGCCGCTGTTCGGCCCGGCCCGGCACGGCTTCGGCGTCGACCGGCTGTACCACGCGCTGTTCGTCCGTCCGGTGGGCGCCGCCGCCAAGCTGGTCCGCTTCCTCGACCGCGAGGTCGTCGAGGCCTACGTGCGCGGCAGCGGGGTGGGCGCCAACCTGCTCGGCCGGGCCGTCCGGCTCGCGCAGACCGGGAACGCGCAGACGTACCTCAGCGCACTGCTGGCCGCGGTCGTCCTGCTCGCCGTCCTGGTGGCGGTGTAACCGGTGCCGCTGTCCTCCACCTCCGTCCCCTCGACCGCTGCTGGGAGCCCCCGATGAACGCAGTCCTCATCGCCCTCCTGGTGCTGCCGCTGTTCGGCGCCGCACTGACCCTGGTACCGGTGTTCGGGCCGGACCGGGCCCTGGCCGACCGGCGGGCACTGCGGCTGAACACCGTCGTCACCGGCGTGGTGTTCCTGCTCACCGTCGCCCTCGCGGCCGGCTTCGACCACGACGAGCCCGCCCGGATGCAGGCCACCACCGACGTGTCCTGGATCCCGGCCCTGCACGTGCGCCTCCACCTCGGGGTGGACGGCGTCTCGCTGCCGCTGATCGTGCTGACCGGACTGCTCACCTTCCTCTGCGCGCTGTACTCCGAGAAGCGGCTGCCGAACGGGGAGACCCGGAGCGGAGCCCCCGACGGGCGGGGCCCCTCGGCACAGGCCTTCGTCGGGCTGTTCCTCCTGCTCGAAGTCGGCATGCTCGCCACCTTCGCGGTGCTGGACCTCCTGCTCTTCTTCCTGGCCTTCGAGATCGTGCTGATCCCGATGTACTTCCTGATCGCCCGCTGGGGGAGCGGCGCCAAGGTCCCGGCCGCCAACCGGTTCATCCTCTACACGCTGCTCGGCTCGGCGGTGATGCTGCTCGGCTTCCTGCTGATCGGCAGCAAGGCCGGCACCTTCGACATGCAGGCCCTGGCCGCCGCGCACGGCGGCGGACTGAGCCACACCACCCAGGTGATTGCCGCGCTGGCGATCCTGGTCGGGCTCGCGGTCAAGGCCCCGGCCTGGCCGCTGCACAGCTGGCTGCCCGACGCGCACACCGCCGCCCCGACGGTGGGCTCGGTGCTGCTCGCCGGCGTGCTGCTGAAGATGGGCACCTACGGCCTGGTCCGCGTCCTCCTCCCGGTCGTGCCGGACGGCGCCACCACGCTGGCCCCGTACCTGGGCGCCTTCGCGGCCGTCGGCATCGTCTACGGCTCACTGGCCTGCCTGGCGCTGGCCCGCCCAGGCGCCAAGGGCGACCTCAAGCGCCTGATCGCGTACTCCTCCGTCGGCCACATGGGCTTCGTGCTGCTCGGCATCGCCTCCCTCACTCCGGTGGGCGTCAACGGCGCGCTGTTCGCCAACATCGCCCACGGTCTGATCACCGGTCTGCTGTTCTTCGTGGTCGGCGCGCTCAAGGACCGCTACGGCACGGCCGACCTCGACACCCTGTCCGGCGCCACCGGCGGCGCGCTGTACGGCCGGGCCCCGCGGCTGGGCGTGCTGCTCGCCTTCGCCGCCGTCGCCAGCCTCGGCCTGCCCGGCCTGGCCGGCTTCTGGGGCGAACTGCTCGCCATGTTCGGCGCGTTCGACCCGGCCGACGGCCTGTCGCGCCCCGCGTTCGTCACCTACATGGTCCTGGCCGGTCTCGGCACCCTCCTCACCGCCGCGTACCTGCTGATCGTGGTCAAGCGCGTCTGCATGGGCGACCCCGGGCAGCCCGCGCCGGTGGCCGAACTCGCCGACCTGCGCCCGTACGAGGCCGTCAGCTGGACGCCGCTGGCCGCGCTCACCCTGCTCGCCGGCCTCTGGCCCGCGCTGCTGCTCGGCCTCTCCGACCCCGCCGTCAAGCACCTCCTCGGGGGTGGCTGACCGTGCTCGCAGCCCAGACCGCCGCACTCGGACCTCACTCCACGGGGCAGCACACTGTGACCTCCCTCGCCGTAGCCAACCCGGGCAGCCTGATCCAGTCCGTGGACTGGGTGGCGATCGCGCCCCCGCTGATCGCCGCCGTGGCCGCCCTCGCGGTGCTGCTCACGGACCTGTTCCTGCCCGAGCGGCACAAGAAGTGGCTCGGCCGCCTCACCGCGGCCGGACTCGCCCTCGCCCTCATCGCGCTCCTTCCCCTCACCGGATCGTCACCCCGGGCCACCTTCTGCGTGCAGAACGTAGCAGGGGGGTCCGACACTCCAGGGGTCACCGGCTCCGCCGTGGGCGGCTGCTCGTACGTCGCCGACCACTTCGCCCTGGTGTTCCAGCTGCTCGCCCTCGGCGGCGCGCTGATCGCGGCGCTGCTGTCGATGCACACCGTGGAGAGCGAGCGGCTGCCGCGCGGCGAGTACTGGTTCCTGCTGCTCTCCAGCGCCACCGGCGCCGCGCTGCTGCCCGCCTCCCGTGACCTCGCCACCATGGTGATCGCCCTGGAGGTCGCCTCGCTGCCCGCGTTCGCCCTGGTCGCGCTGCGCCGGGACGGCCGGGGCGCGGAGGCCGCGTTCAAGTTCTTCGTCTCCTCGGTCACCGCGACCGCCGTGATGCTGCTCGGCGTCGGCTTCGTCTACGCGGCGAGCGGCAGCCTGCACCTCGCGGCCGTCGCCCAGGGCCTGGAGCACGCCCCCGGGCAGCTCAGGCCACTGGCCGAGGCGGGAGCGGTGCTGACCCTGGTCGGCTTCGCCTTCAAGGTCGCCGCCGTCCCGTTCCACTTCTGGGTGCCCGACACCTACACCGGCGCCCCGCTGCCGGTGGCCGGCTACCTCTCGGTGGTCGGCAAGGCGGCCGGCCTGTCCGGCCTCGCGCTCGCCACCACCATCGCCTTCCGCCCGTACGCCCACACCTGGGGCCTGGTGCTCGCCGTCCTGGCGGCCGTCACCATGACCGCCGGCAACGTCGGCGCGCTGCGGCAGCGCTTCGACACCCGGTACAGCGCGGTGCGGCTGCTCGCCTGGTCCTCGGTCGGCCAGGCCGGGTACCTGCTGGTGCCGCTCGCCGCGGCCGGCTACGCCCCCGGGGGGGTGGATCCGCTCGGCGCCACCGCCGCTTACGCGCTGATCTACGGCGTGGTGAACCTCGGTGCCTTCGGGGTGGTCGCCGCCGTCGGCCGCCGGGCCGGGACCAGCGTGGACGACTTCCGCGGCCTGTTCGCCCGCAACCGCTGGACGGCGCTGGCGCTCGCCTTCTTCCTGCTCTGCCTGGCCGGCCTGCCCCCGGGTGTGATCGGCCTGTTCGGCAAGGTCGTGGTGTTCCGCGCCGCGGTCGACGCCGGGCTGGGCTGGCTCGCCGTGGTGATGGCCGTCAACGTGGTCGTCGCCCTCTTCTACTACCTGCTGTGGACGGCCCGGCTGTTCGCCCCGGCCACGGGTGACGAAGCCCTCCCGGAGAGCGCCGCCGGACACCGGCTGCCGGTGAGCCTCACCGCCACGCTGGGGCTCACCGCCTCCGCCGCGGTGGTCCTCTCGGTGGCACCGCAGCTGGTCCTCCAGGTCGCGGGCGGCTCGCTGTTCTGAGCGGGTGCCGGGCGGTGCCGGGGGTGCGGTCCGGCGCCGCCGCGACGGTGTCGCGTCGGTGTCGCGTCGGTCACAAGGGAACAAGGCCGTTGGCCCCACCCGTTGACCGGGCAAGAGGGACGAGGCAGAAAGGGCTTCCCCACCGCACCATTGGAGGGCCTGACGTGCACAGCCGGCACAACGGACTGAGGACCGCAGTGCTGCTCGGAGGCCTCTCGGCGCTGATCCTGGTGATCGGCGGCCTCTTCGGTCGGACCGGCTTCGTGATCGCCCTGCTGGTCGCCCTCGGGACCAACGCCTACGCCTACTGGAACAGCGACAGGATCGCGCTGCGGGCCATGCGGGCCCGGCCGGTCAGCGAGTTCGAGGCGCCCGGGCTGTACCGGATCGTCCGGGAGCTCTCCACCTCCGCCCGCCAGCCGATGCCCCGCCTCTACATCTCGCCGACCCCCGCCCCGAACGCCTTCGCCACCGGCCGCAACCCGCGCAACGCGGCGGTCTGCTGCACCGAGGGCATCCTGCGGATCCTGGACGAACGCGAGCTGCGGGGCGTGCTCGGGCACGAGCTGAGCCACGTCTACAACCGGGACATCCTGATCTCCTCGGTGGCCGGGGCGCTCGCCTCGGTGGTGATGTTCCTGGTGAACTTCGCCTGGCTGATCCCGTTCGGGCGCCACGACGACGACGACGGCCCGGGGCTGTTCGGGATGCTCGCCATCATGATCCTCGGCCCGCTCGCGGCCGGGCTGATCCAGCTGGCGGTCAGCCGCTCCCGGGAGTACCAGGCCGACGCCGACGGCGCCCGGATCACCGGCGACCCGCTCGCCCTCGCGAGCGCCCTGCGCAAGCTCGACGCCGGCACCCGCCGGCTGCCGCTGCCGCCCGAGCCGCAGCTCCAGACCGCCAGCCACATGATGATCGCCAGCCCGTTCCGCCCCGGCGAGACCGGCGCCCGGCTCTTCTCCACCCACCCTCCGATGGCCGAGCGGATCGCCCGGCTGGAGCGGATGGCGGGCGGCTGGGCGTAGCGGCCGGGTGTAGCGGCCGCCGGGCCGGAGCGGGGCGCCGCGGGCACCCGCGCCGGGACGTCAGCCCGTCGGCTCCTCGTACGCCAGCCGCAGGCGGTGGACGCCCTCGGCGACCTGGGCGGGGCTCTCGGCGGCGGCGTAGCTGAGCCGGAGGTGGGGGGCCGGGGGCTCGGCGGGGTGGTAGGGGCGGCCGGGAGAGACCTGGACGCCCGCGCGCAGGGCGGCCGCGGCGAGGGTGGTGTCGTCGACACCGTCGGGGAAGCGCAGCCACAGGTGGTAGCCGCCGGGGCGGTGCGGGCCGAGGACGCCGGGCAGCTCGCGGTGCAGGGCGGCGACGGCGGCGGTGCGGCGGTCGCGCAGTTCGGCGCCGAGGGCGCGCAGGTGGCGGGCCCAGGCCGGGTCGGCGACCAGTTCGAGGGTGGCCTCCTGGAGCGGCCGGGGCACGAAGAAGCTGTCCACCACCTGGGTGGCCCGCAGCCGGGCCAGGGCCGGGCCGCGCGCGGTGAGGGCGCCGACCCGCAGGTTGGGGGAGGCGGCCTTGGTCAGCGAGCGCAGGTGCACCACGACGCCGTCCCGGTCGTCGGCGGCGAGCGGACGCGGCAGGGCGGGGGCGTCCGCGTGGACCAGCAGCCGGGCGAAGTCGTCCTCGACCACGAAGGCCCCGGCCGCCCGGGCGATCCGCAGCACCTCGCCCCGCCGTTCGGGCGACAGCACCGCGCCGGTGGGGTTCTGGAACAGCGGCTGGCAGAGGAAGACCCGGGCCCGGGTGGCCGCGAAGGCGTCCGCCAGCAGGTCGGTGCGCACGCCGTCGGCGTCGACCGGGACCGGGACGGGCCGCAGCCCGGCCGCCCGGACGACCGCCAGGATGCCCGCGTACGTCGGCGACTCGACGAGCACCGGCGAGCCGGGCGCGGCGAGCGCCCGCATGGCGACGGTCAGCCCGTTCTGCCCGCCGGAGGTGATCAGGACGTCCCCGGCGCCGACCGGCCCGCCGTGGCCCCCGATGTCGCGGGCGAACCAGCCGCGCAGCTCGGTGAGGCCGTCGGTGGGCGGGCGGTCCCAGGCACCCGGGCGCCGGCCGGCCCTGGCGAGGGCGGCGGCGAGCAGCCGCTCGGGCAGCAGCGAGGCGTGCGGGTAGCCGCTGTTGAGGTCGATGACGTCGGGCGGGGGCACCCGGAGGGTGGCGAACACCGGGGCGGCGAGCAGGTCGCGCGGGCCGGAGTCGGCACTGAGCGCGATCTCCTGCCAGGAGAGGTCGCCGGTACGGCCGGCCGGCGCGGCGGAGCCGGCCGGGGCCGCGGCGAAGGCCGCCGCCCGGAACACCCCGGCGCCCGGCCTGGAGACCACCAGCCCCTCGGCCACGAGCACCGCGATGGCCCGGGAGACCGTCACCGGGCTGACCTGGTGCCGCTCCGTCAGCGCCCGGCTGGCGGGCAGCTTTCGCCCCTCCGGGTAGCGCTCGACATCCCGCCGCAGGATGTCGGCGAGTTCGGCCACACTGCTACGCTCGTTCATGACGACACAAGATAGCGCTACTCACCAGCGGGCGGTAGCACCTCGGCAGGCCACCGCTTCCGGCACCGTCCACGCGGCCCTCGGAGTGGCCTCCTTCTCGCTCACCTTCCCCGCCACCGCGTGGTCCCTGACCGGCTTCGGCCCGTGGTCCGCGACCGGTCTGCGCGGCGCCCTCGCCGGTCTGCTGGCCGTGCTGTACCTGGCGGCGGTCCGCGCCCCGCTGCCGCGGCGGCGGCACTGGCCCGGACTGCTGGTGGTCTCCGGCGGCTGCGTCCTCGGCTTCCCGCTGCTGACCACGCTCGCCCTGCGCACCTCCTCGACGGCCCACTCGGCGGTGGTCGTCGGCATGCTGCCGCTGGCCACGGCGGCGGTCGCGGCGCTGCGCACCGGCCGGCGGCCGTCCGGGGCGTTCTGGGCGGCGTCGATCGCCGGGGCCGCGGCCGTCCTCGCCTTCACACTGGTGCAGAGCCACGGCCGCCCGACCGTCGCCGACCTCTACCTGTTCGTGGCGCTGCTGGTCTGCGCCGCCGGGTACGCCGAGGGCGGGCGGCTCTCCGAGGACCTGCCGGGGGCCCAGGTGATCGCCTGGGCGGTGGTGGCCGCGCTGCCCGTGACGCTGCTGACCGCGGTGCTCGGACTGGGCGCCGAGCCGATGCGGATCGGGGCGAAGGCGCTGGCCGGGCTGGCGTACACGGCGGCGGTCTCGCAGCTCGGCGGGCTCGTGCTCTGGTACCGGGGGCTGGCCGCGATCGGGGTGCCGAGGGCGAGCCAGCTCCAGCTCGCGCAGCCGCTGCTGACGCTGGTCTGGTCGGTGCTGCTGCTCGGCGAGCACCTGCCGGCGGCGGCGCCGGTCACCGCGGTGGTGGTGCTGGTCTGCATCGCGGTGACCCAGCGGGCCAGGGTCTGACCGGGCGGGCCGGGAGCCGGCCCGCGGGGCCGACCCGGCCCGGAGGCACGGCGGGGGCTGCGCCGTACGCCCGCGAACCCCTGCGCGGACCGGTTCGGCGCCGCCCCGCGCTCGTTAGGATGAACCCGCGCCCGGCCGTCCGGGCGCGGCATCCGGAGGGAGTGGGCCGTCATGGCAGACGAGAGGCACGCCCCGTTGGCCGGGGAGGCGCCGGCCCGGCGACGCGGCCAGGGCGAGCTGGAGGCGCAGGTGCTGGCGCTGCTCCAGCGGGCGCCCGGCCCGGTTGCCGCCGGGTGGGTCCAGGAACGCCTGGAGGGCGACCTGGCGTACACCACGGTGATGACCATCCTGTCCCGGCTGCACGCCAAGAACGCCGTGACCCGGACCCGCTCCGGCCGTTCCTACCTGTGGCAGGCCTCCTCGGACGCCGCCGGGCTGGCCGCGCTGCGGATGCGCCGGATGCTCGACGGGGAGGCGGACCGGGACGCCGTCCTGGCCAGTTTCGTCAGCGCGCTGCTGCCGCACGACGAGGAACTGCTCCGGGCGCTGCTCGACGCCGCGTCCGCCGATCCGGCAGCGACCGACCGTGAGAGCTGACCCGTGGGCCTCTTCGTCTTCCTTCCGCTCGTCCTGCCGCTCACCGCGGTCCCGATCGCGCGCCTGACGGAGCAGCACCTGCATCCGCGCGGCGCGACCCGGCTGATGACCGTGATCAGCGCGGTGCTGGCGGTGTGCAGCGTGCTCTGCCTCGGGCTGATCGGGGTGGTGGGCACCGCGCAGATCCCCGGCAACCCGCTGCCGGACAGCTGGTCCGACCCGGAGGTGCGGGCCGCGCTGCCGTACCACGAGACCGTCGGCACGGCCGCGATGTGGCTGCTGGCCCTGGTGGGCTTCGCCTGCACCCGGACGGTCGTCCGGCACCTGCGGGTACGGGCCAGGGCCCGCCGGGCGCTGACCGGGCTGCCCGCGGGGCCCGGGGAGTCCGGCGACCTCGCGGTGCTGCCGGACCGCAGCCCGTACGCCTACGCGCTGCCCGGCTCGCCCGGCCGGGTGGTGGTCTCCACCGGGATGCTGGCGGGCCTCGCCGCCGACGAGCGCGAGGCGCTGCTCGCGCACGAACGGGCGCACCTGCGCCACCGGCACCACCGGTACCTGCTGAGCACCCAGCTCGCCGCCTGCGTCAACCCGTTCCTGCGGCCGTTGCAGCACGCGGTGGCGTACAGCGCGGAGCGGTGGGCGGACGAGGACTCGGCGCAGGCCGTGGGGGACCGCCGGATCACCGCGCGGGCGGTGGCCAGGGCGGCCCTGGTCTCGCACGCCGCCCCGGCCCCCGGTTTCGCGGCCTTCGCCGCCCCGGCCGCGACGGCCGGCCCGGTGCCGCGCCGGGTCGCCGCGCTGCTCGGCCCGGTGCCGACCTCCCGCAACTGGCCGCCGGCCACGACCCCGGCGGGCCTGGCGGCGATGGTCGCGGCGATCGGTACGGCGGCGTCGGCGCTGTGCGCGCTCAACGCCGCCGTGGCCCTGCTGGTGGTGCTCAAGGCCGTCACCCCGCTGTAGGGCGCTGCCCCGCGGGACGGCTCAGAGCGTCGCGGCCAGCTCGTCGACGGCGGCCTCGGCCGCCGCCAGCGACTCGACGGCGAGCGGCTGGAGGGCGTTCAGCGCCGGGATGTCCGCGGCCCTGGTGAGCTCGGCGGTGACCACGTGCAGGTTCTCCGCCGCGACCCCGATCCGGTCGAAGTACGCCCGCAGGTAGGGGAGCTGGAAGTCGCAGTGGGCGCGCGGCGTGCCCGGGCCGTAGCCGCCGCCGCGGGCCGCGACGACCACCACGCGGGTGTCGCGCAGCAGCGGTTCGCCGGTCTCCGGGTCGAGGAAGACGCCGGGGAAGGAGATCCGGTCGATCCACGACTTGAGGCCGGTGGAGACGGTGTAGTTGTACATCGGGCTGCCGACCAGCAGGGTGTCGGCGGACCGCACCTCCTCGATCAGCGGGCGGCTGAGCGCCCACTCGTGGGCCTCGTCCGGCCCCTCGGCGAGGCGGCCGATGTCGTCCAGCGGGAGCACCCCCTTGCGCTCGGTGCGGCGGCCGAGGGTGTCGTAGGCGGCGCGCACCCGCGGCACCGGGTCGGCGGCCAGGTCGCGGTACCGGTGCCGGGCGGCTGCGCCGTGCCGGGCGCGCCAGGCGGCGGCGAAGCGGGCGGTCAGGGCGTTGCTGACCGAACCGGACGGATTGATGCTGGAGTCCAGGTGGAGCAGCGTGGTGGAGGTCATGGTGGTCTCCCGGTCACCTCGGAGGAGGACGGATCGTCATAGCGGTGACGAGCCGGGTCGAGGAAAGGTGACCGATGGGCCGGAACGCGATGTCGGGAGCGGCGGGCGGGGGAGCGGCGGCTGCGGGACGCACGGGGGAGGGGGCGGTGGCCGGGGCAGGTACGGCCGGGCGAGCGCGGGCCGGGGCGCCGGCGGAACGCTTCGAGGCCGAGCGCGGCCGGCTGCGGGCGATCGCCCAGCGGATGCTCGGCTCGACCGGCGAGGCCGAGGACGCCGTGCAGGAGGCCTGGCTGCGGCTGGCCCGCACCGATCCCGCGGAGGTCGACAACCTGCCCGGCTGGCTGACCACGGTGGTCTCCCGGATCTGTCTGGACCTGCTGCGGGCCCGCGCCGCGCGCCGTGAGGAGCCGACGGACGAGGCGCTGCCGGACACGGCGGGCGGCGGCCCCGAGCCGGAGCGGGAGGCGCTGCTGGTCGAGTCGGTGGGCCGGGCGCTGCTGGTGGTGCTGGACCGGCTGGGCCCGGCCGAGCGGGTCGCCTTCGTGCTGCACGACGGCTTCGCGGTGCCCTTCGACCAGATCGCGCCGATCGTCGGACGGACCCCGGTGGCCGCCAAGAAGCTGGCCAGCCGGGCCAGGCAGCGGGTGCGCGGGACGGCCGCGCTGCCCCCGGAGCCGCTGGCCGGGCACCGACGGGTGGTGGAGGCCTTCCTGGCCGCCTCGCGGGGCGGGGACCTGACCGACCTGCTGGCCGTGCTGGCCCCGGACGTGGTGCGCCGGGCCGATCCGGCCGTGCTGCCCGCCGGCCGGGCGCTGGTGGCCCGGGGCGCCGAGGTCGTCGCCCGGGAGACCACGGTCTTCGGCCGCCGGGCCCGCTACGGCGAGGTGGCCCTGGTGGACGGGGTGCCCGGCATCCTGATCGCCCCGGACGGGCGGCTGCGGCTGGTGCTGCGGGTGACGGTGGCGGACGGCCGGGTGGCCGGCTACGAGGTGGTCGCCGACCCGGCCCGGCTCGCCGCGCTCGACCTGGCCCTGCTGCCGGGGTGAGCGCGGCGGGCAGGATCCGCTGCCGGGCGGGCCGCCGGCGGCCGTTCAGCCTTCGGCGGCTGCTCAGCCTTCGGCGGCTGTGGAGCCCTCGACGGCCTCCCGGAGTTTGCGGAACTCCTCGGCCAGCCCGTCCAGGGTGTAGTGGGCGTTGAGTCCGCTGGGGTTCGGCAGCACCCACACCTCGGTGTCGCCGATGCCCTCCGGCTGGCGCCCGATCGCGGCCCGGCGCTGCCCGAAGGCCGTCCGGTAGGCGCCGATGCCGAGCACGGCCAGGACGCGCGGGCGCAGCCGCAGCACCCGTTCGCGCAGTGCGGCGCCGCCCTCGCGCAGCTCCTCGGCGGTCAGCTCGTCCGCCTTGGCGGTGGTGCGCGGGGCGACGTTGGTGATGCCCAGGCCGAGCGCGAGCAACTCCCGCTGCTCGTCCGGGCGGTACTGGTGCCCGGTGAAGCCGGATCGGTGCAGGGCGGGCCAGAAGCGGTTGCCGGGACGGGCGAAGTGGTGGCCGGTGGCGCCGGACCACAGGCCCGGGTTGATGCCGCAGAACAGCACCCGCAGCCCGGGCCCGGAGACGTCCGGGATGGTGGTGTCCTTGGCGGCCAGCAGTTGCTCGGCGGTGGGCTTCATCGGTGCGCTCGGGTTCACCCGGCCAAGTCTGCCGGGCCCTTCGCCGGAGCCTTCGCCGGAGCCTTCGCCGGGGCCGCGGCCGGTGCCGGTGTGGAGGCCGGATCCAGAGCCGAGGCCGAACCCGGGGCCGGAGCCGAAGTGGCCACGGCAGCACGGCGGTTGCGCAGCCGGCGCAGCCCGTACACCACCGCGGCCGCGTAGGCCCAGCCGACGAAGACGTCGATGATGAAGTGCTCCGCGCCGTAGACCAGGGTGAAGGTCATCGCGAGCGGGTAGGCGACCAGCACCGCCCGCAGCCAGCGCTTGGCGGTGGGCCAGAAGAAGAACAGCAGCATCGCCGGGTAGGCGGAGTGCAGCGAGGGCATCGCGGCGACGTCGTTGGCGAACTGGCTGCCGTTCTCCAGCAGCGAGTCGGCCTGCGGCAGCCCGCTCAACGAGATCACCTCCCAGACCACCCGGGACAGGTGCGGCAGGTTGCCCGCCTGGGAGGTCAGCCACGGCGGCTCGGCCGGGTAGAGGAGGTAGGTGGCGAAGCCCGCGAAGGTGAGCGTCAGGTAGGCGGCCAGCAGCTGCCGGAACCGGTGGTGCGCGCGCCGCCAGAGCACCGCGAGCAGCAGGAAGACGACGAAGAAGTGCGAGAGGTAGACGGCCACCGCGGCGTAGTCGTACCAGTGCGGCGAGCCGGGGGTGTAGAGGGCGTGCTGGAGACGGACGGTCCAGGTCTCGCCGAAGCCGAGCACCTCGTCGAAGCGCAGCTGAGGCAGCCAGTGCGGGGCCCACGGGGTGTGCGCGCCGTAGCCGCGCAGCAGCGAGTACGCCCACACCACGGCCATCACCGGGACCCAGTCGCGCAGGACCAGGAAGAAGCCGCGGGGGCCGTGCCCGCTGTGCACGGCGGCGGTCAGCAGGGCGGCGATCAGCCAGAGGAACAGCACGTCGTTGGCGGAGGGGATGCCCTCGGTGCGCAGGAACCAGAGGAGGCACGTCAGGTAGAGCGGCCAGGCCAGCCAGCGGAGTCTCGACCAGCCCGTCACGCGTGGGCGGGGCGGAGGCACCGGGCGCGGCTGCCCGGCCCGCACGTCGTGCGGGGCCGGGGGGAGGGTCTTGGTCATGCGCACCGAACCTACCAACCCAAACTTGGAGGACTCTGGGTGAAATATGACCGGTTCGTAAGAACGCTCGATCCGGTCGACACCCGGTTCGACGGACGATCCGAAGGACGGTTCGACAGGTGGGTCGACAGGTGGTTCGACACTCCGTTCGACCGGCCGTCGGACACCGGCGGGCGCCGGTGGGGCACCGTCAGGCCACGATGCCCAGCTCGTGCGGAGTGTTGTTGAAGCGGCGGCCCCCGGCCGGGGTGACGGTGACGATGTCCTCGATCCGCACCCCGAACCGGCCCGGCAGGTAGATTCCGGGCTCGATCGAGAAGCACATGCCGGGCACCAGCGGCCGTTCCTCGCCCTCGACCAGGTACGGCGGTTCGTGCGTGGTGGTGCCGATGCCGTGCCCGGTGCGGTGGATGAAGTACTCGCCGTACCCGCCGTCGGTGATCACGCGGCGGGCGATCCGGTCGATCTCCTGGCAGCCGATCCCGGGGCGGACCGCCTCGAAGGCGGTCTGCTGGGCCAGCCGGACCAGGTCGTGCACCTTCCGCACCTCGTCCGGGACGTCCGGGCCGACGTGCACCGTCCGGGTGGTGTCGGAGCCGTAGCCGTCCTTGAGACCGCCGAAGTCCAGCACCACGGTGTCACCCGTACGGATGACCCGGTCACCGGCCTCGTGGTGCGGGTCGGCGCCGTTCGGGCCGGAGCCGACCACGGTGAAGTCGACCTGGCTGTGCCCGTACTGGATGAGCAGCGCGCCGAGGTCGGCGGCCACGTCGGTCTCCCGGCGGCCGGCGAAGTCGACCTCCAGGATGCCCCGGTAGGCGGCGTCCGCCGCGCCGCCGGCCGAGGCCAGGCGCTTCAGCTCCTCGGTGTCCTTGACGGCGCGCAGCATCGGCAGCGTCTCGGTGAGCGAGGTGAAGGAGACGCCGGGCAGCGCGGCCTGGAAACCGAGCAGGTGCAGCGCCCAGGTGTTGTCGGAGACGCCGTACCGCCCGGCCGGGTCGAGCAGCGGGCCCGCGGTGGCGAACGGGTCCGCGCCGTCGGACCAGTCGAGCAGCCGGACGGCCGGGGCGCCGACCGCCTTCTCGGCGTCCGGTCGCTCCAACGTGGGGACGACCAGCGTGGGTTCGCGTCCGGCGGCGAGGACGAGGGCGGTCAGCCGCTCGGTGATCGCGGTGGGCGTGTAGCCGCACAGGTAGGCCAGGTCGGGGCCGGGGGCGACGACCAGGCCGGACAGTCCGGCGGCGGTGGCCTCGGCGGTGGCGCGGGCCATCCGGGCGGTGTGGTCCTCGACGGTGAAGGGGCGGGGCACGGTGGTTCCTCCTCTGCGGCCGGACGGGCTCTGCTGAGCCTCCGTCGCGTCAACTCCATCACTTGGCGGTGGAGTTGGTGAAGCCCGAGGGGGGCGTGCGGCGCGATCCGGGCGGTGGGGCGGGCCCTTGCCGGCGGCCCGGGGTGGCCCGGGTTGGGCCTTGGACGGGTTCCTCGGGGGCAGGGTGAGGTGCGGCAGGGCGAGGACCGGGCCGTGGGCCACGGCCCGGACGTGGCGCAGAGCGGCCAGCGCGGCGGCGGCCAGCAGGGCGAGCGCCGGCCAGGACGGTCGTCGGGTGGCGGCCGTTCCGCCGGGGCCGCCGATGTCGCCGGTGCCGCCGCGACCGGGCGGGGGTGTGTCCGTGGAACTCATCCGGTCCTCCTCCCGGCGCGGCGCCACTCGGCCTCGGCCGGCCCCACGGCCGTGGGTTGTGGGGGCTGCGTGAGCCGCGCGGGGGTTCAGGCGCCCGGTCCGGCGCCGCGGGGTCGCGGCCGATCCCCGGGAGGACCCCGGGGGCGAGCCGTACCCGGCCAGTTCACCCGGTTGCCGGGTCCGCCGCATGCGGCGGGGGCCGTGCGGGTGACCGGCGGCAGGCCCGGGGCGTCAGTCCTGTCCGGCGGCCGGCGCGGCGGCGGGCCACGTGGCGCGGCGCAGCGTGGGGCTCGCGGTCGCGGCCAGCAGGGCGGCGGCGAGCAGGGCGCTGATCGCGACCAGCACGGTGGCGGGGGAGGAGCGGTCCAGCAGCAGGCCGGCGACGAAGGTCCCGGCGGGCATGCCGGCCGTGAGCAGCGTCATGGTCGCCGCGATCACCCGGCCGCGCAGCGCGTCCGGCACCTGGCGGAAGACCAGCAGGTCGAGCATCACCCGCAGGGACGGCACGCCCGCCCCGAACACGAACAGGGCGGCGAAGACGGTCGGCGCCCCGCCGGGCAGCAGCGGCGCCAGCGGGACGGGTACGGCGCTCCAGGCCACCGCCAGCAGCAGCACGCCGGGGCCGGCCAGTCGGTGCAGCCGGGCGACCAGGACGGTGCCGGCCAGCGCCCCGACCGCCTCGCCGGCCAGGGCCAGGCCGATCCCGGCGCTGCCGGTGCCGTGTTCGCGCAGCAGCACCATGACGGGCAGCAGCAGCGCGGCCCCGGTCAGATTGATCACCAGCAGGACGGCCAGGGCGGTCCGCAGCAGCGGGGAGGCGGCGAGGACGCGGAAGCCGGCCAGGGCGTTGCCCCCGGCGCTCCGGCCGGCAGTCCCGGACTCGTGCGGGCTGGGGAAGCGCACCACGAGGGCGGCGGCCAGCGCGAGCAGTGAGGCGAGTGCGGCCCCGAGGAAGGGGACCGCGCGGCCGAGCCCGAACAGGAACCCGGCCAGCGGCGGTCCGGCCAGCGCGGCGCCGCTCATCCGGGCCTCGTCCTGGGCCAGCGCCTGGGACAACTGCTCCGGCGGGACCACCGAGCGCAGTGCGAGCAGCCGGACCGGGCCGCTGTAGGAGACGGTCGCGCCGATCACGGCGGCGACCAGCAGCAGGTGGACCAGGTTCGGCGGGCCGAACGCCAGGGCGGCCGGGACGCTGGCGAGGGCGAGCAGCCGGGCACCGTCGGCGGCGATCAGCACCCGGCGGCGGTCCACCCGGTCGGCCACCACGCCGCCGTGGACGCCCAGCAGCAGGGTGGTGGCCATCTGTACGGCGCCGAAGGCCCCGGCGGCGGTGGAGGAGCCGGTGAGCGCGAGGACCAGCAGGGGGAAGGCGGTGTCGCCGATCACCATGCCGAGGGTCGCGGAGGCCTGGCCGGCCCAGAGGGCCTGGAACCGCAGGTTGCGCCGCAGCGGTACGAGCGGAGGAGGTGCGGGCGCAGGCGGTACGGGCGGAGGCGGGTCGGCCGGTTCGGGGTGCGCCGCTGTCGTCGCCGTCGGCTGGTCCGTCATGTCCGGCCTCCATCGTTCGCGCTCTCGCCATCGTTCACGTTGAAGTGAATGGTTACGCAATCATGATTGCTCACGCAAGACTGATTGGTAGTGGAATGGTGATCGATGGCTCAGCGGTGAGCGCTCACCGCGACGTGATTGCCGACGGAGCGGGCGATCTGGAAGGGTGGGCCCGTGGCCGAGCACGCACCGGAACCCGCCGACAGCGGCGAACAGCAGCCCGTCACCTGGGTCAAGGAGCGCCAGGTGTCCGATGTCGCCGTGCTCAAGGCGCTGGCCGACCCGCTGCGCCTGGCCATCCTCGGCGCCCTGCAGTCCTCCGAGGACCGCCCGCTGACGGCCAAGGAGCTCGCCGCCCGGCTCGACGAGCCGCAGACCAAGCTCTACCGGCACATCAGGCAGCTGGAGAAGGCCGGGCTGGTCCTGGTGGCCGGCACCCGGCTGGTCTCCGGCATCGTGGAGAGCCGCTACCGGGTCGCCCAGGGAGCGATCCGGCTGGCGCCGGAGATGTTCACCGCCGACTCCCCGGCCCGTTCAGGGGCGTACGACGCCATGCTGGCCGCGATGGACCGGGTGCGGACCGACTTCCGCGTCAGGATCGCCGAAGGCCGGCTGGACTTCGGCCGGCCGTCGGGCGGCTCGGGCCCGCCGTCCGGGCTGTTCGCGGACTTCGCGCTGCGGCTCAGCCCGGACCGGCTGGACCGGCTGCGCTCCCAACTGGCCGGAATCTTCGACGAACTGAACGAGGAAGGGCCGAGTACGGCCGAGGACGCGCTGGACGTGACCGTCTTCACCCTGCTCTACGGTCTCCGACCGGGCACGGAATCATAAATTCCGGGCCGACTGTCGGCGCGGTGGGACACCATGTCCGGCATGTCCTACGAACTCCAGGCGCTGATAGGAACATCGGAGCTGCTGACGGTCGCCGCGGCGGAGGTCCCGGCCGCCAGGGTGGTGCCGTTGCGGCAGGGATTGGCGCTGATCCCGGTCACCCCCGCCGTCCTCGCCGCGCTCCAGGGGGACGGCAGCGTGCGCAGGCGGGGCGGCGGCGGGGCCGGGTTCGGCTGGCACTCGGACGGCTTCGAACTCCGGCTGGCCGCCTGGTCGAAGGCCGGTCCGATCGCCTGTGTCGAGGCGGAGTACTTCGGCGGCAGCGGCACCCAGCGCGCCGCCGTCTGGACGGACGGCAAGGTCGTCCTCGGTCCGCTCACCATCGGCGAGTTCGAGCCCGCGCCGGCCGAAGGCACCCCGATCTCCCGCGCCCTGCGGGGCATCGGCGCGCGCACCGAGGAGGGGCTGGCGGACGAGTTCGAGTCGGTCGGCCTGGCCAGGCGCCGCAGCACCGACGGCTGGGCGGAGTCGGCCGGCTGAACCGGGTGCGGGCGCCCCGAGCCTCTGCGGCCGGACGGGCGCAAGGAACGGGGGCGCGGCACAGAAGAAGGTTTCGGTGCCGCGCCCCCGTTGCGTCCCGTGGCCGCTCCGAGCCCGCGTCCTCGCCGGCCGGGGCCCCGTACTAGCGGTAGTTCACGTACTGGATCGCGAAGTCCAGGTCCTTGCCCTTGAGCAGGGCCTGCACGGCCTGGAGGTCGTCGCGGCTCTTCGAGCTGACGCGCAGCTCGTCGCCCTGGACCTGCGCCTTGACACCCTTCGGGCCCTCGTCACGGATGATCTTCGCGACCTTCTTCGCGTCCTCCGTGGTGATGCCCTCCTTGATGTTGGCGAAGATCTTGTACTCCTTGCCGGACAGCTGCGGCTCGTTGGCGTCCAGCGCCTTCAGCGACAGGCCGCGCTTGACGAACTTGGTCTGGAGGATGTCGAGGACGGCGCGCACACGCTCCTCGCCGTTCGCCTTCATCTCGATCTTCTCGCCGGAGCGGCTGATCTCGGCGCCCACGTTCTTGAAGTCGAAGCGCGTCGCGATCTCGCGGGAGGTCTGGTTGATCGCGTTGTCGACCTCCTGCCACTCGACCTTCGAGACGATGTCGAAACTGGAGTCGGCCATGGGTGTTGGTCTCCTTGATGCTCTGGCTTCACTGGCGCGGGCCCGCCACACCGGGTGCCCGCGGTCCCAGCCTATCCAGCGCCACACCGGCCCCGCCCGTAGCGGCGGCCCCCGGCTTCTTGATCGTCGCGTGATCTATCGAGTGGCGGAGCACCCCCCGGGATCGGGTATGGTTTACCAAGTCGAACGGGGTGAACGCCCCGGGAAACGAAGATCCTGGCTGGTTGCCCGAGCGGCCAAAGGGAGCAGACTGTAAATCTGCCGCGCAAGCTACGCAGGTTCGAACCCTGCACCAGCCACAGGATAGAAAACAGGCCCTGATCTGCGGAAACGCGGATCAGGGCCTGTTTCGTTGCGTTCGAACGCCGGTCACGCCGGATGGTCGTTTTGGGTGGTTTGTCTCACCTGGTTTCGCCCGGATCCCAGTCCTGACCAGCGCATACGGACCAGCTACGGACCAGGATCCGGGGCCGGCGGCGCCGGGCGGTTCCGGTTGAGCCGCTTCGAGATCAGCTCGTTGGCGTACTCGACGGTGCCGTGCAGGCACTTCGCGTAGACCCGGAGCATGACGGCGACGCTGTGCCCCGCCCGCCGGGCGACCTCCGTTGGGTCGACTCCGGAGTTCAGCCCGAGCGAGATCCCGGCGTGCCGCAGGTCGTACGGGCGCTTGCCGAGCTTCGTCGCGCAGTCGGCTGGCGACAGCACCTCGGCCCGGGCCCGCTGCCAGACGACTCCGTAGCCGCTCTCCTGCACCATCCCGCCCCGGGACGTCCGGAACAGCCGCCCGTCGGGTGCCGCACCGAAGGCCTCGATGTGCTCCCGCAGGATCGCCACCAGCTCGGGCGGGACCGGGACGCGCCGGGTCGCCTTCTCGGCCCGGTGCTTGAGCCCGCGCTTGTCGTGCGACGTCCCGTCGTCCGTCCAGGACGAGCCGACCCGCGGCCGGGTCTCGTCCAGGACGACGTAGCCCCATCCCTCGACCGGGAGGTGGCAGCGGGCGAGCGTGAGGAACACGGCCTCGGCCGGCCGCAGCCAGCCGTAGTAGAGGCAGGCGAAGAAGGCCCGGAGGTGCGCCCCGCGCTTCCCCTGGCGTCCGGCCGCCTCGATCAGCGCCGCGGCCTGGTCCTCGTTGACGACCACGCCGGGGTCGACCTCCTCCTCGGTCTCCGGCGGCTGCCACTGGACGGTCGGGAAGGGGTTGGCGGTCAAGTAGCCCTCCTCCACGGCGTAGCCGAAGAGGTGGCCGAGGATGCGGCGCTTGCGCAGGATGACCGAGGGGGCGGCCTTCTTGCCGTCGAGCTTCACCGCGAGGGCGTTCAGCAGTCGGCGCACCATCGGCGGCTCCTCGAAGGCGGAGACCGACACGGACTGCTTCTGCACCCAGGCCAAGGCCTTGGCCCAGTCCGCCGGCGGCTCCTCCTCCCACGCGTTCACGTTGAACGCCCAGCTGTAGAGCGCCCGGCGGACGATCCGCTTGTCCGGCATGCCGGCCTTCGACTTCACCAGCTCGAACGTGACCGTGGCGAGGGCGTCGGCCCAGGTCGTGCGGGTCTTGGCCGGAGCCCCTTCCCACCGGGCCTCGACGTACCGCCTGCCGAGCTCGTACCAGGTGATCTGCTTCTCTCTGCGGAGCTCGGAGAGCGGCAGGCCCCGGTCGACGTCGAACGGCTGCCCGTCGCGGAGGGCGGAGATCAGCTCGGACTTCCGGCCGTCGGCCGCGGTCTTGGTCAGGAAGGACTCGGAGAACTCCCGCCCCGCGACGGTCCAGCGGACCATCCAGGGGGCCCGCCGGTCCGGGCGGTGTCGGTGGTCCCAGAACTTGACCTTGTACGAGGTGGGCATCAGGCGGCCACCTCGCAGGCGGCGAGCCACGAGTCCAAGTCAGCCCGGTCGACCCGGACCTGGCCGTTGGGGAGCTTGATAAGGCGCGGCGCCTGGCCTCGGGCGCGCATCCGGTAGAAGGCGGCACGGGACATGCCGAGTTCGGCGAGCACGACGGGGAGCTTGAGCAGTTCGCGCTTGGGCATGGCGAAGTCTCCTGCTGTGGGTGCGGATTGATGCCTGTGGCGTGTTGTGAGCCCTCTCGCGGGCGGACGCGGAGGGCGGAAAGCATCAGGGCTGTCAGGGGAACTCGCTGACCTGCGGATATGGCCCCTGCCGGGGCGTCAGGAGTTGTCAGGGCTGTCAGGGGATACCCGGAATCCCCTGACAGCCCTGACGTTCCCTGGCGGGCCGTCTGGTGGCGATTGGCCTGGTCAGGGCTTTGCCCTGACATCCCTGACGGTTACGCAGTCGCGTCCGGAGCCGTGGGGGTGCTCACGGCCGGGTGGACGCGGTAGGTGACGGCCTGGGGGCGGCCGCGCTGACCGTTGGCGGTGGGCTGGTCGGTGCGGAGCCAGCCGTGCTGTGCCAGCAGGTGCAGGGCGGGTTCGACGTCGGCGACCTTCTTGAACCGCCGGGACGACGCGACGGCGTCGTGGGCCTTGATGTGGGTGCGGTGGGTGCCGTCCTTCTTCGGCCGCTGGAGCCACTGGAGGAGGGCGTGGGCGTCCTCGGTGGCGGGGTCGGCGGCGATGAGGTCGAAGACCGCGAGGGTGTGAGCGGTGTAGTAGTCAGCGATCTCGGCGGCGCGGTCGACGACGGCGGCCTCCAGGCCGGCGCGCCAGGCGTTGCTGTCCCGGTCGGAGGCGATGTGGTCGGCGAGGTGGAGCAGAACGGCGATTCGCGCGATGTGGCCGACGAGCTTGCCGGCCCAGTCCTTGATGTGGGCGAGCGGCTGGTCGGGGCGGAGCTGGACCTCTACGCGCTCCTGGAGGCGCTCGATGGCGAGGTCGGCGGCCTGGTCCATGAGCACGGTGACCGGGTCGGTGAGGTCGGTCATGGCGCGGAGCAGGCGGGTCAGGTTGCGGTCGTAGGCGTTCGCGACCTTCTCCGGGATCGGCGCGGTACGGACCTTGCGGTAGCCCAGGTTGGAGGGCGGCAGGGAGTAGAGGAAGCGAGCGAGCAGGCCCCGGTCGCGGGCTCCGGGGGCGGTGCCGAGTTCCTGGAGGACGGCGGGCTGCGGGGTCACGCCGATGGTGAGGGCGGGCTTGTCGACCGTGGGCTGCTCGCGGGTGATGCGGTCGGACTGGAGCCGCTCGCCCTTGTGCGCCTGGAGGAACACCCCCAGGTTCGGCTTGCTGCTGTAGCGGCCGACCATGCTGTCGAACAGGTCGCCCTCCGGGGAGAGCGCGGCCAGGCACCGGTGGACGGCGAGCTGGCTGGTGACGGTCTCCGGGGTGATGTCCCCGGACAGCGTCAGGCGCGGGCTCGGCGGGACGGCGATCTCCTCGGCGAGCATCTTCGCGGCGGAGATCTCCGCGACGAGCCGGGAGCGGTCGAGGTCGGGGTTCTTGCGGGCCTTGGCCATCAGGGCGTCGACCTCCGCGAGCGCGGCGTCCTTGGCGGTCTCGGCCTCGATGATCACCGCCCTGGCGCCGGCCTGAAGCTCCGCCTCGACCTTGTAGACCGGGCCCATCGTGAACGCGAACACGTCGGACTTCCGGCTGGCCGGGGGCATCGCGCAGGTCAGGTAGAGGTTGGACTGCTCGCGCCAGCCGGGCCGGATCTCCACGTTCACCCGGCCGCCAGCGGCGGTCGACAGGGCGGCGAGGGCCATGGTGGCGGCGGCATCGGGCGGGGTCTGGGTGAACTCGGCGACCGCGGCGACGTAGGCGCCGACCCATCCGGGCAGGGCCTGGACGGGGAAGGTCGGCAGGGCGCCGTGAGAGCCGAGCGGGACGGGGTCGAGCCAGGTGTCTCCGGCGGCGAGGTCGGCGAGCATCGAGAGGGCAGCGGTGCGGACGGCGTCCAGGTCGGCCTGGTCCTCGCCAGCCATGGCCATGTTGGCGAGGCGGCTGGTGGCGGTGCCGATCCGGCGGCGCTCGGCGGCGAGGCGCACGATCTCGGCGTAGTAGTCGCCGTTGGCGGCGGTCGGGGTCGCCTCGACGCAGGCGTGCAGGTAGCCGGGCCCGCCGACGCGGCCCAGGTCGCCCTGGGCGCGCAGGACGCCGGCCAGCAGCATCGGGTCGACCGGCCGCTCGCCGCCGGCCATCCGGGTGATGGCGCGCCAGATCGTCTCGTGCGCGGGGTGGTAGAACGCGCTCGGATCGCCGAGCTGGGCGGCCAGCGCCGGGATCTGGGCGGGGTCGAGCAGGGCGGCGCCGATCACGGCCTGCTCGGCGGCCTTCACGTCAGCGGGCTCCGGCCGGAACGGGATCACGTTCAAGGAGTTCTCGGTCACCGCTCCTCCTCGTCGGGGAGCTGGTGGTGGTCGAGCCAGGCGAACGCGGAGGTGGTCTGGGCGCGGTAGTAGACCTCGATGGCAGCGTCGGGGACGCTGCCGACGTGGACGCGCGGGTCGACGAGGCTGGCGTACAGGCGCGCGCCGTGGTGCACGCAGGCCTTGGCGGCGTCGCCGTGCCGGTTGAGGACGGTCACGGCGTCGCGCGGGCCCTCGCAGGGGCTGGCGTCGCCGAGGTGAGCGGCCTCGCAGCGGGGCTGCGGCGAGGTGGTGTTTCCGGGCATGCTGGAGTCCTCTGGTCTCTGAGAGGGATCGGATTGGCCCCGCAGCAACCGCCCGTCACCCGGCAAGGTCGACGGTTGCTGCGGGGCTTCGTGCTGTGTCGGTCAGTCGTCCTCGGGGCCGCAGAGGCAGTCCTCGGGAGCGGCGCCCTGGCCGATCTGGCAGGCGCAGTAGATGAGTCCGAGCGGCGTTTCGACGGGCTCGCCGCCGGTGCAGTGGTCGCACTCGCCCGGCGCCCAGTCGGCGGCGTCGAACTCGTCGTAGTCGTCGTGCACGGTGATGCCTTTCAGCGGGCAGCCCGGCGCGGCGGCCGTCGCGGGGCCGCGACGCCAGGCTGCTGAGGGGGTGTCGATTGGTGGGGTAGGGCGGTAGGTAGGGGGCCGGTAGGGAGGGCGGTAGGCGCGCGCTGACCTGCGGTTCCTACCGCCCTACCGGCGTCCGAGAGGGGGTGTCAGGAGGGGGTGGGGGAGAGGGGCTCAGGCGGCCTTCTGGGCGACCGCCGGGACGGTGCCCGGGGCGGCCTCGGGAAGGGCGTCCAGCAGCACCGCGAGGCGGTTGCGCTGGCGCCCGTTGAAGGTGAGCTTCTTGCCCTCGACCAGGGCCACCCCCAGGCCCTCCAGGTGGGCCCTCAGGTCGGGGACCTTCCAGCCACCGAACAGACCCCTCGCCTGGCCCTCCTCCAGGACCTGGGAGAGGTGTGCGGCGGTGCCCTGGTCGGACATCCCGGCGACGTGCCGAATGAGGGCGTGAAGGTCGGCGTCGACGGGGGCGTCCTGGAGCTCGTCGTCCTGGTCGTCGGAGTCGTCCGGCCCGGCCTCGGTGGAGGCCTCTCCCTGGTCCCCGGTCTTGGCCTTGGCCGCCTTCTCCTTCGCGGCCTGGTCGGCCTCGGCCAGTTCGGCGGCGGCTTCGGTGTTGCCGACCACGACCGCCACGACCACCCACAGGACGAGGAGGACGGTGATCGTGGTCGGCGCGTACCGGGCGACGGGCCGGGCCAGGACGGGGGAGAGGAAGAGGCCGAGGGCGAGCGCTCCCCCGACCTGCTGGCGGGTGACGGTGACCTTCTCGGCGTGAGGCCGGACGGCCCGGATGATCAGCCTGTTGCCCAGGCCGAACGCGGTGACCGACACACCTTCGAGGTAGCGGTGCAACTTCATCAGGCACCGACCAGGCCCTTGAGGACCGAGCCGATCACGGTGAGCGGCAGGGCCCAGATCCCGCCGGCGGCGGCGTAGACGGAGGGCACGGTGGCGCCGAGGATGCTGTCCTTCCACGGGCCGGGCTTGGTGCCGAACAGGGCAAGGGTCAGGATCGCGGCGACCGCGCCGGCGCCGACGTTGCCGAACGCCTGGCTCTGCGAGGTGAAGGCGTGGGTGAGGGCGTCGCCGACCGTGCCCGGTGCGCTGAAGGCCTGTCCGGCACCGGCCGCGAAGATGCCGAAGACGATCATGAGCCAGGCGGTGTGCTCGTCCTTGTGCTTCTTGGCGAGCTTGCCCTGCTTCTCGGCCTTGCGGCTGCCGAGGATGATCCACACGGCGATGGCCAGGCAGAGGCCGCCGGAGCCGAACGAGCCGAGCAGCTGGGTGTCCATGGCGATCTCCTGACGGTCAGTGGTGGGAGCTGGAGAGGAGGGTGATCAACGGGGCCAGGCCGAGGGCGCCGACCAGGGCGGAGGCGAGCGGCACCCGGACGAGGACCAGGACGGTGAGGGCGCCGGGGCCGCGGACCTCGGACACCCGGACGTGGCCCCACCTGCGCATGCGCAGGTCGAGGACCCAGGCGCCGGCCGCGGCGAACGCGGCGACGGTGAGGGGCAGGTGGGCGGCCAGCTGGACGGCGCCGACGTTGAAGCCGACCACGGCGGAGGCGGTGGTGAGGATGCACCAGCGGCGGAAGCGGCGGGCGCGCTCGGACTGGGGCTGGCGCCACAGCACCGAGGCCTTGTGGCGCTGGGCCAGCCGCTCGGACCGGTGCCGGGCCTTGCGCTGGTCGGGGGTTTCCCCCTGTCGCCGGTACCAGTCCTCGCGTTCGTTGCGGATCCGCTCGGCCCGCTCTTCGGGCGTCTCACTGATCAGCAGGCCCAGGCGGTTCACCAGGCTGTCCATGTCGTAGGAGGGGGCGGGCGGCGGGACGGGCTGCTGCGGGTCGGCGGGGCCGGCCTCGTCGCCCTGGTCCTCGTCGGCCTGGTCCTCGCCGGCGTCGTCGGGGGCGGTTTTGCGGAGGTCGACGGGCTCGGCCTCGGGTTCGGGAGCGGTGCGCTGGCTCCACGGACCGCTCCTGCGCCACCACTCGACAACGGGCTCGGGTTCGGCGTCGGGCATGCCGACGGTCGGCGGCTGGGTCGGGGGCGGGGGAACGGTCACCGGTACCACCCCCGGCGGGCCAGCTCGCGCAGGGCCCACAGTCCGATCCCGGCGTCGACCAGGATCAGCAGCAGAACCAGGTAGATCACGGTCTGCCTCCATTGGCAGGTAGCGGGCCCGGCCGTAGCCGGGCCCGATGGCGGGTCAGGAGGAGAGCCACCAGCGGCGGGGGATCGGCCCGGGGCCGGGGGCGGTGCTGCGGTTCTCGGGGCGGGCGTTGATGGCGGCGTGCCCGGCCCGGTCCGCCTCGCGGACGGCCTTCGCCCTCCGCTGCTGGCGGGGCTGGGGCTGGGCGGGCTGCTTCTTGCCGATGCCGAACATCAGGCGCCCTCCCCGATCCGGCCGACGAGGACGAACGGCTCGCCGTCCAGCTCGCAGAGCGCACGGAACTCGGCGGGGCGCTCGCCGTCGGCGGAGGCGTCGGAGACCGTCAGGCGGCGGCACCAGGTCTCGCGGAGCAGGCCGGCGACCTCATCGATCGTCAGCGGCTCGGCGAGCCGGTAGGCGAGGCCGCCGTGGTCGAGGCGAGCGATGCCCAGACCGGGCACCTGCTTGAGCGTGTTCACCGGGCACCGCCCGTCTTGCCGACCTGGACGGTCAGCACGCGGTCGGCGCCGGCGGCGGCGCGGGTGCGGTCTTCGGGAGTGATCGGGGGGGCGGGGGGTGCGATCATGGTCAGGGCCATGACAGTGATCTCCTTGCTGAGGATCAGCCGAGCAGGTGTGGGGAGGCTGCGGGCCGCGACGGCGGTGCTGTCGGCGCAGGTCAGGCAGGTGCCATCCGGCGGGTGCCGTCCGCGTCCCAGCGCTGTCGGCGACCTACCGCTCGTCGTCCGTGTCGTGCGGGTAGAAGCCATACAGTTCGACCGGGACGCCACTGTGGGTGCCGGTGGCGATCAGCCAGGCGGTCATGCCGTGCTGCTTCTGCTCGACGGTGGCGGGGTCGAGACCGAGGGCGGCCCGCCACTGCTCGAACTGGCCGAGGCCGTAGTGCAGGGCGATGTACAGCCCCCACGTCCAGTCGTACGTGCCCGGCGCGGACGTCACCTTCAGCTGGACGTCCGGGGCGGGCAGGCTCGGGTGAGCGGTGAGGATGGCCAGCAGGGCGCTGGCGGCGCTGACCTGGTCGCTGGCAACGGCGGTGGTCTCGATGCTGGTGGTCACGATGCCTGCTCCTCGGGCGCGGTGGTCTCGTCGGTGCCGGGTACGGCGTGCAGGGCGGGGGGCTCGGTGGAGCGCAGTTCCTGGTAGCGGCTGGCGATCCATCCGGCGGACCAGCCGGTCAGCTCGACCGCCCGGCGCTGCGGGATGCGGGCCACGACGCAGTCCTGGACCTTCATCCGGGCCTGGTCCTCGGGCAGTCGCCCGTCCACGGCGGGGGCGGTGAGGAGTTTCTTCCGGAGCTGCTCGATCTCCCGCTCGGCGTCCTGCTCACGCTCGCGCTCACGGCGTTCACGCTCGCTCACCTCGCGCTCACGGCGTTCACGCTCGACCCGCTCGGCGTCCTGCCGGCGCTGCCGTTCGTCGCGGTCGGCGGCGTCCCGGCGGGCCTGCTCGTCCCGCTGTTCGCGGGCCATGCGCTCCTCGTGCTCACGCTGCTTGTCGGCCATCCGCTCGTCGTGCTCACGGCGCTCACGCTCGCGCTGCTCGGCCCGCGCAAAGTCCGCCAGCCGGTCCTCGCGTTCCTGCCGGAGGCGCTCCTCCTGACGGCGCTCTCGCTCTGTGCGCTCATCGCGCTCACGGGCCGCTCGCGCGGTCAGAGCGGCGGCGATCGCCCGCCGGTAGGCGAGAGAGGTCTCCGCCGTGACGATCAGCAGCAGTGGCGCCACCGAGTGGACCGCCACCCCGACTTTGTCGTGGTCCAGGGCGGACTGACCCACGTTGAGCAGCACCGTCATGGCGCCGGTCATCCAGCGCAGCACGGCCGGCCACCGGCCGCCGTCGCCGTCGAGGCGGGTGAGGGTGCTGTCCATCCGGACCACGATCACCACCGCTGCATCCACGACCAGCGGCAGGATCGGAGCCGTCCACCCCCAGTCCTTCGGGGTGTGGTGGGACATGAGCGGGGTCACCGTGAGCACGCTGTAGAGGACCGCTCCGAGCGTGATCGTCCACGTGCCGACCGCCAGCGCCTTCTCGGCCGAGCGGATCTGTTCCTGGCTCATCGGTGCCCTCACCGCGGCCACCGCCCGATGAGCGGAGAGCGCGTCGTGAGCGCGTCGTGAGCGGACGTGAGCGTCGTGAGTGCGAGTCCGGTGCTCACGCGGCCACCCGCTCGATGCTCGCGGTGCGGCGGATGACTGCCGGGCGCCGCAGCGGCACCGGCGCCATCTTCAGCTGCTGCTCGGCGAAGGCGGCCAGCTCCGGGTCCTCCCGGCGCAGGTCCGCCAGCACCGCGTACGCCACGTCCAACCGGGCCTGGCACTCGACCGCCGACTCGCCGGCCACGCCGGCGAACAGCTCCTCGTCCACGTCCAACGCCAGCTCCGCGAACTCCTCGGTACCCAAGGCGTGTTGACCTGCAACAATCGACTTCACGGGTCTACCTCTTCCAGTGGGAGGTGGGCCCCAGGGGCTGCCGCGCGCCCGGCCAAGGAAAGCGCGGCGGCCCCGAAACCAGGGCCAGCTACTCGTCATGTCACGAGCAGCC
The DNA here is from genome assembly GCF_044757205.1 of Kitasatospora sp. NPDC091335. Lineage (NCBI taxonomy): Bacteria > Bacillati > Actinomycetota > Actinomycetes > Kitasatosporales > Streptomycetaceae > Kitasatospora > Kitasatospora sp. NPDC091335. The sequence continues at coordinate 117,257 of NZ_JBIVUM010000002.1, read as the reverse complement.
ATGACCCCCGATCCGCCGCAGGCGGCGCGGATCGGGGACCAAAGACACTCGTTCGCTGAGACCGCGCCGGTCCGGCGCCGAGGAGTTCGGCGGTGAACTGGCGGGGGGGTGCGTCTTTCAAGGCAGACGCGGACCTCTCGGTCCATGCCATCCGCATGCCAAGGCGCGGTCGACCTCGGCCCGATCTGTCCCGGGCCCCTTCGCCTATCCCCATAGGCGCATTTGTGCAGCTCAGAGCAGCCCAAAGAAGGCCCCTCTGTGTCGCCCCTGTCTCACTTGGTGCGACACGCACAACATAGACAACCTGCTTAGGCAGGTCAAGAGAGTTGGGTTTCTCGCGCCTGTTGGGCACCTCCCCTAGCATTGGCCCATGGCCCTAGACCCGGATGACTCTCGCCCCCCGTATCAGCAGGTCGGCAGCTCTCTGCGGGCCTCGATCCTCACGAAGAAGCCGGGCTTCGAGACCGGCGACAAGCTCCCCTCCGGCCCCGAGCTGGCGAAGCACTTCGGCGTGGCGCGCGGCACGGTGGACAAGGCGCTCGACCTGCTCCGCACCGAGGGGCTGATCGTGACCCGGCAGGGGAGCGGCTCCTTCGTACGGGAGCGCACCTCTCGGCCGGTCGGGCTGCGGCCTCACCTCGAAGCGGCCTTCGAGCAGCAGCAGGTGACCCTCGACTTCGCCGGCTTCTCCAGCGAGACGCTGCACAACGCGCTGCAGGAGCCGCTCGACAAGGTCCGCTCCGGCCGGCTGGCGCCGGAATCCATCACGGTCCGCCTGCTGTTGCCGGACACCACGGCGCCGATGGCCGTGCCGGTCCTGGTCGACGGGCTTCAGGACGAGGCCGCCCTCCGGGAGCGCGCTCGCAACATCGCCCTGACGAACGCCGGCGGCATCGCGCACTCGGTGGAGATGCTGGCCGAGCTGGGCCTTGTCCAGAAGGCGAGCGTCCAGGTCAAGGTGCACCGGGCGTCCAGCCTGTTCAAGCTGTACATCCTGAACCGGTCGGAGGCGTTCTTCGGCTTCTACCCGCTCCGCGAGCGCACCGTGTCGATCGACGACACCGCCCACACCTTCTACGACGTGACCGGCAAGGACACCACCCTGTTCCACCACGCCGCCGGCCCGGACGACGCCTCGCTCGGATCGCAGTACGTCCAGCAGGCCCAGATGTGGTTCGACAGCGTGTGGTCCACGATCGCCTACGAGCGGCAGCCATGACCGCCACTCCTCAGCAACTCGCGGACGTGCTAAGGCCGGTGAAGCACATCCTCCTAGACTTTGACGGCCCGGTCTGCTCGGTCTTCGCCGGCCTTCCCGCTCCGGAGGTTGCGCGCCGACTCCGCGAGGGCCTTCTCGCCGCGGGCGAGCAGGCCCCGGCCGGGGCGGAGGCGGAGAACGACCCGCTTGCCCTGCTCCGCCTGGTCGCGGACGCTCGGCCCGGTCTCACGGAGAGCACGGACGCCGCGCTGGCCGCGCTGGAGACCGAAGCCGTCCGGGTCGCCTGCCCAACTCCGGGCGGAGAATCGGTTCTGCGAGCTGCCGTCTGCTCCGGTCGGCTGGTCTCCGTGGTCAGCAACAACGCGGGCGTGGCCATCGAGACCTACCTCGCCAAGCACGGTCTCCGCGACTACGTGGCCGGAGTCTTCGGGCGCGCCCCGGGCGACCCCTCGTCCATGAAGCCGAACCCGCGCCTTCTGCTCGAAGCTATGGAAGCTGCGGGCACCAGGCCGGAGCAATGCGTCTTCGTCGGGGACGCGGCGCGGGATGTCGAGGCCGGGGAGGCTGCCAGCATCCCGACGATCGGCTACGCCAACAAACCGGGGAAGGATGCCAAGCTGGCCGCCGCCGGCGCCGTGGTGATCGTGGACTCGATGCAGCTCATCGCGGATGCCCTGACCTGATGTTCAAGCTCCTGATGTTCGGTGCCCGAAACGTCGAGGCATGAGCGACATCGTGGCGACACATCCGCCGCCGCCGTCCCTCGATAAAACATCTGTCATCTGAGCCTTCCGGGTCGCATGCTGAATGCCGTTCTACTGGATCACGGGTACTCACTCGGCGAGGCAGCCAGCAGCCAGGCTGGCCCCTCGGGGGCGCAGAGAGCCCTGCGCGTAGGGCTTCTGCTGAGCCGCGATCACTCGCCAGCGCAGCTCTCGACGGGTTAGTCGATCTCCTGATTCTGCAGACATGCTGCACGCGCGGTGACAGAATTGATGAACCGGCCGATATGGGCACGAGGGGAGAGTAGTGAGCCAGCGGGAGCTAGTTTCCTATTTCAAGCAGGCAACCATGGAAATGCAGCTCGAATATGAGCGAATCCGTGCACGTGCCATGGAAGATCCAGGGACGGCCGGGGATGAAGGCGAAGAGAATTGGGCGTCACTCTTAAGGAAGTGGCTCCCCGGGGATTTGCAAATCGCCACGAAGGGGCGAGTTCTTTGCGGCGACGGAGAGGCGACTGATCAAGTCGATATCGTGGCCCTTTCTCCCCTTTATCCGCGCGGAATGCTGACTAAGAAGATGCATCTCGCTTCGGAGGTGATGGCCATCTTTGAGTGCAAGTCGACCCTGAAGGCGCAGCATATCGAGAAGACGATCGCAAGCGCCAGTCGCGCAAAAGAGGCCATCTATAGGGCGCATGGGAAGGAAGTAACTTACGGACTAGTGGCTCACTCTCACTCATGGAAAGCTGACAAGCTGGAAGTGGTGGACGCGATCTCGGGCATGCTTGCAGAGGGTGATAGAACTCATGTCGGCCACCCAAATAACTCGCTCGACTTTTTGTGCATTGCAGATCTGGGATCATGGGTTCTTCGCACAGATTCGGATGAGGATGTCTACGGTCCGGGAGTTATCAGCTACTATTCGGGCCCATCGTTCACTGGATTTGACGGAAAAAGTGTCGATACGTCTCCTATTGGAAGGATGATCGCATATGCGCTTCGGCGCCTTTCCCATCTAGATGGCAGATATCACGGATTGGCCGGATATTTCGGGATGGCAGGCCTCGAAGGAATGGGCTCTTTTGATACGAGTAACCTTCGGGCGTGGAAGGATTTCGAAAGTAGGCGTCGGCATGTCGATCTCTTCTTTTGAGGTAGCTACCGTCCCGTATAGAGATCGGCATGATTGGGCACCATGGCACCCGGCGAAGTTGACGATGCTGTCGCACAGATCAAAGCCGACTTGGAGAGAATCTCGCAGGAGCGTGCCTCACTTAGGCAGCAGACTGCTGACCTTGTGAGAGCGGCACGCGAGGCCGTCGCAGTCGCGCTTCTCTCTGGCATCAAGCCAGATGAGGCCACGGAGCTGACCGGCTACAGCAGTCGAACCATCGAGGGATGGGTGAAACGTGCGCGCCGGGCTCGCGTCGCGAGCGTGACTCTCGATGACGCGAAAACGGCCCTCCGGGCCGTCAAGCAGGCCCGGCATCGTCTGGCGGATGCCGACCGTGCTCTGGCGCGCCAGGCTGAACAAGCTGCAGGGCTTGCTTGGCAGCGCGGTGTTGCACCCGAAGACGTCGTAGACCTCAGTGGGTACACGCTTGGAACGGTCGAACGCTGGTATGCCACTGTTGACCGGATCGTTCGCCAGGCCGCGCGACAGGCTCGCGTGGAGCAGGTTCGCAGCGGACTGCGGATGACTCCAGCAAAGTGGACCACCCAGGGCCGCAACAGTTGGAGCGCCAAGCTGAGGGACGAAGCCTTGGCGGTCATGGCAGAGCGCCGAGCCGAGTGGAACGGACGGGACTGGCAGCCGCCGGCCGAAGGCAAGCTTCGGTACGTCCGGATCAGGTGGGAAGGCGAGCAGTACCCCTACCGGCTCCAGCCAGCCAAGCAACGGCGACGCAGGCGGAAGCGCCGGAAGAAGTAGCACCCATCCTGGGATATTCATAACGTCGAGATAACGAATATCCTCGCGCGCGCGCGCACGCGCGAACTGCACGCTTCATGGGCGTTTTTGATCTTCAACCGACCCAAACGGCCGGCCAGGAACCGCGCTACGTTCATGGCACCCCGATCGGGGCAACTCCCCTACCTCCCAGGAGGATTCGGCATGCCTATGCAGCTGCCTTCCAAGTCGGCGCGAGGCCTGGTCGTACGCGTGATCGTCGGGCCTCTGTCGACTCCCGCCACTCCCGACCCGTGGGGGCAGTGGTGGCGACGCGGGCGACCGCTAGTCATCGCGCTGGTCACTGGCGCGCTGACTACCACCGGCCAGCACCTCGCGTCCGCGATGTTGCGGCACTTCGGGTGAAGCCAATCCGGTTGCGGCCTCGACCCTGGCCGCAACCGGAAGGCCTTCGCAGGGAGTTCGTCGCGGAACCTGTGCTCTTTTGTGAGGCGTGTGGCGTCGGTAGGTTCTGGATGGTGATTACTCAGATCGTCACGCTGGTGGGCGTCCTGCTGGGTGCGCTCACCTCGTTCGTGGCCACCGGGTGGGCAGAGCGGACCAAGCACCGCCGGCTGATGGCCGCGCGGTGGGACGAGCGGAAGCTCGACACCTACGTGCAGTACGCGACCTGCGTGAAGGAGATCGACTCAGTCGCCAAGCGGGCCAGACAGGCCGAGGCGGGGTCGACGGCGCGGGCGGAGTTCCTGGCGACGATGGAGCAAGCGGAGATCCAGCGGTCGGCGCTCTTCGAGACGCTCGTCCTGCTCGCGAGTCCGGCTGCGGTGGAGGCGGCGAAGGCGGTCAACACCGTGCTGTGGGAGATCGAGATCGCCGCCCGCGAGCACACCGCAGTGCCGAACGGCTCTGCCTTGGTCGAGTTGCTTAACGCCTATCACGCGCAGGCCAGGCTCGACCTCGGAGTCGGCAATCCGGTCGGCGGGGCGTGAGGTGAAACACAGGAGGGCCGCGTCGGGCAGCGGAGATCGCAGCCCGACGCGGCCCGTTGGGTGCTCGCGAAGGTGGGGTGGCACGGGGGCGCCGAAACCATGATCCGGACCAGGGGCGGACCAGGCGCGGCCCGCGATCAAGAGTCCGCAGGTCAGAGCGTCCCTGGTCAGCGGCCTGTAAATCTGCCGCGTAAGCTACGCAGGTTCGAACCCTGCACCAGCCACAGGATAGAGAACAGCCCCTGATCTGCGGAAACGCAGACAGGGGCTGTTCTGTTTGCCCCGGGCCGCCCGTGCGCCGTCCGGGTGCCCCGCCGCTCCCCGCCGTCCCCTCGTCGCACCCCGGACGGGCTTCCGGGCGAACTTATTGCACATTGCTTGCAATTACGGGTTTCAGGCAGCAGAGTGGGGTGCCGGGGGTGGGAGTCCTTCGACAGAGCTGATCGTCTTCCCAGCCGGCGACCGCCGGGACAACGGCTCGCCCCACCCCCGCCAACAGCTACCGGGCGGCGCCCGGAGTGGCGCGGCGGTTGCCTCGTGGAGGCATCAAGAGGGCGTCAGGGGCGCTCGTGGCGGCGTCAGGAACGCGTAGGGCCCGCGGGGCGGCGGGAGTGTGGACCGCAGGATCGGACCAACTCACCGACTGCGGAGGTCCCGTCCGATGTCCAGCGCCATCACCACTGCGGCCGTCACGGCCGAACCCGAGCCGCCTGATACCGGTACGGGCGACGAGCGGCACCGGCTCAGCGCGCTCGGCGGACTGGCCGCGCTCTCGCTGGACGCCATGGCCTCGGTCGCGTACGGGCCGGAGTCGATCGTGCTGGTGCTGGCCGCCGCCGGTGCGTACGGGCTGGGCTTCACGCTGCCGGTCACCGCGGCGATCGCCGTGCTGCTGGCGGTGCTGGTCGCCTCCTACCGCCAGGTGATCGCGGCGTTCCCGGACGGCGGCGGCTCCTACGCGGTGGCCAAGGCGCACCTGGGCCGCAGGACCGCACTGACCGCGGCCGCCTCGCTGGTCGTCGACTACGTCCTGAACGTCGCGGTATCCGTCACGGCCGGCGTGGCCGCGCTCACCTCGGCCGTACCCGGCCTGTTCGGCGACCGGGTCTGGCTCTGCCTGGGCGTGCTGGCGCTGGTCACCGCGGTGAACCTGCGCGGGATCGCCGAGTCGGCGCGCTGGTTCATGGCGCCGACGGCCGTCTTCGTCCTCTCCATCCTGACGATCATCGTGGCCGGCCTGCTCCGGGACGCCCCGGCCAGCACCGCGGCCGCCGCCGGCCACGCCTCGACGCTCGCCGAGAACGCCTCCACCGTCGGCGCGCTGCTGCTGCTCAAGGCCTTCGCGGCCGGCTGCTCCGCGCTGACCGGGGTGGAGGCGGTGGCCAACGCCGTCCCCTCCTTCCGCACCCCGCGGGTCAGGCGCGCGCAGCACACCGAGGTCGCGCTCGGCGCCCTGCTCGGCGTGATGCTGATCGGGCTGGCCGTGCTGATCGGGCGCTTCCACCTCCAGCCGGTGGAGGGCGTCACCGTGCTCGCCCAGCTCGCCGACGCCTCGCTCGGCCACGGCTTCGGCTTCTACGTCGTCCAGTTCGCCACCGTGGTGCTGCTCGGGCTGGCCGCCAACACCTCCTTCGGCGGGCTGCCGGTGCTGCTCGACCTGCTCGCCAGGGACAACCACCTCCCGCACCTGTTCGCGCTGCGCGCCGACCGCCAGGTGTACCGGTACGGCGTGCTGTTCCTGGCCGGGGTGTCGGCGGCGCTGCTGGCCGGCTCCGGCGGGGACGTCAACAGCCTGGTGCCGCTGTTCTCGATCGGCGTGTTCGTCGGCTTCACCATCTGCCAGGTCGGCATGGTCCGGCACTGGCTGTCGCACCGGCCCTCCGGCTGGCGGTGGAAGGCCGCGCTGAACGGTTTCGGCGCGCTGCTCACCGGCGTCGCGGCGCTGGTCGTCACCGGCACCAAGTTCACCGAGGGCGCCTGGGGCATCGTGGTGGCCCTGCCGCTGCTGGTGCTGCTGTTCGAGGCGGTCCACCGCAGCTACGCGCGGATCGGCGAGCGGCTGGAACTCGGCCGGGTGCCGGGACCGGTGACCAGGCAGCGCAGCCTGGTCGTCGTCCCGGTGACCGCGATCACCCGGCTGACCAGGGACGGCCTGTCGGCGGCGCTCTCGCTCGGCGACGAGGTCATGGCGGTGACCGTGGTGCACGAGCCGGCCGCGGCCGAGGCGCTGCGCCGGGACTGGGAGCTGTGGCAGCCGGGCGTGCCGCTGGTGGAGCTCCCGGACGCGCACCGCCGGCTGGGCCGGCCGATCGCGGACTTCGTCAACGAGCTGGGGGCGGAGCACGCCTACGACCGGCTGACCGTGCTGATCCCCGAGGTGGAGCCGGCCCGCTGGTGGCAGCGGGCGCTCCAGAACCGGCGCGGCGCCGTGATCGACCGCGCCCTGCGCCGGCACACCGACGCGGTGGTCTGCCGGCTGCGCATGCGGATGTGACCGCGAGCGGTGACCACGGTCGGTGACCGCGATCGGTGACCACCACGAACGGCCCCGACAGGCCCCGGACGGCCCCGACAGGCCCCGGACGGCCCCGGACGGCCCCGGGCGGCAGCCCGCCGCCCGGGGCCCGCGGCTTTCCTGGCGACGGCGCGGACCAGGGCCACCGCCCGAACCCAGGCCCGAACCCCGGCGCGGACCACCACCCGCACCCCGGCCCGCACCCCGGCCCGGATCTCGGCCCGATCACGACGGTCTCGGTCCGGTGAAGCACCCGTCAACGTCGCGTCAACGTCGCGCTGTCACCCGTATGGAGGGCGTCAGGGCCTCATAACGCGCCTCTGACGGCTGCTTTGCTGCATCTGCCGGTCGTCCGCCGGCGCCGCGCGTGCCCTCGGGCCCAGGTCGCGGCATCTCCCGAACCGCTCTGGTGGAGCCCATGTCCGATCTCATCTACGTCGGTGTCACGGTCGCCGTGTTCGCCGTCATCGCCCTGATCGCGCGGGGGGTGGAGAAGCTGTGAGCGTCGAGAACATCGCTGGTCTGATCGTGGCCGTCGCCCTCGTCGGCTATCTCGTCGTGGCGCTGATCTTCCCGGAGAAGTTCTGACATGGGATCCACTCTCGCGGGCTGGCTCCAGGCCGTCGCCCTCGTCGGCGCGCTGGCCCTGTGCTACCGCCCCCTCGGCGACTACATCGCCAAGCTCCTCACCTCCGCCAAGCACCTCAGAGTCGAACGCGGCATCTACAAGCTGATCGGCGTCGACGGCGACGCCGATCAGCGCTGGCCGGTCTACCTCCGCTCGGTGCTGGCCTTCTCGGCCGTCTCCGTCCTCTTCCTCTACGGCCTGATCCGCCTCCAGGGCCACCTGCTGCTGAACCTGGGCGTTCCGCAGATGGAGGGCCACCAGGCCTGGAACACCGCGATCTCGTTCGTCGCCAACACCAACTGGCAGTCCTACGGCGGCGAGTCCGCGATGGGCCAGGTGGCGCAGATGGCGGGCCTGGCGGTGCAGAACTTCGTCTCCGCCGCCGTCGGCATCTCCGTCGTCGCCGCGCTGGTCCGGGGCTTCACCCGCAACAGGACCGACCGGGTCGGCAACTTCTGGGTGGACCTCACCCGGATCAACCTGCGCCTGCTGCTGCCGGTCTCGATCGTCTTCGCCCTGGTCCTGGCCGCCAACGGCGTGATCCAGAACTTCCACGGCTTCCACGAGGTCACCACCCTCGCGGGCGAGGTGCAGAAGATCCCGGGCGGCCCGGTGGCCTCCCAGGAGGTCATCAAGCTGCTCGGCACCAACGGCGGCGGCTTCTTCAACGCCAACTCGGCGCACCCGTTCGAGAACCCGACCGGTTTCACCAACCTGGTCGAGATCTTCCTGATCCTGGTGATCCCGTTCGCGCTGCCGCGGACCTTCGGCCGGATGGTCGGGGACAACCGCCAGGGCTACGCGATCGTCGCCGTGATGGGCCTGTTCTGGATCGCCTCGACGGCCCTGCTGACCCTCGCCGAGTCCCAGCACCACGGCAGCGCACTCCAGGCCGCGGGCGCCGCGATGGAGGGCAAGGAGCAGCGCTTCGGCATCGCCGCCAGCTCGCTGTTCGCCGCCTCGACGACGCTGACCTCGACCGGCGCGGTGAACTCCTTCCACGACTCGTACACGCCGTTCGGCGGCGGGCTGACGGTCTTCGACATGATGCTGGGCGAGATCGCGCCCGGCGGTGTGGGCTCCGGCCTGTACGGCATGCTGGTGCTGGCGGTCGTCGCGGTGTTCGTCGCCGGCCTGATGGTCGGCCGCACCCCCGAGTACCTGGGCAAGAAGCTCGGCGGCCGGGAGATGAAGTTCGCCTCGCTGTACATCCTCACCACGCCGACGATCGTGCTGGTCGGTACGGGCGTGGCGATGGCGCTGCCGGGCGAGCGGGCCGGGATGCTCAACTCGGGCGCCCACGGTTTCTCCGAGGTGCTGTACGCCTTCACCTCCGCCTCCAACAACAACGGCTCGGCCTTCGGCGGCATCACCGTCAACACCGACTGGTACGACACCGCGCTCGGCCTGGCGATGATCTTCGGCCGGCTGCTGCCGATCGTCTTCGTCCTGGCGCTGGCCGGCGCGCTCGCCCAGCAGCAGCCGGTCCCGGCCACCCCGGGCACCCTGCCCACCCACAAGCCGCTGTTCGTGGGCCTGCTGTCGGGCGTGATCCTGATCGTCGTCGGCCTCACCTACTTCCCGGCCCTGGCTCTCGGGCCGATCGCGGAAGGTCTCTCCTCCTGATGTCCACCCCAACGCTCACCCCCGCACCAGCCGACAAGGCGGAGCCCGCCGCGCCGCACAGAGTGTCGAGCGGCCTGCTCGACCCGAAGCTGATACTCGCGTCCCTGCCGGACGCGGTGAGGAAGCTCGACCCCCGGGTGATGGTCAAGAACCCGGTGATGTTCGTGGTCGAGGTCGGCTCGGTGGTCACCACCGTGTCCGCGATCGCCGACCCGTCCGTGTTCGCCTGGGCCATCACCGTCTGGCTCTGGCTCACCACGGTCTTCGCCAACCTGGCGGAGGCCGTCGCCGAGGGCCGCGGCAAGGCCCAGGCCGACACCCTGCGCAGGACCAAGACCGAGAGCGTCGCCCGCCGGCTCACGAACTGGCCGTCCACGGACGCCGAGGAGGAGGTGCCGGGCACCGCGCTGCGGCTCGGCGACCACGTGGTGGTCGAGGCCGGGCAGGTCATCCCCGGAGACGGCGACGTGGTCGAGGGCGTCGCGAGCGTCGACGAGTCGGCGATCACCGGCGAGTCCGCGCCGGTGATCCGCGAGTCCGGCGGTGACCGCTCCGCGGTGACCGGCGGCACCAAGGTGCTGTCCGACCGGATCGTGGTGAAGATCGCCTCGGAGCCCGGCAAGTCGTTCATCGACCGGATGATCGCCCTGGTCGAGGGTGCCGCCCGGCAGAAGACGCCGAACGAGATCGCGCTCAACATCCTGCTGGCCTCGCTGACCATCGTCTTCCTGGTCGCGGTCGTCACGCTCCAGCCGATGGCGACCTACGCGGGCGCCCCGCAGTCGATGATCGTCCTGGTCGCCCTGATCGTGGCGCTCATCCCGACCACCATCGGCGCGCTGCTCTCCGCGATCGGCATCGCCGGCATGGACCGGCTGGTCCAGCGCAACGTGCTGGCGATGTCCGGCCGCGCCGTCGAGGCCGCCGGCGACGTCAACACCCTGCTGCTCGACAAGACCGGCACCATCACCCTGGGCAACCGCCAGGCCGCCGAGTTCCTGCCCGCCCCGGGCGTGTCCACCGACGAACTGGCCGACGCCGCGCAGCTGTCCTCGCTCGCGGACGAGACCCCCGAGGGCCGCTCGATCGTGGTCCTCGCCAAGACCGAGTACGGTCTGCGGGCCCGCACCCAGGGCGAGCTGACCCACGCCACCTGGGTCCCGTTCACCGCCCAGACCCGGATGTCGGGCGTCGACCTGGCGGAAGCCGGGCCTGCGGGAACGGAAGGCGCGGAGCGAGGCGACCCGGACAACAACAGCGGCGGCGGGCGACGGGCGGGCGGCCTCCGCCAGGTCCGCAAGGGCGCGGCCGGCGCCGTCTCCAACTGGGTCGCCGAGAACGGCGGTTCGGTCGGCGACGAGGTCTCCGCCCTGGTCGACGGGATCTCCGCCGCCGGCGGCACCCCGCTGGTGGTGGCGACCAGGGTCGGCACCGGGCCGGCCCGCGTCCTCGGGGTCATCCACCTCAAGGACGTCGTCAAGGAGGGCATGCGGGAGCGCTTCGACGAACTCCGCCGGATGGGCATCAAGACCATCATGATCACGGGTGACAACCCGCTGACCGCCAAGGCGATCGCGGAGGAGGCCGGCGTGGACGACTTCCTCGCCGAGGCCACGCCCGAGGACAAGATGGCCCTGATCAAGAAGGAGCAGGAGGGCGGCAAGCTGGTCGCGATGACCGGCGACGGCACCAACGACGCCCCCGCGCTCGCCCAGGCCGACGTCGGCGTCGCGATGAACACCGGGACCATGGCGGCCAAGGAGGCCGGCAACATGGTCGACCTGGACTCCAACCCGACCAAGCTGATCGAGATCGTCGAGATCGGCAAGCAACTGCTGATCACCCGCGGCGCGTTGACCACCTTCTCGATCGCCAACGACGTGGCCAAGTACTTCGCGATCATCCCCGCGATGTTCGCCGGGGTGTACCCGGGCCTGAGCCACCTCAACATCATGGGCCTGCACAGCCCGCAGTCCGCGATCACCTCGGCGATCATCTTCAACGCCCTGGTCATCATCGGCCTGATCCCGCTCGCCCTGCGCGGCGTGCGCTACCGCCCGTCCGACGCCGGCTCGCTGCTGCGCCGCAACATCGGCGTCTACGGCTTCGGCGGCCTGGTGGTGCCGTTCGTCGGCATCAAGCTGATCGACCTGATCGTCCAGTTCATTCCCGGCCTCAGCTGACGGGGAAGGAGAGAAAACCATGTCCAAGCCCCTGCCGACCGCCGTGCGGACCCACTTCACGGCCCTGCGAGCACTCCTGGTGCTGACCGTGATCCTCGGGATCGCTTACCCGCTGCTGGTCACCGGCATCTCCCAGGTCGCCTTCACCGACAAGGCGAACGGCTCACCGGTCAAGGCCGACGGCAAGGAGGTCGGCTCCAGCCTGATCGGCCAGAGCTTCGACCTCCCGAAGACCGACCCCGGCGACCCGGAGGAGGAGGCCAGGCCGGACCCGAAGTGGTTCCAGCCCCGTCCCTCCGCGGCCGGGACCGGCTACGACGCGTCCTCCTCCAGCGCGAGCAACCTCGGCCCGAACAACGAGGACCTGCTGAAGGCCGTCGAGGACCGCCGCGCCGCCGTCGCCGCGTTCGACGGCGTCGACCCGGCGAGCGTGCCGGCCGACGCGCTGACCGCCTCCGGCTCCGGCCTCGACCCGCACATCTCCGTCGCGTACGCCAAGGAGCAGGTGAACCGGGTCGCCAGGAACCGCGACCTGCCGGTGGAGACGGTGAACAAGCTCGTCGACGAGTCCACCGAGAGCCGCTCGCTCGGCTTCCTCGGCGCCGCGGGCGTCAACGTCCTCCTGCTCAACAAGGCGCTCAGCGAGCAGAAGTGACATCACCTCAGATATGTGGGTGACCGGGCCGGCCCGGGTGCGGGGGACTCCTCCCGCACCCGGGCCGGCCGGCCCGCGTCCGCAGACGTGCACCGCCTCCCGATGGAAAGAGCAGCGCCCATGGCCCGCGACCTCACCCCCGGCACCGGAATCCGCGGCGGCCGGCTGAGGGTGTACCTCGGCTCCGCGCCGGGGGTCGGCAAGACCTACCGGATGCTGGACGAGGCCCGGCGCAGACAGGAGCGCGGGGCCGATGTCGTGGTCGGGTTCATCGAGTGCCACGGCCGGCGCCGCACCGAGGCCATGCTGGCCGGCCTGGAGGTCCTGCCGCGGGCCCACCGCTCCTACCGGGACGCCGAGTTCGAGGAGATGGACCTCGACGGCGTGCTCGCCCGCCACCCCGCCGTCGTGCTGGTGGACGAGCTGGCGCACACCAACATCCCCGGCGGCCGGCACGCCAAGCGCTGGCAGGACGTCGAGGAACTGCTCGCCGCCGGGATCGACGTCATCACCACCGTCAACATCCAGCACCTGGAATCGCTGAACGACGTCGTCCGGAAGATCACCGGTATCCCGCAGCGCGAGACCGTCCCGGACGAGGTGGTCCGCCGGGCCGACCAGATCGAACTCGTCGACATGGCCCCGCAGGCACTGCGCCGCCGGATGGCCCACGGCAACGTCTACCAGGCGGAGAAGGTGGACGCCGCGCTCTCCAACTACTTCCGGGTCGGCAACCTGACCGCCCTGCGCGAACTCGCCCTGCTCTGGGTGGCCGGGCGGGTGGACGAGGGCCTGCGCGACTACCGGGCCAGCCACAACATCGACCGGGTCTGGGAGACCCGCGAGCGGGTCGTGGTCGCCCTCACCGGCGGCCCCGAGGGCGAGACCCTGATCCGCCGCGGCGCCCGGATCTCCGACCGGACGGCCGGCGGCGAACTGCTGGCCGTCCACGTCTCCCGCAGCGACGGCCTGGCCGGCGCCTCCTCCGCCGCGCTCGCCCAGCAGCGGCAGCTGGTGGAGACCCTCGGCGGCAGCTACCACGTGGTGGTCGGCGACGACGTCCCCACCGCGCTGCTCGCCTTCGCCCGCGCCCACCACGCCACCCAGCTGGTGCTCGGCACCAGCCGCCGCGGCCGGATCAACCGCTTCCTCACCGGCCCCGGTACCGGGCAGACCACCGTGGACGACTCCGAGGACATCGACGTCCACATGGTCACCCACGAGTTCACCGGCCGCGGCCGGCTGCCCTCGCTCGGCCGCCGGCACTCCCGGCCCCGCACCATCGCCGGCTACCTGGCCGGCCTCGCGCTGCCCTGGCTGCTCACCGTCCTGCTCTCGCAGGCCGACCACAGCATCAACCTGACCACCGACGCGCTGATCTTCCAGCTCGGCGTGGTCATCGTCGCCCTGCTCGGCGGCGCGGTGTCGGCCCTGGTGGCCTCGGTCGTCGCCTCGGTGCTGCTCAACTACTACTTCATCCCGCCGATCCACAGCCTGACCATCGGCGAGACCAACAACATCGTCGCCCTGGTGGTCTTCGCGGCCATCGGGCTCACCGTCTCCACCGTGGTCGACCACGCCGGGCGGCTCACCAGCCGGGCCGCCAGGGCCACCGCCGAGGCCGAGACCCTCTCCACGCTGGCCGGCAGCGTGCTGCGCGGCGCCGACGCGCTGCCCGCCCTGCTGGAGAAGTCCAGGACGGCCTTCGGCATGCGGGCCGTCGCCCTGCTCTCCCGGGCCGACGGCGAGGTGCTCGCGTGCCGGGAGGACGACCCCAGGGGCGACGGTGCCGGGCCGCACGAGACCACCGAGGTCCCGGTCGGCGCGGACGCCGTCCTGGTGCTCACCGGCCGCCGGCTGCCCGCCGCCGACCAGCGGGTGCTGACCGCCTTCGCCGCCCACGTCGCCGCCGCGCTGGAACGCGACCGGCTGGCCGTGGCCGCCGCCGAGGTCGAGCCGATCAAGGCGGCCGACCGGATGCGCACCGCCCTGCTCGCCGCCGTCAGCCACGACCTGCGCACCCCGCTGGCCGCCGCCCTCGCCTCGGTCGGCTCGCTGCGCAGCCCCGACGTCGAGTTCTCGCCCGAGGACCAGGCCGAACTCCTCGCCACCGCCGACGAGTCGCTGGTCAAGCTCACCCGGCTGGTCGACAACCTGCTCGACATGAGCCGCCTCCAGGCCGGCGCGCTCACCCTGCACCTCACCGTGACCCACCTGGACGAGATCCTGCCCCGGGCGCTCGACAGCCTCCCCGACCCGTACGCCCCGGTCCAGCCGCTCGACTTCGACACCGTCCCGCCGGTGCTCGCCGACCCGCCGCTGCTGGAGCGGGTGCTCGCCAACGTGATCACCAACGCGCTGAGGTACAACGCCCCCGGCGCACCCGTCCTGGTCACCGCCAGCCACCACGCCGACCAGGTCGAGATCCGGGTGATCGACCGCGGCCCCGGCATCGCCCCGGAGGACCGCGACCGGGTCTTCCTGCCCTTCCAGCGCCTCGGTGACACCGACAACACCACCGGCGTCGGCCTCGGCCTCGCCCTCTCCCGCGGCCTCGCCGAGGCGATGGGCGGCAGCCTGGAGGTCGAGGACACCCCGGGCGGCGGCACCACCATGCTGCTCACCCTGCCCGCCGCGGACCCTGCCGCCGCCGAGCCCGCTCCCGCCGAGCCCGCTCCCACCGGACCCACTCCCGTCGAGCGCACTCCCGTCGAGCGCACTTCAGTCGAGCCCGGAGACCCCGGAGCCCTCCGAGAGGAGCCACCGCATGAGTGAGATCCTGGTCGTCGACGACGAGCCCGCCCTGCTGCGCACCCTGCGGATCAACCTCAGCGCCCGGCAGTACGCCGTCCGCACCGCCGCCAGCGGCGGCGAGGCGCTCGACCGCGCCGCGCACTCCGTCCCGGACGCCGTCCTGCTCGACCTCGGCCTGCCCGACCTCGACGGGATGGACGTGCTGCGCGGTCTGCGCACCCGCAGCGCGATGCCGATCATCGTGCTCTCCGGCCGGACCGACGCCGCCGACAAGGTGGGCGCCCTGGACGCGGGGGCCGACGACTACCTCACCAAGCCGTTCCTGATGGACGAACTGCTGGCCCGGCTGCGCGCCGTGCTGCGCCGGCCGCAGACCGGCCCGCCGCCGGGCCGGCCGGTGATCGGCGACCACACCGTGGACCTCGCGGCCACCACGGTGAACGGCCCGAACGGCCCGGTCCGGCTCACCCCGACCGAGTGGCGCATCCTCGCCCTGCTGCTCGCCGACCCCGGCCGGCTGGTGCCGGGGAGGCAGATCCTGCGCGAGGTGTGGGGCCCGGCCCAGGAGGGGCGCGGCAACTACCTGCGGGTCTACTTCGCCGGGCTGCGCCGCAAGCTGGAGCGCGACCCGGCCCGGCCGCGGCACCTGATCACCGAGCCGGGGATCGGGTACCGGTACGTGCCGTGAAGGACTGGTACGTGCCGTGACGGACCGGCGCGCGGTCGTCGGCGCGCGCCGTCAACGAGCCGTCAAGAGCGGCTCTCCGGGCGACAGGAGGGCGTCAAGGCCGTCCGGTGGCGGTGCTTCGCGGGCGTAGCGTCAGTGTCGTACCGAGCGGCCCTGCTCCGTGTGGGGGAGGCCTGGGGCCGTTCGAGCAGCCGTCCATGGACGGCCGGCAGGTGGGGGAGGGGCGCGCGACACTCGTCGCGCGCCCCCATCTGTCTCCGCCCCCGGCTCAGCAGTCGGTGCCGCCGGACTGCCGGGGCAGCGCCAGCGCCACCGTGTCCGCGAACTCCCGCACCGCGCTGGTCCGGCTGACCACCCGGCCGCTGTGCACCACCAGCCGGCTGTGCCCGCCCGCGAGCGCCCCGGACAGGCTGTCCCCGCGCACCGCCAGCAGCTCCGCGGGGAACCCGGCGTCCACCCGGACCGGCGGCAGGCCGAGTGCCGCCCGGGCCCGGTTCGCCACCGCGTCGTACGCCTCCTGCGGGTCCAGCTGCCCGCCGGCCGCCAGCAGATAGGCCGACTCCAGGGGATCGGCCCGGCCGACCGGGTTGGACGGATCGCGCAGCGCCCCGCTGCCCGCCGCCAGCGGCACCCGGGCGTCCGCCAACTCCCGTACCAGGCCGGGCCGCAGGCCCGTCGTCCGGCCTTCGATCCCGGTGCAGCAGCCGCTCTGCGGCAGGCAGACCACCCGCACTCCGCTGGTCGCCAGCACGGTCGACGCGCCCCGGGGCAGCGCTCCGCACGGGCCGAGCGTCACCCGTGGCCGCAGGGGCGCCAACGCCCCTGCCATTCGGGCGAGTTGGACCGGGTCGGCGGCGCTGGTGTGCAGGTCCACCGGGCAGTCCGCCTCCCGCGCCGCCTCCAGCAGCAGCTGGACGTAGCCGGCCGGGTCCGGGTCCAGTTCGGGGCAGCCGCCGGCCGCGGTGGCGCCCAGCTTGAGCGCGTCGCGCAGCTGGGCCCGGCCGTCCGCGCCGGCCCGTCCGGTGAGCAGCCGGGGCATCGCCACCGCCTGGAGCTCGGCCAGCCCGCGCAGCGCCTGCCGGGCGGTGAGCACCGCCTCCAGCCGGCGCAGCCCGTGCACGTCGCCGATCCGGACGTGGGTGCGCTGGGCGGTGGCGCCGTAGCCGAGGGAGGTCAGCGCGGCCTCGGTGACCCTGCGGGTGAGGTCGGCCGGGGTGTCCGGCGGCGGGGTGGACAGGGCGGCGGAGAAGGCGGCGTCGTAGTGGGCGTGCGCCTCGGCGGGGGCCGGCAGCAGCAGGTAGCCGCGCAGGTCGATCCGGGCGCCGGTGGTGACGGTGGGAGCGCCGGGCAGGGCGGGCAGCGGGCCGAGGCTGCCGACGGTGCCGACCGCCTGGATCCGGTCGCCGCTGATCCTGACGTCCACCACCCGCCCGTCGGCCAGCCGGGCGCCGGTGAGCAGCAGGACGGGGCCGTGCCCGAGCGGGTTGGCCGCCGGGCCGGGCCCGGAGTGCGGCCCGTCGGCGGCTGCGCTGTCCATCGCCGGCTCCTTCTCGGGGCGGCCCGTGCGGTCGGCCCCCGTACGGCTGGCCGGTACCGCCGGCCAGTCCTCCCGATCAATGAGCGTCGAGCCTATGGGCCCGGGGGGCGGGGCGCCGGGAGGCGGGCAATAGTCGTATCGGGTCGGGCCGCGGGGCTCGGGGGCCGATCGAACGCCGGGCCTTGGATCGTTCGTCCGTACCCCTTGCCCACCTGCGGTCTTCGCCGCGGGATACGGATTTCACCTCCGGGCGCGGAACGTGTAATCTCTTCCTCGTTCGCCCCTATAGCTCAGTCGGTAGAGCGTCTCCATGGTAAGGAGAAGGTCTGCGGTTCGATTCCGCATGGGGGCTCGGTGAGAAACGGTCAGCTTCGGCTGTGCCGCGGATCACTGTGGCGGTGTAGCTCAGTTGGTAGAGCAAGCGGCTCATAATCGCTGTGTCACCGGTTCAAGTCCGGTCACCGCTACCCCGCGTAGTCGGTCGGGAGATCGCACTCCCGGTCGGCTACTCTTGTCGTGTTCTTATTCGTTGTCCAAGGAAGGCACTCCCGTGGCTGCCACCGATGTCCGCCCGAAGATCACGCTGGCCTGCGTGGAGTGCAAGGAGCGGAACTACATCACCAAGAAGAACCGGCGTAACGACCCGGACCGTCTTGAGATGAAGAAGCACTGCCCCCGCTGCAACTCGCACACCGCGCACCGCGAGACCCGCTGACCCTCTCGCAGGGCAACGGGCCTGTGTGACACCAGGTCTTCGACTCCGGACCGCATCCCTCACAGGGGTGCGGTCCGGAGTCTTTTTCGTATCCATCCGCGTGACGAGGAGCTGCCATGGCGCTCGACCCCTCCTTCATCGGGCGTAGTTACCCGCCCACCGAGCCGTACGAGGTCGGCCGGGAGAAGATCCGCGAGTTCGCGGCCGCGATCGGCGACGCCAACCCGGCGTACACCGACCCGGAGGCGGCGAAGGAACTGGGCCACCCCGATGTGATCGCCCCGCCGACCTTCCCGTTCGTGATCACCTACCGCGCGGCCGGCCAGGTGGTCGAGGACCCGGAGCTGGGCCTGGACTTCAGCCGGGTGGTGCACGGAGACCAGAAGTTCGCCTACACCCGCCCGGTGCGGGCCGGTGACCGGCTGTCGGTCGCGGTGACCAT
This sequence comes from Kitasatospora sp. NPDC091335, assembly GCF_044757205.1. Classification (NCBI taxonomy): domain Bacteria; kingdom Bacillati; phylum Actinomycetota; class Actinomycetes; order Kitasatosporales; family Streptomycetaceae; genus Kitasatospora; species Kitasatospora sp. NPDC091335. The sequence goes on along the minus strand of NZ_JBIVUM010000002.1, from coordinate 98,672 downwards.
CGACAACATCAAGTCACTGGCGGGCAATGACGTGCTCACCGTGCGTGGCGAGGTGACGGACGCGACCGGCGAGCACGTGGTGACGTCGGTCATGACCCTGGTGGCCCGGGCCGCCGACGAGGCGGGGGAGTGAGCGCGATGGCGATCAGCTACGACGAGGTCGAGGCCGGCACCGAGCTGCCGGCGCAGTCCTTCCCGGTGACCCGCGACGCGCTGGTGCGGTACGCGGGCGCCTCCGGTGACTTCAACCCGATCCACTGGAACGAGAAGTTCGCCCTGGAGGTCGGGCTGCCGGACGTGATCGCGCACGGCATGTTCACCATGGCCGAGGCGATCCGGGTGGTCACCGACTGGGTCGGCGACCCGGCCGCGGTGGTCGAGTACGGCGTGCGCTTCACCCGCCCGGTGCCGGTGCCGAACGACGGGGTGGGCGCGGTGGTCGAGGTCACGGCCAAGGTCGCCAAGAAGCTGGACGGCGGCCGGGTGCAGGTCGACCTGCTGGCCACCACGGGCGGCCTGAAGGTGCTCGGCATGGCCCGGGCCGTCGTCCGGCTCGGCTGAGCGGCTCGCCCGGCCGGACGGCGCGGCGGCCGGAGCCCCGTACCCACGGGAGCTCCGGCCGCGGCCGCGGGTCTTGTGCTGATAGTGATTGACCACTAACTTGGTACCCATGGCGAAGTCGAGCATCAGGATGAGCGCGGAGGAGCGGCGCGAGAGCGTCGTCCGGGCCGCCCTGACCGAGTTCGCCAGGGGTGGGTACCACGGCACCTCCACGGAGGCGATCGCCCGCCGGGTGGGCGTCTCGCAGCCGTACCTGTTCCGATTGTTCCCTGGCAAGCAGGCGATCTTCGCCGCGGCCGCCGAACGCTGCGTCGAGGAGACCTGGCGGGTCTTCGACGAGGCCTCGGCCGGGCTGTCCGGCGAGGAGGCCGCCGAGGCGATGTCCGTCGCGTACATGGGCCTGGTCGAGGACCGTGACCAGCTGATGATGCAGATGCAGATCTACGTCTCGGTCTCCGCGGCGAGGGCGGCCGGCGAGGAGGAGGTCGGCGAGGCCGCCCGGCGGCTCTGGGCGGACCTGTTCGACCGGGTGAGGGTCAGGATCGGCGGTGACGTGAAGGACGCCACGCGGTTCTTCGCGCACGGCATGCTGATCAACACCCTGGTGGCGCTCGGCTACCCGCAGGACCACCGGGTCTGGAGCGGTCTGGACGAGTGCAAGGCGTCCGAGCAGTAGTCCGGCCGCGCGGTGTGTCCGTGCGGCCTCTTTTCGGCCCATCAAAGTTATTGAGCAATAACTACCTAGAGGAACCTGGGGGAAGAAGTCATGACGGAGAAACCGGCCTTGGGCAGAGCCGCGATCTGGACCCTGGTGATCGTCAGCGTGGCGAGCTTCATGGCCGCGCTGGACAACCTGGTGGTCACCACCGCACTGCCGTCGATCCGCGAGGAGCTCGGCGGCGGGCTGTCCGACCTCGAATGGACGGTCAGCGCCTACACCCTCAGCTTCGCGGTGCTGTTGATGTTCGGCGCCGCCCTCGGCGACCGCTTCGGCCGCCGCCGGATCTTCCTGGTCGGCCTGGCGGTGTTCACCGCGGGCTCCGCCGCGGCCGCGCTGTCCCCGGGCATCGGTGAGCTGATCGCCGCCCGCGCCGTGCAGGGCACCGGGGCCGCGGTGATGATGCCGCTCACCCTCACCCTGCTCACCGCCGCCGTGCCCGAGGCCAAGCGGGGGCTGGCCTTCGGCATCTGGTCGGGGGTCAGCGGCCTCGCCGTCGCCGCCGGGCCGCTGATCGGAGGCTCGCTGACCGAGCACTTCTCCTGGCAGTGGATCTTCTGGGTGAACGTCCCGGTCGGCCTCGTCCTGCTGCCGCTGGCCTTCCTGCGGCTCGGCGAGAGCCGGGGCGAGGGCAGGGCCCTGGACGTGCCCGGAACCCTGCTGGTCAGCCTGGGGATGTTCGGGATCGTGCTCGGCCTGATCCGCGGCAACCCGGACGGCTGGACCAGCCCGCTGGTCCTCGGCACCCTGATCGGCGGCACCCTGCTGCTGGCCGTCTTCGTCTGGTACGAGCAGCGGGTGGCCGCCCACCCGATGCTGCCGATGCGGCTGTTCCGCAGCCGGGCCTTCTCCGCCGTCAACGCGGCCAGCCTGCTGATGTACCTGGGGATGTTCGGCTCGATCTTCCTGATCAGCCAGTACCTCCAGGGCGTCGGCGGCTTCAGCCCGCAGGAGGCCGGCATCCGGATGCTGCCCTGGACGGCGATGCCGCTGCTGGTCTCGCCGGTCGCGGGCATCGTCTCCGACCGGATCGGCGGCCGGCCGATCGTGGTCGCCGGGCTGGCGTTGCAGGCCGCGGGTCTGGCGCTGTTCGCCCTGGTCGCGGACGGGAGCACCGGCCTCGACTACGTCGCCCAGATCCCGGCCATCGTGATCAGCGGGATCGGCATGTCGCTGTACTTCGGCCCGACCGCCCAGCTGGTGATGGCCAGTGTCAGGCCGCAGGAGCAGGGGATCGCCTCCGGCGCCAACAACGCGCTGCGCGAGGTCGGCGGGGCGCTCGGGGTCGCGGTGCTCGCGGCGGTGTTCTCGGAACAGGGCGGCTACCAGTCGGCGCGGGCCTTCACGGACGGGTTGGTCTCCGCGCTGTACGTCGGCGCGGCAGCCGTCGCGCTCGGGGCGCTGGCCGCGGTGTTCATCCCGCGGCGGCGCAAGTCGCCGGTCGCGGCGGCGGGGGAGCCGGCCGGGCAGCGGGCCGAGCCCGCGCGGATCTGAGGGCCGCCGGGTGGCGGGGGTGCCGGGGGGCACCCCCGCCACCCGTACGCTGGTGGGCGTGCTGGTAGAAAACGACGCTCCCCTCGCCCCGCTGACCACGCTCCGGCTCGGTGGCCCGGCCCGCCGCCTGGTGACCGCGCACACCGACGACGAGGTGATCGCGGCCGTCCGCGAGGCCGACGCGGCCGGCGAGCCGCTGCTGGTCCTCGGCGGCGGCTCCAACCTGGTGATCGGCGACGCCGGCTTCCCCGGCACCGTGCTGCGGATCGCCACCGAGGGCTTCGTCCTGGACGGCACCGGCCTGGAGGTCGCGGCCGGCGAGAACTGGTCCGAGGTGGTCCGCCGCACCGTGCTGGACCACGAGCTGGCGGGCATCGAGTTCCTGGCCGGCATCCCCGGCTCGGTGGGCGCCACCCCGGTGCAGAACGTGGGCGCGTACGGCCAGGAGGTCGCGCAGTCGATCACCGAGGTGGTCGCGTACGACCGCTCCGCCGACGAGGTGGTCACGCTCTCGAACGACGGGTGCGCGTTCTCCTACCGGCACAGCCGCTTCAAGGCGGAGCCGGACCGCTACGTGGTGCTGCGGGTCCGCTTCCGGCTGGAGGACGGCGGCGGGCTCTCCACTCCCGTCCGCTACGCCGAGACCGCCAGGCACCTGGGCGTCGAGCAGGGCGAGCGGGTGGCGGTCGGCACGGCCTGGAACGCGGTGCTGCTGCTGCGCGCCGGCAAGGGCATGGTGCTGGACCCGGCGGACCACGACACCTGGTCGGCCGGCTCCTTCTTCACCAACCCGGTGCTCACGGCCGCGCAGTACGAGTCCTTCCGCACCCGCCCCGGCGCGGCGGACGCCCCCGCCTACCCGGCGCCCGAGGGCCGCACCAAGACCTCGGCGGCCTGGCTGATCGACCGGGCGGGCTTCGGCAAGGGCTACGGCACCGGCCCGGCGACGCTCTCCACCAAGCACACCCTGGCGCTCACCAACCGCGGCGCGGCCACCGCCGACGACCTGCTGGCGCTGGCCCGGGAGATCCGGGACGGGGTCCGCGAGGCCTTCGGGGTGGAGCTGGTGAACGAGCCGGTGATGGTGGGCGTCAAGCTCTGAGCCGCTACGGCGGCAGGCCCTAAGCGGGTACGGCGGCCGCGCCCGCGGGGGCACGGCTGCCCGCCAGCCAGGCGTCGATGTCCGCCAGCAGCTCCTTGCGGACGGCCTCCGGCGCGACCGATCCGCGCACCGACTGCCGTGCCAGCTCGGCGAGTTCGGCGTCGGAGAAGCCCAGCACGTCCCGGACCAGCTCGTACTGGGCGACCAGTCGGCTGCCGAACAGCAGCGGGTCGTCCGCGCCCAGCGCGAGCGGCACCCCGGCGTCGAAGAGCCGGCGCAGCGGCACCTCCCCGGGGTGCTCGTAGACGCCCAGCGAGACGTTGGAGGACGGGCAGACCTCGCAGGTGACCTGCCGGTCCGCCAGCCGCTGCATCAGCCGGGGGTCCTCGGCGGCCCGCACGCCGTGGCCGATCCGGCCGGCGCCCAGGTCGTCCAGGCAGTCCCGGATCGACTCGGGGCCGGACAGTTCGCCGCCGTGCGGAGCGGCCAGCAGCCCGCCCCTGCGGGCGATCGCGAAGGCCCGGTCGAAGTCCCTGGCCAGGCCCCGGCGCTCGTCGTTGGAGAGGCCGAAGCCGACCACCCCGTGGTCGGCGTAGCGGACGGCCAGCCTGGCCAGCGTCCTGGCGTCCATCGGGGACTTCATCCGGTTGGCCGCGACCAGGACCCGGATGCCCACCCCGGTGGCCGCGGCGGCGTGCTCCACGGCGTCCAGGATCAGTTCCAGGGCCGGGATCAGTCCGCCCAGCCGGGGCGCGTAGGAGGTCGGGTCGACCTGGATCTCCAGCCAGCGGGAGCCGTCCCGCCGCTCGTCCTCGGCGGTCTCCAGGACCAGCCGGCGGATGTCCTCCTCGTCCCGCAGCACCGAGCGGGCGGTGTCGTACAGCCGCTGGAAGCGGAACCAGCCGCGTTCGTCGGTGGCCCGCAGCTTGGGCGGCTCGCCGGAGCTGAGTGCCTCCGGCAGCCGGACGCCGTGCTTGTCGGCCAGCTCCAGGAGGGTGGCGGGCCGCATCGAGCCGGTGAAGTGCAGGTGCAGGTGGGCCTTCGGGAGGTCCCTGACGTCTCGCGGGTTCAACAGGCGTTCCATTCACCGATACTGCCGTATCCGACCCCCGAACGGGAACCGCCCCCTATCCATCCCCTGAAGGGGTGAAAGGGGGCGGTTCGTCGGGTGAAACCCCGGCGTCGGGTTGACGTCCGTCGGCAATCCGAGGTCAGTCGCGGGCCTCGCCGAGCAGCTTCTGGACCCGGCTGATGCCCTCGACCAGGTCGGCGTCGCCGAGCGCGTAGGAGAGCCGCAGGTAGCCGGGGGTGCCGAAGGCCTCGCCCGGGACGACCGCGACCTCGGCCTCGTCCAGGATCAGGGTGGCCAGCTCGCCGGAGGTCTGCGGGCGCCTGCCGCGGATCTCCTTGCCCAGCAGGTCCTTCACCGACGGGTAGACGTAGAAGGCGCCCTCGGGCTCGGGGCAGAGCACGCCGTCGATCTCGTTGAGCATCCGCACGATGGTCCTGCGGCGGCGGTCGAAGGCCTCGCGCATCTCGGCGACCGCGTCCAGGTCGGCGGCCACGGCGGCCAGGGCGGCGCGCTGGGCGACGTTGGAGACGTTCGAGGTGGCGTGCGACTGGAGGTTGGTCGCGGCCTTGACGACGTCCTTGGGGCCGATCACCCAGCCCACCCGCCAGCCGGTCATCGCGTAGGTCTTGGCGACGCCGTTGACCACGATGCACTTGTCGGCCAGCTCGGGCAGCAGGGCCGGCAGCGAGGTGAAGGTCGCGTCGCCGTACACCAGGTGCTCGTAGATCTCGTCGGTGAGCACCCACAGGCCGTGCTCCAGGGCCCAGCGGCCGATCGCCTCCGCCTCGGCCTCGGTGTACACCGCGCCGGTCGGGTTGGACGGCGAGACGAACAGCACGACCTTGGTGTTCTCGGTGCGGGCGGCCTCCAGCTGCTCGACCGAGACCTTGTAACCGGTGGTCTCGTCGGCGACGACCTCCACCGGGACGCCGCCGGCCAGCTGGACCGACTCCGGGTAGGTGGTCCAGTACGGGGCCGGGATGATGACCTCGTCGCCCGGGTCCAGGATCGCCGCGAAGGCCTCGTAGATCGCCTGCTTGCCGCCGTTGGTGACCAGCACCTGGGAGGCGTCCACCTCGTAGCCGGAGTCGCGCAGCGTCTTGGCGGCGATCGCGGCCTTCAGCTCGGGCAGGCCACCCGCCGGGGTGTAGCGGTGGTTCTTCGGGTCGCGGCAGGCCTCGACGGCCGCCTCGACGATGTAGCCCGGGGTCGGGAAGTCGGGCTCGCCGGCGCCGAAGCCGATGACCGGGCGGCCGGCCGCCTTGAGGGCCTTGGCCTTGGCGTCCACGGCGAGGGTCGCGGACTCGGCGATCGCGCCGATCCGGGCGGAGACCCGGCGGTCGGCGGGGCGGATGGACTGGTCGGGCTGCGGGGTGGAAGCGCTCATGCCTGCATCGTCGCAGAACCGGGACGGACCGGGCATCGGGGTATCGGCATCCGTACGCCCCCGTCCGGATCGTGGCCCCGGCGATCCGTCGGCGGGAGCCCCGCCGGGCCGGACATCCGCCGGGGGAGCGGCCGGTCCGGAAGAAGAGGTTCGACCAAACACCCCTCGACCACGTACACTCGCTGCTCGACGGCCCGCCGAAAGAAACCGGAGCTTTCACCGCCTGTACGAAGGGCGGGGGGAGATGCGGTAGGTTGGTCGCCACCGGAGCCGCGAGGCACCGTAGGGCAATAGCTCAATTGGTAGAGCACCGGTCTCCAAAACCGGCGGTTGGGGGTTCGAGTCCCTCTTGCCCTGCTGCTAGATCCGTTTTCAGCCCGTTCGCTCCACAGGAGTGAGCGGGCTTGATGCGGAGATGGCACCGATCAGCACCGCTAGCCGACTGGTCGTGCCCCACCTGGTGCGCGGCGAAGCTCGGCAGGACCCGGATTCAGGTGAGGACGAGTGACGGAGACCACGGGCTCCACCGCAACGCCTGAGAGCGGCAACCCCGAGGGTGCCGACGGCGCCGCCGAGGCCACGCCCGCCGAGGGCGAGAAGTCGGGCAAGCGCGGCGGCCGCGAGAAGAAGTCCGGCAAGCGGGCCAAGAAGGGCGCGTTCGCCCGGATCGGTCTGTTCTACCGCCAGATCATCGCGGAACTGCGCAAGGTCGTCTGGCCCACCAAGGGCGAGCTCACCAGCTACACCGCCGTCGTGGTCACCTTCGTCGTGGTCATGATGGGCATCGTGGCCGGCCTGGACTACGGCTTCTCCAAGCTGAGTCTCTGGGTCTTCGGCTGACCGGCCGCCCCACCTCCGTAGACAGCTTTCCGACCCGGGCCGATTCATCGGTCCGGGTCGAGCTGTCGGCGCCGGACGTACGCGCGGCTACCGTGGACTCGGTACTGTTGAAGTCTCCGAGACCTCATCTGGCGCCCGCGCGAGCGGACGCGTACCGGGCGGGTCGAGGAGCGCGCCACCTTCACCATCTCCAGGAAAGAAGCAGCCACCGTGTCTGAGTCCCCCCTGTACGACGCCGACGAGACCGTCCGCGAGGCGGATGTCGCCGCCGAGCCGGACGCGGCCGAGCTGGCTGACGACGTCGAGTCCGCCGAGCAGATCGTGGACGCCGCGGACAGCGACGAGGACGAGGCCGAGGCGCACGACGAGGCCGAGGCCGGCGAGCCCGCCGAGGAGGCCGCGCTGCACGTGGAGGGCGACGCCGAGGAGGCCGACGCGGAGGAGACCGAGGAGGAGGCCGCCGAGGAGGAGGCCGCCGAGGTCGACCCGGTCGCCAAGTTCCGTGAGGACCTGCGCTTCATGCCGGGCGAGTGGTACGTGATCCACACCTACGCCGGCTACGAGAACCGGGTGAAGCAGAACCTGGAGCAGCGCGCCGTCTCGCTGAACGTCGAGGAGTACATCTTCCAGGCCGAGGTGCCGCAGGAGGAGGTCGTCCAGATCAAGAACGGCGACCGCAAGACCATCCGCCAGAACAAGCTCCCCGGCTACGTCCTGGTGCGCATGGACCTCACCCCCGAGTCCTGGGGCGTCGTGCGCAACACCCCGGGTGTCACCGGCTTCGTCGGCAACGCCTACGACCCGTACCCGCTGACCCTGGACGAGGTCGTCAAGATGCTCGCCCCGGACGTCGAGCGCCAGGCGGCCAAGGACGCCGGCAAGCCCTCGCCGGTCAAGCCGAGCGAGATCCAGGTGCTGGACTTCGAGGTCGGCGACTCGGTCACCGTCACCGACGGTCCGTTCGCGACCCTCCAGGCGACCATCAACGAGATCAACCCGGACTCGAAGAAGGTCAAGGGCCTGGTCGAGATCTTCGGCCGGGAGACCCCGGTCGAGCTCTCCTTCGACCAGATCCAGAAGAACTAGTCGTACGGTCTTCGGATCCGGGGCGGGGCCGAGGGCCCTGCCCCGGATCCGTTTTGGTCCAGCGGCGCGAACGCGTTAGCCTGGTCCGATGTGTGTGCTGGCGGCAGGGTGTCGCCCCGGTCCCGCACGCACCAGCAATCACCTCTCGGAAGGACCCGGAGAGACATGCCTCCCAAGAAGAAGAAGATCACGGGGCTTATCAAGCTCCAGATCAACGCCGGTGCGGCCAACCCGGCGCCGCCGGTCGGCCCCGCGCTGGGTCAGCACGGCGTCAACATCATGGAGTTCTGCAAGGCCTACAACGCCGCGACCGAGTCGCAGCGCGGCATGATCGTGCCGGTGGAGATCACGGTCTACGACGACCGTTCCTTCACCTTCATCACGAAGACGCCGCCGGCCGCGCGCCTCATCCTGAAGGCCGCGGGTGTCGAGAAGGGCTCCGGCGAGCCGCACAAGACCAAGGTCGCCAAGCTCACCAGCGCCCAGGTCCGTGACATCGCCACGGTCAAGATGCCCGACCTGAACGCCAACGACCTGGACGCCGCGGAGAAGATCATCGCCGGCACCGCCCGGTCGATGGGCATCACCGTCGAGGGCTGAGAACCTCCCTTCCCGTCAGGGAAAAGCTGATTCAGCCATCCCCGTGGTAGGGCCCGCGCAGGCCCGTGACACCACAACTCCATTCATCATTCAGGAGCAGCCATGAAGCGCAGCAAGGCCCTGAAGGCCGCGGACGCCCAGGTCGACCGCGAGCGCCTTTACGCCCCCCTCGAGGCCATCCGCCTCGCCAAGGCGACCAGCACCAGCAAGTTCGACGGCACCGTCGAGGTCGCCATGCGTCTGGGTGTCGACCCGCGCAAGGCCGACCAGATGGTCCGCAGCACCGTGATCCTCCCGCACGGCACCGGTAAGACCGCTCGGGTCCTGGTCTTCGCGACCGGCGAGCGTGCCGAGGCCGCGCGTGCTGCTGGCGCCGACATCGTCGGTGCCGACGAGCTGATCGACGAGGTCGCGAAGGGCAAGCTGGACTTCGACGCCGTCGTCGCCACCCCGGACCTCATGGGCAAGGTCGGCCGCCTCGGCCGCGTGCTCGGTCCCCGTGGTCTGATGCCGAACCCGAAGACCGGCACCGTGACCCCGGACGTCGCCAAGGCTGTCAACGACATCAAGGGCGGCAAGATCGAGTTCCGCGTCGACAAGCACTCGAACCTGCACTTCATCATCGGTAAGGCCTCCTTCACCGACGAGCAGCTGATCGAGAACTACGCCGCCGCGCTGGACGAGGTGCTCCGCGCCAAGCCGTCCGCCGCCAAGGGCCGCTACATCAAGAAGACCGCGTTCTCGACCACCATCGGCCCCGGCATCCTGGTGGACCCGAACCGCACCCGTAACCTCCTCGTCGAGGAGGACCCGGCCGCCGTCTGAGCACCCGTGCTCTAGCGCAGTCCGTACGACGGGCCCGCACCCCCTTCACCGGGGGCGCGGGCCCGTCGTCGTTCCCCGAACGGTTGCCGGATCGGGACGTCGGCGGAGAGGAGCGGGCGGCCGAACCGTCGTACGCTCTGGCGGTCAGACCACGTGGAGAACCTGTGACCGCCGGAGTGTGCCGTGCCGCCCGCCCCTCGCCCCACCGTTCTCGTGGCGGCCCTGCTGCTCGCCACCACCACCGGGTGCAGCCTGCTGGCCGCCCCGACCACGGGGACCCCGGGCGGTCCCGCGCCGGTGCCGCCCAAACAGGTGGTGCTCGCCGCCGCGCAGGCGCTCGACGACGCCGGCAGCGCCCGGATCGAGGTGGTCCGGGAGGGCCCGGACGGCCGGCGGACCGCGAGCGGCTCGCTGGTCTGGGGTGCGTCGGACGAGGCCGCGCTGACCGTCACCGACGAACTGGGCAGCGGACGGCTGACTGTGAAGGACGGCGTGCTCGACCTCGTGTACCAGGACGGCGCGGCCAAGCGCGCGGAGCGGAGCACCGCGGAGTCGGTCGACCCCGGGGCGGGCGCCGGCCCCGGCGGCTTCGCGGGCGGCTGGACGAGCACGCTGATCACCGGCCCCGGCAGCCGGGCGTACGCGGTCGCGCAGGGCGTCACCCTCGGCTCGCTCGGCGCCGAGCAACTGGCCGGGACCACCGTCGCGCACTACCGGGGCTCCGCGCCGGTGGCCGAACTCTTCGGAAGCGACAAGGAGTTGAGCCCGCAGCGGCGCGCCGCCACGCTGGACTGGTACCAGCGGCGCGGGGTGACGACGATCGGCTACGACGTCTGGGTCGGGCCCGGCAGGCAGCTGCTGCGGCTGCGTGAGACGGTCCGGGGGAGCGCGGGAACCACGGTGACCACGACCGATGTCTCGGTCCCGGGGGCGGCGGACCCGGCGCCTCCCGCGGGCGGGTGACGGGGAGGGGATATCGGGTGGGTGGGGCGTCCGACGATCCGTTAGAGTCCGCCTGAGAAATACATGAGAAGAGCTGACAATCGGCCTTTCTCGGGGCCGATCGGATCTCACGGGGGCAGCAAGGGCGCCGTCACCGGCACGGACGCGAACCGCGGCAGTTCCGCCGCGATCGCGGCACCGGCCGTCGGCGTCCTCGGCAGCGAGGCCGACCTGCCCGAGCCGCTCGGCTGATCCGGCGCGGCCCGTCCACCGGGCCCACCGGCAGCACGACCGGCTACCACCCGGGCGCATCGAGGGCCCGGGGTCCTCAAGGGGGGAATCATGGCTGGAACCCGCAAGACCGCCGTCGCCGTCGTCCTCGCCGCCCTGGCGCTGACCGCGACCGCGTGCAACGACAACGCCGACAAGGGCGCCGACAAGAACGCCGCCCCGGCCGCGCCGACCTCGGCCGCCGCCACCACGCCGGCCGGCACCCCGTCGGCCGCCCCGACCGGTGGCGCCAAGCCGGAGAAGGCGAGCCCGGCGGTCTACCTGGAGCAGGTCACCCAGAAGACCGGCGCGGCCAAGTCGGCGAAGATCACCGAGACGATCACCATCGGCGACAACGCGATGAAGGGCACGGGCGCGGTCTCCTGGGCCGACGGCCTCCAGGGCGAGCTCACGATGGACATGTCCCGCTCTCCGATGGGCAAGCTCATCTCGGTCCTCACCGGCAGCGAGTCCGCGTCGTACCGTTTCACCAAGGACGGGATGTACATGCGCGTCGACGGCGACGCGCTCGGGGCCCTGGACGGGAAGCACTGGCTGCACTACAGCGCCGCCGACCAGGCCAAGGCGTCCGGGGGCACGACCGAGCAGTTCAAGGACGCGGACCCGGTCGACGGCGTGCGGCGGCTGATCGCGACCGGCAAGGTCACCGAGGTCGGCGACGAGACGGTGGCCGGCAAGGCCACCACCCACTACTCCGGTGTGCTCAACGCCGACGAGATCGCCAAGGCGTCCGGCAAGGGCCTGAGCCAGGAGAAGCTCGACCAGATCAAGCAGAAGCTGGCCGCGTCCGGCATCACCAGCGAGCGGATCGACGTGTGGGTCGACACCGACCAGCTGGTGGTCCAGCGGACCGAGACCGGGGACACCGCGGCGGGCGCCTTCAAGGCCTCGGTCCTCTACTCGGACTACGGGACCAGGGTGGAAACCACAGCCCCGCCCGCGTCCGACGTGGCGGAGGCCTCCGCGCTGTCGAAGGCGGGCAAGGGCGCCGGAACCGCCACCGGCTGATCACCCGGCCGAATTCGGCCGACCGGTGGATCCGCCAGGGGTGGCGGCCCCCGAGGAGGGGGCCGCCACCGGGCGGGCCGGGGACGGGTGGCAAGGTGGCCGGAGCGAGGGCCGCCGTCGGACGGGGCCGGGGCGAGAGGGGTACGGGCGATGGCGGGACGGCAGCGGTTGGCGGCAGCGGCCGTCGTCGCCCTGCTGGTGAGCGGGCTGAGCGGGTGCGACGGGGGCGCGCCCGCCGGGCCGTCCGGCGGCCCGACCCCGACCGACGCCTCGCCGGCCGCCGCCTCCCCGAGCGCCCAGGCGAAGCCGACCGACCGGTCGCCGCACGGGGTGCTGCTCTCCGCCCAGCTGGCCATGCAGACCGCCCGCCGGGCCAAGGTCAGCTACCGGCTCGGCCAGGACGCCGGCTCGGGCCCGCTGTTCTGGCAGCCCAAGACCGCGCTCCAGATCAAGCGCTCCACCCCGTCCGGGTCCGAGCAGCTGATCGTCGTGGACACCGTCGCCTACCAGGGCGGGGACGCCGCCACCGCGGCCAGGAACGGCGGCAGGCACTGGGAGCGCTTCACCGTGCCGCCGGACGCGGACGGCCACAAGGAGATCCCCTACGCCGGGCTGATCGACCTGCTGAACCCGGTCGAGGCGCTGACCGCGGCCACCGCCGAGGGGGCGGACCCGGTCTTCGTCGGCGAGGAGAAGTACGAGGACTCGACCGTCGAGCACTACCGGATCACCACCACCGCCGAGAAGTACGCGGCCGCCCAGACCCAGCTGACCCAGGCCCGCAGGGACGGCCTCCGGGCCGCGCTCGCGCCGGGCGGCTCGCTCTCGCTCACCGTGGACCTCTGGCTCAACGACAAGGACCAGCTGGTCCGGCTCCAGCGCACCGGCAGCGGGGACAGCGGCAGCGCGGACGACTCGGTGCTCTACACCGACTTCGGCGGGGCGCTGCTCTCGGCGCAGGCGCCGGCCGAGTCGGACACCGTGGACACCGGGGTCCGGACGGTCTCCCCGCTGGCCCGCTGAGCCGCCCCGACGCGCGCCCGCGGTTGCTCCGTCCGAGGGCGATTTGCACCTTGCGACCGGCTCCGGCTAATCTAACCGAAGCCAAAGACCGCTGGTTGTCATCGCGCCCCCGTCAGGGAGCCGGTGGCCGAAGGATCTGCGTTTCGTCGCAGGCAGCCCGCGCAGGTGTGTCTGGAGCTTCGACTTCCGGGTACCGCGTCCGCGCGGCCGCCCGTTGAGGTCGCTACGAGCCCCGTGCGCCTGCGCACCGGGGCTCATTGCGTTTCCGCAGGAGCTTTCCTTCCGTCCGGTCGGTCCACGGCGACCCAGGTCGACTTTCGCGGTCGGCCCGACTTCGACATCACGGAAGGAGGCGTAAGCCTATGGCCAGGCCCGACAAGGCTGCTGCCGTCGCCGAGATCACGGACAAGTTCCGTGGCTCCTCCGCGGCGCTGCTGACCGAGTACCGCGGTCTCTCGGTGAAGCAGGTCAAGACCCTGCGTCGCTCGCTCGGCGACAACGCCGAGTACGCCGTGGTGAAGAACACGCTGACCAAGATCGCGGCCAATGAGGTCGGGATCACGGAGCTCGACGACCTGTTCAGTGGTCCGACGGCTGTCGCCTTCGTCACCGGTGACCCGGTGGAGTCGGCGAAGGCTCTGCGTGACTTCGCCAAGGAGAACCCCGCTCTCATCATCAAGGGCGGTGTCCTTGACGGTAAGGCGCTGTCCGCCGATGAGATCAAGAAGCTCGCGGACCTCGAGTCCCGCGAGGTGCTGCTCGCCAAGCTGGCGGGTGCCCTGAAGGCCAAGCAGTCCCAGGCTGCCGCGCTCTTCCAGGCCCTGCCGTCGAAGCTCGTCCGCACTGTGGACGCGCTGCGCGACAAGGTCGAGCAGGGCGGTGCCGGTACGCCGGCTCCCGCCGCCGAGGACGCCGCCGCGGAGTAATCCGCAGGCTCACGCCTCGCTGCGGGCCCGTGCCCGCCCAACCCGTACATACGGCACCAACCTGCCGATTTAGTGGAAGGACGCCATCATGGCGAAGCTGTCCCAGGACGAGCTGCTCGCGCAGTTCGAGGAGCTCACCCTCATCGAGCTGGCCGCCTTCGTGAAGGCCTTCGAGGAGAAGTTCGACGTCACCGCCGCCGCGCCGGTCGCCGTTGCCGCCGCCGGTGTCCCCGGTGCCGCCGCCGAGGCCGTCGAGGAGCAGGACGAGTTCGACGTCATCCTCGAGGGTGCCGGCGACAAGAAGATCCAGGTCATCAAGGAGGTGCGCACCCTGACCTCCCTCGGCCTGAAGGAGGCCAAGGACCTCGTTGACACCGCTGGTGCCAAGGTCCTGGAGAAGGTTGCCAAGGACGTTGCCGAGAAGGCCAAGGCCGCCCTCGAGGGTGCCGGCGCCAAGGTCACCGTCAAGTGATCTCGCGCCCCCTCTGAGGGGGCGTAGGGCCGGGCCGATCACCCTTGCGGGTGGTCGGCCCGGCCTTTTCGCGTTTCCGGGCCCGGAGCGGTTCCCCCGGGCGGCCGACAGGGCCCACCGTGTGGCCGAGAGGGCACTCGGCACCGTCGGTGCCGGGAGGTATGGTGATCACCGTCGTCGAGGGCGGCCCCACCACGGCTTCTGTAACGCCGAGGGGGTCCGGATCGATAGACAGGTCGAGGCCCGCGCCGTCGGCGGGCCCTTGACGAACCTGGCGCGGCGCGCGATTCTCAAGGCGCGAGTCCGCCCGGTTGGTTCGCCGCTGGATGCATAACCAGTGGCGCGGCGGGAAATGACTCCACGTGAGTGAGAGCAGTACCCGGTGGGCGTCCGCGCTCGCCGGCTACCGGGAGGAGTCTCCGATTCGGTCTCCGAATCAGAGCTGGACAGCAGTGTCGCCATTGGCTACACTGTCCCTTTGCGCTGCCTGTTAGCTGCTCCGTGACTCGTCGCCCGGAGTTTGCGTTGCCCTGAAGGGGCCTGGCATCGCCTCCGCAAAGCGGCTCTGACCTGGGGTTCCGACCCCGGCGGAGGCCAGTGGCGAGGGAGGCGGGACCAAGCCCAAGCAGGCCCGGCTGGTACGCGCGTAGTGAGCTCCGAGCCCTCGGAAGGACCCCCCTCTTGGCCGCGCCGCGCAACGCCTCGAACAATTCCGCCGCATCCACCGCTCCGCTTCGCGTCTCGTTCGCGAAGATCAAGGAGCCCCTCGAGGTCCCGAACCTCCTGGCCCTGCAGACCGAGAGCTTTGACTGGCTGCTCGGCAATGCGGCCTGGAAGTCCCGGGTCGAGCGGGCGCTGGAGTCTGGTCTGGACGTCCCCACCAAGTCCGGTCTGGAGGAGATCTTCGAGGAGATCTCGCCGATCGAGGACTTCAGCGGGTCGATGTCGTTGACCTTCCGCGACCACCGTTTCGAGCCGCCGAAGAACTCCATTGACGAGTGCAAGGACCGCGACTTCACGTTCGCGGCCCCGCTCTTCGTCACGGCCGAGTTCACCAACAACGAGACCGGTGAGATCAAGTCTCAGACGGTCTTCATGGGCGATTTCCCGCTCATGACCCACAAGGGCACGTTCGTGATCAACGGCACCGAGCGTGTCGTCGTGTCGCAGCTCGTCCGCTCCCCGGGTGTGTACTTCGACTCCACCCTGGACAAGGTGTCCGACAAGGACATCTACTCCTGCAAGGTCATCCCCTCGCGTGGTGCCTGGCTGGAGATGGAGATCGACAAGCGCGACATGGTCGGCGTCCGCATCGACCGCAAGCGCAAGCAGTCCGTCACCGTGCTGCTCAAGGCCCTCGGCTGGACCAACGAGATGATTCTCGAGGAGTTCGGCGAGTACGAGTCGATGCGCAACACCCTGGAGAAGGACCACACCCAGGGCCAGGACGACGCGCTGCTGGACATCTACCGCAAGCTGCGTCCGGGCGAGCCGCCCACGCGCGAGGCCGCGCAGACGCTTCTGGAGAACCTGTACTTCAACCCGAAGCGCTACGACCTCGCCAAGGTCGGCCGTTACAAGGTCAACCGCAAGCTGGGCAACGCCGAGTCGCTGGACTCCGGCGTGCTCACCGAGCCCGACATCATCGGTGCGATCAAGTACCTGGTGAAGCTGCACGCGGGCGAGACCGAGTGGCGTGACGGCGAGGGCCGCGACATCGTGGTCGAGGTCGACGACATCGACCACTTCGGCAACCGTCGCCTCCGCAACGTCGGCGAGCTCATCCAGAACCAGGTCCGTACGGGTCTCGCCCGTATGGAGCGCGTCGTGCGTGAGCGCATGACCACCCAGGACGTCGAGGCGATCACGCCGCAGACCCTGATCAACATCCGGCCGGTCGTCGCCTCCATCAAGGAGTTCTTCGGCACCAGCCAGCTGTCGCAGTTCATGGACCAGACGAACCCGCTGTCGGGCCTGACCCACAAGCGCCGTCTGTCCGCCCTCGGCCCCGGCGGTCTCTCCCGTGAGCGCGCCGGCTTCGAGGTCCGTGACGTGCACCCCTCGCACTACGGCCGCATGTGTCCGATCGAGACGCCCGAAGGCCCGAACATCGGTCTGATCGGCTCGCTGGCCTCGTACGGCCGGGTCAACGCGTTCGGCTTCATCGAGACCCCGTACCGCAAGGTCGTCGACGGTGTGGTCACCGAGAAGGTGGACTACCTCACCGCCGACGAGGAGGACCGCTACGTCATCGCCCAGGCGAACGCGCCGCTGACCGCGGACCTGCACTTCGCCGAGCCGCGTGTCCTGGTCCGCCGCCGTGGTGGCGAGATCGACTACATCCCGGGCACCGAGATCGACTACATGGACGTCTCGCCGCGCCAGATGGTGTCGGTCGCGACCGCCATGATCCCGTTCCTCGAGCACGACGACGCCAACCGCGCGCTCATGGGCTCGAACATGATGCGTCAGGCGGTGCCGCTGCTGAAGAGCGAGGCCCCGCTGGTCGGCACCGGCATGGAGTACCGCTGCGCCGTCGACGCCCAGGACGTCATCTCCGCCGAGAAGGCGGGTGTCGTCCAGGAGGTCTCGGCCGACTACGTCACCGTGGCGAACGACGACGGCACGTACACCACGTACCGCGCCGCCAAGTTCACCCGCTCCAACCAGGGCACCGCCTTCAACCAGAAGGTGCTCGTGGACGAGGGCGCCCGGGTCGAGGCCGGCCAGGTGCTGGCCGACGGCCCGTGCACCGACGAGGGCGAGATGGCCCTCGGCAAGAACCTGCTCGTGGCGTTCATGTCGTGGGAGGGTCACAACTACGAGGACGCGATCATCCTGTCGCAGCGCCTCGTGCAGGACGACGTCCTCTCCTCGATCCACATCGAGGAGCACGAGGTCGACGCCCGTGACACCAAGCTCGGCCCCGAGGAGATCACCCGGGACATCCCGAACGTCTCCGAGGAGGTCCTCGCCGACCTCGACGAGCGCGGCATCATCCGCATCGGCGCCGACGTCGTCACCGGCGACATCCTGGTCGGCAAGGTCACCCCGAAGGGTGAGACCGAGCTGACCCCCGAGGAGCGCCTGCTCCGCGCGATCTTCGGTGAGAAGGCCCGTGAGGTCCGCGACACCTCGCTGAAGGTCCCGCACGGTGAGTCCGGCAAGGTCATCGGCGTCCGCGTCTTCGACCGTGAAGAGGGCGACGAGCTGCCCCCGGGCGTCAACCAGCTGGTCCGCGTCTACGTGGCCCAGAAGCGCAAGATCACCAACGGTGACAAGCTCGCCGGCCGTCACGGCAACAAGGGCGTCATCTCCAAGATCCTGCCGGTCGAGGACATGCCGTTCCTGGAGGACGGCACCCCGGTCGACATCATCCTGAACCCGCTGGGTGTCCCGTCCCGAATGAACCCGGGACAGGTCCTGGAGATCCACCTCGGGTGGCTCGCCAAGCAGGGCTGGGACGTCTCCGGCCTCGCCGACGAGTGGGCCCAGCGCCTCCAGGTGATCGGCGCGGACAAGGTCGAGGGCGGCACCAACCTCGCCACCCCGGTCTTCGACGGCGCCCGCGAGGACGAGATCACCGGTCTGCTGGACAACACCACCCTCACCCGCGACGGTGAGCGCCTGGTGAACTCCACCGGCAAGGCCCGGCTGTTCGACGGCCGCTCCGGCGAGCCGTTCCCGATGCCGGTCTCGGTCGGCTACATGTACATCCTCAAGCTGCACCACCTGGTCGACGACAAGCTGCACGCCCGCTCGACCGGTCCGTACTCGATGATCACCCAGCAGCCGCTCGGTGGTAAGGCGCAGTTCGGTGGCCAGCGCTTCGGTGAGATGGAGGTGTGGGCCCTCGAGGCGTACGGCGCGGCCTACGCACTCCAGGAGCTGCTCACCATCAAGTCCGACGACGTCCTCGGCCGAGTGAAGGTCTACGAGGCCATCGTCAAGGGCGAGAACATCCCCGAGCCCGGCATTCCCGAGTCCTTCAAGGTCCTCATCAAGGAAATGCAGTCGCTCTGCCTCAACGTGGAGGTGCTGTCCTCGGACGGCCAGTCCATCGAGATGCGGGACTCGGACGAGGACGTGTTCCGCGCCGCCGAGGAGCTCGGCATCGACCTGTCCCGGCGCGAGCCGAGCAGCGTCGAAGAGGTCTGACGGAGGTGGGGCCGGCCGCAGCAGCGGCCGGCCCGCCCCCAGGCCCCCCTCAGACCACATTGAACGACTCTCGACTTACGAAAGAGGGCTTGACGACCAGTGCTTGACGTCAACTTCTTCGACGAGCTCCGCATCGGCCTGGCCACCGCCGACGACATCCGCCAGTGGTCCCACGGCGAGGTCAAGAAGCCGGAGACCATCAACTACCGCACCCTGAAGCCCGAAAAGGACGGACTCTTCTGCGAGAAGATCTTCGGCCCCACCCGGGACTGGGAGTGCTACTGCGGTAAGTACAAGCGCGTCCGCTTCAAGGGCATCATCTGCGAGCGCTGCGGCGTCGAGGTGACCCGCGCCAAGGTGCGCCGCGAGCGGATGGGCCACATCGAGCTGGCCGCCCCGGTCACCCACATCTGGTACTTCAAGGGCGTGCCGTCCCGCCTGGGCTACCTGCTCGACCTGGCGCCGAAGGACCTCGAGAAGGTCATCTACTTCGCCGCCTACATGATCACCTGGGTCGACGACGAGCGCCGCCAGCGCGACCTGCCGTCCCTGGAGGCGCACGTCTCGGTCGAGCGCCAGCAGATCGAGAACCGTCGCGACTCCGACCTCGAGGCCCGCGCCAAGAAGGCCGAGACCGACCTGGCCGAGCTGGAGGCCGAGGGCGCCAAGGCCGACGTGCGCCGCAAGGTGCGCGAGGGCGCCGAGCGCGAGATGAAGCAGCTGCGCGACCGCGCGCAGCGCGAGCTCGACCGCCTCGACGAGGTGTGGGCCCGCTTCAAGAACCTCAAGGTCCAGGACCTGGAGGGCGACGAGCTGCTCTACCGCGAGCTGCGCGACCGCTTCGGCACCTACTTCTCCGGCTCGATGGGCGCGGCGGCCCTCAAGGACCGCCTGGAGACCTTCGACCTGGCGGAGGAGTCCGAGCGCCTGCGCGAGATCATCCGCACCGGCAAGGGCCAGAAGAAGACCCGCGCGCTGAAGCGCCTCAAGGTCGTCTCCGCGTTCCTCCAGACCACCAACAAGCCCAACGGCATGGTGCTGGACTGCGTCCCGGTCATCCCGCCGGACCTGCGTCCGATGGTGCAGCTGGACGGTGGCCGCTTCGCGACCTCCGACCTGAACGACCTGTACCGCCGCGTCATCAACCGCAACAACCGCCTGAAGCGGCTTCTCGACCTCGGTGCGCCCGAGATCATCGTGAACAACGAGAAGCGCATGCTCCAGGAGGCCGTCGACGCGCTGTTCGACAACGGCCGCCGCGGCCGTCCGGTCACCGGCCCGGGCAACCGCCCGCTGAAGTCCCTCAGCGACATGCTGAAGGGCAAGCAGGGTCGTTTCCGTCAGAACCTGCTCGGCAAGCGAGTCGACTACTCGGCCCGTTCGGTCATCGTCGTCGGCCCGCAGCTCAAGCTGCACCAGTGCGGTCTGCCGAAGGCCATGGCGCTGGAGCTCTTCAAGCCGTTCGTGATGAAGCGCCTGGTCGACCTGAACCACGCGCAGAACATCAAGTCGGCCAAGCGCATGGTCGAGCGTGCCCGTCCGGTCGTGTGGGACGTGCTCGAAGAGGTCATCGCCGAGCACCCGGTCCTGCTGAACCGTGCGCCCACCCTGCACCGCCTCGGCATCCAGGCCTTCGAGCCGCAGCTGGTCGAGGGCAAGGCCATCCAGATCCACCCGCTCGTCTGCACCGCGTTCAACGCGGACTTCGACGGTGACCAGATGGCCGTCCACCTGCCGCTCTCCGCGGAGGCGCAGGCCGAGGCCCGCATCCTGATGCTGTCCTCGAACAACATCCTGAAGCCGGCCGACGGTCGCCCCGTCACCATGCCGACCCAGGACATGGTGCTCGGTCTGTTCTTCCTGACCTCGGACCGCGACAACGTGAAGGGCGCCGGCCGCACCTTCTCGTCGACCGCCGAGGCGATCATGGCCTTCGACGCCCGCGACCTGGACGTGCAGGCCCCGATCGAGCTGCGCCTCCAGGCCGGCACCGTCCCGCCGCGCGGCTGGACCCCGCCGGTGGACGAGGACGGCCGGTCGTCCTGGTACGAGGGCGAGCCCTTCCGCCTGACCACCACCCTGGGCCGCGCGCTCTTCAACGAGCTGCTGCCCGAGGACTACCCGTTCGTCGACTACGAGGTGGGCAAGAAGCAGCTCTCCGCGATCGTCAACGAC
This sequence comes from Kitasatospora sp. NPDC091335, assembly GCF_044757205.1. Lineage (NCBI taxonomy): Bacteria > Bacillati > Actinomycetota > Actinomycetes > Kitasatosporales > Streptomycetaceae > Kitasatospora > Kitasatospora sp. NPDC091335. The sequence goes on along the minus strand of NZ_JBIVUM010000002.1, from coordinate 77,992 downwards.
CTGGCGGAGCGCTACCCCAAGGTCGTCGTCGCGGCGACCCTGGACAACCTGAAGGCGTCCGGCTTCCACTGGTCGACCCGCTCGGGTGTCACCGTCTCGATCTCGGACGTCGTCGTCCCGCCGAACAAGCCCCAGATCCTCGAGGGCTACGAGGCGAAGGCGGAGAAGGTCCAGCGTCAGTACGAGCGCGGCCTGATCACCAACGACGAGCGCAAGCAGGAGCTCATCGGCATCTGGACCCAGGCGACCAACGAGGTCGCCGAGGCCATGAACGAGAACTTCCCGAAGACGAACCCCATCTTCATGATGGTCGACTCGGGTGCTCGTGGAAACATGATGCAGATGCGCCAGATCGCCGGTATGCGTGGTCTGGTGTCGAACGCGAAGAACGAGACCATCCCGCGTCCGATCAAGGCCTCGTTCCGTGAGGGCCTGTCCGTGCTGGAGTACTTCATCTCCACCCACGGTGCCCGTAAGGGTCTGGCCGACACCGCCCTCCGTACCGCCGACTCCGGCTACCTCACCCGTCGTCTGGTCGACGTCTCCCAGGACGTCATCATCCGCGAGGAGGACTGCGGCACCGAGCGCGGCCTGAAGCTGTCGATCGGCTCCGTGGGCGCGGACGGCGTGCTGCGCAAGGCCGACGACGTCGAGACCAGCGTCTACGCCCGGATGCTCGCCGAGGACATCACGGTGGACGGCAAGCTCCTTGCCACCGCCAACACCGACCTCGGTGACGTGCTGATCGACGAGCTGATCCGCCACGGCATCGGCGAGGTCAAGACCCGCTCGATCCTGACCTGTGAGTCGGCCGTCGGCACCTGCGCCATGTGCTACGGGCGTTCGCTGGCCACCGGCAAGCTGGTCGACATCGGTGAGGCGGTCGGCATCATCGCCGCCCAGTCCATCGGTGAGCCCGGTACCCAGCTGACCATGCGTACCTTCCACACCGGTGGTGTGGCCGGTGACGACATCACCCAGGGTCTGCCGCGTGTCGTCGAGCTCTTCGAGGCCCGTACCCCCAAGGGTGTGGCCCCGATCTCGGAGGCGCAGGGCCGGGTCCGCATCGAGGACACCGAGAAGACCCGCAAGCTGGTCGTCACGCCGGACGACGGCACCGACGAGATCGCCTACCCGGTCTCGAAGCGTGTGAAGCTGCTCGTCAGCGAGGGCGAGGCGGTCGCGGTCGGCCAGAAGCTGACCATGGGTGCCACCAACCCGCACGACGTCCTGCGCATCATGGGCCAGCGTGCCGTCCAGGTCCACCTGGTCGCCGAGGTCCAGAAGGTCTACAACTCGCAGGGCGTGTCGATCCACGACAAGCACATCGAGATCATCATCCGGCAGATGCTCCGCCGCGTGACGATCATCGAGTCGGGCGACGCCGAGCTGCTCCCGGGCGAGCTCGTCGAGCGCGGCCGCTTCGAGACCGAGAACCGTCGCGTGGTCGCCGAGGGCGGTCACCCCGCCTCCGGCCGTCCGCAGCTGATGGGTATCACCAAGGCCTCGCTGGCCACCGAGTCCTGGCTGTCGGCCGCCTCCTTCCAGGAGACGACCCGGGTCCTCACCGACGCGGCGATCCACGCCAAGTCGGACCCGCTGCTGGGCCTCAAGGAGAACGTCATCCTCGGTAAGCTCATCCCGGCCGGTACGGGTCTGCCCCGCTACCGCAACATCCGGGTCGAGCCGACCGAGGAGGCCAAGGCCGCGATGTACTCGGCCGTCGGCTACGACGACTACGACCTGTCGCCCTTCGGCGCCGGCTCCGGCCAGGCGGTTCCGCTGGACGACTACGACTACGGCCCGTACACCGGCTGAGTCCCCCTTCCCGCCCGTCACCGGGCGGGAGGGGCCCAGGTCACTGATCGCAGGGCGGTCACCCCTCAGGGGGTGGCCGCCCTGCGGCGTTTCCGGGCCCGTGCCGGCATCGCGGACGGTGCCGGCGGGGGCCGGAGGGGAGGCGATTAGGTGATTCGGTTGAAGTCGCGTAGATTCGTGTTCACCGACGCGGGGTGGAGCAGCTCGGTAGCTCGCTGGGCTCATAACCCAGAGGTCGCAGGTTCAAATCCTGTCCCCGCTACGAAGACGAAGGGCCCGGAGGCATCAAGCCTCGGGGCCCTTCGGCGTTTCCGGGCCCCGGTCGGGCCAGTCGGCCCCGCCGGCGGGGGCCGGAGGGGAGGCGATTAGGTGATTCGGTTGAAGTCGCGTAGATTCGTGTTCACCGACGCGGGGTGGAGCAGCTCGGTAGCTCG
>NZ_JBIVUM010000002.1:0-75640 GCF_044757205.1 Kitasatospora sp. NPDC091335 | reverse complement strand
CTGGGCTCATAACCCAGAGGTCGCAGGTTCAAATCCTGTCCCCGCTACGAAGACGAAGGGCCCGGAGGCATCAAGCCTCCGGGCCCTTCGGCGTTCCCGGGGTCCGGTCGGCTCCGTCGTACGGGGGAGGGGCGGGAACCGCTCCGGCGGGGGAGGCGGTGGCGCGCGGCCGGGGGAGGGTTCTCGGCGTCGGGGCGACGGGCGGGCCGGCGGCCGTCAGCTCATCGGGAAGACCGGCCCGCGCGGGGTGAACGGCAGCACCGCGCCGCGCGGGACGAGGAAGGCGTGCTCGCGCCGGACCCGCGGCACGTCGCACTCGCCGTCGGTGATCACCAGGACGGGCGCCCCGGGCGGACGGTGGCCAGCCCGAGCAGCAGCTCGGGGACCTGGACGGGTGAGACGCTGACTGCTCCCTGCACGGGGCTCCTTCGGGTACGGCGGCGCGACCGGCCCAGTGTGCGGCGGGAGCCGGACGGGCGCACCCGGATTTTCGGTGGCCGGGAGCGGACTCCCGGCCGTACCGTCCGGGGTATGAACGCGAAGCGTCCCCTGATCGCCGTGCTCACCGGCGCGGGCATCTCGACCGACTCGGGCATCCCCGACTACCGCGGCCCGCAGGGCCTCTGGCAGAAGGACCCGTCGGCCCAGGAGCTGGTCACCATCGGGCCGTACCGGGACGACCCCGAGGTGCGCCGGCGGGCCTGGCGGATGCGGCTGGAGACCGGCGCGCTGCTGGCCGAGCCGAACGCCGGGCACCGTGCGCTGGTCGATCTGGAGCGCTCCGGCCTGCCGGTGCGGGTGCTCACCCAGAACGTGGACGGGCTGCACCAGGCGGCCGGGCTGACCGCCCGCAAGGTGCTCGAACTGCACGGCACCGCGCGGGAGGTGCAGTGTCTGCGCTGCCGGGTGGTGGGGCCGATGGCGGAGGCGCTGACGAGGGTCGAGGCGGGGGAGCCGGACCCGGACTGCCGGGCCTGCGGGGGGATCCTCAAGCCGCGCACGGTGATGTTCGGCGAGAACCTGGACCCGGAGGTGCTCGGGCAGGCCGACGCGGTCTCCCGTGCCTGCGACCTGTTCATCGCGGTCGGCACCAGCCTCCAGGTGTTCCCGGTGGCGGCGCTGCCGTACAACGCGGTGAAGACCGGGGCGAAGCTGATCATCCTGAACGCCGAGCCGACGCCGTACGACGAGGCGGCGGACGAGGTGATCCGCGAGCCGATCTCCCAGGCGCTGCCGGAGCTGGTGCGCCGACTTGTCCTGGAGCGGGCCTGATCAGGAGCCGGAAGGGTCATATTCCCGGACGTACCGCGTGCGTACGATGATCCTTCCGGCTTCCCCCCTCCCTGGCCTGGAGTGATCGACCGATGACGACGACGGTGACGTTCGACCCCTGGTCGGCGGCGTTCGTGGCCCACCCGTACGACGCGTACACCGAACTGCGCGAGCACGCCCCGGTGACGTACTTCGAGCCGACGAACCAGTGGCTCGTCTCGCGCCACGAGGACGTCAGCGCCCTGCTGCGCGACCGGCGGCTGGGCCGCACCTACACCCACCGCTTCAGCCACGCCGAGTTCGGCCGCCCCGAGCCCGACCCGGCGCACGAGCCCTTCCACACCCTGAACGACCACGGGCTGCTCGACCTGGAGGCGCCCGACCACACCCGGATCCGCCGGCTGGTCTCCAAGGCCTTCACCCCGCGCATGGTCGAGGGCCTGCGCCCCACCGTGCGGCGGCTGGCCGGGGACCTGGTCGACGAGCTGCGCGCGGCCGGCGGCGGCGACCTGATCGCCACCGTCGCCGAGCCGCTGCCGGTCGCCGTGATCGCCGAGATGCTCGGCGTGCCGGAGGCCGACCGGCATCTGCTGCGGCCGTGGTCCTCCGACATCACCGGGATGTTCGAGCTCAACCCGAGCGAGGAGGCCGCCCGCCGGGCCGTCACCGCGAGCGTCGAGTTCTCCGACTACCTGCGCGCCCTGATCCGCGAGCGCCGCACCGCCCCCGGCGGCGACCTGATCAGCGCGCTGATCCAGGCCCAGGAGGGCTCCGACGCGCTCAGCGAGCAGGAGATGATCTCCACCTGCGTGCTGCTGCTCAACGCCGGCCACGAGGCGACCGTCAACACCACCGGCAACGGCTGGTGGGCGCTGTTCCGCAACCCCGGCGAACTCGCCCGGCTGCGCGGCTCGGTGGACGAGCTGCTGCCCACCGCCGTCGAGGAACTGATGCGCTGGGACACCCCGCTGCAGATGTTCGAGCGCTGGGTGCTGGAGGACGTCGAGGTCGGCGGCGTCACCATCCCGCGCGGCGCCGAGATCGCCCTGCTGTTCGGCTCCGCCAACCGCGACCCCGAGCGCTTCGCCGACCCGGACCGCCTCGACCTCGGCCGCACCGACAACCCGCACATCACCTTCGGCGCCGGAATCCACTTCTGCCTCGGCGCCCCGCTCGCCCGGTTGGAGCTCACCGAGTCCTACGGCACGCTGCTGCGCCGGGCGCCGGGCCTGCGGCTGGTCCGCGAGCCCGAGTGGAACCCGGGCTACGTGATCCGCGGGCTCAGGGAACTGCTGGTCGAGGTCTGACGGGGAAGCGCGGCCTGACGGGGAGGCGGCGGGAGGCGGCGGGTGCGGGCCGGGTGGAACCGGTCGACGGGGCGGCACGTCGAAGGGCCATGACGAACCGCAGCACCGGACCCCGCCGCACCCTCCGCCGCCCGGCGGCGCTGCTCCTCGCGGCCGCGCTCGCCACGCCGCTGCTCGCCGGCTGCGGCAGCACCGGGGCCGCCGCGCCCGTGGAGCTCAGGGCCTCCGCGCCCGCGAGCCGGCCGGCGGTCGACCCGGCCCAGGTGGCCGCCACCGCGGCCGCCACCGACGCCTTCGGCCTGGACCTCCTGCACACCCTGACCGCCCAGCCGGACGCGGCCGACCGCAACCTGGTGGTCTCCCCGTCCGGCCTGGCCACCCTGCTCGCCATGCTGCTGCCCGGCGCCCGCGGCACCACCGCCGAGGAACTCGCCAAGGCCCTGCACACCGGGCTCACCCCGCAGCAGTACGCGCTCGCCACCGGCGAGCTGAACCGGCCGGTCCCGGCGACCGGCAAGCTCACCCTGAGCCGCAGCGACGACGTCTGGACCCAGCGGGGACTGTCCGTCGCCCCGGACTACCTGGCCACCCTCGCCGCCGCCTTCGACACCGGCGTGCACCAGACCGACTTCGCCAAGGACCCGGACGGGGCCCGCAAGACCGTCAACGAGACGGTGGAGAAGGCCACCGACGGCCGGATCAAGGACCTGTTCGGCGAGGGCGCGATCACCCGGGACACCCGGCTGGTGCTCACCGACGCGCTCTGCCTCAAGGCCGAGTGGGCCTCCGCCTTCAAGCCCTCGCACACCGCCGACCGCCCGTTCCACAAGCTCGACGGCTCCGCCCCGGCCGTCCCCACGATGGGGCAGACCGGGGACTTCAAGTACGCCGACGGCTCCGGCGGGATCGCCGGCGAGCCCTGGCAGGCCGTCGAACTCCCTTACGCGGACGGCGGGTTGGTGATGGACCTGATCGTCCCCGCGCAGGGCGGCTTCGCCGATTTCGCCAAGGGCCTGGACCAGCCCCAGCTCGACCGCATCCTCGGCGCCCTCGCCGAGCGGCCGGTCGACCTCCAGCTGCCGCGCTTCCACTTCGGCACCTCGAAGGAGCTGACCCCGGCGCTGCGCTCGCTCGGCGTGCGGGCGGCCTTCGACGGGGCCGACTTCGGCGGCATCGCCAAGGACCCGCTGGTCGTCGGCACGGTGGTGCAGAAGGCCACCGTCGAGGTCGACGAGAAGGGCACGGTCGCGGCGGCCGGCAGCGGTGCCGGGATGGAGGCGGCGGCGGCGCCGCAGGCCGACAAGCCCGTCCGGCTGCACCTCGACCGGCCGTTCCTGTTCCTGATCCGGGACACCAGGGGCGGGGCGCCGCTGTTCCTCGGCCAGGTCACCGACCCGCAGGCCCGGTAGGTCCGGCAAGCCCGGTGGGCCCCGGAGGCTCCGCGGGCGCGCCGCCCGGGCGGTTCACCAGGCCGGGTAGCGCCCGCCGAGCCCCGGGTGCAGCGGGTCGCGGCTGCCGAACAGCACCAGCAGGTCGTCCGCGACCTGCCGCAGCTCCGTACGGCCCTCGACCGCTCCGGCCCACTCGGCGGGCAGCGCCGCGGCGCCGTACGCGGCCCCGACCAGGTTGCCGCAGACCGCACCGGTGGAGTCGCTGTCCCCGGAGTGGTTCACCGACAGCAGCAGCGCGGTGCGCACCGGGTCGGGGTCCAGGGTGGCCGCCAGCAGTGAGTACACCCCGATGGCCAGGCACTCCTCGGCGGTCCAGCCGAGACCGACCCGCTCCACCGTCTCCGCCGCCGGCTCGGCCTCCTGGGCCAGCCGCACCGCCCGGGCCAGCGCCTGGACGGTCTCCTTGGAGCTCGGCAGCTCGCGGATCTGCTCCACCGTCTCGCCGACCGCCGCCCACGGCTCGGTGCCGTCCGCGAGCCGCTCGACCAGCGCCGCGAAGGCGCCCGCCGCGAGGTAGCCGGTCGGGTGCCCGTGGGTGAGCTGGGCACACTGCACCGCCAGCCCGAAGGACTGCTCGGTGCCCAGCCTGGCCAGTCCGAACGGCGCCGAGCGCATCACCGTGCCGCAGCCCTTGGAGCCCGGGTTGACCGGCCCGGCCAGCCCGATCGCGGACGGCGCCTCGAACACCGGGTGCTCGGACGCCCCGCTCAGGCACGCGTTGCCCGGCGCCCGCCGCGCGTACAGGAAGGGCCGGCTCAGCAGCCAGCCGTCGTACGGGCGGGGCTGCGGCGCGGTGTCCGGCGCGCCCTGGTACTGGGTGCGCAGCCAGCGCCGGTAGGCGCCGTGGACGGCCTCCGGCACCGAGCCGCCGCCGCCCGTCCAGCCGCGGACGAAGCCACGGATCAGGCCCTCGGCGGTGAACAGCGTCATCTGGGTGTCGTCGGTGACCTCCACCGGGCCGGGCCCGGCCGGCAGCGCGGTCACGCCTTCCGGTCCGTACCGGTCCCGGATCTGGTGGAGCTGCTGGAACTCCACCGGCCAGCCCAGCGCATCGCCGATCGCTCCGCCGAGCAGCGCTCCGCGCACCCGGTCCCGGTACCCCGACTCGGCCGCCGGCTCCGTCACGTCGAATCCCCCTTCGTTCGTGGCGGACTACGTTCTATCAGGTCCGTCGGAGCGCCGCCGGGCTCCGGGTGGATCTTGTCGGGGCGGGTCGGGCACCGCGGGGGCCCGGCCTACCGGCGGAGCTGCCCGGCCCGCCCGTGCAGCGCGGCCCGGTCGGCGGCGGCGCGTCCGGCCGCCCAGCCCACGCCGTCGCTGACCCTGACCCGCTGCGAGACCAGCTTCGGGAACAGCCGGCCGACCTCCTCGTCCACCGCCTCCGAGCGGGCGACGAGGGCGGGCAGCAGCCGCGCGTCGGGCAGCAGCTGCTCCTCGGTGCCGTCCTCGCGCAGGTGCCGCCCGGCCGCCGCGGCGCTGGTGGCGCGCTCGGTGGCGGCGGTCAGCCGCTCGCGGATCCGCGCCGCGTACGCGACCAGGAAGGACTGCCGGAACGCCTTGCTGCGGGAGTCCCTGCGGGAGCCCGCCCGGTTGAGCGCGTGGGTGGCCTGCACCAGCAGCGAGGTGTAGAGCAGCTCGACGCCGTCCAGGTCGCCGTCGAAGCCGACGACGGTGCAGAAGCCGTACTCCTTGGCCCACACCACCCGGCACCGGTTGGCCGCCGCGACGGCGTCCAGCAGCATCGTCTTGGGGCCCTCGTACGGGTTGTCCACCCCGATCCGCAGCGCCGCCGGGGTGTCGCGGTCGGCGCCGGCCGCGGCCAGCAGCGCGTCGTCGATGCTGTGCTGGGTCATCAGCTGCTGGGCCTTGGCGGTCAGCGCCTCGGCCTCCTCCGGGTACTCGGTGGACTCGGCCTTGGCCAGCAGCGCCCGGATCCGCGAGAGCATCCGCGGCTCGCCGGAATCCGGCGCCCGGTGCTGCGGCCGTACGGTCTGCCCGGGGGCGGGCCCGACCGGGGCGATCGGGGGCAGCCGGCCCCAGGTGCGCAGCAGCTCCAGGACGGCGGTGGCGAGCGCGAAGCGGTCCAGCCGGTGCCGGTCGGTGAAGGCGCCGAGGTACTCCTCGTCGCCGGACCACCAGACCTCGGCCTCCAGCTCGCGCAGCTGTTCCTGCCAGCGCCGGTCCAGGGCGGCCGCGGGGTGGCGGCGGGCCTCGGCGGCGATCAGGTCCACCGCCAGGGCCAGGTGGACGGGCTTCAGGCCGCGCCGCACCACCCGGACCAGGTCGGCCGGCCGCCAGCCGGCGGACCAGCAGCGGCCGACGGCGGTGTCCGCGTGGGCCAGCACCGCCCGGCTGACCGTCGGCCACTGCCCGGCCGAGGCGGCCAGCAGCGAGGCCCCGGTGTCCAGGGCGAGGTCCAGTGCGTCCTCCGGGGCCGTCAGCACCGACCGCACCGCCTGCTCCAGCAGCGGTTCGGCGCTCCCGCCCTGTCGCGCGCGCTTGCCCACGGTGTTTCCCTGCTCTCCTCGACGGCCCGGCCTCCTGCCCATGATGCCGGAGTCGCCGTCGGGAACGGCCTGGCGAGCCGACGTCCGAGCTGTGATCTGAGCGGTGATCCGGGCGGTGATCCGAGCTGTGTTCCGAGGAGGAAACGATTCGGCTCAGCGCTCGATGGCCTTGGCCAGGATCTCCGGCGTGCGCTCCAGCAGCAGGCCCGCGGCCAGCCGTACGCCCAGGGCCGCGACCAGGGCCCCGTACAGCGGGCCGACCAGCAGCACCGGCCAGCTCGGCCCGCCCGAGAGCAGCGCCCAGGCCAGGTAGCCGCCGACCGGCAGCGCCAGCACCGTGACGCCGACCATCGAGCCGAACTGGTTGAGCAGGATCAGCCCGCCCTGCCCCGGGGCGGCGCTGCGCATCGGATTGCTGTCGGCCGGCATGGTGTACGGCGCCAGCACGCTGAACAGCGAGCCGAGCGCGATCCCGCAGCCGAGCAGCGTCAGCGCCAGCCCGAGCGCGGACGGCAGCTCGCCCCACCGCCCGGTGACGGCGGCCAGCACCAGCCCGAGCACCACCGTCACCGGGACCGCGTACGACAGCACCGCGTACGCCCGGCCGCGCAGCTCGGCCCTGGCGTCGGCCGGGGTGCGCAGGGTGGCGGCGACCATCCAGAACGCCGAGCCGTCCATGCCGAACAGGTTGAGCATCTGCAACCCGAGGAACACCCCGGTCATCGCCAGCAGGTAGACGCTCGCCCAGCCCTGCACCATCGACAGCACGCAGATCACCAGCGTCATCCCGATGCTGGTGAACAGCGCCGCCTTGGCCCGCGGCTCGCGCCAGGCGTACCGCAGGTGGCGCTGCATCACCGCGCCGGTCCTGCCCTCCGGCAGGAAGCCCCAGCCGCGCGAGCCCCGCACCCCGCGGGCCACCTCCAGGGTCGAGGAGTCGGCGGTGACCATCAGCTCCTGGAGGCTCCGCCGCCACCAGCGCAGCAGCAGCGCCAGCAGCCCGGCCGCCGCGGCGAGCTGGAGCAGGGCCAGGCCGTACCGGCCCTCGCCGGCGGTGCGCGACGCGTCCGCCGCGCTGATCGGCGGGATCCAGCGCAGCACCGCCGCGATCGGCTCCAGCGGGCTGAGGTCGATCGGCCCGCCCCGGCGGCCGAAGACGCTCTGCGAGCCCACGTTGGCGACCTGGACCAGCAGCGCGAAGGCCAGCCCGCCGAAGATCGCGAAGTCCTTGCCGCGCCGGCTGGAGAGCATCCGGGCGTTGCCCGCCGCGACCGCTCTGGAGAGCGTCACCAGGCAGAGCACCGCGAGCGGCACACCGATCACCGCGACCGCGGCCGAGGCGCCGCCGGCCGCGCCGGACAGCACCGCGCCGGTCACCAGCACCAGGCTGATCAGCGGCCCCGGTCCGATCAGCGCGGCCAGCAGCGAGCCGCGCAGCAGCGGGCCCGGCCGCAGCGGCAGCATCGTCAGCCGGGTCGGGTCGGCGCTCTCGTCGCTGGAGAACAGGAACAGCGGCAGCGCGGCCCAGCCCAGGGTCAGCACGCCGAGCAGCATCACCCCGGCGTCCCCGGAGCCCGCGTGGCGTCCGTTCAGCGCGGCCATGGCGACGGCGACGCCGCCCGCGAGGGCCAGGCCGAACACGCCGCCGATCACGTAGACGGCGGTCCGGCCGGGGCTGCGCCGCAGGCCGTTGCGCAGCAGCCGCAGCTTGAGCGCCACCAGGGCGCGGACCACCGTGCCGGCGTCGGGCACGGGAGCCGTACGCGTGCCGCCGTCGGCGGTCACCGCTCGCCCCCGGTGCGGCCGCCGAGCCAGCCGAGCGACTGCCCGTCGTCCTCGCGCACGCCGATCAGCGCCAGGAAGGCCTCGTGCAGGCTGCGCCCGCCCCGCACCGAGTCCAGCGGGCCCTGGGCGATCACCCGGCCGGCGTTGACCACCGCGACCCAGTCGCAGAGCTGCTCGACCAGCTCCATCACGTGGCTGGAGAAGACCACCGTGGAACCGGCCGCCGCGTACCGCTTGAGCACGCCGCGGATGGTCTGGGCGGAGACCGGGTCGACGCCCTCGAAGGGCTCGTCCAGGAACAGCACGTCGGGGTTGTGCAGCAGCGCGGCGGCCAGGCCGGTCTTCTTGCGCATGCCGGTGGAGTAGTCCGCGACCAGCTTGTCGGCGTCCCGGCCGAGGTCCAGGACGGTCAGCAGTTCCTCGGCCCGCCGGTCCACCTCGGCGCCGGGCAGGCCGCGCAGCCGCCCGGTGTACTGGAGCAGCTCGCGCCCGCTGAGCCGCTCGAACATCCGCAGGCCCTCGGGCAGGATGCCGATCCGGGCCTTGACCGTGACCGGGTCCGCCCACACGTCGGTGCCGTGCACCAGGACGGTCCCCTGGTCGGGCCGGAGCAGCCCGGTGACCATCGACAGCGTGGTGGTCTTGCCCGCGCCGTTCGGTCCGACCAGCCCGATGAACGCGCCGGTCGGCAGCTCCAGGCTCAGCCCGGCCACGGCGGCCTGGGCGCCGAAGTGCTTCCAGAGCCCCTGGATGCTGACGGCGGACGGGGTGCCCGGCCCGGGGAGGCCGGAGGGCGGCGGCACTGACGCCTGCATGGGTGCCTTCTCTGCTCGTGGTGGTGGCGGAAAGTCCGTGGAGGCCCAGCCTGTCACTGCTCGAACAGGCTGTCGTCCGACTTGAGCATCCCCTGAGCCCGCCCGCCGAACGGGTGAGGCACGCCGTCCGGCCCCGGTGATCCGGCGGCTGCCGGGCCGATTCGGCAACTACTCGGATCCACCGTTCGTCCTGCACTATGAGGAAGCAGTGACGTGCGCGGGGGTGCCGCGCTACCGGGAGGTGGCGGATGTCCGTACAACCATGGGGCGAGCCTGGTTCCGGCTATCCGCCGGGCAAGCGGCCGACGGCCGGCTGGCAGCCGGCGCCCGTGCCGGCGGCGATGCCGCAGGCCGTGATGCGGGCGGGCCACGCGGACCGGGACCGCACGCTGGACGTGCTCAAGGCCGCGTTCGCGGAGGGCCGGCTCTCCGTCCAGGAGTACGAGCAGCGCCACGAGGCGGTGGCCGCGGCGCAGACCTACGGTCAGCTGGCCGCGCTGGTGGCCGATCTGCCCAGCGGGCCGATGACGGCGCCGCCCACGGTCGCCGCGCCGGTCCCGGCCACCTTCATGGCCGTCCCGCCGCCGCCCCAGGCCCGCCCCACCAGCGCGCTGGCGGTGGTCTCCCTGCTGTGCAGCGTGTTCCTGCTCTCCGCTCCCGCCGTGATCACCGGTCACATCGCCCGCGGCGAGATCCGGCGCCGCAACATGGACGGCGACTGGGCGGCCGTCCTCGGCCTGGTCCTCGGCTACCTGGGCTGCACGTTCTGGACCCTGCTGCTCTTCTTCATCGCCGGGTAGGCCGCCGCCGGTGTCCGGACACCGGTGTGGCCACGCCGTTCCGCCCCTATGTCGATGGGGTCTTCGGAACGTGAAGGATCTATGATGCCCGGGGCTGCCGCCGCACGCCTGGAAGCAGTTCCGTCACCAGCCGCTGGGGAACCGGCCGGGACGGGCTGAGCGAGCGACCACGAGCTGAGGACCTACCTTGACAGTCAGTGCCCAGGAAGCCTCCACGATCCCACGGACCGGAGGCCGTTCCCTGACCAGGGGATCGGCGGACCGGTCCGGTGGCGGGCTCCGGACGTCCGCGCCGGTGCTGCTCGCGGGGGAGGCCGTGGTCGCCTTCCTGGCCGCGCTGGTGCTCCCGCTGCTGGCCCGCGGTTTCAAGCTGGACCCGCTGGACCGGATCGCCCAGGTGAGCGGCCTCGCCGCGGTGCAGCTGCGGTTCGCGGTGATCGGCTTCCTGCTGCTCGGCGCGGTCGTGCTCGCGCTGCGCTTCCGCTCCGGCCGGCACTTCGGCCTGGTGGCCCGCTTCTCCGCCGCCGCCCTGGCCGGCCTGGCCAGCGGCTTCGTGGCGGCCGGCGCGGTCATCGCCCTGCACGGCACGCCCTGGCCGATGTTCGGCCTCAACGGCGACAGCGGACGCATCGTCGAGTGGGCCCACGCCGTGGCGAACGGCCAGCCCTCGGGCTCGCCGGTCTACCCGCCGGCGCCGCTCTACACCCTGGGCTACTACGCCGAGTGGTTCCACGACGGCAACACCGCGTACGCCTTCAAGGACCTCCAGATCCTCGGCGCCGCCGCGTTCGGCCCGCTGGTCTACCTCTCCTGGCGGATGCTGCTCAGCCCGGTCCGCGCGCTCGCCTTCGGCGTGCTGCCGGCCTTCGCCCTGATCGACGCGTACAAGCCGTACAGCCAGACCGTGCTGGTCGTCCTGGTGCCCGTGCTGGTCGCGCTGGTGGTGCACCTGCGCCGGAGCGGGACGGACGCCTGGCGGACGCTGCTGCTGAAGGCGGCCGGCTTCGGCGCCCTGCTGGGCCTGATGTTCCTCACCTACTCCGGCTGGTTCCTGTGGAGCGGCCTGGGCGTGCTGGTCGCGGCCCTGGCGTACTTCCCCTGGCGGGCGGACCGCCGCAAGGGCCTGGCCTACCTCGGCGCCACCGGGGCCGCCTTCCTGCTGGTCTGCGGCAGCTACCTGGTGACGATGCTGACGGAGGGCCAGGACACCAAGGACTCCTCGTTCCGCTTCGACAACATGACCGACCCGGCGTACTTCCTGATGTGGCGCACGGACATGCCGGGCAAGGTGGGGGAGTGGCCCCTCCCCGGCGAGTTCGGCGGCATGGACCTGTTCGCCGTGGTGATGTTCGTCGCACTCGGTGCCGCCCTCTGGCTGGGCATCCGCAAGCCGCTGGTCGTCACCATCTGCTGCATGTTCGCGAGCGCCTGGCTGATGCGGATGTACATCGCCTCGCACATGTACGAGACCCAGACGGTCCAGCTCTACACCCGGACCAACAACCAACTGCTCTACTGCGGCCTGCTGTTGTGCGCCCTGGTCGCCCACCTGGTGTCGCTCCGGGTGATGGGGCGCCGGCAGGCCACCGAGGCCGGGGACGGCGCGGGGGCGGGCCTGCCCGGCCCGCGGGTCGCCGTCGTCGGTACGCTGTTCGCTCTCCTCTTCCTGCTCGGCACGGTCTCGTCCTCGATGGCGGACCGTTACATGCCGGCGAAGGAGAACACCTACCGCATCCTGCCGTGGGTTTCGCACACCGTGCAGAAGCTCGACGGCACGTGCCCGAAGTTCGCGCCCGGCGGGCAGTGCTCGCAGAAGGGCGACCAGACGTGGGAAACCATGATCAAGTGACCGGTTCCCGCCCCTGAGCCCGAGCTGACCCGAAGGTCCTTTCCAGATGATGATCACCGCCGTCAAGAGCCTCGCCGACCGGCTCGTCGCCTCGCCGAGGCGGCTGTGGCTCGCCGCGTTCGCGATCTTCTTCGCGCTCAGCGCGTCCTGGTCGATCTCCACGCCGACCGGAGCCTCACCGGACGAGCACGCCCACCTGGTCAGGGCGGCGGCCGTCGCCCGCGGCCAGATCGACGGCCGGGAGGTCATGGTCCCGCACGTGGTGGGGGGCATCGAGGGGCAGTTCGCCGAGACCGGCGTCGAACTCCCGCGCATCTACCAGGACGTCAAGGACGTCAACGCCTGCTACGTCTTCGAACCCGGCATCTCGGCGGCCTGCGCCCCGGAGCTCAAGGAGCGCCCCGGGACGACCCTGGTGACCACGGCGGCGGGCCGCTACCACCCGGCGTACTACCTCGCCGTGGGCTGGCCCAGCCGGCTGGTGCACGGCGAGAAGGCGTTCTACCTGATGCGCCTGATGTCGGCGCTGATCTGCTCCGCCCTGGCGGCGAGCGCGGTGGTCTCGGCGGCGGAGTGGCGGCGGCGGTCCTTCACCCTGCTCGGCACCGTCACCGCGACCACCCCGATGGCGCTGTTCATGTTCGGCGTGGTCAACCCGAGCGGTCCGGAGATCGCGGCGGGAATCCTGGTCTGGAGCGCCGGCCTGCCGATGCTGATGAGCCCGGACCCGCACCTGCTGAACCGCCGGCTGGCCCGGCTCGGCCTCGGTGCGCTGGTGCTGATCAGCATCCGGCCGCTCGGCCTGATCTGGTTCTGCGGGGCCCTGTTCTTCGGGCTGCTGCTGGGCCGCAAGGGCGCGCTGCGCGACGTGCTGCGCCGCCGGGCTACCTGGCTCTGGGGCGTCCTGGCGCTGGCGACGGCCGGCTGGGCCCTGGCCTGGTCGTCGAGCCACCCGGACAACTCGGTCATCGACGCGAGCGACCTCACCCCGGTGCTCGCGGCCAGGAAGACCTTCGACAACGGCCTGCTGTACATCAAGCAGATGGTCGGTTACTTCGGGTGGCTGGACGCGCAGTCGCCGGCCGCCACGCTGGTGGTCTGGTGCGGCGTGGTGATCGCCCTGGCGATGCTCGCCCTGGTCTACGCCCGGTTCCGGGACGCCCTGGCGATCGGCGGCGTGCTGATCGGCATCGTGGTGATACCGATAACAGCACAGGCCCTGCAGAGCCAGCTGGGCATGATCTGGCAGGGCCGGTACCTGCTGCCGTTCGCCGTCGGACTGCCGATCATGTGCGCCGCGATCTGCCACGAGCGGATGCCCTGGGGCGGCTTCGCCTGGCGCCGGCTGCTGGTGATGTTCGGCTTCTCGCTCGCCCTGGTCAACGCCGCGGCCTTCCTGTGGGCGCTGCGCCGCAACGCGGTCGGCACCGAGGGGCCGCTGCTGATCAGCCCGGCCCACTGGGCCCCGTACGGGGGCTGGGCGGTGTGGCTGGTCGTGTACACGCTGGCCGCGCTGGCGCTGGGGCTGTTCGTGGCGGCGTCGGACAACCGGGAGCGCCCGCTGCCGGACTCGTCCGGGACGGCCGGGGGCGGCGCCGCGGAGGGTCCTCCCCGGCTCGCCGGGGCCCACGCGGAGGCGTAGGGTTTCGCCGTGCGGGGGGTGCCCGGTTGTGGTAGAGAGCCCCGCCCCGGGGCCGGTTCCCGGTCCGCTTCCGGCGCAAGCCCCGCGACCTGCGGCGTTGCATTTGTTTTGACCGCGCCCGATGCGCTAGGTACGCTCTGACCTTGTGCCTGGGGTGTCCCCGGGTCCTTGTGCGTGCATGCACACCGGTCGCCGCGCCGAGCCGGAGCGCCTCCCAGCGCCCCGCGCGTAGAGCGCCGTCGCTGTACATCAGCCATGGGATTCCGTGTCGTAACAAGCCCAACACACCCGACCGCGTGGGTCGACCACGGGGCCGTGTGCGGGGGAGACACCGCAGGTTAGTTCCACCAAGCCTTGGCACACAGAAAACGGAGAAACGGTGCCTACGATCCAGCAGCTGGTCCGAAAGGGCCGGCAGGACAAGGTCGAGAAGAACAAGACTCCCGCGCTGAAGGGTTCCCCGCAGCGTCGTGGGGTCTGCACGCGTGTGTACACGACCACCCCGAAGAAGCCGAACTCGGCGCTTCGTAAGGTCGCCCGTGTGCGCCTCACCAGCGGGATCGAGGTCACCGCTTACATTCCGGGCGAGGGCCACAACCTGCAGGAGCACTCCATCGTGCTGGTGCGCGGTGGTCGTGTGAAGGACCTTCCTGGTGTCCGCTACAAGATCATCCGCGGTTCGCTTGACACCCAGGGTGTCAAGAACCGCAAGCAGGCTCGCAGCCGCTACGGCGCCAAGAAGGAGAAGTAAGAAATGCCTCGTAAGGGCCCCGCCCCGAAGCGCCCGGTCATCATCGACCCGGTTTACGGCTCCCCGGTCGTCACGCAGCTGGTCAACAAGATCCTGCTGCACGGCAAGCGCTCCACCGCCGAGCGGATCGTCTACGGCGCCCTCGAGGGCGTCCGTGAGAAGACCGGCTCGGACCCGGTCGTGACGCTGAAGCGCGCGCTGGAGAACGTCAAGCCGGCCCTCGAGGTCAAGTCCCGCCGTGTCGGTGGCGCGACCTACCAGGTTCCGGTCGAGGTCCGTCCGGGCCGCGCCAGCACCCTGGCGCTGCGCTGGATGGTCGGCTACTCGCGCGCCCGTCGCGAGAAGACCATGACCGAGCGCCTGATGAACGAGATCCTCGACGCCAGCAACGGCCTGGGCGCTTCCGTGAAGCGTCGCGAGGACACCCACAAGATGGCCGAGTCCAACAAGGCCTTCGCGCACTACCGCTGGTAGTCCCTACCCCGTCACTAGACAGAGAGAGAACGAGCCACCATGGCTGCAACCTCCCTTGACCTCGCCAAGGTCCGCAACATCGGGATCATGGCGCACATCGACGCGGGCAAGACCACCACCACCGAGCGGATCCTGTTCTACACCGGTGTCTCGTACAAGATCGGTGAGGTCCACGATGGCGCTGCCACCATGGACTGGATGGAGCAGGAGCAGGAGCGCGGCATCACGATCACGTCGGCCGCGACGACCTGTCACTGGACGGTCGACGACGCCGACCACACCATCAACATCATCGACACCCCGGGTCACGTCGACTTCACCGTCGAGGTGGAGCGCTCGCTGCGCGTCCTCGACGGTGCCGTGACGGTGTTCGACGGTGTCGCCGGTGTCGAGCCCCAGTCCGAGACCGTGTGGCGGCAGGCTGACCGCTACGGCGTCCCGCGCATCTGCTTCATCAACAAGCTGGACCGCACGGGCGCCAACTTCTTCTTCTGCGTCGACACCATCGTGGAGCGCCTCGGCGCCACCCCGCTGGTGATGCAGCTGCCGATCGGTGCCGAGGCGGACTTCCAGGGCGTTGTCGACCTGGTCCGCATGAAGGCGCTGGTCTGGTCCGCCGAGGCCGCCAAGGGCGAGATGTACGACATCGTCGACATCCCGGCCGACCTGGTGGACCAGGCGAACGAGTACCGCGAAGCGCTGATCGACACGATCTCGAACGTCAGCGACGAGGTCATGGAGCTCGCCCTCGAGGGCGAGGAGATCCCGGTCGAGCTGCTGCAGGACGCGATCCGCAAGGGCACCCTGAACTCGGACTTCACTCCGATCTTCTGCGGTACCGCCTTCAAGAACAAGGGCGTTCAGCCCCTGCTCGACGCCGTCGTCAAGTACCTGCCGTCGCCGCTGGACATCGAGTCCATCGAGGGCACGAAGCCGAACGACCCGGAGACCAAGATCTCCCGCAAGGCTTCGGACGACGAGCCGCTGGCCGCTCTGGCGTTCAAGATCATGTCCGACCCGCACCTGGGCAAGCTCACCTTCGTCCGGATCTACTCCGGTCGCCTGGAGTCCGGCACCTCGGTGCTGAACGCCGTGAAGGGCAAGAAGGAGCGCATCGGCAAGATCTACCGCATGCACGCGAACAAGCGTGAGGAGATCGAGTCGGTGGGCGCCGGCGACATCGTCGCCGTCATGGGCCTGAAGCAGACCACCACCGGTGAGACGCTGGCCGACGAGAAGAACCCGGTCATCCTGGAGTCCATGGACTTCCCGGCCCCGGTCATCCGCGTCGCCATCGAGCCCAAGTCCAAGGGTGACCAGGAGAAGCTGGGTGTCGCCATCCAGCGTCTCGCCGAGGAGGACCCGTCCTTCCAGGTCAACACGGACGAGGAGACCGGCCAGACGATCATCGCGGGCATGGGCGAGCTGCACCTCGAGGTGCTGGTCGACCGCATGCGCCGTGAGTTCAAGGTCGAGGCCAACGTCGGCAAGCCGCAGGTCGCGTACCGCGAGACGATCCGTCAGGCCGTCGAGCGCATCGACTACACCCACAAGAAGCAGACCGGTGGTTCCGGTCAGTTCGCCAAGGTGCAGATCGCGATCGAGCCGCTCGAGCAGGCCGAGGGCTACGAGTTCGTCAACCAGGTCACCGGTGGCCGTGTCCCGCGGGAGTACATCCCGTCGGTCGACGCCGGCTGCCAGGAGGCCATGGAGTTCGGTGTGCTCGCCGGCTACCCGCTCCAGGGTGTCCGCGTGAAGCTGCTGGACGGCCAGGCGCACGACGTCGACTCCTCCGAGCTCGCGTTCAAGATCGCCGGTTCGATGGCCTTCAAGGAAGGCGCGAGGAAGGCCAAGCCGGTCATCCTCGAGCCGATGATGGCCGTCGAGGTCACCACGCCCGAGGACTACATGGGCGACGTGATCGGTGACATCAACTCTCGCCGTGGCCAGATCCGGTCCATGGACGAGCGTCACGGTGCCCGCGTCGTCACGGCGCTGGTGCCCCTCTCCGAGATGTTCGGCTACGTCGGTGACCTGCGCAGCAAGACCTCTGGTCGCGCCAGCTACTCGATGCAGTTCGACTCGTACGCCGAGGTCCCCAAGGCCGTGGCTGAGGAGATCATCGCCAAGTCCAAGGGCGAGTGACGTCCCGATATTTCGGGATGATTGCGACCCCTTAGGCTATTAGGAGGCGACCCGGGAGATTCCGGACGGACTCTCCCGGGGCCTCCGGCCCCCTTACCCCGCGGGACGGTACGAGGTGCTTCCGGCACCACGGACCCAGCCCGATCAAGACCAACTGACGTCAGCACGGCGTACAGGATCTGTCCTCAGGAGGACTCAGTGGCGAAGGCGAAGTTCGAGCGGACGAAGCCCCACGTCAACATCGGCACCATCGGTCACATCGACCACGGCAAGACCACGCTGACCGCGGCCATCACCAAGGTGCTGCACGACGCGTACCCGGACCTGAACCCCTTCACGCCGTTCGACCAGATCGACAAGGCCCCGGAGGAGCGTCAGCGCGGTATCACCATCTCGATCGCGCACGTCGAGTACCAGACCGAGGACCGTCACTACGCGCACGTCGACTGCCCGGGTCACGCTGACTACATCAAGAACATGATCACCGGTGCCGCCCAGATGGACGGCGCCATCCTGGTGGTCGCCGCCACCGACGGCCCGATGCCGCAGACCAAGGAGCACGTCCTCCTGGCCCGCCAGGTCGGCGTTCCGTACATCGTCGTCGCCCTGAACAAGGCCGACATGGTGGACGACGAGGAGATCCTGGAGCTCGTCGAGCTCGAGGTCCGTGAGCTCCTCTCCGAGTACGAGTTCCCGGGCGACGACCTGCCGGTCGTCCGCGTCTCCGCGCTGAAGGCGCTGGAGGGCGACAAGGAGTGGGGCGAGAAGCTCCTCGGCCTGATGAAGGCTGTCGACGAGAGCATCCCGACCCCGGCCCGCGCCGTGGACCAGCCGTTCCTGATGCCGATCGAGGACGTCTTCACGATCACCGGTCGTGGCACCGTCGTCACCGGTCGTATCGAGCGTGGCATCCTCAAGGTCAACGAGACTGTCGACATCATCGGCATCAAGGAGACCAAGACCACCACCACGGTCACCGGCATCGAGATGTTCCGCAAGCTGCTCGACGAGGGCCAGGCCGGTGAGAACGTCGGTCTGCTGCTCCGTGGCATCAAGCGCGAGGACGTCGAGCGCGGCCAGGTCATCATCAAGCCGGGTTCGGTCACGCCGCACACCGACTTCGAGGCCCAGTCCTACATCCTGTCGAAGGACGAGGGTGGCCGTCACACCCCGTTCTTCAACAACTACCGCCCGCAGTTCTACTTCCGTACCACGGACGTGACCGGCGTCGTGACCCTCCCCGAGGGCACCGAGATGGTCATGCCGGGCGACAACACCGCCATGACCGTCGCGCTGATCCAGCCGATCGCCATGGAGGAGGGCCTGAAGTTCGCCATCCGTGAGGGTGGCCGCACCGTCGGCGCCGGCCAGGTCACCAAGATCATCAAGTAATTGGTGCTCTGACCTGCCTGCCTCGTACAGGCCGAGTCCGAAGGGCCCCGCGCACCGCAACGGTGGGCGGGGCCCTTCGGCGTCTCACGGGGCATTCACCAGGAGCGCGCCTCCTCTCACCGGCCGCTCATCGCAGACTGTTATGGTCGGGCCACCAACCAGCCCCGCCTTCGCGGAAAGTGGGACCAACGCATGTCAACGGCACCGCTGTTGTCGGTCGTGATGCCGATCTACAACGAGCAGGAGGCGCTCCCGCTGACCGTCGAACGGCTCCGGCCGATCCTCGACGGGCTCGGCGTGGCCTACGAGGTGGTCGGCGTCGACGACGGCAGCACCGACGTGACCCCGGTGCTGATGCAGAAGATCCGCCAGGACTGGCCGGAGTTCCGCGTCGTCCGCTTCGCCCGCAACTCGGGCCACCAGGCCGCCCTCACCGCCGGCATCCACCGGGCCTTCGGCGAGTACGTCGTCTCCATCGACGCCGACCTCCAGGACCCGCCGGAGAAGATCCCCGAGATGCTGGAACTCGCCCGCGAGCAGGGCCTGGACATCGTCTACGGCGTGCGCGGCGACCGGGGCACCGACACCTTCTTCAAGCGCCACACCGCCGGCGCCTACTACCGGCTGATGCGCAGGCTGGTCGGCAAGCGGATGCCCAACCAGGCCGGCGACTTCCGGCTGCTCAGCCGGGCCGCGGTGGACGCGCTCAAGGCGATGCCCGAGCACCAGCCGGTCTACCGGCTGCTGGTGCCCTGGCTGGGCTTCCCCAGCGGCGAGGTGGTCTACACGCGGGAGGAGCGGGTCGCGGGCAGCACCCACTACCCGCTGTCCAAGATGGTCCGGCTCGCGCTGGACAGCATCACCAACTTCTCCGCCGCCCCGCTGCGGCTGGCCACCTGGCTCGGGCTGATCAGCTTCCTGGTCTGCATCCTGCTGGCGCTCTACACGACGATCTCGTACGCCGTCGGCTCCACCGTGCCCGGCTGGTCCTCGCTGTTCATAGGGATGCTCTTCATCGGCGCCGTGCAGCTGGTCTGCGTCGGCCTGCTGGGCGAGTACGTCGGCCGGATCTACTCGGCGGTCCAGGCGCGACCCGCGTACTTCGTGGGCTACGACTCGGCCGAGGAGCAGGACCGGTACGGTACGGGCGCGTGAACGAGATCCTCTCCGCGGCCAGGGACGAGCGCGACAGGCCCGCCGAGGCGCCGCCCCGGCCGGTCCGCCGGCAGCTGCCGTCCTTCCTGGTCATCGGGGTGCTGAGCACCCTCTTCTACCTGGCGCTGTACGTACTGCTGCGGCCGGTCACCTCGCCGCAGACGGCCAACCTGGTGGCCATGGCGGTCAGCGCGGTGGCCAACACCGCGGCCAACCGCCGCTTCACCTTCGGCATCACGGGCCCGGACGGCGCGGTGCGCCACCAGCTCCAGGGCGCGGTCGCGTTCCTGATCGGGCTCGGGCTCAGCAGCGGGGCCCTGGCGCTGCTCGACGCGGTGGTGCCGCACGCCTCGCGGGCCGTCGAGGTCGCCGGCCTTGTGGTGGCCAACGGCCTCGCCACGGTGGCCCGGTTCGTGCTGCTGAAGCTGTGGGTGTTCCGGAAGTACTGAGCCCGTCCGGCGCCACGGCGGCCGCGACGGCGGCCGACGCGGCGACGCGGGGAACGACGACGGAGGGGACGCGTGCCGCTGCACGCGTCCCCTCCGTGGGCCGGGCTCCGCTACTGCTGCCGCAGCGACTCCGTGTAGGCCTTGCAGGCCTGGTAGTCCGGCAGCAGGCCGCCGGCGAGGGCCTCCGCGAGGGTGGGCGCCACATCGTCGCGGGCGGACAGCTGCGGGGCGTCGGTCGGCCACTCGATGCCGAGGTCCGGGTCCAGCGGGTGCACGCCGTGCTCGCCGGTCGGGTTGTACGTCGCCGAGCAGAGGTAGGTCAGCGTGGCGTCGTCGGTGAGGGCGCAGAAGCCGTGGCCGAGGCCCTCCGGGATGTAGACGGCCTTGCGCTCGGTGTCGTCCAGCCGGACGAACTCCCACCTGCCGAAGTTCGGCGAGCCGACCCGCAGGTCGACGATGACGTCCAGCACCGCGCCGCGGGTGCAGGCCACGTACTTGGCCTGGCCGGGCGGGACGTCGGCGAAGTGGATGCCGCGGACGACGTCCTTGGCGGAGAGCGACAGGTTGGCCTGGGCCAGGTTCAGCGGGTGGCCGACGACCTCGGCGAGGCGGTCGAAGCGGTACCACTCGGTGAAGTGGCCGCGGGCGTCGCCGTGCACCTGCGGGGTGATCTCGAAGGCGCCCTCGACGGAGAGCTCACGGAACTTCACTTGGCGGCCGCCTCGTCGAGCAGGGCCACCAGGTACTGGCCGTAGCCGCTCTTCAGCAGCGGCTCGGCGAGCTCGCGCAGCTGGGCGTCGTCGATCAGCCCGGCCCGCCAGACGGCCTCCTCGATGCAGCCGATCTTGAAGCCCTGGCGCTCCTCGATGACCCGGACGAACTCCGAGGCCTGGACCATCGACACGAACGTGCCGGTGTCCAGCCAGGCGGTGCCGCGGTCGAGGATCGTCACGTGCAGGTCGCCGGTGCGCAGGTAGGCGTCGTTGACGGCGGTGATCTCCAGCTCGCCGCGGGCGCTCGGCTTCAGGGTGCGGGCGATCTCGACGACCCGGTTGTCGTAGAAGTACAGGCCGGGGACGGCGTAGCGGGACTTGGGCTCGGCCGGCTTCTCCTCGATCGACATGACCTGACCGGTCTCGTCGAACTCGACCACGCCGTACGCGGTCGGGTCGGCCACCGGGTAGGCGAACACCCGGCCGCCCTTGATGTCGGAGTGCTCGGTGAGCGCGGTGCCCAGGCCGGTGCCGTGGAAGATGTTGTCGCCGAGGATCAGGGCCACCGGCTCGTCACCGATGAAGTCCGCGCCGAGCACGAAGGCCTGGGCGATGCCCTCGGGCTTCTCCTGGACGGCGTACTCGAGCTTCAGACCGAACTGGGAGCCGTCACCCAGGAGGCGCTCGAACTGGTCCCGGTCGTTCGGGGTGGTGATGATCAGGATTTCGCTTATCCCGGCCATCACGAGGGTCGAGAGGGGGTAGTAGATCATCGGCTTGTCGAAGACCGGGAGGAGCTGCTTCGACACCGCACGGGTCAGGGGCCACAGCCGCGAGCCGGTGCCGCCGGCCAGGAGGATTCCACGCATGGGTGCACCCTATTCGAGATCGGTGAACGCAGGAGGGGCCGGGGCGGGAGGGCGTTCGGGCGGCGGTAGACTACGCGCATTATGCGCATCCTCGTGACCGGCGGCGCCGGGTTCATCGGTTCGGAGTTCGTCCGTCAGCTCCTCGGGGCTGACGAGAACGCCCGGATCACGGTCTTTGACAAGCTCACCTACTCGGGTGTCCTGGAGAACCTGGCCCCGGTGGCCGGCCACCAGGGCTACACCTTCGTCCAGGGCGACATCTGCGACGCGGACGCCGTCGACCAGGTCATGCCGGGCCACGACGTGGTGGTGCACTTCGCCGCCGAGTCCCACGTGGACCGCTCGATCGCCGGTGCGGGCCCCTTCGTCCTCACCAACGTCGTCGGCACCCAGGTGCTGCTCGACGCGGCCCGCAAGCACGGCATCGGCCGCTTCGTGCACATCTCCACCGACGAGGTGTACGGCTCGATCAGCGAGGGCTCCTGGACCGAGACCTGGCCGCTGGTGCCCAACTCCCCGTACTCGGCCTCCAAGGCCTCCTCCGACCTGCTGGCGCTGGCCTACCACCGCACCCACGGCATGGACGTCGTGGTGACCCGCTGCTCCAACAACTACGGGCACTACCAGTTCCCGGAGAAGGTCATCCCGCTGTTCACCACCAACCTGATCGACGGCAAGAAGGTGCCGCTGTACGGCGACGGTGGCAACGTCCGCGACTGGCTGCACGTCTCGGACCACTGCCGGGCCATCGAGCTGGTCATGCGCGGCGGCCGCGCGGGTGAGGTCTACAACATCGGCGGCGGCACCGAGGCGACCAACAAGGAGCTGACCGGCCTGCTGCTGGAGGCCGCCGGCGCCGGCTGGGAGATGGTCGAGCACGTCGAGGACCGCAAGGGCCACGACCTCCGCTACTCGATCGACATCAGCAAGATCCGCGAGGAGCTCGGCTACGAGCCGCAGGTCCGCTTCGAGGACGGCCTCGCCGCGACCATCGCCTGGTACCGCGAGAACCGCGCCTGGTGGGAGCCGCTGAAGCAGAAGGCGGCCCTGGCCAAGTGACTGCGAACGCCGCCGGCCGGGTGCGCTGGCTGGTCACCGGCGCGGCCGGGATGCTCGGGCGGGACGTGCTGTCGGTGCTCGGCACCGACCCGGCCGCCGAGATCACCGCGCTGCGCCGGGCGGACCTCGACATCACCGACGCGGCGGCCGTCCAGGCCGCCGTCGAGGGCCACGACATCGTGGTCAACTGCGCCGCGTGGACGAACGTCGACGCCGCGGAGACCGAGGAGGACGCCGCCACCGCCGTCAACGGCACCGGTGTGCGCCACCTGGCCGCGGCCTGCGCCAAGAGCGGCGCGCGGCTGCTGCACGTCTCCACCGACTACGTCCTGCCGGGCGACGCCACCGAGCCCTGCCCGGAGGACGCCCCGACCGCGCCGGTGAACGCGTACGGCCGCGGCAAGCTGCTGGGGGAGCGGGCGGTCGCCGACCTGCTCCCCGACGCCGGCTACATCGTGCGCACCGCCTGGCTGTACGGCGAGCACGGCCCGAACTTCGTGGCCACCATGCTCAAGCTCGCCGCCCAGCGGGACACCCTGGACGTGGTGGACGACCAGCACGGCCAGCCGACCTGGTCGTACGCGCTGGCCGGCCGGCTGGTCGAGCTCGGCCGGGCCGCGCTCGCCGGGCGGGCCCCGGCCGGGGTCTACCACGGCACCGCGAGCGGCCGCACCACCTGGTGCGGGCTGGCCCGCGAGACCTACGCGCTGAGCGGCCTGGACCCGGAGCGGATCCGTCCGACCACCTCGGAGGCCTTCGTCCGCCCGGCCGTCCGGCCCGCCTTCAGCGTGCTGGCCCACGACCGCTGGGCGGCCGCCGGGCTGGCACCGCTGCCCGAGTGGCGGGCCATGCTGGCCGAGGCCCTGGGCCGGCCCGTCTTCGCCGAACTGGCCGCCACGGCCCGGACCACGGAGAGCGACAGACCTCGGTGAAGAAAGCACTGACGAAGGTGGCTGCCGCGCTACCGCCGGGAACCCTGGCGGTAGCCGGCGGCACCGTCGTACTGGGCGCCGCCTCCTACATCCACCTCGGAGTGGCGGGCCACAGCCTGTCCGTCGAGGACATGGCGAACGTCTCACTGCTGTGGACGATCGTGATGTCCGTCGGCATCGGCGTCTTCTTCCCGATCGAGCAGGAGCTCACCCGGATCGTCGCGGCGCGCGCGGCGCTCGGCCACGGCGCCGCCCCGGTGCTGCGCCGGGCGACCCTGCTGACCGGCGGCATCCTCGCGGTGGTCCTGGCCGTCCTCGGCGCCGCCTCCGGCCCGATCGCCGACAAGGTGTTCCACGGCGACCGCTCGCTGGTGCTGGCGCTCGGCGGCGCCTTCCTCGGCATGGCCGTCTGCTACCTCACCCGCGGCGTCCTGGCCGGCCTCGGCCGCTTCGGCGCGTACGGCACCCAGCTCGGTCTGGACGGTGGCCTGCGGATCGGACTGGCCTTCGGCTGCGCGGTGGCCGGGGTGCACTCCGCGCTCGCGTTCAGCCTGATCCTGGCCGTCGCGCCGGTCCTCGCGACGATCGTCACGCTGCCGCCGCTGCTGCGCGCGGTCAGGCCGGGCCCGAAGGTCCCCTGGCCCGAGCTCTACTCCGGGCTCGGCCTGCTGATCCTCTCCACCCTGCTGTCCCAGCTCGTGGTCAACGCCGCGGTGATGAGCACCAAGCTGCTCGCCCCGACCGAGTCCGCGCTGATCGCGGCGCTGCTCAACGCGCTGGTCCTGGCCCGGGTGCCGCTGTTCGTCTTCGGCTCGCTCCAGGCCTCGCTGCTCAGCGGCCTCTCCAAGGCGATCGCGATGGGGGACCGGGCCGCGTTCACCGGGATGCTCACCCGGATCGGCGCCGTGGTGGGCCTGCTCGGCGTGGCGGGCGGGATCCCCGCCACCCTGCTCGGCCCCTGGCTGATCCAGGTGCTCTTCGGAGCCGCGCCGGTGCTCGGCCGCCTCGACTTCTTCTGGTTGTCCCTCGGCACCGTGGCGTACATGTTCGCGATGGTCCTCGGCCAGGCGCTGATGGTATTCAAGCGGCACAACCTCCAACTGCTCTGCTGGGCGGTGGGCAGCGCCGTGCTGGCGGGGGTCACGTTCATGCCGGGCGAGGTGTCCACCCGCGTGATCCTGGCCTACGTGGCGGGTTCGGTGGCCACCGTCATCGGTATGCTGGCCGCACTCCGGCTGAGCTTCGCCCGTTCGGTGACGAACTCCGCCGGGCCTGCCCGGCAGCAGGGGGACGAGGCCGTCGCTGTGCTGAGCAGCCGGACGGCCGACGAATGACCGTGCCCGCCCCCCATCCGCAGGACACCGCGCACGAGCGCGGGCCAGACCCCATCCATGGAGCCTCCGTGTCCCAGTACGACGATGTTTGGCTGGTGATCCCGGCCTACAACGAGGGCCAGGTGATCGCCGACGTTGTGGAGGGGGCGCGAAAGACGTTCCCGAACATCGTGGTGGTCGATGACGGCAGCGGCGACGACTCGGCCAAGCACATCATGGAGACCGGTGCGCACCTGGTGCGCCACCCGGTCAACCTCGGCCAGGGCGCGGCCCTCCAGACCGGCCTCGCCTACGCCCTGGCCCAGCCGGGCGCCAAGTACTTCGCCACCTTCGACGCGGACGGTCAGCACCAGACCGCGGACGTCGAGAAGATGGTGGCGCTGCTCCGGGAGGGCGACACGGACGTCGTCCTCGGCTCGCGCTTCATCGAGCAGAACGGGCAGGTGCCGTGGATCAAGCGGGTCGTCCTGCGTACCGCGGCGACCGTCAGCCCGACCGCGCGCAAGCTCAAGCTGACCGACTCCCACAACGGCCTGCGGGTGCTGACCCGCGAGGCCGCGGGCCGGCTGCGGATCACCATGAACGGCATGGCGCACGCGTCGGAGATCGTCAGCTTCCTCGCCGGCTCCGACCTCCGGGTCGCCGAGCTCCCGGTGGACATCCTGTACACCGACTACTCACGCGCCAAGGGTCAGTCCCTGATCAACGGCGTCAACATCATCTTCGACATCTCGCTGCGGGAGCGTAGCCGCCGATGAAATTCTTCTGGATCCAGCTGGTTCTCATTCTCGGCTCGGTCACTCTCGCCTTCATGTTCATCCGGCGTTGGGACCGTGCCAACACCCGCGCCTGGAAGCGCATCGCGTTCTCGGTCTTCGTGCTGGTGAACATCTACGCGGTGCTGCGTCCCACCGACGTGACCTGGCTGGCCCACCAGCTCGGCGTCGGCCGGGGCACCGACCTGGTGCTGTACGTGATGGTGCTGGCGATGGGCTTCCTGACCCTGAACACCTTCCTGCGCTTCCGCTCCCTGGAGAAGAAGCTCACCGACCTGGCGCGCACCGTGGCGATCAACGAGGGCGCCAGGCTGAACGAGGAGCGCTTCGACCTGGACCTGCCGGTCTCGGCTCCGGTCGACCGCAGCAAGGCCTGATCCCGTGGCGACCTTCGAGTTCATGCTGCCGTACTACGGCGACGTGGCACTGATGCAGGCCGCGGTGCGGAGCATCCTCGCGCAGACCGACCGGGACTTCCGGCTGACCGTCATCGACGACGGCCAGGAGCCGGACGTCCCCGGCTGGTTCGCCTCGCTCGGCGACGACCGGGTGAGCTACCTGCGCAACGAGCAGAACCTCGGCATCACCAGGAACTTCCAGAAGTGCGTGGAGCTGTCCACGGCCGACCACGTGGTCATCATGGGCTGCGACGACCTGTTGCACCCGCACTACCTGGAGACCGTCCGGGAGATCGTCAGGGTCAACCCGGACCTGGGCATGGTGCAGCCGGGCGTCGAGGTCATCGACGGCGCCGGCGAGGTCAGCCGCTCCGGCCTGGCGGACAACGTCAAGGAGAAGATCTACGCGCCGACCGTCAAGGGCCGGCGGCTGATGGGCGGGGAGGAGCTGGCCGCGAGCGTGCTGCGCGGCAACTGGCTCTACTTCCCGTCGATCTGCTGGCGGGGCGAGGCGCTGCGCGCGGTCAGCTTCCGTGACGAGTACTCGGTGATCCAGGACCTGGCCCTGGTCGTCGACCTGCTGGAGCGCGGCGAGCAGATGATGGTGGACAACACGACCGTCGTCTTCCAGTACCGCCGGCACGCCGTCAGCGAGTCCTCGGTGCAGGCCTTCTCCGGCACCCGGTTCACCGAGGCGGAACGGTACTTCAACGCGGTGGCCGAGCGGATGGACGCCCGCGGCTGGCCGAAGGCCGCCCGCGCGGCCCGGTTCCGCAGCGCCTCCCGCCTGCACGCGCTGACCATGCTGCCAGGCGCGCTGAAGCGCGGCCAGCGGGGCGGGGCCAAGGTCCTGGTCCGGCACGCGCTGACCGGCGGGCAGCGGCACGAAGGCTGAGCCACCCCCACGACCGGCTCCGACGCGGTGACACCTGAGGGTGAACCGCCGTTTCGGAGCCGGTCGTTGTGGTCTGTGAAGGGTGAACGCGCTGGATGCGCGGGATCGGCGCGTGGCAGACTTCCGGTGCGATCCGAGGACCGACGGGACGAGCCCGGGCCCGTGACGCCGCCGCTTGCCGGCCGTGACGAGATCGTCAATTCACACAAGTAGGGAAGTGTCCCGAGTGCAGCCGCTGATCGACTCTGCCCACACCTCCGACGGGCAAGGCCGGAGTGAGGACGGCGGCGGGAACGCGCCCGACAGCCCGGCCCCGGCGGTGCCCGCCCGGCTGCGGGAGCTGGCCGCCCACCGCTGGTTCTGGCCGGTGGCCCTGCTGCTCGGGTACGGCGCGCAGGTGGCCTTCCGCCTGGTGCTGTCGATCCACAACTACTTCCCGTCGGTGCACGCCGACGAGGACTCGTACCTGGTGATCGCGCGGGTGCTGGCCGGCCGGCCGACCACCGAGATGCCGGTCGGCGTGGTGATCCCCGGCGGGTACCCGCTGCTGATCTCGCCGGCCCTGCGGATCGCCGACAACCCGGCGACCGCGTACCACCTGGTCATGGGCATCAACGCGGTGCTCAACGCGCTGGTGTTCCCGCTCGTCGTGGTCGCGGCGCGCCGGCTGGGCCTGTCCCGGCCGCAGGCGTACCTGGTGGGCACCGCCGTGGCGCTGGTGCCGCCGGTGATCTTCTACTCCCAGTTCGTCATGTCGGACACCGTGCTCCCGGTGCTCCTGCTGGTCTGGGTGATCGCGATGCACGGCTGGCTCTCGCCCGGCTCGCCCCGCCGCCGCGCGCTGTACGCGGCGGCGATGGGCCTGGCGGCCGGCTACACGATGGCCACCCACGACCGCGGCGGCGTGGTGGTGGCGCTGACCGCGCTGGTCCTGCTCGTGGTGCTGGCCGTCGGCTGGGCGCCGCGGCTCGCCTCGCTGGCCGGCGTCGGTGCCCTCGGCGTGACGTACCTGGGCGCGAAGCTGCTGGCGCGCTTCGTCGAGGCCCAGTTCAAGGACGTGCCGCCGAGCACCGTCGGCAACAAGGTCTTCGAGAACCTCGAGGACAGCAAGTACATCGGCACGATCATCGCCAGGACCTTCGGGCAGCTCTGGTACTTCATGACCTCCACGTACGGCTTCGGGGCGATCGCCTTCGTGCTGTGCGTGGTGGCCCTGTTCCACCGCCGCTTCTCGGTGGCCGACCGGGTGGTCGCGTTCTGCATGACCGCCATGCTGTTCGGCACCGCGCTCGCCTCCGCGGCGGGCCTGGCGGACACCGAGCGCGTCGACAACTGGGTGTACGCCCGGTACTGCGCGGTGCTGGTGCCGCTGTTCCTGCTGGTGGGCCTGGTCGCGCTGTTCCGGGCCGGGGTCCGCACGCTGCTGTGGGCGGCGCTGGCCGGCGCGGTGGTGATCGGGATCATCCAGGTGTCCGTCAGCGGGTACGCCGGCTCCGCGCTGAAGGAGTGGGCCGTCCCGTGGACCGTTCCGGACGCGATGTTCCTGGCCTCGTCCTGGGACAACCTGCACATGGCCCGCACGACCGTCGGCGCGCTGGCGGTGCTGGCCGCCTGTCTGCTGCTGCGGGTGGCCGGCGGGCGGCGGATCGTCGCCGCGGTGGTGGGCTGCGTGACGGTCTTCGCCGCGTACGCGACCGTCACGATCACCGACAACGTCGCCGAGCCGCACTCCAGGACCCGGTCGTACGAGGCCGTGGGCCTGGTGAAGGAGGCCGGCCTGCACAAGGGCGACAACCTGATCCTGGACTGGGACTTCGACTGGGGCGCCCGGATGGCGCTGGCCTACGAGGTCTACTGGGGCCGGGTCTGGACGGACAACGTCAAGGGCGGCAACACCCCGCCGGAGACGGCCACCGCGATGCTGCTGAAGCTCGGCGAGGGCGCCGCGCCGGAGGCCACCTGGCCGAAGCCGGAGCCCGGCTGGCACGTCGCGAAGTACAGCCGGGCGCACGGCTGGGTCCTCTGGCGCAAGGGCTGATCCGCGGATCCACCCCATCGGGGCCGGTGAGGAGCACCTCACCGGCCCCGATTGGCATCCGGGCTGCTCCCTGTGGCAGTATGTCCAAGTTGCTCGGTTGAGTTGCCGATGCTGCGCGCCTCCCGCCGGGAGGACCGGAAGCGAGTCCCACGTACTCGTCGTTCCCGTGATGGCCGTCAAGCGTGAGTTCTACGCCACGGCAGCTGCGGGGCGAAAGTACGGGAATCTTCCGGGAAGCGTGAGCGGGGCCTCGACCCGGCGCCCCCACCCCGAAAGTTCGAAACCGACGAAGTGATTCGTTGGTTTTTTGCAAGCGCGAGTGCGACACGCCCGAGCGCGGGGGTCGGAGGGTGGTCGCGCAGTGACTAAGGACAAAGGACTACTGAGTAGCCATGGCGGGACAGAAGATCCGCATCCGGCTCAAGGCCTACGACCACGAGGTCATCGACTCTTCGGCGAAGAAGATCGTCGAGACGGTGATCCGTACTGGTGCGCAGGTCGCGGGCCCGGTGCCGCTGCCCACTGAGAAGAACGTGTACTGCGTCATCCGCTCGCCGCACAAGTACAAGGACTCGCGCGAGCACTTCGAGATGCGTACTCACAAGCGTCTGATCGACATCCTCGACCCCACGCCGAAGACGGTTGACTCGCTGATGCGTCTCGACCTGCCGGCTGGCGTCGACATCGAGATCAAGCTCTGAGAGGCGCACCGAAGATGGCTAAGCAGATTAAGGGCATCCTGGGCGAGAAGCTCGGCATGACCCAGGTCTGGGACGAGAACAACCGGGTCGTCCCGGTGACCGTCGTCAAGGCTGGGCCCAATGTCGTGACCCAGGTCCACACCGCCGACAGCGCGGCCGGCTACGACGCCGTCCAGATCGGCTTCGGCGAGATCGACCCCCGCAAGGTGAACAAGCCCCTCGCGGGCCACTTCGCCAAGGCCGGTGTCACCCCGCGCCGCCACCTGGTCGAGCTCCGTACCGCGGACGCGTCCGAGTACACCCTCGGCCAGGAGATCACCGCCGAGCTGTTCGAGGCGGGTGTCAAGGTCGATGTGACCGGCACCTCCAAGGGCAAGGGCTTCGCCGGTGTCATGAAGCGTCACAACTTCAAGGGCCTCGGCGCCGGTCACGGCGTGCAGCGCAAGCACCGTTCGCCCGGTTCCATCGGTGGCTGCGCCACCCCGGGCCGCGTGTTCAAGGGCCTGAAGATGGCCGGCCGGATGGGTCACGAGCGTGTGACCACCCAGAACCTGACCGTGCACGCGGTTGACGCGGAGAAGGGTCTGCTCCTTATCAAGGGTGCGATCCCGGGCCCGAACGGTGGCCTCGTCCTCGTCCGCACCGCGGCGAAGGGGCTGTGAAGGATATGAGCACCATTGACATCCTGTCGCCCTCGGGTGACAAGACCGGCAGCCTCGAGCTGCCGGCCGAGATCTTCGACGCGAAGGTCAGCGTTCCGCTGATGCACCAGGTCGTCGTGGCGCAGCTCGCTGCGGCCCGTCAGGGCACCCACAAGACCAAGACTCGTGGCGAGGTCCGCGGCGGCGGCAAGAAGCCGTACCGCCAGAAGGGCACCGGCCGCGCCCGTCAGGGCTCGACCCGTGCGCCGCAGTTCGCCGGCGGTGGCGTCGTGCACGGTCCCGTGCCGCGCGACTACTCGCAGCGGACCCCGAAGAAGATGATCGCCGCCGCCCTGCGCGGTGCGCTCACCGACCGGGCCCGCCACAACCGCATCCACGTCATCACCGACGTGACCGCGACCGAGGCGCCGTCGACCAAGGCCGCCAAGGGCCTCTTCGGCAAGATCACCGAGCGCAAGAACGTCCTCCTGGTCGTCGAGCGCGAGGACGAGCTGGGCCTTAAGTCCGCTCGCAACCTGCCGAACGTGCACATCCTGGACGCCGGTCAGCTGAACACCTACGACGTGCTCGTCTCCGACGATGTGGTCTTCACCCAGGCCGCCTTCGAGCGTTTCGTGGCCGGTCCGGCCGCGTCCGCCAAGGCCGTGGCTGCTGAGGGCGAGCTCGAAGGGAGCGCCGCCTGATGGCTGCGGAGATCACGAGCAAGACGTTCACGGACCCCCGTGACGTCCTGGTGAAGCCGGTCATCTCGGAGAAGAGCTACTCGCTCCTCGACGAGAACAAGTACACGTTCGTCGTGTCGCCCGGTGCCAACAAGACCCAGATCAAGCAGGCCGTCGAGGCGGTCTTCTCGGTCAAGGTCGAGTCCGTCAACACGCTCAACCGTCAGGGCAAGCGCAAGCGCTCCAAGACGGGCTTTGGCAAGCGCAAGGACACCAAGCGCGCCATCGTGACGCTGGCTGAGGGCAACCGCATCGACATCTTCGGTGGTCCGGTCTCCTAACGGAGATCGTGATCGTCGATAAGGACGAGGACGAGAGAGCCAAATGGGCATCCGCAAGTACAAGCCGACTACGCCGGGCCGTCGTGGCTCCAGCGTGGCCGACTTCGTAGAGATCACGCGGTCCACGCCGGAGAAGTCGCTGGTTCGCCCCCTGCACAGCAAGGGCGGCCGTAACAACGCCGGTCGGATCACCGCTCGCCACCAGGGTGGCGGCCACAAGCGCGCCTACCGCGTGATCGACTTCCGTCGTCACGACAAGGACGGCGTGCCGGCCAAGGTCGCGCACATCGAGTACGACCCGAACCGCACCGCGCGCATCGCGCTCCTGCACTACGCGGACGGCGAGAAGCGCTACATCATCGCGCCGCGCGGCATCGCGCAGGGTGACCGGATCGAGAACGGCGCTGGCGCCGACATCAAGCCGGGCAACAACCTGCCGCTGCGCAACATCCCGGTCGGTACCACCATCCACGCGGTGGAGCTGCGTCCCGGCGGCGGTGCCAAGCTGGCCCGCTCGGCCGGCTCCGGCATCCAGCTGCTGGCGCGTGAGGGCAAGATGGCGCACCTGCGCATGCCCTCCGGCGAGATCCGCCTGGTCGACGCGCGCTGCCGCGCGACCGTCGGCGAGGTCGGCAACGCCGAGCAGTCGAACATCAACTGGGGCAAGGCCGGCCGTATGCGCTGGAAGGGCGTCCGCCCGACCGTGCGTGGTGTGGCCATGAACCCGATCGACCACCCGCACGGTGGTGGTGAGGGTAAGACCTCCGGTGGTCGCCACCCGGTCTCGCCGTGGGGTAAGCCCGAGGGCCGTACCCGTCGCCCGAACAAGGCGTCGGACAAGCTCATCGTGCGCCGCCGCAAGACCAACAAGAAGCGCTAGGAGCAGGTCAGATGCCGCGCAGTCTCAAGAAGGGCCCCTTCATCGACGGCCACCTTCTCAAGAAGGTGGACGCGCAGAACGAGGCGGGTACCCAGAACGTCATCAAGACCTGGTCCCGTCGCTCCGTGATCTTCCCGGCCATGCTCGGCCACACGATCGCGGTGCACGATGGCCGTAAGCACGTCCCGGTGTTCGTCACCGAGTCGATGGTCGGCCACAAGCTCGGCGAGTTCGCGCCGACGCGCACGTTCCGCGGTCACGTCAAGGACGACCGCAAGTCGAAGCGTCGCTAGTCGCCAGCGAGATTACCGACTCAATGACTTACACCAGCAAGGGGACAACCATGGAAGCCAGGGCCCAGGCGCGGTACATCCGCGTCACGCCCATGAAGGCCCGCCGCGTGGTGGACCTCATCCGTGGCCTGAACGCCACGGAGGCCCAGGCGGTCCTGCGTTTCGCTCCGCAGGCCGCCACCGTGCCGGTCGGCAAGGTGCTCGACAGCGCCATCGCCAACGCCGTGCACAACTACAACCACAACAACGTGGACGACCTCGTCATCAGCGAGGCGTACGTTGACGAGGGCCCGACCCTGAAGCGGTTCCGTCCGCGCGCCCAGGGCCGTGCCTACCGGATCCGCAAGCGGACCAGCCACATCACCGTGGTCGTCAGCAGCAAGGAAGGGACCCGGTAATGGGCCAGAAGGTTAACCCGCACGGGTTCCGCCTCGGCATCAGCACGGACTTCAAGTCCCGCTGGTACGCCGACAAGCTGTACAAGGACTACGTCAAGGAAGACGTTGCCATTCGTCGCATGATGACGAAGGGCATGGAGCGCGCCGGCATCTCCAAGGTCGAGATCGAGCGCACCCGCGACCGCGTCCGCGTCGACATCCACACCGCGCGCCCCGGCATCGTCATCGGTCGCCGTGGCACCGAGGCCGACCGCATCCGCGGCGACCTCGAGAAGCTGACCGGCAAGCAGGTCCAGCTGAACATCCTCGAGGTCAAGAACCCCGAGCTGGACGCCCAGCTCGTGGCTCAGGGCGTCGCGGAGCAGCTGTCCTCGCGCGTCTCCTTCCGCCGTGCCATGCGCAAGTCGATGCAGGGCACCATGAAGTCCGGCGCCAAGGGCATCAAGGTCCAGTGCTCCGGTCGTCTCGGCGGCGCCGAGATGAGCCGTTCGGAGTTCTACCGCGAGGGCCGTGTGCCGCTGCACACCCTGCGCGCGAACGTCGACTACGGCTTCTTCGAGGCCAAGACGACCTTCGGCCGCATCGGCGTGAAGGTCTGGATCTACAAGGGCGACGTCAAGAACATCGCCGAGGTCCGCGCTGAGAACGCCGCTGCCCGCTCGGGCAACCGCCCGGCCCGTCCCGAGGGTGGTCGTCCCGCCCGCGGTGGCGAGCGCCGTGGTGGCGAGCGCGGTGGCCGTGGCCGTCGTCCCGCCGCTGCCGAGGCCCCCGTGGCCGCGGCCGCCGAGGCGCCGGCTGCCGAGAACACCGGAACGGAGGCCTGACTCCAATGCTGATCCCCCGTCGGGTCAAGCACCGCAAGCAGCACCACCCGAAGCGCCGCGGCGCTGCGAAGGGTGGCACCGAGCTCGCCTTCGGCGAGTACGGCATCCAGGCCGTCACCCCGGCCTACGTGACGAACCGGCAGATCGAGTCCGCTCGTAT
The DNA here is from genome assembly GCF_044757205.1 of Kitasatospora sp. NPDC091335. Taxonomy (NCBI): domain Bacteria; kingdom Bacillati; phylum Actinomycetota; class Actinomycetes; order Kitasatosporales; family Streptomycetaceae; genus Kitasatospora; species Kitasatospora sp. NPDC091335. The sequence goes on along the minus strand of NZ_JBIVUM010000002.1, from coordinate 41,911 downwards.
CGCCGTCACCCGTCACATCAAGCGTGGCGGCAAGGTCTGGATCAACATCTACCCGGACCGTCCGCTCACCAAGAAGCCGGCCGAGACCCGCATGGGTTCCGGTAAGGGTTCGCCCGAGTGGTGGATCGCGAACGTGCACCCGGGTCGGGTCATGTTCGAGCTGTCGTACCCCAACGAGAAGGTGGCTCGTGAGGCGCTGACCCGCGCAGCTCACAAGCTCCCGATGAAGTGCCGGATCATCCGGCGCGAGGCAGGTGAGAGCTGATGTCGGCCGGCACCAAGGCTGCTGACCTCCGCGAGCTGGACAACGAGGGTCTCGTTGCCAAGCTCCGTGAGGCCAAGGAGGAGCTGTTCAACCTCCGCTTCCAGGCGGCGACCGGGCAGCTCGACAACCACGGACGGCTCAAGCTCGTCCGTAAGGACATCGCGCGGATCTACACCCTGATGCGCGAGCGCGAGCTGGGCATCGAGACGGTGGAGAGCGCCTGATGACTGAGAACACCAACGAGACGCGCGGTTTCCGCAAGACCCGTGAGGGTCTCGTCGTCAGCGACAAGATGGACAAGACCGTCGTCGTCGCCGTCGAGGACCGCGTCAAGCACGCTCTGTACGGCAAGGTCATCCGCCGTACGAACAAGCTGAAGGCGCACGACGAGGCGAACGCCTGCGGCATCGGCGACCGGGTCCTCCTCGCGGAGACCCGCCCGCTGTCCGCGACGAAGCGCTGGCGCGTCGTCGAGATCCTCGAGAAGGCCAAGTAACGAAGTTGATGCGGTACGGCCGTATGTGCACCAGGCCCCTCGTGGGCGCTGGTGTGAGCAGCGGCCGGCCCGTCAGCTCTCGTTGACGATCAGGAGAAAGCTGTGATCCAGCAGGAGTCGCGACTGCGTGTCGCCGACAACACGGGCGCGAAGGAAATCCTTTGCATCCGCGTTCTCGGTGGTTCCGGTCGCCGCTACGCCGGTATCGGGGACGTCATCGTCGCGACCGTCAAGGACGCGATCCCCGGCGGTTCGGTGAAGAAGGGTGACGTCGTCAAGTGCGTCGTCGTCCGTACCGTGAAGTCGCGTCGTCGTCCGGATGGCTCGTACATCCGCTTCGACGAGAACGCCGCGGTCGTTCTGAAGAACACCGATGGTGACCCCCGTGGTACCCGCATCTTCGGCCCGGTGGGCCGCGAGCTGCGTGACAAGAAGTTCATGAAGATCATCTCGCTTGCGCCGGAGGTGCTCTAACCCATGGCGAACAGCATGAAGATCAAGAAGGGTGACCTGGTTCAGGTCATCACCGGCAAGGACCGCGGCAAGCAGGGCAAGGTCATCCTGGCCATGCCCGCCGAGAACAAGGTCCTGGTCGAGGGTGTGAACCGGGTCAAGAAGCACACCAAGCCGGGCCCGGGCACTCAGGGTGGCATTGTCACCGTCGAGGCCCCGGTGCACGTCTCCAACGTCCAGCTGGTCGTGGAGAAGGACGGCAAGAAGGTCGTCACCCGCGTTGGCTACCGCTTCGATGACGAGGGCAACAAGATCCGCGTTGCCAAGCGAACCGGTGAGGACATCTGATGTCTGAGACGACTGTTGAGAAGGTGACCCCCCGTCTCAAGGAGCGTTACAACTCCGAGATCAAGGGTCAGCTGCAGGAGCAGTTCTCGTACGAGAACGTCATGCTGACGCCCGGCCTGGTCAAGGTCGTCGTCAACATGGGTGTCGGCGAGGCCGCCCGTGACAGCAAGCTGATCGAGGGCGCGATCCGCGACCTGACCGCGATCACCGGTCAGAAGCCGGCCGTGACCAAGGCTCGCAAGTCCATCGCGCAGTTCAAGCTGCGCGAGGGCCAGCCGATCGGCACCCACGTCACCCTCCGTGGTGACCGCATGTGGGAGTTCCTGGACCGTCTGGTGTCGCTGGCCCTGCCGCGTATCCGTGACTTCCGTGGCCTCTCCCCGAAGCAGTTCGACGGCCGTGGCAACTACACCTTCGGTCTGACCGAGCAGGTCATGTTCCACGAGATCGACCAGGACAAGGTCGACCGTCAGCGCGGTATGGACATCACCGTCGTGACCACCGCTCAGACCGACGACGAGGGCCGGGCGCTCCTGCGCGCTCTGGGCTTCCCGTTCAAGGAGGCGTGAGCCAATGGCGAAGAAGTCCCTCATCGCGAAGTCCGAGCGCAAGCCGAAGTTCGGCGTCCGGGCCTACACCCGGTGCCAGCGCTGCGGCCGTCCGCACTCGGTGTACCGCAAGTTCGGCCTGTGCCGTGTCTGCCTCCGTGAGATGGCGCACCGCGGCGAGCTGCCCGGCGTGACCAAGAGCTCCTGGTAATCAGGGCGCTTTAGGGCACCCAGCGACGCAGAGGTGCCCGATCCCACACCGGCCCGTTTTGGGCCTGCCGTACGGATTCCCGTAAGGTAGTGGGGTCGGGCCCCCTGCCGCGGCTTCCCCATGGATGTCCGTGGCCCTCCTTCGAGAGGGCTCGCACCCAGTCTTACTACGTCGTAGGTCCCCTGTGCTTGTGCCCCTGACGAACTCGGAAGAGTGCGGCAGGGGGACCTGGTGCGGAGAAACCACGGCGAGAGAGGCCTGAGGCCATCATGACCATGACCGACCCCATCGCAGACATGCTCACGCGTCTGCGTAACGCGAACTCGGCGTACCACGACACCGTGGCGATGCCGGCCAGCAAGATCAAGGCGCACGTCGCCCAGATCCTGCAGCAGGAGGGGTACATCTCCTCCTACAAGGTTGAGGAGCCCACTGAGGGCGAGGTCGGCAAGAAGCTGACCATCGAGCTCAAGTTCGGCCCCAACCGTGAGCGCTCCATCGCCGGCATCAAGCGCATCAGCAAGCCGGGTCTGCGCGTTTACGCAAAGTCCACCAACCTGCCGAAGGTTCTCGGCGGCCTGGGCGTGGCGATCATCTCCACGTCCTCCGGCCTCCTGACCGACAAGCAGGCCGCCAAGAAGGGCGTAGGCGGAGAAGTTCTCGCCTACGTCTGGTAATTCGGGAAACGGAGGTACAGCAATGTCGCGCATTGGACGGCTGCCCATCCAGGTCCCCGCTGGCGTGGACGTCACCATCGATGGCCAGGCGGTCTCGGTGAAGGGCCCGAAGGGCACCCTCACCCACGTCGTCGCCGCGCCGATCGAGATCGGCAAGGGCGAGGACGGCACTCTGGCTGTCACCCGCCCCAACGACGAGCGTCTGTCGAAGGCCCTGCACGGCCTGACCCGCACGCTGGTGGCGAACATGATCACCGGCGTGACCACGGGCTACCGCAAGTCGCTGGAGATCAGCGGTGTCGGCTACCGAGTTCTGGCGAAGGGCTCCGACATGGAGTTCCAGCTGGGCTACAGCCACCCGATCCTCGTCGAGGCGCCCGAGGGCATCTCCTTCGTCGTCGAGTCGGCCACCAAGTTCCACGTGGACGGCATCGACAAGCAGAAGGTCGGCGAGGTCGCTGCGAAGATCCGCAAGCTGCGCAAGCCCGACCCGTACAAGGCCAAGGGCGTCAAGTACGCGGGCGAGGTCATCCGCCGCAAGGTCGGAAAGAGTGGTAAGTAAGCGATGAGCGTCTCTGTCAAGATCGGCAAGGGCAACGCCTACAAGAGCGCCGCTCGCAAGCGCCGCGCGATCCGCGTTCGTAAGCGCGTCGTCGGCACCGAGGTGCGTCCGCGTCTCGTCGTGACGCGCTCGAACCGCCACATGGTCGCCCAGGTCATCGACGACGCCAAGGGTCACACCCTGGCGTCGGCGTCCACCCTCGACGTGTCCATCAAGGGCGCCGAGGGCGACAAGACCGAGCTGGCCAAGAAGGTCGGGAGCCTGGTCGCCGAGCGCGCCAAGGCCGCCGGCATCGAGTCGGTCGTCTTCGACCGCGCGGGCAACCGGTACGCCGGCCGCATCGCCGCCCTGGCGGACGCGGCCCGCGAGGCCGGGCTCGACTTCTAAGCCGCTCGTCGACTCTGTCGGCGGACGTAAACGAGAGAGGTAAATCCAATGGCTGGACCCCAGCGCCGCGGTAGCGGCGCCGGTGGCGGCACCGGTGGCGAGCGGCGCGACCGTAAGCGTGACGACCGGGGCAACGCCCAGGTCGTCGAGAAGACCGCTTACGTCGAGCGCGTCGTCGCGATCAACCGTGTCGCCAAGGTTGTCAAGGGTGGTCGTCGTTTCTCCTTCACCGCGCTGGTCGTGGTGGGCGATGGCGATGGCACCGTGGGTGTCGGTTACGGGAAGGCGAAGGAGGTTCCGGCCGCCATCGCCAAGGGTGTTGAGGAGGCCAAGAAGAACTTCTTCAAGGTCCCCCGTATCCAGGGCACCATCCCGCACCCGATCCAGGGTGAGAAGGCCGCCGGCGTCGTGCTGCTGAAGCCCGCCGCCCCCGGTACCGGTGTTATCGCCGGTGGTCCGGTGCGCGCCGTCCTGGAGTGCGCCGGCATCCACGACATCCTGTCGAAGTCGCTCGGCTCGGACAACGCGATCAACATCGTGCACGCCACCGTGGCCGCTCTGAAGGGCCTCGTGCGCCCCGAGGAGATCGCCGCGCGTCGTGGCCTGCCGCTGGAGGACGTGGCCCCCGCCGCTCTGCTGCGGGCGCGTGCTGCTGGGGTGAGCGCCTGATGGCTCGCCTGAAGATCACGCAGACCAAGTCGTACATCGGCAGCAAGCAGAACCACCGTGACACCCTGCGTACGCTTGGTCTCAAGCGCATGCACGACGTCGTGGTGAAGGAGGACCGTCCCGAGATCCGCGGGATGGCCCAGACGGTCCGTCACCTGGTGACGGTTGAGGAGGTGGACTGATCATGGGCGAGAACCCGATCAAGATCCACAACCTGCGTCCCGCCCCGGGTGCCAAGACCGACAAGATCCGTGTGGGTCGTGGTGAGGCCTCCAAGGGTAAGACTGCCGGTCGTGGTACCAAGGGCACGAAGGCCCGCTACCAGGTTCCGCAGCGCTTCGAGGGTGGCCAGATGCCGCTCCACATGCGCCTGCCGAAGCTGAAGGGTTTCAAGAACCCGTTCAAGATCACCTTCCAGGTCGTCAACCTCGACAAGCTGGCCGAGCTCTACCCGCAGGGTGGCGCCGTCACGGTCGAGGACCTGGTCGCCAAGGGCGCGGTTCGCAAGAACTCGCTCGTCAAGGTGCTCGGCACCGGCGAGGTCTCGGTCGCCCTCCAGGTGACGGTGGACGCCGTCTCCGGTTCGGCCGCCGAGAAGATCAAGGCCGCCGGCGGTACGGTCACCGAGCTCGTCTGAGCCCGCTGACTCCGGCTTACGGGCCCCGCACCTCCTTCGGGAGGTGCGGGGCCCGTTCCGTTTCCCCGGCCGCGAAAGGCGCTCGTTCTTTTGTGTGGCAAACCCGGGCATCCCGTACCCCGTGAGTGGGGGAGCGGCCGTACGCGCTTCTTCCGAGTGGCTGCGCACTGTTAGAGTCCGTGGAGTTCCCTTGTAGGCTGCGCGTAGGCTCGCCTGTGCCGTCTGTACGGGAGCCCGTACCGCAAACTCCCCATTCAGGACCGACCCTCCCGCCGACGACGTGCGGGAGGCGCAGGAGGCACCGTGCTCAGTGCGTTCGCGCGGGCGTTCCAGACGCCCGACCTGCGCAAGAAGCTGCTGTTCACGCTGGGCATCATGGTGCTGTTCCGGCTGGGCTCGCACATTCCGATGCCGGGCGTGAGCTTCACGGCCGTGAACGAGTGTGTGAAGGACACGAAGAACAGCGGCCTCTTCGGACTCGTCAACCTGTTCAGCGGGGGCGCGCTCCTCCAGCTGACGATCTTCGCCCTCGGCATCATGCCGTACATCACGGCGAGCATCATCCTCCAGCTCCTCACCGTCGTGATCCCGCGACTGGAGATGCTGAAGAAGGAGGGACAGGCCGGCCAGGCGAAGATCACCCAGTACACCCGCTACCTGACGATCGCGCTCGCCGTGCTCCAGGGCACCGGCATCGTGGCGACGGCCTCCAGCGGCGCGCTGTTCGCCGGCTGCCCGCTGGCCAACCAGATCGTGCCGGACACCGGCGTGTTCCGGATCGCGGTCATGGTGCTCACCATGACCGCCGGCACCACGGTCATCATGTGGCTGGGCGAGCTGATCACCGACCGCGGCATCGGCAACGGCATGTCGCTGCTGATCTTCACCTCGATCGCGGCGCAGTTCCCCTCCAGCATGTGGAACATCAAGACCACCGGCACCATCGGCGGCGGCTGGGTCGAGTTCCTCTCCGTGGTCGCGGTCGGCGTCATCGTCGTGATGCTGGTCATCTTCGTCGAGCAGGCCCAGCGCCGGATCCCGGTCCAGTACGCGAAGCGGATGATCGGCCGCCGGGCGTTCGGCGGCACCTCGACCTACATCCCGCTCAAGGTGAACCAGGCCGGTGTCATCCCGGTCATCTTCGCCTCGTCGCTGCTGTACATCCCGGCACTGGTGGTCCAGCTGACCAACAGCCAGGCGGGCTGGGCCACCTGGATCAGGACGAACTTCGTCAAGGGTGACCACCCGATCTACATGGCCACCTACTTCCTGCTGATCGTCTTCTTCGCCTTCTTCTACGTCGCCATCTCCTTCAACCCCGAAGAAGTTGCCGACAACATGAAGAAGTATGGTGGGTTCATCCCGGGTATCCGGGCCGGCCGCCCGACGGCCGAGTACCTGAACTACGTGCTGACCCGAATCACGTGGCCGGGTTCGCTCTACCTGGGCCTGATCGCGTTGATCCCGATGATCGCCCTGGTCGCCTTCGGACAGCAGACCAACTTCCCGTTCGGCGGCACCAGCGTGCTCATCGTCGTCGGCGTCGGACTCGAAACTGTGAAGCAGATCGAGAGCCAGCTCCAGCAGCGCAATTACGAAGGGTTCCTCCGCTGATGCGTATCGTCCTCGTTGGTCCTCCCGGGGCCGGGAAGGGTACTCAGGCGCACCTGCTCGCCAAGACCCTGTCCATCCCCCATATCTCTACCGGTGACCTGTTCCGCGCGAACATCAGCCAGGGCACCCCGCTGGGGCTCGAGGCCAAGAGCTACATGGACGCGGGACACCTGGTACCGGACGAGGTCACCATCGGGATGGCCAAGGACCGGATGCTCCAGGAGGACGCCGTCCGCGGCTTCCTGCTCGACGGCTTCCCCCGCAACCTGGGGCAGGCCAAGGCGCTGGACGAGTTCCTCGCCGAGCAGGGCATCAAGCTGGACGGCGTGCTGGACCTGGAGGTCCCGGAGGACGAGGTCGTCCGCCGGATCGCCGGCCGTCGCCTGTGCCGCAACGACGGGGGCCACGTCTTCCACGTGGACTACAACCCGCCGAAGGCCGAGGGCGTCTGCGACGAGTGCGGCGGCGAGCTGTACCAGCGCTCCGACGACACCGAGGAGAAGGTGCGGACGCGCCTGGAGGTCTACCACACGGAGACCGAGCCGATCATCGACTACTACGCCCAGCAGGGCCTGGTGGCGACGATCTCGGCCCTCGGCAAGGTGGACGAGGTCACCGCCCGCTCGATCGAGGCGCTGAAGCAGGACAGCTGAGTCTCTCGGCGAACGTACGACGGCACGGCCGGATCGCCCGCCCAGCGCGGGTGGCCCGGCCGTTTCGGCGTCGTACGGTGGTAGCAGTGGTAATCCGGACTTGGAAGGCGTGACCAGATGGTGGAGATCAAGACCCCCGAGCAGATCGCGAAGATGCGAGCGGCCGGGCTGGTCGTCGCCGAGGCCCTGAAGGCCTGTCGCGAGGCGGTCGCCCCCGGGGTGACCACCCAGGAGCTCAACGACATCGCGGACAAGGTCATCACCGGCCACGGCGCCACCTCGAACTTCCGGGCCGACCACGGCGGGCTCTGGTTCCCCGGTGTGATCTGCGCCTCGGTGAACAACGAGGTCGTGCACGGCATCCCGGGTGAGCGGGTGCTCCAGGAGGGCGACGTCATCTCGATCGACTGCGGCGCCATCCTGGACGGCTGGCACGGCGACGCGGCCATCACCGTGGCGGTCGGCGAGGTCCGCCCCGAGGTCGAGATGCTGAGCCGGGTCACCGAGGGCTCGATGTGGGCCGGCATCGCCCAGATGAAGAAGAACAACCGCCTGGTGGACGTCTCGAAGGCGATCGAGGGCTACATCCGCCGGCAGCCGCTGCCGCCGAAGGGCAAGTGGGGCATCACCGAGGGCTACGGCGGCCACGGCATCGGCACCGCGATGCACATGGAGCCGCACGTGCTGAACTACGTCGAGCGCGGCCGCGGCAAGGGCCCGAAGCTGGTCCCCGGCACCGTGCTGGCGATCGAGCCGATGGTCTCGCTGGGCACCCCGCACACCGCCGTGCTGGAGGACGACTGGACGGTCGTCACCAACGACGGCACCTGGGCCTCGCACTGGGAGCACTCGGTGGCCGTCACCGAGCAGGGCCCGCTGGTGCTGACCGCCTTCGACGGTGGCAGGGCGGAACTGGCCAAGCTGGGCATCACCGCAGCTCCGGACCCCCTCGCGTAGTCCCGGCGGCGCCCAACTGCCGTCGCTGACAAGGGATCAGAGCCCTGGAGGTTTGGACCTCCAGGGCTTTTGTCCTATTTTTATGCGCTGGCAGTGGTCAGTAGTGGCTTTACGAGCAGCAGGAGAGAACGTGCTCAAGGGATTCCGCGACTTCATGATGCGCGGCAACGTCGTCGACATGGCGGTCGGTGTCGTCATCGGGGCCGCGTTCACCGCGGTGGTGACCGGTTTCGTGTCCGCCTTCCTCACCCCGCTGGTCGGCGTGGTGGTCGGCGCGGCCGGCGACTTCAGCTCGTACCAGGCGCACATCGCGGGGGTGACCTTCCCGTACGGGCAGTTCCTCAACGTGCTGATCGCGTTCCTGATGACCGCGGCGGTGCTGTACTTCTGCGTGGTGCTGCCGATCACCAAGGCGACCGCGCGCTACATGCCGAAGGCGCCGAAGACGCCGAAGCGCCCGTGCCCGGAGTGCCTGACCGAGATCCCCCTGGCCGCCCGCCGCTGCGCGGCCTGCACCGCCCACGTGGACCCGCTGACGGCCACCGTCGGGGCCTGACGTAGCAGATGTGACGGCGACCGCCTTCCGGGGCCCCGTTTTGGTCCGCCGGACGCGCTGGCGTAGGATGGACCGTCGGCTCACTCGTAGCGTGCTTCAGCACGCCCTCTTCCCCTCGGGGGCGGGGTGAACCCAGGTTCGCACGAGCGTTCCGCATACGGTAGCCGGTCCCGGAAGGTGGATCTCGCAGTTCATGGCTAAGAAGCAAGGCGCCATTGAGATCGAGGGCACCGTGATCGAGTCTCTTCCGAACGCGATGTTCAAGGTCGAGCTGCAGAACGGTCACAAGGTCCTCGCGCACATCAGTGGCAAGATGCGCATGCACTACATCCGCATCCTGCCGGACGACCGGGTCGTCGTGGAGCTCAGCCCCTACGACCTCACGCGCGGCCGGATCGTCTACCGCTACAAGTAAGAACGTCAGATCTAGACCCGGAGAACCTGAAACATGAAGGTCAAGCCGAGCGTCAAGAAGATCTGCGACAAGTGCAAGGTGATCCGCCGTCACGGCCGGGTCATGGTGATCTGCGACAACCTGCGCCACAAGCAGCGCCAGGGCTGATCGCCCCCAGCATTTCTCGTAGTACTTCGCGCGACGCGAAAACGTCATAAGCGGGCTGCCCGATCCGTCCCACAGGGAACGGACTGCCACCCCCGGTCAGAGGCCGGGGCTCCCTCACCGTGAGGTGTCGGAGTAGGCAGCACGCAAGACCTCTGAAAAAGCACAGGAGCCTTGAATGGCACGCCTCGCCGGCGTTGATCTCCCCCGTGAGAAGCGGATCGAGATCGCCCTTACCTACGTGTACGGCATCGGCCGTACCCGCGCCCAGCAGACCCTGGTCGAGACCGGTGTCAACCCGGATGTCCGCGTTCGCGACATCTCCGAGGAAGACCTCGTGAAGCTGGGCCAGTACATCGACGCCAACTACACGGTCGAGGGTGACCTCCGCCGTGAGGTGGCCGCCGACATCCGCCGCAAGGTCGAGATCGGCTGCTACGAGGGTCTGCGTCACCGTCGCGGCCTGCCGGTCCGCGGCCAGCGCACCCACACCAACGCGCGTACCCGCAAGGGCCCGCGTCGCGCGATCGCCGGCAAGAAGAAGCCGGGCAAGAAGTAGTCCGTCCCGTAACCGGACATCCCTCCGGCCCGCGGGTCAGCGGACCGACCACCTCAGTAGGAGAACAGACTTATGCCCCCCAAGGGTCGTCAGGCTGCCGGCGCGAAGAAGATCCGCCGCAAGGAAAAGAAGAACGTCGCTCACGGCCACGCGCACATCAAGAGCACGTTCAACAACACCATCGTTTCGATCACCGACCCCGCGGGCAACGTGATCTCCTGGGCCTCCGCCGGCCACGTCGGCTTCAAGGGCTCGCGCAAGTCCACCCCGTTCGCCGCGCAGATGGCCGCCGAGGCCGCTGCCCGTCGCGCGCAGGAGCACGGCATGCGCAAGGTCGACGTCTTCGTGAAGGGTCCGGGCTCCGGCCGCGAGACCGCGATCCGTTCGCTCCAGGCCACCGGCCTGGAGGTCGGCTCGATCCAGGACGTCACCCCCACCCCGCACAACGGCTGCCGTCCGCCGAAGCGCCGCCGCGTCTGACGCAGCGCCTTCGGGCACGCAGTTCTGCTCAACCTCGTACGGGGTCCCACGCAGTGATTCGTCGCTGCCTGCGGGACCCCGTACGCTTGGTCCTGTCGGCATCAAATAGTGGGTGCCGAAGACAACTGGAGGGTTCTTCCCCATGCTTATCGCTCAGCGTCCCTCGCTGACCGAAGAGGTCGTCGACGAGTTCCGCTCGCGGTTCGTGATCGAGCCGCTGGAGCCGGGCTTCGGCTACACCCTCGGCAACTCCCTGCGCCGCACGCTCCTGTCGTCGATCCCGGGTGCCGCTGTCACCAGCATCCGCATCGACGGCGTCCTGCACGAGTTCACCACCGTGCCGGGCGTCAAGGAGGACGTGACCGACCTCATCCTCAACATCAAGCAGCTGGTCGTCTCCTCGGAGCACGACGAGCCGGTCGTGATGTACCTGCGCAAGCAGGGCCCGGGCGTCGTGACCGCCGCCGACATCGCCCCGCCGGCGGGTGTCGAGGTGCACAACCCCGAGCTGGTCCTCGCCACCCTGAACGGCAAGGGCAAGCTGGAGATGGAGCTGACCGTCGAGCGCGGTCGCGGCTACGTCTCCGCCGTCCAGAACAAGGCCTCCGGCCAGGAGATCGGCCGCATCCCGGTCGACTCGATCTACAGCCCCGTGCTGAAGGTCACCTACAAGGTCGAGGCCACCCGTGTCGAGCAGCGGACCGACTTCGACAAGCTGATCGTCGACGTCGAGACCAAGCCCGCCATGCGTCCGCGCGACGCCATGGCCTCGGCCGGCAAGACCCTGGTGGAGCTGTTCGGCCTCGCCCGCGAGCTGAACATCGACGCCGAGGGCATCGACATGGGCCCGTCCCCGACGGACGCCGCCCTGGCCGCCGACCTGGCGCTGCCGATCGAGGAGCTGGAGCTCACGGTCCGCTCCTACAACTGCCTCAAGCGCGAGGGCATCCACACCGTGGGTGAGCTCGTCGCCCGCTCCGAGGCGGACCTGCTCGACATCCGCAACTTCGGTGCGAAGTCGATCGACGAGGTCAAGGCGAAGCTGGCCGGCATGGGCCTGGCCCTCAAGGACAGCCCGCCCGGGTTCGACCCGACCGCTGCCGCCGACGCCTTCGGCGCCGACGACCTCGACGACTCGCACTTCGCCGAGACCGAGCAGTACTGAGAGACTTGACCGCGGGGGCGGTTCTCCGGAACCGCCTCCGTCGTCGTGAAAGTCGTGCGGGCACAGTGCCCGTACGCCCGCTGTGGTACCTGGTACGGCCGCAGTCGGAGATTCGAGGAGTAATTCCATGCCGCGTCCCACCAAGGGTGCCCGCCTCGGCGGCGGCCCGCACCACGAGCCGCTGCTGCTCGCCGGTCTGTGCCGGGAGCTGTTCCAGTACGGCCGCATCACCACGACCGAGGCCAAGGCCCGTCGGATGCGCCCGCTGGCGGAGAAGCTGATCACCAAGGCGAAGAAGGGCGACATCCACAACCGTCGCCTGGTGCGCAAGACGATCACCGACATCGCCGTGCTGCACACCCTCTTCACCGAGATCGCGCCGCGCTACGAGAACCGCCCGGGTGGTTACACCCGTATCACCAAGATCGGTCCCCGTCGTGGCGACAACGCCCCGATGGCCGTGATCGAGCTGGTCGAGTCGCTGACCGTCGCGCAGACCGCCGTCGGCGAGGCCGAGGGCGCCACCAAGCGTGCCGTCAAGGAGGCCGAGGCCAAGGCCGAGGCCCCCAAGGCCGACGAGGCCGAGGCCGAGCAGGCCTGACACCTCCAAGGTGTTCGCGGGCCCGTTTCCCCACTACCGGGGGAGCGGGCCCGTTCCCGTCCCCTTGGCCGACCAGAGCAGTCCGGGAGAAGAGAAGCAGTGGTCAACGATTGCGCCGAGCAGCCCCCGGTGAAGGACGGCCCGGCCGACGGGTACGTCCGGGTCCGGCTCGACCTCGCCTACCAGGGCGCCGAGTTCTCCGGCTGGGCCCGCCAGAAGGGCGGCCGCCGGACGGTCCAGGAGGAGATCGAGACCGCGCTGCAGATCGTCACGCGCAGCTCCGAGGCGTTCCCGCTGACCGTGGCCGGCCGCACCGACGCCGGGGTGCACGCCCGCGGCCAGGTCGCCCACGTCGACCTGCCCGCCGAGCTGTGGGCGGCGCACCGGGAGAAGCTGCTGCGCCGGCTGGCCGGCCGGCTGCCAGGGGACGTCCGGATCTACCGGGTCGGCGAGGCGCCGGCCGGCTTCGACGCCCGCTTCTCGGCGATCTGGCGCCGGTACGCGTACCGGGTCGCCGACCACCAGGGCGGGGTGGACCCGCTGCTACGCGGCCACGTGCTCTGGCACGACCGGCCGTTGGACCTGGACCGGATGAACGCGGCGGCGAAGCTGCTGCTCGGCGAGCACGACTTCGCCGCGTACTGCAAGAAGCGCGAGGGCGCGACCACCATCCGCACCCTGCTGGAGCTGCACTGGGACCGCGTCCCGGTGGACCCGTACGCCGCCCAGGAGGGCTCGCTCGCGGTCGCCACCGTCCGGGCCGACGCGTTCTGCCACAACATGGTCAGGGCGCTGGTCGGCGCGATGCTGCTGGTCGGCGACGGGCACCGGCCGGTGGAGTTCCCCGGGGAGGTGCTGGCCGGCGGGGTGCGCAACTCCGCCGTCAACGTGATCAGGCCGTACGGGCTCACGCTGGAGGAGGTCGGCTACCCGCCGGACGACAAGCTGGCCGAGCGCAACCGGCTGGCCCGCCGGATGCGCACCCTGCCCGGGCAGCCGGTGGCCACCGGGGATTACGGAGTCGAGGGCTAAATCCGTTTTGGTCGGGCGCGTCCGCTTGGGACAATCGTTCCCATGGGACACGTCGAGATTTCGCACCTGGAGTACTACCTGCCGGACGGGCGCGTGTTGTTCGACGACGCGTCCTTCCGGGTCGGCGAGGGCGCCGCGGTCGCCCTGGTCGGCGCGAACGGGGCCGGCAAGACCACCCTGCTGAGGATGATCGCGGGGGACCTCCAGTCGCACGGCGGCTCGGTGACGATCAGCGGCGGGCTCGGCGTGATGCGCCAGTTCGTCGGCACCACCGGCCGCGAGGACCAGCAGGCCACCCCGGGCGCGCTGCCGGCCGACGCCTCGGTGCGCGACCTGCTGGTCTCCGTCGCCCCCGAGCGGATCGCCAAGGCGGCCCGCGCGGTGGACGCCGCGGAGCTGGCGATGATCGCCCAGGACGACGAGAAGACGCAGATGGCCTACGCCCAGGCGCTCTCCGACTGGGCCGACGTCGGCGGCTACGACTACGAGACCGACTGGGACGTCTGCACCATGGCGGCCCTCGGCACGCCCTTCGACAAGGCCCAGTGGCGCGGCCTGAACACCCTCTCCGGCGGCGAACAGAAGCGGCTCGTCCTGGAGGCGCTGCTGCGCGGCCCGGAGGAGGTCCTGCTCCTCGACGAGCCGGACAACTACCTGGACGTCCCGGCCAAGCGCTGGCTGGAGGAGGCGATCAAGGCCACTCCGAAGACCGTCCTGTTCATCTCGCACGACCGCGAGCTGCTCTCGAAGACCGCCGACAAGATCATCAGCGTCGAGACCGGCGCGGCCGGCAGCAGCGTCTGGGTGCACGGCGGCGGCTTCGACAGCTTCCACGAGGCCCGCAAGGCCAGGTTCGAGCGCTTCGAGGAGCTGGGCCGCCGCTGGGACGAGGAGCACGCCAAGCTCAAGAAGCTGGTCGTCACCCTGCGTCAGGCCGCGGCCGTCAGCCACGCCCTGGCCACCCGCTACGCCGCCGCGCAGACCCGGCTGAAGAAGTTCGAGGAGGCCGGGCGGCCGGAGGAGCCCCCGCGCGAGCAGAGCATCTCCATGCGGCTCAAGGGCGGACGCACCGGCGTGCGCGCCTTCACCCTGGAGCGGCTGGAGCTCACCGGCCTGATGCGGCCCTTCGACCTGGAGGTCTTCTACGGCGAGCGGGTCGCGGTGCTGGGCGCCAACGGCGCCGGCAAGTCGCACCTGCTGCGGCTGCTGGCGGGCGACGAGACGGTCGCGCACGGCGGCAGCTGGAAGCTGGGCGCCCGGGTCGTGCCCGGCCACTTCCGGCAGACCCACGCCCACCCGGAGCTGTTCGGCCGTACCGTCCGTTCGATCGTCGAGGAGGAGCACGCGCTCAGCCGCGGCGCCGCGATGGGCGCACTGCGCCGGTACGAGCTGGACCGCCAGGAGGAGCAGAAGTTCGAGTCGCTGTCCGGTGGGCAGCAGGCCCGGCTGATGATCCTCAAGCTCGAACTCTCCGGTGTGACGGCCCTGTTGCTCGACGAGCCGACCGACAACCTGGACCTGGAGAGCGCCGAGGCCCTGCAGACCGGCCTGGAGGCCTTCGAGGGCACCGTGCTGTGCGTCACCCACGACCGCTGGTTCGCCAAGACCTTCGACCGTTTCCTGGTGTTCGGCGCGGACGGCCGGGTGTACGAGTCGTCCGAACCGGTCTGGGACGTGACCCGGGTGGAGCGCGAACGCTGAGTGACGACCCGGGGGGTTCCCGGCGATTTTTGACCGCTCCGGGTCGTGCCGGTAATCTGGACGCTTGATGTGCGTATTGGCTCGCTCTATCTCACGTGAGAGGTCGGTACGCCGGAGACATCAGGTCGTCGACCAGCGGTCCCCCTTGAATTGCGTCCAAGGTTGGCCAGGCTGATCTTCCGTCCCGGTGCTCCTGTCAGGACTCACTCACTGAAAAGCGAAGGCTACGACCGTGCGTACGTACAGCCCCAAGCCCGGCGACGTCCAGCGTCAGTGGCACGTCATCGACGCGAACGACGTCGTGCTCGGCCGCCTGGCCTCCCAGGCCGCCAACCTCCTCCGGGGGAAGCACAAGGCGATCTACGCGCCGCACGTTGACACTGGTGACTTCGTCATCATCATCAACGCCGACAAGGTGCACCTGTCCGGCAACAAGAAGACCCAGAAGCTGGCCTACCGCCACTCGGGCTTCCCGGGCGGTCTGCGCTCGGTGCGCTACGACGACCTGCTGGCGAACAACCCGGAGAAGGCCGTCGAGAAGGCCATCAAGGGCATGATCCCCAAGAACAGCCTGGGCCGCCAGATGCTCTCCAAGCTGAAGGTCTACTCGGGCGACCAGCACCCGCACGCTGCCCAGCAGCCGGTGCCGTTCGAGATCACCCAGGTCGCGCAGTAATTCGGCCACCAAGCCCCCCAACACTGAAAAGAGCTGAGGAACACCGTGGCCGAGACCACTGAAACCCTTGAGGTCGAGTTCGACGACGCCGTTGAGGCCGTCGAGGGCGAGTACACCTCCGAGGAGAGCTACACCTCCGAGTCCCTGGCCGGCCGCTTCGGCGAGGCCGTCCCCGGCGCCGGCCTCGGCCGTCGCAAGGAGGCGATCGCCCGCGTGCGCATCGTCCCCGGCACCGGCCAGTGGAAGATCAACGGCCGCACCCTCGAGGGCTACTTCCCCAACAAGGTGCACCAGCAGACCGTGAACGAGCCCTTCAAGCTCCTCGAGCTGGACGGCCGTTACGACGTCGTCGCCCGCATCAGCGGTGGTGGCACCTCCGGCCAGGCCTACGCGCTGCGCCTCGGCGTCGCCCGTGCCCTGAACGAGGCCGACGTGGACAACAACCGCGCCGCCCTGAAGAAGGCCGGCTTCCTGATGCGTGACGCCCGCGCCGTCGAGCGCAAGAAGGCCGGTCTCAAGAAGGCCCGCAAGGCGCCGCAGTACAGCAAGCGCTAATCGCCTCCCCGGGGGTGCGGCCCGCCCTGGCGGCGCACCCCCTGGTTGCGCGAAACCGTCGCCCCGGAGTACCCCGTGTACTCCGGGGCGACGTGTTCCCCGGCTACTGTGCGGCGGCCGGGATCATCGGTTGGGTTCCGAGCAGTGGTGATGGAGGAACGGGACAGTGGGACGACTCTTCGGTACGGACGGCGTGCGCGGGGTGGCCAACGAGGGCCTGACGGCGGAGCTGGCGCTCGGCCTGTCGGTCGCGGCGGCCCATGTGCTCGGCGAGGCCGGCGCCTTCGAGGGCCACCGGCCGGTCGCGGTGGTCGGCCGTGACCCGCGCGCCTCGGGCGAGTTCCTGGAGGCCGCCGTCATCGCCGGTCTGGCGAGCGCCGGCGTCGACGTCCTGCGGGTCGGTGTCCTGCCCACCCCGGCCGTGGCCTACCTCACCGGCGCGCTCGGCGCCGACTTCGGCGTGATGCTGTCCGCCAGCCACAACGCCATGCCGGACAACGGCATCAAGTTCCTCGCCCGCGGCGGCCACAAGCTGGACGACCGCATCGAGGACGCGATCGAGACCCACTACCGCAAGCACACGCTCGGCGACGAGGACTGGAACCGCCCGACCGGCGCGGCCGTCGGCCGGGTGCGCGAGTACACCGAGGGCTTCGACAAGTACGTCGCCCACCTGATCGGCGTGCTGCCCAACCGCCTGGACGGCATCAGGGTGGTCATCGACGGCGCCCACGGCGCGGCCGCCTACGTCGCCCCCGAGGCCTTCGCCCGGGCCGGCGCCGAGGTGGTCCACACCCTGGGGGCCGAGCCCACCGGCCTCAACATCAACGACGGCGTCGGCTCCACCCACCTGGACCGGCTGCGCGTCGCGATGCAGGAGCACCGGGCCGACCTGGGCATCGCCCTGGACGGCGACGCCGACCGCTGCCTGGCCGCCGACGCGGAGGGCAACGAGGTGGACGGCGACCAGATCATCGCCATCCTCGCGGTCGCCATGAAGGAGGCCGGCACCCTGCGCGGCAACACCGCGGTGGCCACCGTGATGTCCAACCTGGGATTCAAGCTGGCGATGGAGCGCGAGGGCGTCGAGCTGGTGGAGACCTCCGTCGGCGACCGCTACGTGCTGGAGGCGATGAAGGAGCGGGGCTTCGCGCTGGGCGGCGAGCAGTCCGGCCACGTGATCCTGCTGGACCACGCCACCACCGGCGACGGCACCCTGACCGGCCTGATGCTGGGCGCCAGGCTGGCCGCCACCAAGCAGCCGCTGGCCGACCTGGCCGCCGTGATGACCCGGCTGCCGCAGGTGCTGATCAACGTCAAGGGCGTCGACAAGTCCCGGGTGAGGACCAGCACCGAGCTGGCCGCCGCGGTCGCCGAGGCCGAGGCCGAGCTGGGCTCCACCGGCCGGGTGCTGCTGCGCCCGTCGGGCACCGAGCCGCTGGTCCGGGTGATGGTCGAGGCCGCCGACCCGGCGCAGGCCGAGACGGTCGGGCAGCGGCTGGCCGAGGCGGTGCGCGCCCACCTGGGCTGAGCCCCGGACTCGCCGAAGGGCCCCCGCGACGCGGGGGCCCTTCGGCGTGCGGTCAGAGCTTGCGCAGCAGCGCCCGGCGGACCTTGTGGTCCGCGCCCTTCTGGAGGATCAGGGTGGCCCGGCCGCGGGTCGGCAGCACGTTCTCCAGCAGGTTGGGCTTGTTGATGGTGCGCCAGACCTGCCGGCCGTACTCCATCGCCTCCTCCTCCGGCACCTCGGTGAAGCGGCGGAAGTAGGAGCTCGGGTCCTGGAAGGCGGTCTGCCGCAGCTTGCGGAAGCGGTCCAGGTACCAGTGCTCGATGTCGTCGGTCCTGGCGTCGACGTAGATCGAGAAGTCGAAGTAGTCGGCCACCGCGAGGCGGGTGCGGCCGTCGGTGCCCGGCAGGGCCGGCTGGAGCACGTTCAGGCCCTCGACGATCAGGATGTCCGGTCGCTCCACGGTGAGCCGCCGGTCCGGCACGATGTCGTACACCAGGTGCGAGTAGACCGGCGCGCTGACCCGCTCCTTGCCCGCCTTCACGTCCGCGACGAAGCGCGTCAGCGCCCGGCGGTCGTACGACTCCGGGAAGCCCTTGCGGGCCATCAGACCGCGGCGGCGCAGCTCGGCGTTGGGCAGCAGGAAGCCGTCGGTGGTGACCAGTTCGACCCGGGGGTGCTCCGGCCAGCGGGCGAGCAGCTCCTGGAGCAGGCGGGCGGTCGTGGACTTGCCGACCGCGACGGAGCCGGCCACGCCGATGATGAACGGCGTGCGGGTGCGCTCGGTGTCCGGGGTGTCCAGGAAGGTGCCCAGCGTGCCGCGCAGCTCGTGCGTGGCGTGGATGTACAGGTTCAGCAGCCGGGACAGGGGCAGGTAGACGTCGCGGACCTCGTCCAGGTCGAGGGCGGTACCGAGGCCGCGCAACTGCTCCACCTCCTCGGCGGTCAGCGGCAGCGGCGTACGCTCGCGCAGCGCGCTCCACTCGGCCCGGCTGAGGTCCACGTAGGGAGACGGTGACGGGCCGGGCGTGGCGGCGCCCCGCGTACAGAGTTCGGTCAGCACATGCTCCATTGTGAGCCGTCGCGGCGTTCACGGTGGTTGTGGTGTCGGTCACGCAGCGTTCCCGCGAGGCGGGAAAACGGCCACAGAACCGCCCTTATGCTGGCACGCATGTGCGGAATTGTTGGATACGTGGGCGCTCAGGCCGCCCTCGACGTAGTAATCGCAGGCCTGCAGCGCCTGGAATACCGGGGTTACGACTCGGCCGGTGTCGCGGTGCAGGTCCAGGACTCCGACGGGCAGTGGAGTCTGGCCACCGACAAGCGGGCCGGCAAGCTCGCCAACCTGGAGAAGTCGCTCGCCGAGTCCCCTCTGCCCGGCGGCACCACCGGCATCGGCCACACCCGCTGGGCCACCCACGGCGGCCCGACGGACGCCAACGCCCACCCCCACCTGGACGACCGGCAGCGGGTGGCCGTGGTGCACAACGGCATCATCGAGAACTTCGCCCAGCTGCGCGCCGAGATCGCCGAGCGCGGCCACACCCTCCGGTCCGAGACCGACACCGAGGTCGTCGCCCACCTGCTGGGCGAGGCCTACGCGGGCGACCTCGCCGAGGCCATGCGGGTGGTCTGCCGTCAGCTGGAGGGCGCCTTCACCCTGGTCGCCGTGCACGCCGACGCGCCGGACGTGGTCGTGGGCGCGCGCCGCAACTCGCCGCTGGTGGTCGGCCGCGGCGAGGGCGAGAACTTCCTCGCCTCCGACGTCGCCGCCTTCATCGCGCACACCCGCGAGGCGATCGAGCTGGGCCAGGACCAGGTGGTCGAGCTGCGCCGGGAGGGCGTGACCGTCACGAACTTCGACGGCACCCCGGCCGACGTGCGCGAGTACCACGTCGACTGGGACGCCTCCGCCGCCGAGAAGGGCGGCTACGACTACTTCATGCTCAAGGAGATCGCCGAGCAGCCGAAGGCCGTCGCCGACACCCTGCTCGGCCGGATCGGCACCGACGGCCGGCTCACCCTGGACGAGCTGCGGATCTCCGACGCCGACCTGCGCTCGGTCGACAAGGTCGTCATCGTGGCCTGCGGCACCGCGTTCCACGCGGGCATGATCGCCAAGTACGCGATCGAGCACTGGACCCGCATCCCCTGCGAGGTCGAGGTCGCCTCCGAGTTCCGCTACCGCGACCCGATCATGGGCCCGGGCACGCTGGTCATCGCCATCTCGCAGTCCGGCGAGACCATGGACACCCTGATGGCCCTGCGTCACGCCCGTGAGCAGGGCGCCAAGGTGCTGGCGATCTGCAACACCAACGGCTCGACCATCCCGCGCGAGTCGGACGCGGTGCTGTACACCCACGCCGGTCCCGAGGTCGCGGTCGCGTCCACCAAGGCGTTCCTGACCCAGCTGGTCGCCTGCTACCTGGTCGCCCTGTACCTGGGCCAGGTGCGCGGCACCAAGTGGGGCGACGAGATCTTCGCCGTCATCAAGGAGCTCGGCGACGCGCCGAAGCAGGTCGAGCAGGTCCTGGAGACCATGGAGCCGGTGCGCGAGCTGGCCCGCTCGCTGGCCGACGCCCGCTCGGTGCTGTTCCTCGGCCGCCACGTCGGCTTCCCGGTGGCCCTGGAGGGCGCGCTCAAGCTCAAGGAGCTGGCGTACATGCACGCCGAGGGCTTCGCGGCGGGCGAACTCAAGCACGGTCCGATCGCGCTGATCGAGGAGGGGCTGCCGGTCGTGGTGGTCGTGCCCTCGCCGCGCGGGCGGTCGATCCTGCACGACAAGATCGTCTCCAACATCCAGGAGATCCGGGCCCGCGGCGCCCGCACGATCGTGATCGCGGAGGAGGGCGACGAGGCCGTCGTCCCGTACGCGGACCACCTGATCCGCATCCCGGCCACCCCGGTGCTGCTCCAGCCGCTGGTCGCCACCGTCCCGCTCCAGGTCTTCGCCTGCGAGCTGGCCACGGCCAAGGGCCACGAGGTCGACCAGCCGCGCAACCTGGCGAAGTCGGTCACCGTCGAGTAGTCCGGCGCTCGTCGGCGACGGCGCCCCTGCGGTGGCTGCGACCTACCGCAGGGGCGCCGTGTCGAGCGTGAAGGAGAACGGGGCGGGGAGGTCGATCGGCTTGCCGAACGGGACCGGCTCCTTCTCGCTGTAGTCGTCGCCCTCGGGGGCGGTGAACAGCGTGACCGTACCGGCGCTGCGGTCCACCAGCAGGTAGCACGGGATACCGGCGGCGGCGTAGCCACGGCGCTTCTGTTCCCGGTCTCGGCGCGGATTGGTGGACGTGACTTCGAAGACCAGCAGGACGCCGGCGGCTTCCGCCCATGAGTCGGCGTTCAGGAAGTGTCCGACCGGGCTGACGGTGCCGTCGGGGATGAACCGGCCCGTCGGCACGATCAGACCCTTGTTGCCGGAGAGGTCGAGGTCGGTCGCGGCCTTGCGGAAGAACTGCTTGGCCAGCAGGGAGAACGCGGCTTCGTGCTCTCCGTCCGGCGGTGGTGTCACGACGATTTCCCCTTCGATGAGCTCTGCCTTGTAGCCGGGCGGCGTGTCCAGCTCCAGGAACGCCTGGAGGAGGTTGCCCCGGCCCAGCGGGCCCTCGACAGCTGGCATGGCGACCATGGCCCTTCTCCCTCCTGTGGGTCCGTGCCGAGCCACAAGGTAGGCGTACGGACCGACACCGGCGGGGAATCGAAGTGGTTGTCACTCGAAAGTGTGCCGCAGGCCCGGCTCCCGCGGGGCGGAGACGCGGGCTAGCGTCGGTGACAGCCGACCGCTGAAGGAGCTCCCGCATGCGTCATGCACACCGTGTGGACACCGTCCGGGCCGCCGAGGCCGCGTTGATGGCGCGGCTGCCGGAGGGCGTACTGATGCAGCGGGCGGCCGCGGGGCTGGCCGCGACCTGTGCGCGGCTGCTGACCCGGCGTCGGGGGCGGGTGTACGGCAGCCGGGTGACGGTGCTCGCGGGCAGCGGGGACAACGGGGGTGACGCCCTGTACGCCGGGGCCGCCCTGGCCCGGCGCGGGGCGCGGGTGACGGCGGTGCTGCTGGCGCCGGAGAAGACGCACCCGGGCGGGCTGGCCGCGCTGCGGGCCGCCGGCGGGCGGGTGACGGTGGAGCAGGAAGTCGGCCTGGCCGACTTCTCGCGCGCCGACCTGGTGCTGGACGGCATCGTCGGCATCGGCGGCCGGGGCGGGCTGCGCCCCGGGGCCCGGCCGTACGCGCGGGCCGGGCGGTCCGGGACCGTGGTGGCGGTGGACCTGCCGAGCGGGGTGGACGCCGACACCGGCGAGGTGCCCGGCGCGGCGCTGCGCGCGGACGTCACGGTCTGCTTCGGCACCTACAAGCCCGGACTGCTGGTCGACCCGGGGGCCTCGTACGCGGGCGCCGTACAGCTGGTCGGCATCGGTCTCGAACCGCCCGCGGCGGAGGTGACGGCGCTCCAGCACGCGGACGTGGCGGCGCTGCTGCCGCAGCCGGGCGCGGAGAGCGACAAGTACCGCCGCGGCGTGGTCGGGGTGGCGGCCGGTTCGGCGACGTACCCGGGGGCGGCGCTGCTGGCGGTGGCCGGGGCACTGCACGGCGGCGCGGGCGCCGTCCGGTACGTGGGCACGGCGGCCGAGGAGGTGGTGCGGCGCTTCCCCGAGGTGCTGGTCACCGAGGGCGGGCCGGCCGGGGCCGGGCGGGTGCAGGCCTGGGTGGTCGGTCCCGGCGGTGGCGAGGGGGCACGGCAGTCGCTGACCGAGGCGCTGGCGAGCGACGTCCCGGTGCTGGTGGACGCGGACGGGCTGACCGAGCTGGGCCGGCTCGGCCCGGACGCGCTGGCCGGCCGCACCGCGCCCACCCTGCTCACCCCGCACACCGGCGAGGCCGCCCGGCTGCTCGCGGGCGCCGAGGGCGGCCCGCCGCCGGCCGCCGACGACCTGGCCGCGGCCCGGCTGGCCACCGCCCGCCGGCTGGCGGCCGCCTATCGCGCGACGGTGCTGCTGAAGGGCTCCACCACGGTGGTCGCCGATCCGGGCGGGGCCGTCCGGGTGAACCCCACCGGCACCTCCTGGCTGGCCACCGCCGGCAGCGGCGACGTCCTGGCCGGGTTGGCCGGCTCCCTCCTGGCGGCGGGCCTCGCGCCGCTGGACGCCGCGTCGGCGGCCGCCTACCTGCACGGCCTGGCCGGCCGCGAGGCGGCGGGCCGGCCGGGCGCCCCGACCACGGCGCTCGCGGTGGCCGGGGCGCTGCCGGCGGTGTGGCGGGCGGTCCGCGAGGGGTGACCGACGGAACCGGACCATCCGGTCAGGGCGTCCTGGACAGGGTGAACGGGCGGTCCGCCGCAGGCCGGCGCGTCGTGGGGGGCCGCCGCGCCGACGGGCCGTTCGGCGAGGACTCCGGGACGTCTGGGAGACTGACCCTGATGACAACTGCGAACACGACCGGCACGGCCACCCTCACCGAAGGCGTACGGGCCGAGGCGACCATCGATCTCGCCGCCCTGCGCGGCAACCTCGCGGCCCTGCGCGAGCGCGTCGGCAGCGCGGCGGTGATGCTCGCGGTCAAGGCGAACGCCTACGGCCACGGCGCGGTGGAGTGCGCCCGGGAGGCGGTCGCGAACGGGGTCGGCTGGCTCGGCTGCGCGACGCCGGACGAGGCGCTGGCGCTGCGGGCCGCGGGCATCCGCCCGGAGCAGGCCCGCGTCCTGTGCTGGCTGTGGACGCCGGGCGGGCCGTGGCGCGAGGCGCTGCGCGCGGACCTGGACGTCTCGGTCAGCGGGCAGTGGGCGCTGGACGAGCTGCTGCCGGCCGTCCGCGAGACCGGCATCCCGGCCCGGGTGCACCTGAAGGCCGACACCGGTCTGGGCCGCAACGGCTGCCAGCCGCACGACTGGCCGCGACTGGTGGCGGACGCCCGCCGGGCCGAGGCCGAGGGGCTGCTGAGGGTCGTCGGCGTCTGGTCGCACTTCGCCGCGGCGGACGAGCCCGGCCACCCGTCGATCCAGGCCCAGCTGGACTCCTACCGGGCCGCGCTGGCCGTGGCCGAGGCGGCCGGGCTGCGCCCCGAGGTCCGCCACCTGGCGAACTCCCCGGCCACCCTGCTGCTGCCCGAGTCGCACTTCGACCTGGTCCGCACCGGCCTGGCCGCGTACGGGCTGTCGCCGGTGCCCGAGGTGGGTTCGCCGGCCGACTTCGGGCTGCGCCCGGTGATGGCGCTGACCGCGAGGCTGGCGCTGGTCAAACACGTCCCCGGCGGGCACGGGGTCAGCTACGGCCACCACTACACGACACCGGGCGAGACCACCCTGGGCCTGGTCCCGGTCGGCTACGGCGACGGCATCCCGCGGCACGCCAGCGGTACCGGCCCGGTGCAGATCGACGGCAAGTGGCGCACGGTGGCCGGCCGGGTCGCGATGGACCAGTTCGTGGTGGACCTGGGCGGCGACACCCCGGCGATCGGCGACGAGGTGCTGCTGTTCGGCAACGGCGAGCACGGCGAGCCCACCGCCGAGGACTGGGCCCGTGCCTGCGGCACCATCTCGTACGAGATCATCACCCGGATCGGTGCCCGGGTGCCCCGCCGCTACCTGGGCGGCAGCCACGCCGAGGGCCCGACGGCATGACCGACGCGCCGGCCGAGGGCAACCCGGTCGCGGCGGTGGCCAGGGTGGCCGGCGCCGCCTCCGGGGTGAGCCGGGCCGGTGTGATCGGGATCTCCGTCGGTGTGCTGGCGGCCGGAGCGGCCGCGGGCGTGGCGATCGAGCGGCTGACCGTCGGCCGGGCGATGCGCCGCCGGGCCCGGGCCGAGCTGGACGCGAAGGCCCCGTTCGGCTCGCTGCGCGGGCGCCCGAGGAGGGTGGCCGCACCGGACGGCACCGAGCTGTACGTGGAGCTGGACGGCACCGGCTGGGACGAGCCGGACGGCGCCGGCCCGGGGGCGGACGGTCTTCGTCCCGGAGGCGGGCGGGCGGTTGACGGCGCCGGGCCGCTGACCGTGGTGTTCTGCCACGGCTACTGCCTCAACCAGGACAGCTGGCACTTCCAGCGGGCCGCGCTGCGCGAGGGCATGCGGCTGGTCTTCTGGGACCAGCGCAGCCACGGCCGCTCCGAGCGCTCCCGCTCCTACCTGGCGGGCGAGCCGGCCGGCATCGACCAGCTGGGCGGCGACCTCAAGGCGGTGATCGACGTCGTCGCCCCGACCGGGCCGCTGGTGCTGGTGGGCCACTCGATGGGCGGCATGACGGTGATGGCGCTGGCCGACCAGCACCCGGAGCTGTTCCGCGAGCGCGTCGCCGGGGTCGCGCTGATCGGCACCCTCGCCGGGGACTGGAACGAGGTCAGCCTCGGCCTGCCGAGGGCCGGCGCGAAGCTGTTCAAGAAGGTCGCACCCGGGGTGGTGAAGCTGCTGGGCCGCCAGGTCGACCTGGTCGAGGCGACCAGGCGGCTGGGCTCGGACGTGGCCGCCGTCTTCTACCGGAGGTTCTCCTTCGGCGGCCGGGACGTCGACCCCGGTGTGGTGCGCTTCGCCGAGCAGCTGCTGGACGCGACCCCGATCGACGTGGTCGCCGAGTTCTACCCGGTGTTCGGCGCGCACGAGAAGTACGAGGCGCTCGCCGCCCTGCGCGGCCTGCCCGCGTTGGTACTGGCCGGGACGAAGGACCTGCTGACGCCCTCGACGCACAGCGAGGCGATGGCCGAGCGGCTGCCGGGCGCCGAGCTGGTGCTGGCCGAGGGCGCCGGGCACCTGGTGATGCTGGAGCGCCCCGAGCTGGTCGACCACGAGCTGGCGCGGCTGCTGCGCCGGGCCGCCGGCTTCGCGGGGGCGGCGCCGCTGCCCGCGGCCGTCCTCGACCTGGCGGGCCGACGGCCCCGGGACCCTGACCCCGCCCTCGACCCGGCGGCCGATCCGGCCTGAGCCTCCGTGGGGCCCCGCCCGCCGCAGCGGGGCGCGCCGATGTGGCACGGTAGCGGTGGCGGCCGGTGGTCGGTGCGCCGGTACGGACCGAAGGGCAAGACACGCGCATGGGCTCGCACGCCACTCTCACCGTCCCCACCCCGGAGCGGATGGGCCGGCTCGGCCGGGAGCTGGCCGCGTTGCTGCGGCCGGGTGACCTGGTGCTGCTCTCCGGCGAGCTGGGGGCGGGGAAGACCACGCTGACCCGGGGCCTGGGGGAGGGCCTGCAGGTCCGCGGGGCGGTGACCTCGCCGACCTTCGTGATCGCCCGGGTGCACCCCTCGCTGGTCGGCGGCCCGGCGCTGGTGCACGTGGACGCGTACCGGCTGGGCGGGGACCTGGACGAGATGGAGGACCTCGACCTGGACGTCTCGCTGCCCGAGTCGGTGGTCGTGGTCGAGTGGGGCGAGGGCAAGGTCGAGCGGCTCTCCGAGGACCGGCTGGAGGTCCGGATCGAGCGCGCCATCGGCGACACCGCGGACGGGGACGACCAGGACCCGCGCCGGGTGCTGCTGACCGGCATCGGCCCGCGCTGGGCGGACGTGCCGCTGGCGGACCTCGGGTAGCGGCCGCGCCGGGTCGCCGGCATCTTGCCGACAGGCTGTCGGGAAGGTGTTGCGGGCGGGGCGCCGGGCGTGGTGGGATGGGTGCTGCGGTTAGGTCTGCCTAACTAGGGAGGCGCCATGTCGAGCACCACCCCCGCCCCGCAGCGGCCGGTCCGCGCCGCCGGGGCCGGAGAGTCCGCCCACCGCGCTCCGGGAGAGCCGATGCGGGCGCTGCTGGCCGCCCGCGCGGCCGCCGAGGCGGTGTCCACCCCGCCCGAACCGCGGCCCGGGCACGACGAACGGCCCGAGGCGCAGGCGCCCCGGGCCGCGTGAGGCCGGTTCTTCCGGGCCCGGAACCACCTGGGCGGTTCAGGGCCGTCCCGGATCAGGCGACCACGACCACCTTGGTGTCCTTCGGCGCGAAGTCCCAGAGCAGCTGCCCCTCGGCGCGGCCGCTGCGGATGCCGCCGGTCTTCGCGCTCGGGTCGGTGGTCGGCGTCGCGCCGTCCACCGCGGCGCTGAAGCCGAACACCACGCCGTTCTGCTGCGCGAAGCGCACCACGTGCTCGATCTGCTTGCCGTCCGTCCCGGTGGTGGTCGGGGTGCGGCTGTACACCGCGTAGCTGCCCGGAGTCGGCTCGACCGAGCCCGGGGTGACCGGGAAGGCGGCCGCGACCTGCGGGTTCTTCTTCGGGTCGACCAGCCAGACGTAGTGGCTGCCGATCGAGTAGACCACCCGGGGGCCGGTGCCCGTGGTGGTCGGCACCGGCGGGACGGTCGGGGTGGCCGAGGCGGTCGGCGCCGCGGTGGTGGCCGTGCCGGTCGCGCTGGTGGTCACGGTGGGCTTGGCGCCGCCCGCCCGGTCCTGGGCGCCGTTCGCCTGGAAGGCCAACAGGCTCACCACCGCCAGGGCCCCCAGGGTCAACCCCGTGACCACCACTCCAGGACCCATCTTCGCCACGTTGCCGCTCCCGCCGCCGTCCCTTTACGTACGGCCCCATCGTGCCAGGTTCATCCTGTCGGGTCGCAGCGCCTCGGATGTGTGTTCCCGGGTGGTACACCCGGCCGATCGGCCGGTCGGCCCAACGTCGGTCTAACCTTGACCCCGTGCTGCTGCTCGCGTTCGACACCGCTACCCCCGCCGTCACCGCCGCCGTCCACGACGGCACGGCTGTCCTCGCCGAGACCCACCAGGTCGACGCCAGGCGCCACGGCGAACTGCTGCTGCCCACGATCGACCAGGTGCTGCGGGCCGCCGGTGTGGACAAGCACCGGCTGACCGGCATCGCGGTCGGCGTCGGCCCGGGCCCGTACACCGGCCTCCGGGTCGGCCTGGTGACCGCCGCCGCGCTCGGCCACGCCCTCGGGCTGCCGGTGCACGGCGTCTGCACCCTGGACGCGATCGCCTTCCAGGCCCGCGCCGAGGGCCTGGCCGGCCGGCCGTTCACGGTGGCCACCGACGCGCGCCGCAAGGAGGTCTACTGGGCCTCGTACGATGCCGAGGGCCGCCGCACCGA
Organism: Kitasatospora sp. NPDC091335; assembly: GCF_044757205.1. Lineage (NCBI taxonomy): Bacteria > Bacillati > Actinomycetota > Actinomycetes > Kitasatosporales > Streptomycetaceae > Kitasatospora > Kitasatospora sp. NPDC091335. The sequence goes on along the minus strand of NZ_JBIVUM010000002.1, from coordinate 14,036 downwards.
GGGCCCCGGCGTGGACCGTCCGGCCGAGCTGACCCCGCGGGAGCGCTCCGTCGGCGCCGGCGCGGTGCTCTACCCCGAGGCGTTCCCCGGCGCGCACGGCCCCGAGCACGTCTCGGCCGGCGCCCTGGCCGGCTTCGCCGCCGCCGAGCTGACCGCCGGGCGCGAGCTGCTGCCGAACGTCCCGCTGTACCTGCGCCGCCCGGACGCCCAGGTCCCGGCGGGCTACAAGGCGGTGCTCCCCGCGTGAACCACGGCACCACCCTGCGCCCGATGCGCTGGTGGGACATCGCCCCGGTGCTGGAGCTGGAGCTGCGGCTCTTCCCGGAGGACGCCTGGTCCGCCGGGATGTTCTGGTCCGAGCTGGCCGAGTCCCATCCCGGCGGCACCCGCCACTACACCGTCGCGGCCGCCCCGGACGGCGCGATCGTCGGCTACGCCGGGCTGATGGTGATCGCGGGCGAGGGCGACGTCCAGACCATCGCCGTCGACGACCGCCACCAGGGCGGCGGCCTCGGCACGGCGCTGCTCACCGACCTGATCCGGGAGGCCGCCCGGCGCGAGTGCGCCGAGCTGCTGCTGGAGGTGCGGGTGGACAACCCGCGCGCCCAGCGGCTGTACGAGCGCCACGGCTTCGAACCGGTGGGCATCCGGCGCGGCTACTACCAGCCCGCCAACGTCGACGCGCTGGTGATGCGCCTCGACCACCCGAGCACTGACAGCACTGACCCGAAGGACATTGAGGACACCCGCCATGGCTGACGAACCGCTCGTCCTCGGCATCGAGACCTCCTGCGACGAGACCGGCGTCGGCATCGTGCGCGGCACCACGCTGCTGGCCGACGCGGTCGCCTCCAGCGTCAACGACCACGCCCGCTTCGGCGGCGTCGTCCCCGAGATCGCCAGCCGCGCGCACCTGGAGGCGATGGTCCCGACCATCCAGCGCGCCCTGGACACCGCCGGGGTCAAGGCGAGCGACCTGGACGGCATCGCCGTCACCGCGGGCCCCGGCCTGGCCGGCGCGCTGCTGGTCGGCGTCAGCGCCGCCAAGGCGTACGCCTGGGCGCTGGACAAGCCGCTGTACGGGGTCAACCACCTCGCCTCGCACATCTGCGTCGACCAGCTGGAGCACGGCCGGCTGCCCTCGCCGACGATGGCCCTGCTGGTCTCCGGCGGGCACTCCTCGCTGCTGCTCAGCGAGGACATCACCAGCGACGTCCGCCCGCTCGGCGCGACCATCGACGACGCGGCCGGTGAGGCCTTCGACAAGGTCGCACGGGTGCTCGGCCTGGGCTTCCCCGGCGGTCCGATCGTCGACCGCACGGCCCGCGAGGGCGACCCGAAGGCGATCGCCTTCCCGCGCGGCCTGAGCGGCAGGAACGACCCGGCGTACGACTTCTCCTTCTCCGGCCTGAAGACCGCCGTCGCCCGCTGGGTGGAGGCCAAGCGCCGGGCCGGCGAGGAGGTGCCGATCGCCGACGTGGCGGCGTCCTTCCAGGAGGCGGTCACCGACGTGCTCACCCGCAAGGCCGTCAAGGCGTGCCGGGACAGCGGCGTCGACCACCTGATGATCGGCGGCGGCGTGGCGGCCAACTCGCGGCTGCGCGAGATGGCCCAGCAGCGCTGCGACCGGGCCGGCATCCGGCTGCGGGTGCCCCGGCCCGGCCTGTGCACCGACAACGGCGCGATGGTCGCGGCGCTGGGCGCAGAGATGGTGTGGCGCGACCGCGCGCCGTCCTCGCTCGACCTGTCGGCGGACTCCTCGCTGCCGGTGACCGACGTCCACGTCCCGGCCGCACACCTGGAGCACGGCGACGTCCACGGCCAGGCCTACCAGGCCCTCGGCGGCGGCGCCTGATGACCGTCGCCGCGATGTGGGAGGCCCGGGCCGCGGCCGGCCGTGGGGCCGAACTCGCCGCCTGGGCAAGGGAGTCGGCGCTGCCCGCGCTGCGCGGAGCGGCCGGTCTCGAACGCCTCGAACTGCTCACGGCCGCGGGGGAGCGGGTGCTGCTGATCAGCTGGTGGAGCGGCGAGCCCCGGCCCGTCGCCGACCCGCCGGCCGAGCTGCTCGGCCGACCGGTGCACCGCTGGTCCTTCAGCAGCGAACACGTCGAGTAACCCCGGATCGGGAACCGCGGCGGCAGCCGTTACCGTGCATAGCCGAGAGAGCTGGACGGGAACCGGGAGCGCGCTGCGGTGATCAGGGACGGGCGGAGCAGGACCAGGACGTACGCGGTGGGGGCGCTGGCCCTGCTGGCCTTCGCCACCGCCTGCGGCGACGGCGGAGGCGGTGGCAGCGCCGCCCCGGCCACCACGGCTGCCACGACCGGGCCGGGCACGCCCCCGCCCACCGGGGCCGCGCCGGCCGGCGCCGCCCCGACCACCCCCGCCCCGGCCGGCGCCGGCGCGGCGGCCTGGGCCAAGTGGAACCTCACCCCGCTCGCCCCCGCTCCCGCGCCGCCCGCCGACAAGCCCGTCAAGCTCGAACGGACCGGCCCGGTACCGGTGTTCAGCGAGGTGAAGACGAACGACAAGGTCGTCTTCATCACCATCGACGACGGTGCCGAGAAGGACCCGAAGTTCGTCGAGATGCTGACCGACCTCAAGGTGCCGATCTCGATGTTCCTGACCCGGGACATCGTCAAGAACGACTACGGCTACTTCAAGCCGCTCCAGGCGCTGGGCAACCACGTCCAGAACCACACCGTGGACCACCCGGTGATGAGCAAGATCCCGGCGGAGAAGCAGAAGTCCGAGATCTGCGACGCGCAGTCCGCGCTCACCCAGCAGTACGGCACCGCCCCGCTGCTGTTCCGGCCGCCCTTCGGCGACGGCGCCAGCACCCCGACGCTCAACACCTCGGTCCAGCAGTGCGGCCCGCGCGCGATGGTGCTGTGGCGCGAGTCGATGCAGATCCACGACATGCAGTACCAGTCGGGGGACAAGAAGCTGAAGTCCGGCGACATCATCCTGGCGCACTTCCGCGGCCCCAAGGAGCTCAAGGGCGCCACGATGACCCAGATGTTCGGCGACCTGCTGGCCCGGATCCAGGAGCAGGGCTTCTCGGTGGCCCGGCTGGAGGACTACATCCAGGCGCCCGCGTCGTAGCTCAGACCGGCTGCCCCAGCATCATCAGCGGGCCGTGGTCGGTCCGGCTGAGGATCACCGTGACGGTGTTCGGCCCGGAGGGCTTGAGCTGGCGGCGCAGCTCCTCCGGGGTGATCGCCATCCCGCGCTTCTTGATCACCACCGTGCCGACCGCCCGCTCGCGCAGCAGCGCCTTCAGCTTCTTGATGCCGAACGGGAGCACGTCGGTCAGCTCGAAGGCGTGCGCGTACGGGGTGGCGACCAGCTCGTCCGAGGTCAGGTAGGCGATCTTCGGGTCGATCAGCCGGCCGCCGACCTGCCCGGCCACCTCGGCCACCAGGTGGGCCCGGATCACCGCGCCGTCCGGCTCGTACAGGTAGCGCCCGACCGGGCCGGCCGGCGGGTCGGGCAGGTCGCCCCCGGTCAGGCCGGCGCCCTGCGGCAGCAGGGTGGCGCGGTGCGGGTGCGCGGCCCGGGTGCCGAACCAGAGCACCGCCTCCTTGACGTCGCCGTGGTCGGAGACCCACTCGGCCTCGGCGTCCCGCGGCACGGCCTCGTGCGGGATGCCGGGGGCGACCTTCAGGGCGCCGACCGGGGTCCGCCGGGCGGCCTCGATCGCCCAGGAGAGCGGCGGGGCGTACGCTTCCGGGTCGAACACCCGGCCGCGCGAGGTGCGCCTGGCCGGGTCGGTGAACACCGCGTCGTAGCCGGTGACGTCCACCTCGGCGACGTCCGCGCAGCGCACCTCCACCAGCTCGGCCAGCCCCAGCGCGGCGGCGTTGGCCGCGGTGGCCGCGCAGGCCGCCGGGTCCTTGTCGACGGCCAGCACCTCGATGCCCGCCCGGGCCAGCGCCAGCACGTCCCCGCCGATGCCGCAGCACAGGTCCGCCAGCCGCCGTACGCCCAGCCCGGCGAACCGCTGCGCCCGCCACTCGGCCACGCTGCGCCTGGTGGACTGCTCGACCCCGTTGGGCGTGAAGTACATCAGGTCGGCGTCCGCCCCGAACTTCGCCCGGGCCCGCTGCCGCAGCCGCGCCTGCCCGAACGCCGCGGACACCAGCTCCGCCGGGTACTCCCGGCGCAACCGGGTCGCCAGCGCCAGCTCCTCCTCGGGGGTGAACTCGCGCAGCTCGGCGAGCAGGGCCTGGCCCTCGGGCGTCAGCAGGGGCTGGAGGTTCTCGGTGTCCACGGGGCCATTCTCGCGGGCAGCGGCCGGTTCACCGCCACAGGACGCCCGAGGAGAGGACCACGGGCAGCGCGAACGGGGAGAGCGCGGCCGCGAACGGCAGGAGCCGGTAGCCGGACCGCCGGCTGCGGAAGGCGACCACCAGGCCCGCCGCCAGGGCGACGACCGGGGCGGCCAGCATCCCGATGCCGAGGAAGGCCCACCCGAGTCCGTCCCCGTCGTCCCCGTGGCCGGGGCCGTTGCCGAGGGAGGCGACGACGAAGAAGGCGACGAACGGCAGTGCGGCTCCCAGGAGGGGCAGCGACAGTACGGCGAGGGCCGCGTCCTTGAGCCGGGACGGGCCGATGCGGGCCGGGATCGGAGTCATGGCAGGGAGTCTGTCCGGGCCGGGACCGGCCGCACATGAGTACGACTACTCATCCCGGAACCAGGGATCTCAGGGCGCGCCGTTGGCACTCTGGTTGACTGAGTGCTAACCCGGCCCTATGGTCGTCCTTGGCACTCCCCACCGGGAGAGTGCTAATGCGACGACGTGTGTCTGACCCCCGCGACGGCAGGCCCGCAGGATCGCCCTACCCGTTAGAAAACCCCGTAATCTCCGAAGGGGAGCTCGGACGTGACCACCAGCAGCAAGGTTGCCATCAAGCCGCTCGAGGACCGCATCGTGGTCCAGCCGCTCGACGCCGAGACCACCACGGCCTCCGGCCTGGTTATCCCGGACACCGCCAAGGAGAAGCCCCAGGAGGGCGTCGTCCTGGCCGTCGGACCGGGCCGCTTCGAGGACGGCCAGCGTCTGCCGCTCGACGTCGCCGTCGGTGACATCGTCCTGTACTCGAAGTACGGCGGCACCGAGGTGAAGTACCAGGGCGAGGAGTACCTCGTCCTCTCGGCTCGCGACGTTCTCGCCATCATCGAGAAGTAAACGCAGCATCGAGAAGTAAGTCGTTCCGACCCGCCCCGGATCCGTGTCCCAAGTGACAGGGGCCCGGGGCGTGGTTGTTGGTTCACGTAGTTCGGCGGCCGGTGGGCCGGCCGCAGCCCCGAGGGAATAGGGAACATGGCGAAGATCCTGCAGTTCGACGAGGACGCCCGCCGCTCGCTGGAGCGCGGTGTCAACAAGCTGGCCGACACCGTCAAGGTGACCATCGGCCCCAAGGGCCGCAACGTCGTCATCGACAAGAAGTTCGGCGCCCCGACCATCACCAACGACGGTGTCACCATCGCCCGCGAGGTCGAGCTGGACGACCCGTACGAGAACCTTGGCGCGCAGCTCGTCAAGGAGGTCGCCACCAAGACCAACGACGTCGCGGGTGACGGCACCACCACCGCCACCGTGCTGGCCCAGGCCCTGGTCAACGAGGGTCTGCGCAACGTCGCCGCCGGTGCCGGCCCGGCCGCCCTGAAGAAGGGCATCGACAAGGCCGTCGCCGCCGTCTCCGAGCACCTGCTGTCCGTCGCCCGCGAGATCGAGGGCAAGGACGACGTCGCCGCCGTCGCCTCCCTCTCCGCGCAGGACACCCAGGTCGGCGAGCTGATCGCCGAGGCGATCGACAAGGTCGGCAAGGACGGTGTCATCACCGTCGAGGAGTCGAACACCTTCGGCGTGGAGCTGGACTTCACCGAGGGCATGCAGTTCGACAAGGGCTACCTGTCGCCGTACTTCGTCACCGACGCGGAGCGGCAGGAGGCGGTCCTGGAGGACCCGTACATCCTGATCAACCAGGGCAAGATCTCCTCCATCCAGGAGCTGCTGCCGCTGCTGGAGAAGATCCTCCAGGGCGGTGCCTCCAAGCCGCTGCTGATCATCGCCGAGGACGTCGACGGCGAGGCGCTGTCGACCCTGGTCGTGAACAAGATCCGTGGCACCTTCAACGCCGTCGCCGTCAAGGCCCCGGGCTTCGGCGACCGCCGCAAGGCGATCCTCGGCGACCTGGCCACCCTGACCGGCGGCACGGTCATCTCCGAGGAGGTCGGCCTCAAGCTCGACCAGGTCGGCCTGGACGTGCTGGGCACCGCCCGCCGCGTGACCATCACCAAGGACGAGACCACCGTCGTCGACGGTGCCGGTGACGCCGAGGCCGTGGCCGGCCGCGTCGCCCAGATCAAGGGTGAGATCGCCGCCACCGACTCCGACTGGGACCGCGAGAAGCTGCAGGAGCGCCTGGCCAAGCTGGCCGGCGGCGTCTGCGTCATCAAGGTCGGCGCCGCCACCGAGGTGGAGCTGAAGGAGCGCAAGCACCGCCTGGAGGACGCCATCTCGGCGACCCGCGCCGCGGTCGAGGAGGGCATCGTCGCCGGTGGCGGGGCCTCCCTGGTCCACGCCGCCAAGGTGCTGGAGGACGGCCTGGGCCTGTCGGGTGACGAGGCCACCGGTGTCGCCGTGGTCCGCAAGGCGCTGCACGAGCCGCTGCGCTGGATCGCCCAGAACGCCGGCCTGGAGGGCTACGTCATCACCTCCAAGGTCTCCGAGCTGGAGATCGGCCAGGGCTACAACGCCGCCACCGGCGAGTACGGCGACCTGGTGAAGGCCGGCGTCATCGACCCGGTCAAGGTCACCCGTTCCGCCCTGGAGAACGCCGCCTCGATCGCCTCCCTGCTCCTCACCACCGAGACCCTCGTGGTGGAGAAGAAGGAAGAGGAGGCCGACAGCGGCCACGGCCACTCGCACGGCCACTCGCACTGAGGCCCCACCGCCTGACCGGAGGCCCGGTCCGCTCCCCTCGGGAGGCGGGCCGGGCCTCCGGCCGTTGCCGGCCCGGCCCGGTCCTCCGGTCCGGGCGGTGTGCCGACGGTCAGCTATCAGTAGAATTTTGCAGAATGCAAAGATTGCCTTATAACTGAGGCATGATCGAGGCCCGCCATCTGCGCGTCCTGCGTGCCGTCGCCCGCACCGGCTCCTTCTCCGCCGCCGCCCGTGAGCTGGGGTGTACCCAGCCCGCCATCAGCCAGCAGATGAAGGCCCTGGAGAAGTCGGTGGACACCCCGCTGGTGGTCCGTTCGGGCCGCGGGATGCAGCTCAGCGAGGCGGGCCGGGTCCTGCTCAAGCATGCCACCGGGATCCTGGCCGGGCTCTCCGCCGCCGAGGAGGAGGTGGCCGCGATCGCCGGGCTGCGGGCCGGACGGGTGCGGCTGGTCTCCTTCCCGACCGCCAGCTCCACCCTGGTGCCGCCCGCGGTCGCCCGGCTGCGGGACGGCCATCCGGGGGTGTGCGTGTCGCTGGTCGAGGCGGAGCCGCCGGAGTCGCTGGCGATGCTGCGCGGCGGCGAGTGCGAGATCGCGCTGGCCTTCCGCTACCCCAGGGCCGACGGCGGCGCCGCGCTCCCCGCGCCCGGCCACGGCACGCCGCGCGAGGCCAGGGCCGAGGCCAACCTGGAGGCGCAGCAGCTGACCGCCGGGACCGACTGGTCCGACCTGGTGGTCACCCCGCTGCTGGACGACCCGCTGGTGGGCCTGCTGCCCGCCGGCCACCCGCTGGCGGGGCGGGGCGGGGCGGTGGAGCTGGCCGAGCTGGCGCAGGAGCAGTGGATCGCCGGCTGCCCGCAGTGCCGGGGGCATCTGGTGGAGCTGTGCGCCGGGGCGGGCTTCGAGCCCCGGATCGACTTCGCGACGGACGACTACCCGGCGGTGGTCGGCCTGGTGGCGGCGGGGCTGGGGGTGGCGGTGCTGCCCGGGCTGGCGCTCCGCTCGGTGCGCCCTGACGGCGTGTCGACGGTGCCGGTGCGGACGGCCTCCGGAGCGTCCGCGGTGCGCCAGGTGGTCGCGCTGACCCTGCCGGACCTGGCCGAGGTGCCGGCCGTGGCGCTGATGCTGGAGCGGCTGGCGGGGGCGGCCGCCGACCGCTGACGGTGGGTGACCGGGGCGCGGTGGTCCGGAACTCGCCGTGAGCGAGCAGGCTGAAGCGCCGCGAAAAAACGTTTCCTCACGGCGCATCGGAAGACAGGGCTAGTGCTGGGCCACCGCGGGCGGGGCCAGCGGGACCTCGACCAGGCGGTGCCGCGAGCGCCCCAGCATCTCCTCGCGCTCGTCCTCGGTCATCCCGCCCCAGACGCCGTACGGCTCCCGGACCGCCAGCGCGTGCGCCGCGCACTCGGCGATCACCGGGCAGCGCATGCAGACCTCCTTGGCGCTGGCCTCGCGCGAACTGCGCGCGGCCCCGCGCTCGCCCTCGGGGTGGAAGAAGAGCGAGCTGTCCACGCCACGGCAGGCTGCGGAGAGCTGCCAGTCCCAGAGGTCCGCGTTGGGACCGGGGAGGCGGGAGAAATCTGCCATGGCTCATTCCCTTCAGAGGCTGTCGGCCGTCCGCCGGGCGTTCGGCGGGGCTGCTGCCGAGCGGTGCGGCGGGGCTTCGATGCACTGGTGTGGACACCTGGAAATATGACTTAAGGCAACTCCATGGACAAGTCACCCACACACTGGCACAACAGTCAATGACCATACGAAAGCTATAAAAACGGGCATAGTGGGCAAGGGCTCCGCCCGGCGCGGGCGTGGCAATCGGGTGGCCGCCGGGCGCGCGACGCGGCGAATCGGTGTGCGGGTCGTGCGCCCACCGCGCGCGAGCTGCGGAAAAGTGCGGCGTGTGCACCGCGATGCGGCTGATCGGTAATGGGTTGGCCACGTACAGTGGTGGAGATGGCCCCGAAGGCCGTAACTCATTCGAGTGACGGTCGTTGGAAGTGCGGAGGCGGTTAGCGGGCGCCGGACGTCGGGAAAGATCGCGGGCAGGTTGGGGCGATCAGCACGGAGTCTGTCGCCGATCGGCCGTGTCGGAGAGGTTCGTACCAGCCAGGAGGCTCAACGTGACGCGGATCAGCTGCGGAGGACGACGGTCATGACTTCCGTTCTCGTTTGCGACGATTCCCCGCTTGCCCGCGAGGCGCTTCGCCGCGCGGTCGCGACCGTACCCGGTGTGGACCGGGTCACCACCGCGACGAACGGGGAGGAGGTCCTCCGCCGTTGGGTGGCAGACCGCTCCGATCTCGTTCTGATGGACGTCCGGATGCCCGGCCTCGGCGGGGTCGAGACGGTCCGGCGACTGCTGTCCGCCGACCCGGGCGCGCGGATCATCATGCTCACCGTCGCCGAGGACCTCGACGGTGTCGCGCTCGCGGTGGCCGCGGGTGCCCGCGGATACCTGCACAAGGACGCCTCGCGCGCCGAGCTGCGGGCCACCGTCACCCAGGCCCTCGCCGACCCGACCTGGCGGCTCGCCCCGCGCCGGCTGCGCAGCCCCGACATGGGTGCGGCGCCGACGCTGACGGCGCGTGAGATCCAGGTGCTGGAGGGCATGAGCCACGGTCGCAGCAACGCCGAGATCGGTCGCGAGCTGTTCCTCTCCGAGGACACCGTCAAGACCCACGCCCGGCGGCTGTTCAAGAAGCTCGGTGCCTCCGACCGGGCGCACGCGGTGGCGCTGGGTTTCCGCTGGGGCCTGGTCCGCTGACCACCGGCGGCGCCGCCGGGTGCGGCGTGCCGCCGGCGGTTCCCGGAGCGGCTGCCGCACGGGCGTGTGACGTTACGGTCCCGAGGTTGCACCATGGAGGAGTGGAGCACCTCGGGGACCAGCGGACAGGCACTGCGGCGGACCACGCAGCCGCAGGACACTCGGCGGACGGCGCGACGGACGGGACCACCACCGACGGCGACGGGGCGGGAGGCGGCACGGTGCAGGAGGGGCCGGTGGTGCGCGGCACGTCGCACGGTGCCGCAGCGCATAACGTTCCGGTGCACAACTCCGGACGCGGTGCCGCGTTTTCCCGCTCGACCAGGCACCATGGACCGATGCGCGACGACGTCGCCGGTGCGCCCGGCCAGGCGGACCCGGTGGAGGCCGAGCCCTCCGGCCCGGGCCACGATCCGTCGTACGCGGAACCCGGCGACTCCGCCGGCCAGGCGGGGCCAGGCCGCCCGCCGGTGCTCGGCACGGGCGGCTCGCCGCTGGTGGGCGAGCTGGTCGCGGCCGCGGTGCGCGGCGAGGGCCCGGCGATCGACGCGCTGCTCGCCTACGTCCACCCGCTGGCACAGCGGTACTGCCGCGCCAGGCTGGTCCGGCTGCCCGGCGGTGCCAGGCACCACGTGGACGACGTCGCCCAGGAGGTCTGCGTCGCGGTGCTCTGCGCGCTGCCCAGGTACAAGGACCAGGGGCGTCCGTTCGAGGCCTTCGTGTACGGGATCGCCGCGCACAAGATCGCCGACCTCCAGCGGGCCGCGATGCGCGGGCCCGGCTCGACGGTCGTGCCCCAGGACGACCTGCCCGAGGTGCCGGACGAGGCGCTCGGCCCCGAGGAGCAGGCGCTGCTGAGCAGCGACGCGGCCTGGGCGAAGGAGCTGCTCTCCAACCTGCCGGCCCGTCAGCGCGAGCTGGTACTGCTGCGGGTGGCCGCGGGGCTGTCGGCGGAGGAGACCGGCGAGGTGCTCGGGATGTCACCGGGTGCCGTCCGGGTGGCCCAGCACCGGGCGCTCAGCCGGCTGCGGGCGCTCGCGGAGGAGTCCTCCTGATCCGTGCCGTTTCCGCCGATTGTGGAGGAATGATCCACGGGGTGGGGTTGTTGTCAAGGGCACACGAGGACACATTCGCGGTGCCAGTACCATGGGGTATCGGCGCCTGGGCGGGTCACCAAAGTTTGACGGGTGCGCGCGGGGTCCCCTTGGAGGATCCTCCCATTGCACCCGGCTTCGGCGGTCTGCGCGAGTGAGCGATGAATGCGCCCCCACCCTCAGGGCGTGAGCGGATTAGGCCGGCCACGGAAGGTACCCCCCAAATGTCTTACAACGCCGCAGGCGTACCCGAGAAGTTCGCCATGCTCGGGCTCACGTACGACGACGTCCTGCTGCTGCCCGGGGCCTCCGAGGTGCTGCCGAACCAGGTGGACACCTCCTCGCGGGTCTCCCGGAACGTGCGCGTCAACATCCCGCTGCTCTCCGCGGCGATGGACAAGGTCACCGAGTCGCGAATGGCCATCGCGATGGCGCGCCAGGGCGGCGTCGGCGTGCTGCACCGCAACCTGTCGGTCGAGGACCAGGCCAACCAGGTCGACCTGGTGAAGCGCTCCGAGTCCGGCATGGTCACCGACCCGATCACGGTCGGCCCGGAGACCACCCTGGCCGAGGCCGACGCGCTGTGCGCCAAGTTCCGCATCTCCGGCGTGCCGATCGCCGACGAGGCGGGCAAGCTGCTCGGCATCGTCACCAACCGCGACATGGCCTTCGAGTCGGACCGCAGCCGCCAGGTCCGCGAGATCATGACCCCGATGCCGCTGATCACCGGCAGGGTCGGCATCTCCGGCGTGGACGCGATGGCCCTGCTGCGCCGCCACAAGATCGAGAAGCTGCCGCTGGTCGACGACGAGGGCCGGATCAAGGGCCTGATCACCGTCAAGGACTTCGTCAAGGCCGAGCAGTACCCGAACGCCGCCAAGGACTCCGAGGGCCGGCTGCTGGTCGGCGCCGCCGTCGGTGCCAGCGCCGAGGCGTTCGACCGGGCCCAGGCCCTGGTCGAGGCCGGTGCGGACTTCCTGGTGGTGGACACCTCGCACGGCCACAGCCACAACGCGCTGGCCTGGATCGCGAAGATCAGGTCGGCCGTCAAGGTCGACGTGGTCGGCGGCAACGTCGCCACCCGCGACGGCGCCCAGGCGCTGATCGACGCCGGCGTGGACGGCGTCAAGGTCGGCGTCGGCCCCGGCTCCATCTGCACCACCCGCGTGGTCGCCGGCATCGGCGTGCCGCAGATCACCGCCATCTACGAGGCCGCGGTGGCCTGCCAGGCGGCCGGCGTGCCGGTCATCGGCGACGGTGGCCTCCAGTACTCGGGCGACATCGGCAAGGCGCTGGCCGCCGGTGCCGACACCGTGATGCTCGGCTCGCTGCTGGCCGGCTGCGAGGAGTCGCCGGGTGAGCTGATGTTCATCAACGGCAAGCAGTTCAAGTCCTACCGCGGCATGGGCTCGCTGGGCGCCATGCAGTCCCGCGGCCAGGGCCGCTCGTACTCCAAGGACCGCTACTTCCAGGCCGAGGTGGCCTCGGACGACAAGCTCGTCCCCGAGGGCATCGAGGGCCAGGTGCCCTACCGCGGCCCGCTGTCGGCCGTGCTGCACCAGCTGGTCGGCGGCCTGCGCCAGACCATGGGCTACGTCGGCGCCGCCACCGTCGCCGAGATGGAGAGCAAGGGCCGCTTCGTCCGGATCACCTCGGCGGGGCTCAAGGAGAGCCACCCGCACGACATCCAGATGACCGTCGAGGCGCCGAACTACTCGACCCGCTGATCCGCTGAACCCCGGAGGGCCCGCCGACGCGGGCCCTCCTCGCGTGTCCGGACCCTCCGCGGGTACGGGCCCGGCCGTCGGGGCCGGGTACGGGCCGTCGGGGCGGGACCAGCGGCAGTACGGGATACTGGGGTGCGGCCGGGGTGACCCGGCGGGCATGAGCAACACAGCAGAAGGGCTCGAAGTGACCGAGATCGAGATCGGGCGTGGCAAGCGCGGCCGCCGGGCGTACGCCTTCGACGACATCGCCGTCGTCCCCAGCCGTCGTACCCGGGACCCGAAGGAGGTCTCGATCGCCTGGCAGATCGACGCCTACCGCTTCGAGCTGCCGTTCCTGGCGGCCCCCATGGACAGCGTGGTCTCGCCGGAGCAGGCCATCAAGATCGGCCGCCTCGGCGGTCTGGGCGTGCTGAACCTCGAAGGCCTGTGGACCCGCTACGAGGACCCGCAGCCGCTGCTGGACGAGATCGCCGCGATCACCGACCCGTCCACCGCGACCCGCCGGCTCCAGGAGATCTACGCCGCGCCGATCCGCGCCGAGCTGATCAAGCAGCGGATCCAGGAGGTCCGCGACTCCGGTGTGGTCACCGCCGCCGCGCTCTCGCCGCAGCGCACCGCCGAGTTCTCCAAGGCCGTGGTGGACGCCGGGGTCGACGTCTTCGTCATCCGTGGCACCACCGTCTCGGCCGAGCACGTCTCCAGTGCCGCCGAGCCGCTCAACCTCAAGCAGTTCATCTACGAGCTGGACGTTCCGGTGATCGTCGGCGGCTGTGCCACGTACACCGCGGCGCTGCACCTGATGCGGACCGGCGCCGCCGGGGTGCTGGTCGGGTTCGGTGGGGGCGCGGCCCACACCACCCGCAACGTGCTGGGCATCCAGGTGCCGATGGCCACGGCCGTGGCCGACGTGGCGGCCGCCCGTCGCGACTACATGGACGAGTCCGGTGGGCGCTACGTGCACGTGATCGCGGACGGTGGCGTCGGCTACAGCGGCGACATCCCGAAGGCGGTCGCCTGTGGGGCGGACGCGGTGATGATCGGCGCCGCGCTGGCCCGGGCGACGGATGCGCCGGGCAAGGGGTTCCACTGGGGGATGGAGGCCGTCCACGAGGAGCTGCCGCGGGGCAAGCGGGTGGACCTCGGGACGGTCGGCACCACCGAGGAGATCCTGACCGGGCCCTCGTACACGCCGGACGGGACGATGAACCTGTTCGGGGCGCTTCGGCGGGCGATGGCCACCACGGGGTACACGGAGCTCAAGGAGTTCCAGCGGGTCGAGGTGACGGTGAATCCGGCGCTTGATCACCGCTGAGGTGAGTGTTGACGAGGGCCCCTGCCGGGAACGGTGGGGGCCCTCGGGGTTTCTGTGGTTGTCGGGGGGCTTTCGGGAGGGTGGGGTGGCGGGGGGGGGGGCCGGGGGGGGGGCGGGGGGGGGGGGGGGGGTTGTTTGTGTGCGAGTTCGTGGGGTGGGGGGCCCGACGCCGGCGGCGGGGGGAGCAAAA
>NZ_JBIVUM010000001.1:872812-1011343 GCF_044757205.1 Kitasatospora sp. NPDC091335 | reverse complement strand
GACACCTCCGACAGCAGCGTCACCTGCGGCACCCCCAGACGCTCCGCCAGCAGCGCCGGCAGCACACCCATCGTGCCGTCCGTCGACGCCATCCCGCCGATCACCAGATCGAACCCGGTCAGCTCCAGCGCCTTCGCCAGGACCGCCGACGTCCCGATCACGTCCGAACCGTGGATGTCGTCGTCGTTCACGTGCACGGCCTTGTCCGCACCCATCGACAGCGCCTTGCGCAACGCGTCCTTCGCGTCGTCCGGCCCCACCGTCAGCACCGTCACCTCGGCGCCCTCGTTCGCCTCCGCGATCCGCAGCGCCTGCTCCACGCCGTACTCGTCCAGCTCCGACAGGAGGCCGTCCACACCCTCCCGGTCAGTCGTGAGGTCGTCCGCGAAACGACGGTCACCCGTCGCGTCCGGCACGTGCTTCACACAGACGACGATCCTCAAGCTCATGAGTGGTTCTCCTGTCACGGGTGCGCGGGTGCACTGAATCCAGGGCCTCAGTCATGCCGAGGGTACTGAGTGCCAAGCCCGGCCCGGAACGACCCGCGCGCCACAAGCGCCACCTGGACCGGCATACCGTGTCGGCTCTCCTTCGACTGGCGTCAGAGGCTCCACCGAGAGAATACGGCACTCAGTACCCCTCGTAAAGGAACTCAGTACCCTTCCCGTCTTCCGGGGGCCTCCACCGGTCGGAGAAGTGGACACAAGGTTTCCGCAAGCACCGACCAGATCGCCTCATGGAATCCGCCAGACGGCGCGGGGACCATCGTCCCCGGGGCCGGTCGACGGCCTCGGCCTGGGATCAAGGAGGGGGAGAAGGATGACCTTGGTGCACGGGGAACAGGACACCACACCGACGAACGGGGAGCACGCGGCCACGACGGCCGCCTGGAGCAACAACGGGCCGTGGGAGACCCTGCGGGACCGCAAGGAAGTGCTCGTGGTCGCGCAGACGATGGTGTACGCGAAGCGGCTGCACGACTTCTACGCGCTGCTCGCCTCGGACCTGAGGATCCACGTGCAGTTCACGGTGGCACCGCACACGTTCAACGGGGGCACCGCGGAGGTCCTCCGGGCGCTGGGCGGCACCGTACTGCCGTGGGAGCAGGCGGTCCGGCACGAGTTCGACCTGGTACTCGCCGCCGGTTCCCAGGGGATCGAGCAGCTGCACGGCCCGGTCGTCCGGCTGCCGCACGGGGCGGGGAACATCAAGCTGTCCCGGCGCAACGGTCCGGACGGCGAGCGGGCTGCCATCGGGCTCGGTCCCGACTACCTCTACTGGGAGGGACGGCTCGTCCCCGCCGCGTTCGCACTGGCCCACGAGGAGGAACTGTTCGAACTCCGGCGCAGCTGCCCGGAGGCCCTGCCGATCGCCGAGGTGGTCGGCGACCCCTGCTACGACCGGATCGCCGCCGCACTGCCGCACCGGGAGCGCTACCGGGCCGCGCTGGGGCTGCGGCCGGAGGAGAAGCTGGTCCTGGTCTCCTCCACCTGGGGGGACGGCTCGCTCTTCACCCGGCTCGACGCCGTACTGCCCAGGCTGACCACGGAACTGCCCCGGCACGGCTACCGGGCCGTCCTGCTGGCCCACCCCAACATCGCCGCCAGACACTCGGCCTACGCGGTGCGCTCCTGGGCGAAGGCCACCGCCCGGGGCGCCGTCACGGTGATCCCGCCCGAGACGGACTGGCGGCCGCTGCTGGTCGCCGCCGACTTCGTCATCGGGGACCACGGCTCGGTCACCCTGTACGGTGCGATGACCGGCGCGCCCGTCCTGCTCGCCGAGTACCCGCACCGGCACGTCAACCCGCGCTCGCCGGCCGCGCAGCTCGCCGGCACCGCGCCCGCACTCGCGCCCGGACATCCACTCACCGGCCAACTCGCCTATGCCGCCGAGCAGTACCGCCCGGAGGACTACGCGGCCATCGCCGCCCGGATCAGCTCCGAGCCGGGCCGCTTCGACCGGAACGCCCGCCGGCTGCTGTACCGGGTCCTCGGTCTGGGCCAGCCGGCGCACACCCCGGATCCGCAGCCGCTCCCCCTGCCCGAGCCGCTGGACACGATCGCGGCGGCCGAGTCGCGGCGGGCCGGGTGACGGCCGCGCTGCACACCGTGCGCCTCGTGCCGGTCCGGGGCCCGGGGAAGGACACCGGGCCGGCCACCCTGTTCGAGGCCCGGGTGGTGTCCACGACCGGTGTCCGCCACGGCCTGCTGGCCGCGGACCCGGCGGACCCGGCGTCCACGTTGCCGGACGGATCGCCGGGGGCCGGGTTCGTGGACGAGCACCTCGTGCTCGACCTCTCCGAGCCGGAAGGGTTCCGCTGGCGCCGGCACGCCGATGTGCTGCACCTCGGACAGGTTCCGGCACCGGACGTCCACGCGCGGCTCGCGGCGGTGCTGTCGGCGCATCCCGGATGCGCGGTCGCCACCGCCGAACACCGCACGAGGACGGTGCTGGTGCTCGCCCGGACCGGGGCACGGCTCGTCCTGCGGTCCTGCGCCCCGGCCGGTGAGCCGGTCCCCCCGCCGGCCCTCGGCTCGCTGGCGCACGCCTGGCTCGCGGCCGGACGGGCACTGACCGAACTCGACCGGGTCAGCGCCGCCGGGTGCCACTGTCCGGGCTCCGGGTGGAGCCGGCTCACGTCCCGGGGTCGCCGGGACGGGGGGTGACAACAAAGTCCGCGCCGTAGACGCCGAGGCGGTCGGCCAGTCTGGCCGCCTCGGCCACGGCACGGATCTCCTGGTACCGTGCCAAGGACTGCTCGAAACGGGCGCGCGCCGCCTCGGGACGTCCGCGCAGTTCCTCGACCTGACCGGCGAACTCCAGCGTCCGTGCCTCCCAGTGGCCGGAGAGCCGGGCCCGGAAGGCCACGAGGGCCTCCTCGAACCGGGCCTCGGCGAGCTCGTACGCGCCCAGCCGGCCGTACGCCAGGCCGAGGAAGGCCGTCGCGCGGGCCGCCTCGTAGTCGTCCTCGATCGAGGCCAGTTCGCGGCCCGCCCGCTCGATCGGCTCCACCGCCTCGGCCACCCGGTCCGCCAGCAGCAGCACCTCGCCGCACGCCAGCCGGGCCAGCGCCGCACCGCGCAGGTAGGCCTCGGCCTCGCGGAGCCGGACCACCTCGTGCAGGCAGTCGGCGGCCTCGTCCAGCTCACCGGCCATCCGATGGGTCTGGCTGAGCCCGTACAGCGCGTCCGCCTCGGCCAGCGGACGACACGTGTCCCGGGCGAGGTGGAGGGCTTCGGTGAACCAACGCGCCGCCTCCTCCCCCTCGCCCGCGTTCCGCAGGCCGTTCCCGCCGCTGGTGAGCATCCGCAGCTCTCCGCTGCGGGAACCGGCCGCCCGGGCCGCCCGCCGCCCGATCCGGTGGGCCTCGACCCACAGCCGCACCGGACGCAGCCGCAGGAACAACGGCCACATGGCGTCGGCGAGTTGCCACGCGGCCGCGGGACGGTCCATTTCCTCGCACCAGCGCAGGACGTCGGCGAGCCGGTCGCGTTCCGCTTCGAGCCACTCCAGGGCCCGCACGTCCCCCTCGAACTCCCTGGCCGGGTGGACGGGGCGGGTGCGGTAGTCACGGGCGAGGGTGCGGTGGCTCGGCGAGACGACCGCCTCGGCGGCCGTGGCCGTGGCGAGGTACCAGTCGACGATCCGGTCGAGTGCGGCTCTGGCGGGCGGGGTGTCCCGGACCTGCGCCCCGTGCGCCCGGGCGTGCAGCCGCACCAGGTCGTGGAAGCGGAACCGACCGGGCCCGGTCTCCTCCAGGAGGTGCACGTCCATCAGGCCGTCCAGCAGCCGGTCGGCCGCCGCCAGGTCCACGTCCGCGAGCACCGCGGCGTTCTCCAGCGTGAACACGGGGAAGGGCAGCTGCCCCAGCAGCCCGTAGAGCCGGGCGGCGTCCGGTTCCAGCACTCCGTACGAGGCGTCCAGGAGATCCTGCACGGTCTCACCCTCCACGTTCAGCGCCACCAGCCGGTCGGTGCCGCGCCCGAGCATCTCGGCGGTCGCCGCGAGCGACTGGGCCGGGCGCGCCGCGATGCGTGCCGCTGCCAGGCAGATCGCGAGCGGCAGCCCTGCGCAGGCGTCCACCACCTCGGCGGCGGCGGCGCTCTCGTCGACCACCCTGCTCCTGCCGACCCGCTCGGCGAGGATCTCGGTGGAGGCCGCCGTGGCGAGCGGGCCCAGCAGCCGGAACACCGCACCGTCGATGCCCAGCCCGGTGAGCCGGCGACGGCTGGTCACCACGACCACCGTGTGGTCCGTGCCCGGCAGCAACGGCCGCACCTGAGCGGCCGTCGAGGCGTTGTCCAGCAGCACGGCGATCCGCCGCTCCGCCGCCAGCGAGCGCCAGAGCGCGACGCCCTCCTCCAGGCTCACCGGCACCGGAGAGATCCCGAAGGCGCGCAGGAAGCCGCCGAGGGCCTCGGCCGGGTCGGCGGGACCACCGGGCGCGTAGCCGCGCAGGTCCGTGTACAGCTGGCCGTCCGGGAAGCGGCCGGCCTGGCCGCGCAGCCACTGCGCGGCCAGTGCCGTCTTCCCGACCCCGGCGGGGCCGGTCACCACGACAGTGGCGTCCGCGAACCCGGTGTCGGGCGCCAACGAGCGGTCCAGTGCCGCCAGATCGGCCTCACGCCCGACCAGCCGGCGTGGACAGGGCGGCAGTTGCCGTGGCGTGGGCAGGACGGGCGGCCCGTGCAGATGAAGCCCGCCGTGGATCGAACCGGCCTGCACCACCGGGCCGGAGACCGTCGCGGCACCGGCCAGCGAGTTCCGCACCACTCCGTACGGCAGGTTGACGTCGTTCACCGGCACCTGCCGGACGCGGTCGATCCTGTCACTGGGCCCCCCGGCCTCGGACGAATTATCGCTATGGCGCTAGCAGATGACGTGTCGTCAAGTCGAGAATATTCCCAAAAGCGTGGTCATGGAACCCGGCGGTGGTATGGCCGATTACCCCGGGCTCATGCGATGCTCACCCGCGACACGGCAAGCTGGTGGCCAACCGGCGGGGGGCGTCGCGTGAAGTTCCATCTCCTGGGCTCAGTTGAACTATCGGTAAACGGCGAGCAATTGGCGATTCCGTCCGACAAGCGCCGACAGCTGCTGGCGGCCCTGGCCCTGGAGCCCGGAAGGTCGCTCTCCCACGACTCGCTCGTGTACCGACTGTGGGGCGAGGACCCCCCGCCCAGCGCACTGACCAGCCTGTACAGCCATGTTTCCCATCTGCGTGCGCTGCTGAGACGGGCGGCCCAGGCCGCCGGGACGAATGACCTCCGGGAAGCACCCGCGATCGACACCTGGTCGCACACGTACACCTTGCGGGCGGACCCGCTGCTGATTGACTGGCATCGGTATCTGGACCTCTCCGACCAAGCCGGACTACTCGCCGAGAACGGACAGGACCACCAGGCCAGAACCGTACTGAGCCGCGCCGCGAGCCTGTGGTGCGGCGAACCCCTGGCCGGACTGCCGGGCACCTGGGCCCAGACCACCCGTGCCGCCATGGCCGACCAGCACTTCACCACCACACTGCGCCGGATCGAGATCGACCTGCGGATCGGCCGCTTCACCGAACTGATCCCCGAACTCACCGCCCTGCGCGAGGACCGCCCCGCCGACGAGCGGCTCGCCGGCCACCTGATGACCGCGCTCTACGCCGCCGGCCGGCCGGCCGACGCGCTGGCCGTCTACCCCGCCGTCGTCCGTCTGCTGCACGCCCACTTCGCCACCGAGCCCGGCGAACGGCTCACCCGGCTCCACCGGCTCATGCTGCGCGGCGACCCACTCCCCGGCACACCGGAACGGGTCGAGGCCGTCCCGGCCCCCCACTCCCGGACCGTCCCACCCGTGGACGTCCCCGGACAGCACCGGCTGATCGGCCGGGAGGACGACCTCCGCCGGGTGCTGCCCGGCCCCGACGCCCGGCTCGCCCGCGGCGGCGTGGTCACCGTCTCGGCGATCCTCGGCATGCCCGGGGTCGGCAAGACCACCCTGGCCCTGCACGCCGCCGACCTGATGCGCGAGCACTTCCCGGACGGCTACGCCTACCTCAACCTGCGCGCCCACATCGGCAACCAGCCGCCACTGACCCCGGAGGCCGCGGGCACCCTGCTGCTCAGACGCCTCGGCGTGCCCGCCACCACCATCCCGCTGGACGCCGACGAGGTGTTCACCCTGTGCGCCGAGGCGCTCTCCACGCGCCGCGCGGTCGTCGTGCTCGACGACGCCTCGAACGCCGCTCAGGTGCGGCCGCTGCTGCCGCCCGCGCCTACCGCCCTGGTGATCGTCACCAGCCGCCAGCGCCTCACCGAACTCCCGGGCGCCCGACCGGTGTTCCTGGACGTACTGACGGTGGACGACGCCGTCGCCCTGTTCACCGACGTGGTGGGCCCCGAACGCTCCACGGACACCGGGAGCGTCATCGAGATCGTCGAGCGTTGCGGCTACCTGCCCCTCGCCATCGAGATCGCCGCCAGCCGCTTCAAGGCCCGCCCGTCCTGGACCCTCCGCCACCTCGCCCGGCGACTCTCCCGCAAGACCGGCCGGCTGGCCGAGATCCGCAGCGGCACCTCCAGCATCGCCCGGGTCTTCGAGGTCTCCTACCGGTACCTCTCCGCGAGCCAGCGATCTGCGTTCCGGCTGCTCGGCCTCTATCCCGGACCGGATTTCGGCGTGCACGCGGCGGCGGCCCTGTTCGGGTGGACGATCGATGAGACGGATGAGGTTCTGGAGGCTTTGCTGAACTGCCATCTCATCCAGGAGATATCGCCCGAACGCTATCAACTCCACGATCTTCTCAGGGAGTTCGCGGTAGCGTTGGGAGTCGATGAGAATCAGCGGGAATCGGCGGTCCGGCGACTGCTCCGCTTCGCCCTGCACGCCGCCGACCGCGCCGACCACCTGCTCTACCCGCACAGATCGAGAACTCCGCTTCCGAGAGATCAACAACTCGAAGACCTGGCAGGATTGTTGGGAGATTTCGAGATCAACTCTCCTGAATCAGCCAGGACTTGGCTGGAGGATGAACACGCCGGCTTGATCGCCCTGGCGGCCCACGCACCGCGCATCGGGCTCACGGAGAGCAGTGCTTGGCTCGCCCACGTCCTGGCCGGCCACCTGGGCGCCGAGGCCTACTGGAGCGAGGCCCAGGACATGCACCGGGCCGCCGCGACGCACTGGCGGTCGCAGGCGAACGACCGGCAGGAGGCTCGGGCCCTGATCGATCTGGGCGCGACGCTCGCCACCGCCTCCCGCTACGAGCCCGCGGCCGAGGCCCTCGAACGCGGGCTGTCCCTGGCCCGGGCGGAGGACGACCTGGACGCGGCGGCAAACGCCCTCAACCTGCTCGGCCGGGTGCGATGGGACCAGGCCCGGCTCCATGAGGCCCTCACGATCCAGCAGGAAGTGCTGGCCATTCGGGAGGAACAGGGCGACCGGTGGAACGTCGCCCGCTGCCTCGTCAACATCGGCATTCTGCACCGCTCCGTGGGGGACGAGGATTCGGCACTCACCGTCTACCACGACGCGTTACAGCTGGCCCGGAACTTCGATGACCGAATCCTTGAATTCCGGACACTGAACAACATCGGTGAAGTCCATCTCAGCGCCGGGCGGATTTCGATGGCACGGGGCATATTCGAGCACCTTCTGGACGGCCGGGACAGCACCATTCCTCCGCTGGACCTTTCCGCGGCCCGAACGAATCTCGCCGGGACTCTGGAAATCCCCGAGGAGCTCGAAACCGCCCTCGCGCTCTACCGGTCGGCTCTGGCAATCTTTCGCGAGACCGGAACGGTCCGCCATGAGGCGGACGGTCGCAACGGCCTGGGCCAGGCCCTGCTCGCCGCAGGCCGGCACGCGGAGGCGCGGGATCAGCACGCACTCGCCCTTGAGCTGGCCGGCTCCATCGGCGCCGCCCGCGAGCAGGCGGCCGCACTGCGCGGCCTGGGCCGCTGCGAGGCGGCAGCCGGAAACCCGCCCGCCGCCCTCGCACATCTGACGGCGGCCATGACTTTGGCCGAGCAGGTCGACATCGCGGACGAGGCCGCACGAGTTCGCTCCGCGCTCGCCGAACTTCGGTCGAAATTTTCACACGATCATCATTTATCGAAATGAAGTTCGACTCTCGGGCATCGATTTGGTCGACGGGCCTCGCATCTGATTGAATTCCTCCACCTCGGGGACCTTGACGACCAATTGAGCCCAGAAAGTACGAGCGCCATGAGCATGTCTGTGTACATAGCCCACCAGATCCTCGAATCGATCGCGCTCTGGTGCTAACCCCGTAGCACGACGGCCGCCTCTCCCGTGTACGCCCGGAAGGTCAGCGACTCCTGAAGGTAGAGCTGAATCGTTTCTGCATCGTGGGAGAGGTAGCCCACCGAGGCGTCCTGGCCGAGGAAGAGCTCGAAGTCGCCGCCGCGGGTGGAGAGCAGGAAGGCGCCCTCGATGGCCGGGGCCCAGATGATCTCGCCGTCGAGGAGGCGGGCGAGGTGGTTGTGGACGGGGTAGCCGTGGTCGCTGGTCTCGTTGACTGCGGTGAAGGCGGCGGCGCCGAGCAGGAGTGAGTAGGGGCCGCCGACGCCGGCGAGGCGGAGGGCCGTGAGGGCGTGGCTGACCGCCTCCGGGTATTCGCGGACGTCGTCGGGGAGTTGGACCGGGGGGTTGGTGGAGGCCGCGCGGATGCCGTCGATGCCGCCGGCGCGGTAGCCCTCGAAGACGGCGCGGTCCTCGGCGAGGGCGAGGGTGCGGGCGGCGTCCTTGACCGGCTGCCAGTCGGAGTCCCTGGAGCCACGTTCGACGTCGTCCACGGCGTCCCGGCGGACGGTGAAGGGGACGCGCAGCTCGACCACCGGCTGGGCGGCGCGGGCGCGGGCCCGGACCCCGTCCGTCGGGGGCTCGATCCCGGTCAGGTGGCCGGTGCCGACGGCGGAGAGGGTGGCGCCCTCGGGGCCGTCGAGGTCGACCACCCGGCGGCCGGCGATGTGGAGCCTGAAGGTCTGACGGGCTTCCTCCTCGATCTCCTCCCATGCGGCGGCGGAGATCGGGGCGAGGTCCCGGTGGAGGTTGTTCATGTGCGGGGTCCTGTTCGGGGGGCTGTCAGGGACGGCAACGGGCTGTCAAGGGCTGTCAGGCGCTGTCACGGGGTCCGCTTGAGGCTGCCGATGCCGAGCGAGCCGTCTCCGGAGGAGGCGGCCGGGACGGAGCCCGGAGCGAGGGCAGCGGCGGGGGCAGGGGCAGCGTCCGAGCCGGAGCCGGACGCCGACGGCGGGGAGTCGAGGAAGTCGGCGGTCGGGACGAAGAACAGCCCGCCGGTGACGGCGGTGGAGAAGTCGAGCAGCCGGTCGGTGGTACCCGGCGGATTGCCGACGAACATGTTGCGCAGCATCTCCTCGGTCACCCCCGGGTCGGCCGCGTAGCCGATGAAGTAGGTGCCGAACTCGCCGCCGCGGTCGAAGGACCCGAACGCCATGTTGAAGCGGAGGATCTTCCGTTCCGCGCCGTCCGGCCCGGTGATCACGGTGAGCGCCACGTGCGAGTCGGCGGGCTTGACCTCGTCGGCCAGTTCGATGTCGGTGAGCTTGGTGCGGCCCACCGCCCCCTCCTGCTCCTCGACGTCCAGCGCGTTCCACGCGTCCAGGTCGTGCAGGTACTTCTGGACGATGACGTAGCTGCCCCCGGCGAACCCCGGGTCCTCCGCCCCGACCAGGGCGGCGCTCACCGCGGCCCTGCCCTCGGGGTTCTCGGTGCCGTCGACGAATCCGAGCAGGTCGCGGTCGTCGAAGTAGCGGAAGCCCTGGACGGCGTCGACCACGGTGGCCGCCCCGGCGAGCCGGTCGACGAGCCGGCCGGCCAGCTCGAAGCAGAGGTCCATCCGGGCGGCCCGCAGGTGCAGCAGCAGGTCGCCGGGGGTGGCCGGGGCCCGGTGGCGGGTGCCGGCCACCTCCTGGAAGGGGTGCAGCGAGGCCGGGCGGGGGCCGTCGAAGAGGCGGTCCCACAGCTCGGAGCCGACCCCGGTGACGCAGGTGAGACCGCCGTCGGGGATCCGGAAGCCGACCGCGCGGCGCAGTCCGGCGAGGTCGGGCAGCAGGTCGCGGACGGCGGCCTCGCCGCCGGGTTCGACGGTGAGGACCAGGAAGATCGCCGCGTCGGTCAGCGGGGAGAGCACGGCTTGCGGTTCGGCCTGCATGGTCACGGCCTTCCTCAGGACGCCCGGGAGGCGTCCCACTCGGCGCGGTAGTCGGCGAAGACCTGCTTCAGGTGGTGTCCGATCTTCAGGTAGTCGAGGTCGTCGAGGTTCGCGAGCGAGACCCGGACCGACCACTCGGGCCCGTCGAAGCCACCCCCGTTGAGCAGCACCACGCCGGTCTGCTCGGCGAGCCGGAACAGCGGTTCGGTGGGCTCGTAGTTCTTCTCCAGGAAGGCCGCGAAGTCCCTGCCCGCGACCCGCTCGGCCTCGGCCAGCAGGTCGAGTTCGACGTAGTAGCCGGCCCGCCCGGGGTCGTCCGCGATCTTCATCCCGGAGCCCTCCATCAGCAGGTCGAGCCGCTGCCGGACGATGCCCTGCACCCGCGCCTTGTAGGCCTTGCCCTCGGGCAGCAGCGCGAACAGCGAGAAGAGCACCATCTGGACCTGCTGCGGCAGGCTGAGCCCGGCCGTGTGGTTGAGCGCGACCTGCCGGGAGTCGGCGACCAGCCGGTCGATGAAGCGGATCCTCCCGGGCTCCAGGCTGAGCGTCCCGTACCGCATGGCGAGGCGTTCCTTCTGCTCCTCCGGGAGGGCGGCGATCAGCTCGTCGATCACGTTGTCCCGGTCCAGGCCGATCACGCCCAGCCGGTGGCCGGTGGCGCCGTAGTGCTTGGAGTACGAGTAGACGAGCAGGGTGTTGCGGGGCAGTTCGGCGGCCAGGGTGCGGAAGCCGTCCACGAAGGTGCCGTAGACGTCGTCGGTGACGATCAGCAGATCGGGGTTGGCGGTGGCCACGATCTCCTTGATCTGGTCGGTGACCTGCCTGGACAGCGCGAGCGAGGGCGGGTTGCTCGGGTTGACCAGGCAGACCAGCCTGATCTCCGGGTCGGCCAGCTTGGCGACCTCCTCGGCCGGGTAGCGCCACTCGCGCACCCCGGTCTCGACCAGCTTGTCGGCCTGGATCTCGACCACCTCGAAGTCGTAGTCGTCCAGTGCGGGGATCTCGATGTACGGGGTGAACACCGGCACCATCAGGGCGATCCGGTCGCCCTTGCGCAGCAGGCCGTTCTTCATCAGCGAGTCGAAGACGTAGCACATCGCGGCGGTGCCGCCCTCGGTGGCGAACAGCTCGGGCTGCTGCGGCGACGGCGGCCGGCGGTCCATCAGCTCCTCGTGCAGGTAGCCCCGAACGATCTGCTCGGCGTGCACCAGCATCCGGTCGGGGACGGGGTAGTTGTCGCCGATGCTCGCGTCGGCGAGCTCGTGGACGAAGGCCCCGCGCTCGAACCCGAAGCGGTCCACGGCGAGTTCGACGCTGCGCCGGAGCAGCTCGATGCCGGGCAGCTCGGGGTGGCTGCGGACGAAGGCGTCGAAGCGGCCCGCGATGCCGGACCGCTCGGGCATGCCGCCGAGGTCGTCGGCGGTCCAGACCCGGCGGCTCTCGGCCAGCGCGAAGTGGCCGAGCGCCAGGCAGGCCTCCCGGGGACCGGTGCAGACCCAGTTCGGGTTGCCGCGGCCGGCGTTGAGCATGTGGGCGGTGGACTTCTCCTTCTGCCCGGGCTCGTCGCTCTGGCAGGCCTCGGCGAGCCGGACGAACTCGGCCTTCAGCTCGAAGGGGCTGAGCCTGGCCAGCCGGCGGATCTCCTCGCGGCCGATGGTGGGCTTCGTCATGCGTTCTCGACGCTCCTCGGGAAGGGGGGGCCATTCGCTGCGCGTGCTGACGGACGGTCGGTTCAGGCGCCCAGCATGCCGACCAGGATCGGACCGGTGAGCGGGAGCAGGAAGTTGGAGATGGTGTAGGTGATCGTGTAGCCGAGCATCGGGATGCTGCTCTGCGCGACGTTGGTGATGGTGGTGATCGCCGGGGTGCTGCACTGCTGGCCGGCGATGGCGCCGACCAGGATCGGCGGCTCGATCTTCAGCAGTCTGCGGCCGACGAACAGCGAGAGCAGCGCCGGGACGCTGACCATGAGGATGCCGGAGAGCGGCAGCAGCACCGGGTGGTCCCTGAGCAGCGTGGCCGCGTCCGGGCCGGCGGCCAGGCCGGTGACCGCGATGAAGACCGAGAGGCCGAGGTCCTTGGCGGTCTGCGCGGCGACCGGCGGGTAGGCCCCGAAGGTGGGCCGCTGGGCCCGGACCCAGCCGAAGACCAGTCCGGAGACCAGGCAGCCGCCGCCGGTGCCGAGCGAGAGCGCGGCGTCCCCGGCGTGCACGGTGATCAGGCCGATCAGCACGCCGACGCAGATGCCGAGGCTGATGTAGATGTAGTCGATGGCGTCCTTGCGGATGCCGACACCGGCCTTGGCGGCGAACCGCTCGACGGCCGAGCGGGCGCCGGTGACGGTCACGGTGTCGCCGCGGTGCAGTTCGGTGTCGGGGACGGCGGGCAGGTGCTGGTCGACCCGCCGGACGTCGGTCAGGTAGATCCCCGAGGTCGTGGCCGGCTGCTCGGCGGCCAGCTCCCCCGCCGTCCGGCCGACGAAGTCCTTGTTGGTGAGGACGATGTCGCGGACCACCAGCGGGCTGTCCAGGCCGGGCACGCCGGAGGTCTCCGGGCCCAGCTCGTGGCCGGTGTCGATGACCGCCTCGCGGCGGCCGACCAGCAGCACCAGGTCGCCGCGGCGCAGCCGGAAGTCCGGCTCGGGGTGGAGCGTGCGGCCGTCCCGCCGGACGCCCTCGACGGTGACCAGGCCCGGCTGGACCTCCTCGACCCCGGCGACGGTCGAGCCCTCGCCCTGGGAGACCAGGTAGCTGCGGCCGACCAGCGGCGGCAGCGCGGGCTGCTCGTCGCCGTCCGGCGCGCCCTTGCCGCCGCGCAGCTTCTGCCACAGTTCGCGGGAGGCGTCGGGCAGCTTGATCCGCATCATCAGCGGGAACACCTGGCTGGTCAGCAGGACGATGGAGACCAGGCCGAAGAGGTAGCAGACCGAGTAGGCGGCGGCCACGTGGTTCTGCAGCTGGGCGGACTCGTCGGCGCTGATGCCGGAGAGGTTGGAGATCGCCTCCTGGGCGGTGCCGACCACGGCGGACTCGGTGGCCGCGCCGGCCAGGATGCCGGCCGCGGTGCCGACGTCCAGGTCGAAGGCCTTGCCGATGCCGTAGGCCATCGCGACGACCAGTACCGCCTCCATGACGCAGAGCACGGCGAAGCGCAGGCCCTTGGCGTTGAGGTTGGCGAAGAACTGGGGGCCGGCGATGTAGCCGAGCGAGAAGATGAACAGGGCGAAGGCGACGTTCTTGACGTCGGCGTCGACGCTGACGTGCCGGCTTCCGATCAGCATGGCGACGATCAACGTGCCGCAGATGCCGCCGAGTTGGATCGGTCCGACGTGCAGCTTGCCGAGCAGGTAGCCGAGCGCCAGGCAGACGAACAGCGCGAGGACGGGATTCTCCCGCAGCAGGCTCACGGCAGCCGCCCCCACCGCGGCGAGGGGGTGCCGGAGGGAGGAAGGACCAGCACTGATCCGATCATGGGAACGATTACATCGCAAAGCGGACAATCCGGCGCGGGGGACGCGCAGCCGGGCGGCCCCGCCGGAGGTCGCTCCGACGGGGCCGCCCGGGTGATCCGACCAGGCCTTCCGAGTGAGCGTCAGGCGCGCCGCCGCCCTCAGGCCCGGCTCAGACCCGCAGCGCCGCCAGCTGCTCGGCGAACGGCACCACCTGCTCGGGCAGGGCCGCCGCCGGGGCCCGCCCGGCCGGCAGCGCCGCCAGCTCGCCGGCCGCCCGGTCGATCCGGCGCGGCAACCCGTCGGTGAGCCCGTCCCCCGCCGTGCCCCAGTCGTCGGTGGCCGCGTAGACGGCGGTCGGCAGCACCACCGCGCGCAGGTAGCTGAACAGCGGGCGGACGGCGTGCTCCAGGGCCAGCGAGTGCCTGGGCGTGCCGCCGGTGGCGGCGATCAGCACCGGCTTGCCGGTGAGCGCGTCGTTGTCGATCACGTCGAAGAAAGACTTGAACAGGCCGCTGTACGAGGCCGTGAAGATCGGCGTCACCGCGATCAGGGCGTCCGCCTCCGTCACCGCCCCGATCGCCGCGCGCAGCCCGGCACCGGGGAATCCGGTGACGAGGTTGTTGGCGATCTCCACCGCCAGGTCGCGCAGTTCGACCACGGTGACGTCCGCCTCGCGCCCCTCCGCGGCGAGCCGGCGCACGGTGGAGTCGGTGAGCCGGTCCGCCAGCAGCCGCGTCGAGGACGGCTTGCCCAGTCCGGCACTCACCACCACCAGCTTGAACGCGGTCACCTGGCCACCTCCGTCGTCTCGTTCTCCCGTGCGTCCCTGGCCGCGACCAGCGCGGCGTGGGTCGGCCCCTCCGGCACGCCGGCCGGGCGGCCCTTGGCGAACTCCCGGCGCAGCACCGGAACGACCTCCTCGCCGAGCAGGTCCAGCTGCTCCAGCACCGTCTTCAGCGGCAGGCCGGCGTGGTCCATCAGGAACAGCTGGCGCTGGTAGTCGCCGAAGGTCTCGCGGAAGGTCAGGGTCTTCTCGACGACCTCCTGCGGGCTGCCGACGGTCAGCGGGGTCTGCTCGGTGAACTCCTCCAGCGAGGGCCCGTGGCCGTACACCGGCGCGTTGTCGAAGTACGGGCGGAACTCGCGCACCGCGTCCTGGGAGTTCCTCCGCATGAACACCTGCCCGCCGAGGCCGACGACCGCCTGCTCGGGCGTGCCGTGACCGTAGTGGGCGTAGCGCTCGCGGTAGAGGTCGATCAGCTTCTGGAAGTGCTCCTTGGGCCAGAAGATGTTGTTCGCGAAGAAGCCGTCACCGTAGTAGGCGGCCTGTTCGGCGATCTCGGGGCTGCGGATCGAGCCGTGCCAGACGAACGGCGGGACGTCGTCCAGCGGGCGCGGAGTGGCGGTGAAGCCCTGGAGCGGGGTGCGGAAGCGGCCCTGCCAGTCCACGACCTCCTCGCGCCACAGCTGGTGCAGCAGCGCGTAGTTCTCGATCGCGAGCGGGATGCCCTGGCGGATGTCCTTGCCGAACCACGGGTAGACCGGGCCGGTGTTGCCGCGGCCCATCATGACGTCCACCCTGCCCTCGGCCAGGTGCTGGAGCATCGCGAAGTCCTCGGCGATCTTCACCGGGTCGTTGGTGGTGATCAGCGTGGTCGAGGTGGAGAGGATGATGCGGTCGGTCTGCGCGGCGATGTAGCCGAGCATGGTCGTCGGCGAGGACGGGACGAACGGCGGGTTGTGGTGCTCGCCGGTCGCGAAGACGTCCAGGCCGACCTCCTCGGCCTTGCGGGCGATGGCCACCATCGCCTTGATCCGCTCGTGCTCGCTCGGGGTGCGGCCGGTGGTGGGGTCGGTCGTCACGTCGCCGACGGAGAAGATTCCGAACTGCATGCTGCTCACCACATCCCAGGTAGTCCAACTTTCAACCACACTAGCACCCGGGTGCGGGTCGTTATTCCCACCGGCCGTTCCGGCGAGGAGGCCGTCCGCGAGGAGCTCCAGGCCTGCAACCGGGCCGTCTACGCGGCCGCCGCCGAGGAGCCGGAGCTCGCCGCGATGGGCACCACCGTGGCCGGGCTGGTGCTGCTGCCCGAACGGGCCCTGGCCTTCAACGTCGGCGACAGCCGGGTCTACCGGATCACCGGGGACGGGCTGAGCCGGGTGAGCGTGGACGACAGCCCGCCGCTGCCGCCCGGACGGCGCACCACCTCGGTGGTCACCCAGACGCTGGGCGGCTCGCTCGGGCTCACCTTCGTCGAACCGCACGTCCGGGCCGCGCCGCTGGCCGCCGGGGACCGCTACCTGGTGTGCAGCGACGGCCTGACCGACCCGGTGCCCGAGGAGGAGCTGGCCGGGCTGCTGGAGCGGTCGTCCGGGGAGGCGGACCGCTCGGACGGCAAGGCCGCCTTCGAGCTGTGGAAGGCGGCGATCGAGGCCGGCGGGCCGGACAACATCACCCTGGCGCTGGTCCGGGTCGGCGGGTAGTCGCTCCCGGCGGCACGGACCCCTGGCGACACGGGCCCCTACCGAAACGGACCCCTGAC
The DNA here is from genome assembly GCF_044757205.1 of Kitasatospora sp. NPDC091335. Taxonomy (NCBI): domain Bacteria; kingdom Bacillati; phylum Actinomycetota; class Actinomycetes; order Kitasatosporales; family Streptomycetaceae; genus Kitasatospora; species Kitasatospora sp. NPDC091335. The sequence continues at coordinate 995,160 of NZ_JBIVUM010000001.1, read as the reverse complement.
CGCACGGACCCCTGACCGCACGGACCCGCCCCGGGCGGGGCGCCGTAGCGCTCCGCCCGGGGCGGTCACCTGTCCGTTCGCCGTTCTCGGCTCAGATTTCGCTCGTGACGCTCACCCCGCTGAAGCCGTCCTTGGCGTAGACGCTGAAGAAGACGTAGCCGCCGGCCGGCGGGTCCGTGACGGTCAGCGTCTCGGAGTTGTCCGGATTGGTCGAGTGCGCGGTGTTCGCGTCGGTGTACGCCCACCCGGCCGGGTTGTAGTAGAGGTCGCCGTTGCCGGTGCCGCCACTGGTGGTGACCTTCACCTGCTTGGTGCCGGCCGGCACCAGCAGGGCGAAGTGCGCGTAGTTGCCCGTGGTGGCCGCGACGTTGCTGCGCGCGCAGTTGGCACCCAGCAGGCGGGTGTCGGCGTCGGTGCACTCCGGCAGCGGCTGGCCCGGCGTGGTGGGGGTGCCGCCGTCGGTGGCGCAGCCACCGCTCGCGCACTTGGTCAGCCAGCTGTCGAAGTCGGCGTCGTAGCGGGTGCCGATGGTGTTCTTCAGGATGGCGCGGGCACCGTCCCAGTCACCTGCCCGGTACTTGGCGAGGACCGCGTCGACGTCGGAGCGGTGCTGCTCCAGCATGTAGCGGACGGCCAGGTAGCCCCAGCGGTAGACCCGGTCCTGGTCGCCGTAGGCGGTGTCGAACAGGTCGCTCAGCTTGTAGGTGTGGCGGCCGGCCGTCGCGATGGCGGCGTCGTTGTTCACCTTGCGGTACGACCAGGAGACGTACTCGGCGAAGCCCTCGACCCACCAGACGGTCGGGGTCTTCATGCCGGCCTCGAAGTTGCCGTACATGTCGAACCGGCCGTCGAGGTAGTGGGTGTACTCGTGGTTGAGGTTCCAGATCTCGAAGGACGGGCGGGCCCACTCGGCCTCGTAGCAGAGGAAGCGCGGCTGGTTGCCGGCCGTCGCCGGCTCGCCCTCCAGGTACATGCCGCCGTTGTTGGTGTCGATGCCGTAGATCGCGGCGGCCAGCACCTGGTAGTCGAGCGAGGAGTGGAAGGTCACGACCTCGATCGTGTTGTTCCGGTCGTCCTTGACCGGGCCGCTGTCCTTGGCCACCGAGTGGAAGTACGCGTCCTGGCCGTTCAGACTGGTGCAGGCGGTCTCCAGCTGGGCGGCGTCCAGGGCCTGGGCGAGGATCGTGATGCTCGGGCTACAGGTGTGCTTCACGGGCAGCACGCCGGCCTTGAGCTGGTCGGACTTGTTGCAGGTGCCGTAGTACGAGCAGTTGCCGACGTCGTAGTAGTCGACGGCCTCGGCGACCGCGGCCCACTGGTAGACGGTGCGGCCCTTCGGCTCGGCCTTCTCGACCAGCGCCTTGGCCAGCGGACGGACCTTGGCCTGGAGGGCCGTGTCCTTCAGGAAGCGGGTCAGCTCCTTGGTGGCGTTGTAGACCAGCACGCCGTAGGTGTCGCCGAGCAGGGCGTTGTTGCGGGTCGCGAAGTCGGACAGCGAGTCCAGCACGCTCGGGTCGGCCTCGACGGCCGCGTCGAAGCCGGGCACCTGGTGGCCGCGGAACAGCACGGTGAACACCGGGTTGACCGCCCAGGCCATGCCGGCCGGGTTCCAGGTGTCGGCCTTGTAGTCGCCCAGCATCCGCTTGACCACCGGCAGGTAGCGGACGTTCTCCTGCGCGCTGTCGATCAGCGTGATGGCCTCGCCCAGGATGGGCCCGTTGCCCGAGGCGACGTCGCGCGAGTGCGCGCTGTTGAAGAAGGCGTCCAGCCCGGACTGGATCGCGGTCTTGAGGTTGGCGCCGTACTCGCCGACGTCCTCCTTGTGGTACCACTGCGCGAAGTAGCCGGCGCGCAGGTAGAGCACCAGCTGCTCGACCGAAGTGGAGTTGTCACCGGGGTAGTTGGCCGCCGCGTCGCGCAGCGCGTAGGCCACCGTGCTCATCTGCTCCTCGCGGAACGCGCCGCGCGCGTCGCCGCCGGTGAGCTGGAACAGGCTGTTGATGCACTGGAGGTCGGCGTCCTTGATGTGCTGGACCAGGTCACCGCCGGTCCGGCCGGAGAAGTCGCTGATGGTGCAGGGCTTTTCGGCCGCCGCGCCGAGGCTGAGGGCCTTGGCGGTCGGCCTGGCCTCGGCCGGCCGGGTGTCGACGGGGAGCGGGGCGCGCTGGTCGACCGAGGCCAACTGCTGCCCGCCGTCGGCTCGTTCGGTGGCGCCGATGGCCGGCTGCGGGGCCGGTCCGGCGGGAGTGGGGGTGGGAGCACCTCCGGGGGCGGGGGTGGCGGGGGCGGCCTGCGACTGGGGGGCGAACAGGCCGACCGCCAGGAACAGGGACAGCACCAGCGTCAACAGTCGTGCCGGCTGCGGGAGTCGCAGCGGACGGGAAGGACTCACGTGGGGGCCTCCGGGCCGTCGTCGTCGACCGCGGCTCGGGGCGCGGTCGACTGAGGGTGTCGAGGACCGTTGGTGACGGGACCGCGTGGGGAGCGGCTCCGTCGGACACGGTGGGGGATGTGACATGTACCATGGCACATCTCACATGGCCTTGGGAACCCGGGGCGATGTGCGCGGTTTGCGGGGAACTCGGTCGGAACCCGTGATGACGATCCGTCAACTGACCCGCCCCGGGCGGGGCGCCGTAGCGCTCCGCCCGGGGCGGTCACCTGTCAGGTCTGCCGGGGTCGGCTCAGAATTCGCTCGTGACGCTCACCCCGCTGAAGCCGTCCTTGGCGTGGAGGCTGAAGAAGACGTAGCCCGCCGGCGGGTTGTCGACGGTCAGCGTCTCGGAGTTGTCCGGGCCGGCCGAGCGGGTGGCGTAGGAGTTGGTGTACGCCCAGCTGCCCGGGTTGTAGTAGAGGTCGCCGTTGCCGGTGCCGCCCTTGCTGGTGACCTTGATCTGCTTGGTGCCCTGGGGCACCAGGATGTAGAAGTGGGCGTAGTTGCCGGTGGTGGCGGCGAGGTTGCCGCGCACGCAGTTGGCGTCCAGCTTGCGGATGTCACCGCCCGCGCACTCCGGCAGCTGCGGCTGGCCCGGCGTCTCGGTGGCGCAGGCCCCGGCGGCGCACTTGGTCAGCCAGCTGTCGAAGCCGGCGTCGTAGCGGGTGCCGATGGTGTTCTTCAGGATGGCGCGGGCACCGTCCCAGTCACCCGCGCGGTACTTGGCGAGGACCGCGTCCACGTCGGAGCGGTGCTGCTCCAGCATGTAGCGCACCGCCAGGTAGCCCCACTGGTATACCCGCTCCTGGCTGCTCTTCGCGTAGACGGTGTCGAAGAGCTCGCTCAGCTTGTAGGTGCGCTGGGAAGCCACCGCGATGGCGCGGTCGTCGACGACCCCGCGGTACGAGTAGGAGACGAACTCGGCGAAGCCCTCCACCCACCAGTCGATCGGCTGGACCTGGCCGGCGTCGTAGTCGCCGTACACGTTGAACCGGCCGTCGAGGTAGTGGGTGTACTCGTGGTTGAGGTTCCAGATCTCGAAGGACGGGCGGGCCCACTCGGCCTCGTAGCAGAGGAAGCGCGGCTGGTTGCCGGCCGTCGCCGGCTCGCCCTCCAGGTACATGCCGCCGTTGTTGGTGTTGATGTCGTAGATGATCGCGGCGAGCACCTGGTAGTCGAGCGAGGAGTGGAAGTTCACGACCTCGATCGTGCTGTTGTTGTCGTCCTTGACCGGGCCGCTGTCCTTGGCCACCCGGTGGAAGTACGCGTCCTGGCCGTTCAGGCTGGCGCAGGCGGTGGCCAGCTGGGCGGCGTCCAGCGACTGGGCGAGGATCTTGATGCTCGGGCTACAGGTGTGCTTCACCGTCAGGTTGGCGGCCTTGAACTTCGCCGGGTCGTCACAGGTGCCGTAGTACGAACAGTTGCCCTCGTCCCACCAGCCCACCGCGAGCGTCACCGAGCCGCGCTGGTACATCGTGGGACCGCTCGGGGAGGACTGCTGGGCCAGCGTCCGCGCCAGGGGGCGCAGCTTCGGCAACAGCTCCGGGTACTGCATGAAGCGGGTCAGCTCGTTGGTCGCCTCGTACACCGTCTTCCCGTAGGTGCCGCCGTGCAGGCCCTGGTTGCGGGAGATGAAGGTGAACAGGGTGTCCAGCACGGTCGGGTCGGCCTTGACCTTGGAGACGAAGTCGGCCTGCCAGTGGCCGGCGTACAGCACGGTGAGCGCCGGGGTCAGCGCGTTCACCATGCCGGTCGGGTTCCAGGTGGTGCTGTCGTAGTCGGCCAGCACGCGCTTGGCGACCGGCAGATAACGGGCGCTGTCCTTGATGCTGTCGATCAGCGTGGTCGCGCCGACCAGCGGGCTCGCGTTGCCCGCCGAGACGTCCCGCGAGCGGGGGTTGGCGAAGAACGCGTCCAGCGCGGAGCGGGAGGCGGCCTTCAGGTTGCCGCTGTAGGCGTCCACCACGTCGGGGTTGTAGAACTGCACGAAGTAGCCGGCCTGGAGGTACAGCATCAGCTGCGCGATCGACGCGCTGTTGTCGCCCTGATAGCCGTTCGCCGCGTCGCGCACCGCGTTCGCCACGGTGATCATCTGCGACTCGCGGAACGCGTTGGCGGCGTCGCCGCGGCCGATCTTGAACAGCCGGTTGACGCAGCCGAGGTCGACGGACTTGATCTGCTCGACCAGGGCGGCGCCCGTACGGCTGGTGAAGTCACCCGTGTTGCAGGGCTTCTCGGCCGCCGCGTCCGGACCGAAGGCCTTGGCCTGCGGCTGTCCGACCGTCGGCGGGTCGGCGGGCAGGGTCGCCGAAGACCGGGGCGCCAGGTCCTCCGGGCTGAGGCGCGTGCGGCCGCCCGGCTGCGCCGGGGCGGCATGGGCGGGGTTCTCGCCGATCGCGGGCGGCGGCGCCAGGTAGGCGGGCGCCGTGCTGACGGGCGCGCCGCCGGGCGTGGTCCCGCCGGCGGCGGGGGCGGCATGGGCGGCCTGGCTGAGCGGGGCGAACATGCCTCCCGCCAGGACGACGGACAGGGCGAGCGTCGACAGTCGTGCCAACTGCGGGATTCGCAGCAGGCGTTGGCCATTCACGTGGGGGCCTCCGGGCCGTCATCGGCCGCGATTTGGGGCGCGGCCTACGGGGGAGCGAGGACCGTCCGCGAAGGGACCGCGTGGGGCGGGTCCCTTCGTGGATGCGGTGGGGATGTGACATGTACCATTGCACACATCACACAACATTGTGAAGGTCTTTACCCGAGGTCCACCCAACAGAAATGACGTGAAGGGCGCGGCGACGAGTCGTCACCGTGCCCTTCACGCCCGCGAAGCGGCTACTTGCGGAGCAGCAGGATCACGCCCGCCGTCACCAGGCCGACCGCGACCGCGGCCGCGCCGTACGCCAGGCGGTGCGCCCGCAGCACCGGCAGGAAGCGGTCCACGGCGTAACGGCCGGGGCCGGTCAGGGCGAGCGAGGCGGCGCCGGCGGTCAGCAGCAGCTCGTACTCGCTGCCCTTCGGGGCGAAGAAGCCGCCGCCCCAGGTGACGGCTATCGCGTTGACCATCGTGCCGACGATCGCGGCGGCCGCCAGCGGGGTCAACAGGCCGACGGCGAGGGCGAGTCCGCCCAGTGTTTCGGTGAGGCCGGCCACCACGGCCATGGCGTCACCGGCCGGGTAGCCGCTCATGGTGAAGAACTGACCGGTGCCGTCGATCCCGCCGCCCCCGAACCAGCCGAACAGCTTCTGGCTGCCGTGCGCGGCCATGGTCAGGCCGAGGACCAGGCGCAGGAGCAGGAGTCCGGCGTCGTAGGCGTGCGGGGAGGTCGTCGCGGACCCGGAGGTGTCCAGGGCCGGGCTGACGGTGGTGGTGGCGGCGGTCGTGCTCGGGCTGCTGCTCGGCATGCGCGTCTCCATCGATCGGGGTTCGGTCGTCGTCCGGGCGGCCGGACGCGGTCAGGGAGTTGTGGTGAGGCGGCGGGCCGGGGTCGTCACCCCGCGCCATTGTTCAAATTTGAACCGCCGCTCCATCGACCGTACCGCGAAGTTCGAATTTGAACAACTGACGGTTCGTCGGCGACTCGCGGGCCCACCCGGGGCCGGGGAGGGTGGAGGCATGGCTCAGCACAGGCACCACCGGCAGGCGGCAGGGACCGGCACCCCGTACCCCGAGGCGCTGGCCGCCTTCGGCGAGCGCGTCCGACTGGTCACCCCAGGGCAGTGGGACTCCCCCACCCCGTGCAGCGACTGGTCCGTCCGCGACCTGGTCAACCACCTCACCGGCGAGCAGCTCTGGGTGCCCGACCTGCTGATGGGCGCCACCATCGGCGAGGTCGGCGGACGCTACGACGGGGACGTGCTCGGCGACGACCCCCTCGGTGCCTGGACGGACGCCGCCGAGGCGGCCAGGGAGGCGTGGGCCGTCCCGGGCGCCACCGAGCTGACCGTCCACCTCTCCTACGGGGACGCCTCCGGCCGGTACTACCTGGACCAGCTCACCACCGACCTGGTGATCCACTCCTGGGACCTCGCCGAGGGCATCGGCCGGCACACCCGGCTCCCGGACGGACTCGTCGAGTTCGCGCTCGGCCGGTTCACCGGATACGGGGACCTGTCCGGCAGCGGGCTCTTCGACCCGCCGCTGCCGGTGCCGGGGGACGCCGGACCGCAGACCCGGCTGCTCGCCCTCACCGGGCGGCGGGACGGAGGGTGACCGGGGGCGCCTCCGGGTGAGCGGCCCGGCGCCGGATACTGGAAGCAGCGGGGGCAGTATTCCGTGCGAGAGGCGGGCGGACCATGAGCCGCAGGCCGGACATCCTCGGCGAGTTCACCGCCGACCACCGGGCGGCCACCGAGCTGCTCGACCTGATCGAGGCCGCACCGGCCGACGACCCCGGGCGCGCCGAGCTGGTCGCCCGGCTGACCGACCTGCTGTTCACCCACTGCGCCGCCGAGGAGGAGCACCTCTTCCCCGTGGTCCAGCACGACGTGCCCGACGGCGGGGCGCTGGTGTTCCGCAGCATCCACGACCACCTGGCGATCGGGCAGTACCTCGCCGACCTCCAGGGGCTCGGGCCGGCCGACCCGGCCTTCGGCACCCTGCTGCGCGGCCTCGCCGACACCCTGCGACGGCACCTGCTCGGCGAGGAGGAGCAACTCTTCCCGGCTGCCCGCAAGGCCCTGCCCGCGGCCGCCCGCGCCGCGCTGGGCGACCGGCTGCGGGCCGAACGGGCCGCGCTGGAGGCACCGGACGGTGACGGGCCGGTCGGCTGAGGCAGCCGGACAGTGGCGGACCGGTGAGGCGACGAGGCCGGTGAGGTGACGAAGCCGGACGGTGGCGGGCCGGTCAGTCCTTCGGGCTGATCACCGCGAACCGGGCGCCCTCACGATCCCGCAGCCGGGCCACCCGCCCGTACGGGGAGTCGAAGGCCGGCCCGATCGCCCCGCCGCCCAGCTCCACGGCCCGGGCCAGCGCCCGGTCGGCGTCCGGCACGGCGAAGGAGACCTCCCAGTGCGGCGGCGTCCCCGCCGGGCCGCCCGTCTGCTCCTTGGCCAGCGCCGCGACGCTGTGCCCCTCGGCGCGCAGCACGACCCGGTCGTGCTCCCAGCGGACCTCGAAACGCTCCGGGTCGCGGCCGTCCCAGCGGAACACCTCGCCGTAGAACAGCGCCGCCGCGAACGGGTCCGGGGTGCGCAGCTCGATCCAGACCGGCGCCCCGGGCAGGTCCAGCTTCCTGGCCCGGCCCGGCGGGCCCTCCCAGATGCCGAAGACCGCGCCCGCCGGGTCCGCCGCGAAGGCCACCCGGCCGGCGTCGAAGGCCAGCGGGCCGACGGCCAGGGTCGCGCCGCGTTCGCGCACCGCGTCGGCGGCGGCGTCGGCGCTCTCCGTCCCGAAGTAGCTGGTCCAGGCGAGCGGGACCGCCCCGAAGCCGGCGACGCCCAGCCCGGCCACCGCCTCTCCGCCGGTCACCGCGTGCGCGTACGGCCCGAAGCGGTCCGGCCCCGGCTCGAACTCCCAGCCGAGCAGCGGCCCGTAGAAGCCCGTGGCGGCCTCCAGGTCCCCGGCCATCAGGCTCACCCAGCACGGCACGGCAGCCACACAGCGCACCGTGGCGGTCGTCTCACCGCTGCCCATCGCGAACCTCCTCGCCCACCCGGCCGCCGGGCCCCTCCCGACTCCCACGGCCCACCGGCCGCCCTGGGGACGCCCACAGCCTAGGCCGCCACCCGCGCCGCGCCGGGGAAGCCATGCCCGGGATCAGCGCACCCAGTTCTTGAGGGGCTCGGTGTCCAGGGAGATGCCGACGGGCTCCGGCAACCGGACGGTCTTGCCGAAGGGAAGGGTCTGGACGGTCTCGTAGCGGATGCCGTCGGGCTCGCTGTGGACGACGACCTCGGCGGAGTCCCGGTCGATCAGGAGGTAGACGGGGATGCCGGCCTCGGCGTAGGCGCGGGGCTTCTCGACGCGGTCACGACGATCCGTGTCGGAGTCGTAGGAGGTGACCTCCGCGACCATCAGGACGTCGCCGGTCGGCGCCCAGTCCCCGTACCCGACGAATGCGTCGGCGTCTGCGAGCGTGCCGTCCGGGCGGGCGCGCCCGTCTCGATAGCCCGCAAGCCTCAGGCCTTGATCGTGCAGATAGAGCTCCGGCCGAGACTGGATGCAGATCCGTAGGAGCCACTGGACGATGCGGCCGTGGTCGCCGTCTGGCACGGGCTTGATCCCCAACTTCCCGTTGATGAACTCCAGCCGGATGCCTTCGACGGTTCGACCCAAGTGACGGGCGAACTCCTCGAACTGCTCGGGCAGCATCTGCGGGCGTTCGGAGATCGCGGTCACGGGCTTTCCTCCTTCGCCTGGACACCCTCCGGATCAACGAGATCCCCCGGCGAGTGGTCACGGGTCGTCCGACTTCGACGATAGCCGAGACAGCCGAAGCGGAGTTGATGTGACTCAGGTCACACTCGTCCGGGAAATTCCGGGGACGGATTCCCCGTTTCCGAGTACGTTGGAAGAAGCGGGGAGAATTTCCCCGGTATCCTGATGAGGAGCAGTCGTCGTGACCACCGCCGCCGCCGAGTCGGTCCACCCCACGGAGAGCGCGCGTACGCCGAAGTTGCGTGCCGATGCGAGCCGGAACCGGGAGCGGATCGTGCTGGCGGCCCGGGACGTGTTCGTCGAGCACGGCGCGGACGCGCCGCTGGACGAGATCGCGAAGCGGGCGGGGGTCGGCAATGCCACGCTGTACCGGAACTTCCCGGACCGGGTGGCGCTGATCCACGAGGTGGCGGTGCTCGTGAAGAACCGCATCCTGACCCTCGCCGAGACGGCGACGGTGGAGGCGGAGGCTCCTGACGGAGCCGGCCCGTTCGACGCCCTCCAGCGGTTCGCGCACGCGTCCGTCGAGGAGAAGGTCGGCGGCCTCTGCACCTTGTTCAGCAGCCATGTCGACCCGTTCGACCCGGAGTTGGCCGAGATCAGGACGCGCTTGCAGACCGCCGTGGGCGGGCTGATGGAGCGCGCCAAGGTCGCGGGCGAGCTGCGGGCGGACGTCGACCACGGTGACCTGTTCATCGCGACGAGCCAGCTGACCCGTCCGCTGCCGAACACCTCCTGCCGGCTGCTCGACGACTTCGTCCACCGGCACCTGCAGATCTTCCTGGACGGTCTGCGCGCGCCGGCGCCTTCGGTCCTGCCCGGCCGGGCCGCGACCTTCGAGGACTTCCAGACCGAGAACTGACCCCGACCACCAGCACCGACCGTCCGGTGGCGCCCCGCCGCGCCCCGGCCCACTCTCCCGACACACCTTCCGTACGGCAACCTGCCGTTCCCGTACGGCAGTCGACCGTTCACGCACACCACACGCACCGTGAAGTGAGTAACCCCATGCCTCAAACCGACGCCCGACCGGCGACGCTGCCCGATCCCCGGCGCTGGAAGGCGCTGATATTCATCGGCCTCGCCCAGCTGATGGTCGTCCTCGACGCGACCATCGTGAACATCGCCCTGCCCTCCGCGCAGCAGGACCTGGGCATCACCGACGGCAACCGCCAGTGGGTGATCACCGCCTACGCGCTGGCCTTCGGCGGACTGCTGCTGTTCGGCGGCCGGATCGCCGACCTCTGGGGCCGCAAGCGGACCTTCATCGTCGGCCTGACCGGCTTCGCCCTCGCCTCCGCGCTCGGTGGCGCCGCGGCCAACACCGCGATGCTGCTCGGCGCCCGCGCGCTCCAGGGCGTGTTCGGCGCGCTGCTGGCGCCGGCCGCGCTGTCGCTGCTCGCGGTGATGTTCACCGAGGCCAAGGAGCGCGCCAAGGCCTTCGGCATCTACGGTGCGATCGCCGGTGGCGGCGGCGCCATCGGTCTGATCCTCGGCGGCCTGCTCACCGAGTACATGAACTGGCGCTGGACCTTCTTCGTCAACATCCCGTTCGCCATCGTGGCCGCCGCGGGCGCCGTGCTGGTGATCCGCGAGCCCTCCGAGGGCCGCAACCGCAACAAGCTGGACGTCCCCGGCGTGCTGCTGGTGACCACCGGCCTGGTCTCGCTGGTCTACGCCTTCACCCGCGCCGAGTCCGACGGCTGGTCGTCCGGCACCACCATCGGGCTGTTCGTCGCGGCCGCCGTGCTGCTGACCGCCTTCGTGCTGGTGGAGCGCAGGGTCAAGGCCCCGCTGCTGCCGCTGCGCGTGGTGCTCGACCGCAACCGCGGCGGGGTGTACCTGTCGCTGGGCATGGCCGTGATCGGCATGTTCGGTCTGTTCCTCTTTCTGACCTACTACCTCCAGATCGTGCTCGGCTACAGCCCGGTGCTGACCGGTGTGGCCTTCCTGCCGATGGTGGCGGGCATGATCACCGGCTCGACCCAGATCGGCGCCCGGCTGATGACCCGGGTCCCGGCCCGGTACCTGATGGCGCCCGGCTTCCTGGTCGCCTCGGTCGGCATGTTCCTGCTGACCCACATCGGCCTGGACACCTCCTACCCGGCGCTGATCCTGCCCGGTCTGGTCCTGATGGGCCTCGGCATGGGCACCGCGTTCATGCCGGCCATGAGCCTGGCCACGCACGGCGTCCAGCCGCGCGACGCGGGCGTGGCCTCGGCCATGGTCAACACCTCGCAGCAGGTCGGCGGCGCCATCGGCACCGCGCTGCTGAACACCATCGCGGCCAGCGCGACCACCACCTGGCTGGCCTCGCACGCCACCGCGGCGGCGGCCGCCTCGCCGGAGGCCGCGAAGGCGCTCCAGTTCCAGAGCATGGTGCACGGCTTCTCGACCGCGATCTGGGTGTCCTTCGGGATCCTGGTGGCGGCCGCCGCGGTCGCCTTCACCTTCATCAACGCCGGCCGGCCGGACGCCGGTTCGGGCTCGGCCACGGGCGCGGCGAAGGAGAACGAGGTGCCGGTGCTGGTGCACTGACACGCCCCTCCAGGGGTTGCTCGGGTGCGTACGCGGCCCGTCCGGTGTCTTCCACGACGCCGGGCGGGCCGCTCGCCGTTTCCCCACCTGCTCGACCGGCCGCGCAACGCGCCCGTCCGCACCGCACTCGGCGCCGCCTGGATCAGCGTGTACCTGGTGGCGCTCGCGGCCGGCGGCAACGACCTGATCGCCACCCACCTGCACCTGTCGCTCAACGCCATCACGTACGCCGCCCGGGCCGGCTTCTTCGTCGTCCCCGGCTCTCGCCGCGGGAACCGCACCGGCTCACGGCGCACGAACAGCCCCGCCCCCTCGAAGCGGCGGCCCCGGTGGACGAGAATGGAGTCGCCCGCCCGACGGACGTGCTCACCCGCACCCGCACCCGGCTCTCCCGTGGCTTCCACGGCGAGGGCGGCCGGATCCCCAAGCCCACCGCCGAGGAGTTCGGCGAGATCACCGGGGACCACCGGCGCTGACCCGCATCCCCCGATGCCACAGGGAGGACAGGTGCACCACCCAACCGACCGGCTCGCCGACAGCAGGTACCTCCTGCTCACCACCTTCGGCGAGGACGGCAGCCGGATGGACTCGCAGCTCTGGGTCGTACCGGACGGCACGGCCCTCGGGGTCTGGACCCCGGCCCACTCCGGAGCGGCCGACCGGATCCGCCGCCACCCCCGGGTACTGATCGGCCCCTGCGACGCCCACGGGCGCCCCACCGGCCGCCGGGTGCCGGCCCGGGCCCGGCTCTGCGACGCCGACGACACCGCGCGCTACCGCACGTCGCTGATCAACAAGTACGGCCTGACGGCGCTGATCGCGCTGGCCCGCAGCCGGTACCGACTGGGACTGGCGGGAACGGTCGGGATCCGCATCACGCCGAACGAACTGGAGCAGCGGCTGGTCGGTCCCGACTGGCAGCCGCCGGCCGGCTACTGCGTCAACTGACGGATCGGCGACCCTCGCCGGGTGCCGGGCCCCGGGAAGGGCGGCCCCGGCACCCGGCGCCCGGCGTTTCCGGCACCCGGCTCTTCCGGCCGTCGTGTCCGAGACCCGGATCCAGGGCCGTTCCGCCCGCTCGGAAGGTCACGACAGCGGGTGGGTCGGGACCGGGCTGACGTCCTGGATCTCGCCGTGGGCCTTGGTGAGCAGCTGCGAGGCGAGCTCGTTGAGCGCACGGGCGCCCGCGATCTCCTCGCCGACCCTCAGCTGTTCCGGGTCGGAGGGGTGACGGCTGCTGTAGCCGTGGGCGCGCAGTTCCGTCCCGTCGCCGAGTCTCACCAGCGCGGCGGCGCTGGTCCGCGCTCCCTCTTCGCGGAACTCCATCTCGATGTGCCAACCGACCAGAGTCTGCATGGCGGATCACCTCCATCGGTTACTCCTCCAGAGTGCGCCGCACCCACCGTGAACACCAGGCCGGACGGGGCGGGGGCGATCCCCGGGTCGAGTTGAACACGTTCAGCCAGGCCGCGTAGAGTCGGTGGCGCAAGCTATTTGAACGCGTTCAAGGGGGTGTGTCCACAATGGGGAAGGGCACCACGGAACTGGTCGACCTGCTGATCCTGCTCGGCATGGGCGCCGTCGTCCCGCTCGGCCTCGCCCTGGTCGGCGAGCCCGGACTCGCCCGGGTCCGCCGGCTCTGGCCGCTCGCCGCCGTACCCGGCGCGCTCTCGCTCTGGCTGCCCCGTGGCGGCCCGGCCGCCGGATGCGCCCTGCTCTACGCGCTCGGCACCCTGGCCATCGCCCTGCACGCGCCGCTGCGGCTGGCCCGCACCCGTTCGCTCGCGCCCGCCGAGGTCGCGGTGCTCACCGCGCTCGCCGCGCCCTCGGTGGCCGGGGTCGCCCTGGTCGCCGAGCGCTCCGGCTACCCGCTGTTCGGCTTCGAGCCGCACATCCTGGCGCTCACCGTCCCGCACTTCCACTACGCCGGGTTCACCGCGGCCCTGGTCGCCGGACTGGTCTGCCGCGCCGCCCGTCCCGGCTCCGGCGCGGCCCGCTGCGCAGCGCTCAGCGTCCCCGCGGGCACCCTGCTGGTGCTGGCCGGGTACTTCCTCGGCAACTGGTGGCAGTTCGCCGGAGCCGCCGTACTCACCACCGGGATGTGGCTGGTCGGCCTGGTCACCTGGCGCGAGCTGCGCCCCCGCGGCAGCGGTCCCGGCACCGGCGATCCGGTCACCGCCCGGCTGCTCGCCGTCTCCTCGGCCGTCCTCGCGCTCACCATGCTGCTCGCCCTGTGGTGGGCCCTCGGCCGGGCCGCCGGACTCCCCCACCCCACCCTGACCTGGATGGCCGCCACCCACGGCGTCGGCAACGCGCTCGGCTTCGCGCTCTGCGCCCTGCTCGCCTGGCGCCGGCTCGCCGCCGCCCAGCCGGGCACCACGACCCCGACCGAGGCCACGGAGGCCGCGCGATGAACGACTACAGCTACCCCGAGCAGGGCGCCAGCCGCACCGGCGAGCTGCCCGCGGGCTACGACCACCTGCGGCACAGCGCGCTCATCGGCCACGGCCGCCCCGCGCTGGAGGCCGCCGGCGCCGCCCTGCTCGACTGGCGGATGCACCGGCTCGCGGGCGTACGGATCGACGCGTCGGCCGGCCGGGCCGCCCCGGGCGTCGCCGTGCACTGCGCCATCGGCCTCGGCCCGCTGCGGGCCGGCGCACCCAACCGGGTGCTGGCCACGGTCGAGGGCCCGGACCGGTACGGCTTCACCTACGGGACCCGATCCGGGCACCTGGCCCGTGGTGAGGAGACCTTCCTGGTCGAGCTGGACCCGGACGGCGCGGTCCGGTTCTCGGTCACCGCCTTCAGCCGGCCGGTCGCCTGGTACGCCCGGCCGGCCGGTCCGCTGTTCCCGCTCGCCCAGCGCGCCTTCGCCCGGCGCTGCGGGCGCGTACTGGCCGGGATCGCGGCAGGGCGGAGTAAAACCGCTGGTCGGGACGGAGGCGCGTCCGGGATCATCGGCGGATGATGTCGATGCGACCGGTCCTGGAGATCTTCGCCCCCGACGGCTTCACGCTCTGGCCGACGGGCGATCACGAGCCGTACGGGCACCTCACCCTGAACGGGCGGCTGACGCCGGCCGAGGTGGGCACGGCGCTCTGGCGGCTGGCCGGGCACAACGACGTCGAGCCCGGGTCGGCGGAGGCCGAGGAGCGCGGCCCCCGGCCGGCGGACCCGCATGGCTCCTTCCTGCACGGGCTGCTCACCGATCCGCTTCCGTACGCCCCCGGCGGCCTGGTGGTGACCGACTCCGCCACCGGCGCCGTCTTCGAACCGGGCTGCTGCAACGGCCTGGAGGAGTGGCGCGGGTGGCTGAACGTCACGGACGGCTCCGGCACCGCCTGGTTCGGCCACGACCCCGACGCCCGGGCCGAGTGCGTCGGCCGGGTCGTCCGGCTGACCCAGGACGCCGGGAACGGCGAGGACGACGAGGACGGCGGGCATCGCGACGGCACGGTGATCGAACTTCCGGTGGACGAACTGCGCCGCCTGCTCGCCGGGGCCGAGCAGGACCTGCGCGACTTCCTCGCGCTGGCGGCGAGTTGGGCCGAGCGCCAGCTCCCCGGGCACGCCGCCGCCGTCACCGCGGCCCTCGCCCGGGCACTGGACCTGGAGCCCCCTGCATGACCGGATTCCCCACCCACCGGGCCCGGGTGCACGACACCTCGCTCCCGCTGCACCGGCGGCACAGCGCGCTGCGCACCTGCCTGACCCGCTTCGCCCCGTACGGGCTGCGGTCGACGTACCACCACCTCACCGTCAGCGCCCGGATGCCCCGGCACCTGGAGACGGACCCGGACTCGCTGCTCCGCGCGGTGGAGGAGCTGCACGAGGCGCGGGAGCTGTGGCGGGCCCGGGCCGAGGAGTACGCGGCCCGGCGGCGGGCCGAGAAGCGGGCCGGGCGGCGGAAGCCGTCGGAGACGGCGTGGTGGGACCGGCCCCGCTGGGAGTCTCCGCACGCGACCTGGCGCCACGACCCGTTCCTGCACCCGAAGTTGAGCCTGCCCGACTACGTCCGGCGGCAGAACGCGCTGCTGGACGGCGCCGAGCTGCCCGGCTGCCCGGCCTGCGGCGAGGAGGGCCCGCCGGTGCCGGTGCCGACCGGCCACGGCCTGGCCGAGCTGTGCCGTTCCTGCGCTCAGGTGCTGACGCCCTGCCCCTGCGGACGGTGGCACGGCTTCGAACCGGACCTGCGGGTCGGCTGGAGCCGGACCTGGCGGCGGGAGCACATGAGCGGCACCGGCGAGCCGGACCCGCACTGGCCCGGCGCCCGGGGCACGGCCCGGGTCGAGCGGCTGGCCGCCTACCACGTCGCGCACGGGCCGTACTGAGCCGGGCCCGTACGGTCAGGGCCGGCGCGGTCAGGGCTCATACGGTCAACGCCGGTGCGGTCAGGGCCAGTACGGTCAGGACCGGTGCGCCGGGACCGCGACCAGCAGCGCGCCGCCGTTCTGGACCCGGACCTCGAAGTGGTCGATGTCCCCGGGCTGGAACGCCGCGCCGCCGGTGGTCCGCACCGTGCCGTCGCCGCCCGCGTAGCCGACCGCGGGGACGGACCAGCTGGTCACCGTCTGCTGCTCGCCGGTGCGCGAGACGGCGACCAGCGCGCAGCTCAACGGGCCGTGGACACCGGAGAGTTGCAGGCTGACCCGGCTGCCCAGGGTGGTGCCGTCGACGCCGACGGTGGCGTGCGCGCCGGTGCCAGGGTCGGTGGCGCTGAACTGCTCGGCCGCCGCGACCACGGCGGGGCCCTGGTCGGCGGTGATCACCGCGGCGGTGACGGCGGGGCCGGCCGCCACCATCACGGTGGCGGCCAGGGCCAGTACCAGCCGCCGCACCCGGCCCCGGCGCCGGGTGGCACCGACCTGGGCGACCAGCCGGTCCAGCAGCTCCGGGCCCGGCTGCGGGGCGGGGGCGGCCGGGTCCGCCCCGGCCGCCCGCGCGGAGGCCGCGTACTCACCCAACAGTGGCTCCACCGAACCGAGTTCGGCCACCTGCCGGACGCACTGCGGACAGCCGGCGAGGTGCCGCTCGAAGGCGGCGCGCTCGGCGGGCTCCAGCAGACCGAGGACGTACGCGCCGGCGTCGACGTGCTCCGGGCCGCCGGAGGCGTCGCCCGGCGGGCCCCCGGTCACCCGGCCCGGGTCGGGGCGGGGGTCGGGGCCGGGGTCAGGGTCAGGGTCGGGGTGCCTGGTCACGATGTCACTCCCCGTTCCTCCAGCGCGAGCCTGAGCGAGCGCAGCGCGTAGAACACCCGCGAGCGCACGGTGCCGGCCGGGATGCCGAGTTCGGCGGCCGCCTCGTTGGCCGTGCGGCCCTTGAGGTAGGTCTCGACGATGACCTCCCGGTGCGCGGGCGAGAGGTCGCCGAGCGCGTCCGCGACGGTCATCATCCGCAGCGCCCGGTCGATCGCGTCCTCGGCGGGCAGCTGCTCCAGCACCGAGGCGTCCACCTCGCGCGGCCGGGCCAGCGCGCTGCGGTGGCCGTCGATCACGATCCGCCGCGCGACCGTGACCAGCCAGGGCCGCAGCGAGCCGGCCGACGGGTCGAGCCGGTGGATGTTGCGCCAGGCGCGGACCAGCGTCTCCTGCACGACGTCCTCGGCCCGCTGCCGGTCGCCCGCGACCAGGTGGAGCACGAACCCGAACAGCGGACCGGCGTGCTCCCGGTACAGGGCGCGCATCAGGTCCTCGTCCGGCGCCCCAGGACCGCGGGCGCCGGAGCGGCCGCCGGGGTGCTCCTCGGTCACCACTTCATCGTTGCGCACCCGGACCTCCTGGGCGAGGGCGGCGGGCACCGGTCACCAGGGCGTACTCAGTAGCCCGGGGTGCTGGGCATCGGGGTACCGGGCATCGGGCTGGGGTTCGCGGGGCCCGGGGTTCCGCCGCCCGTGGCACCCGCCTTGCCGCCGCTCGGGGTCAGCGCGAACCAGGTGCCTCCGACGCCCTGGCCCTTGGTGTCGCCGGGCTTGGCGTCCGGCGCGTAGCGGTAGGCCGGCCAGCCGTTCAGGGTGACCTGCTTGGTGCCGTCGGCGCGGGTGACGGTGCCGACCAGCTTGCTGTCGATGCCCTTCACCGCGACGTTGCCGTCGGCGTGCTCGGGCGGCCAGACGACGGCGCAGCTGCCGTTGCAGGAGGACTCCGGCGGGCTGTTGCGGTCCTGGTCGAAGCGGTAGAGCGTGAATCCGGCGCTGTCGGTGACGATGGTGCCCAGCGTGGGGTCGTGGGCGGTCTGCATGGTGACGCTCGCCGGGGTGCTCGGGCTCGCCGTGTGCGACGAGCCGCCGCCGGACGAGCCGCAGCCGGCGATCAGGGCCGCGGCGGCGATGCCGGAGGCGGTCAGCGCCACGGTCCTGCGGGTGCGGGGTGTGCTGCGCATGGGGTGCCTCCCACGGGGGAAGGGTCGGGACGGACCGGACACCCTCCTGTACGGGCACCGGCCGCCGACTGCTCAACCCCGGGGCCCCGAAGCCTCCGGAATACGCCGTCGACCAGGACCGTTGTGGCGGGCACATGGCATGAACCGCCACCTCCGGAAGGGAAGGAACCGCGAGATGAGCAGCACGGTCGAGCTGACCAAGGAGAACTTCGACGACATCGTCCCTGGCCCGGAGGGCAAGGACTTCGTCCTCATCGACTTCTGGGCCGGGTGGTGCGGGCCGTGCCGCCAGTTCGCCCCGGTGTACGAGAAGGCGGCCGAGCGCCACCCGGACCTGGTCTTCGCCAAGGTCGACACCGAGGCGCAGCAGGAGCTGGCCTCCGCGTTCGGGATCCAGTCGATCCCGACGCTGGCGATCATCCGCGAGGGCGTGCTCGTCTTCTCGCAGCCCGGAGCGCTGCCCGAGACGGTGTTCGAGGACCTGATCGGCCAGGCCCGCGGTCTGGACATGGCCGAGGTGAAGCGCAAGGTCGCCGAGGAGCAGGCGGCCGGCGGCCAGGCCTGATCCCGGTCCGGACGTCCGAGGGCCGGGGAGCGCGCGCCGCCTCCCCGGCCCTTCGCCGTACCCGGCCCCGGCGTCCGCCCGGGGCGGTCACCCCGGCTCGGCGCCCCAGGCGGCGAGCCGGGCCGCGAGCGCCCGCACCTCGACGCGCAGCGCGGCGGGCTCCCGGACGGTGAACGGCCACCCCAGGCCGGCCAGCAGTACCGCGACACCGTCCAGGTTCTGCGCCCGGGCCCGCAGCAGCACCCGGTCCCCGGCGAGTTCGGTGAGGGTGCCGGCGGCCGGCGGCAGCCGGCGGCGGGCCTCGGCGAGGGTGGTCGCCAGCTCCACCTCCACCCGGTGCCGCCAGGGCGCACCGGCCAGTGACTCCACCACCCGCTGGACCGGGTCGAAGTCCTCGGGCGGCTCGAAGCCCGTCTCGCCCTGCTCGACCCGGGTGATCCGGTCCAGCCGGAAGGTCCGCGGCTCGCCGCTGCGGTGGTCGAGCCCGGTGGTGTACCAGCGCCCGGAGTGGAAGACCAGCCCGTACGGATCGAACTCGCGCTCGCTGGGCCGGTCCTCGCGGTCCCGGTAGCCGAGCCGCACCCGGCGCCGCCGGCGGGCAGCCTCGGCCAGGGTGAACAGCGCGGAGGCGGCCGGGCCGGGGCCGGTGGCGGGGGTGGCGGTGAGGCCGAGGGTCTGTTCGACCGCGGCGACCCGTTCGCGCAGCGGCGGTGGCAGCACCCGCTGGATCTTGCCGAGGGCGGTCTCGGTGGCCCCCTCCCCCACCGACAGGCCGGAGCTGCGGCCGGCCAGCAGGCCGAGCACGACGGAGGCGGCCTCGTCCGGGGTGAGCATCAGCGGCGGCAGCCGGTAGCCGGGCCGCAGGCGGTAGCCGCCGTAGCGGCCGCGGTCGGCCTGGACGGGGATGCCGAGGTCGGCCAGCCGGGCCACGTAGCGACGGACGGTGCGCTCGTCCACGTCCAGCCGGGCGGCCAGTTCGGCGCCGGTCAGGCCGGGGCGGTCCTGGAGCAGTTCCAGCAGGGCGAGGACGCGGCTGACCGGGTGCTCCACCGTGTGCTCCTTCCGCTGCCGAGTCGCCTCCGCGTCGTCTCCGTCACCCGTTCCGGACACCTTGCGGCGAGGCGGAGGAAATCCGGGCGACTTCTGTCCGGATCCGATTCTAGAGTCGGTGGTGGAGAAGGCCCCCACCGCGGCAGAGCCCTCCCGCGGGCCCGTCGTGGCCTCTCCGGACGATCCCCACCGACGAAGGAGTGATCCGCCATGAGCACGTTCGTACTGGTTCCCGGTTTCTGGCTCGGCGCCTGGGCCTGGGACGAGGTGGCCGCGCCGCTGCGCGCGGCCGGGCACCGGGTGTACCCGGTCAGCCTGCCCGGGATGGCCGAACGATCGGGCGAGGCAGGCGAGTTCGGGCTGGAGGAGCACATCGCCGACCTCGCCGGCCTGCTGGTCAGGGAGGACCTGTCGGACGCCGTCGTGGTCGGGCACAGCGGCGCCTGCGCCCCCGTGGGCGGGCTCGCGGACCGGATGCCGGAGCGGATCCGCCGGGTGGTCTACCTGGACAGCGGCCCGCTGATCGACGGCTCCGCGGTCCAGGACCTCTGGCAGCCCGACTACCGGAGCACGGCCGAGGCCTCGGTGATCGACGGCCGTCTCCCGATGCCGCCCTGGGAGTACCTGGCCGAGCACGGCGCGAGCGTGGCGGGGCTGGACGAGGCCACCCTGGCACGCGTCCGCTCCCGGGCCACCCCGCACCCGGCCGGGGCGTTCCGGGACCGGCTGCGGCTGACCGGCGCCGGGGCCGCGCTGCCGCAGGCGCTGGTCTCCTGTTCCTTCCCGCTCTCCCAGGTGCGCGAGCTGATCGCCTCCGGGCACCCGTACTTCGCCGGGATGTCCGGGCCGAACTGGGAGCTGCGCGAACTGCCCACCGGGCACTGGCCGATGTTCTCCCGCCCGGCGGACACGGCGGCGGTGCTGACGGAGCTCGCCGCGCTCTGAGCCCCGACCGTTCGCGGGCCGTCCGTGGGCGGGCCGACCGTCCGTGGGCCGACCGTCCGCGAGCCGACCGTCCGTGAGCCCCGGCCTTGTCCCGTCCGCGCCCTTCGGTGTGCCCGGCAGCGCCCGTGGCGTGTCCGTCCGTCGCGCAGCCGTGCCCGGACCGGCAGGATGGGGCCCACGGCGTACCCGAGCGGAGAGCGAGCAGCGTGTGCGAGCAGCCATGAGCGGGCAGCCGGTCCGCACCGAACCGCCCGTCGCCGGACCGGAGTTCGAGCCGGCCGGCGACCCCGGGCCGGCCGCCCCGGCGCGCGCCCTGCCCGGCGGACGCACCGGGACGGCCCCACCGGCGCGCGACGACCGCGCGAAGTGGCCGTCGGAGGCGGTCCGGGCCAGGCTCGGGTACGGAACCGACGGCGGCCGCGGCCCGCTCCCCCGGAGGGTCGCCCCGGCCGGCGCCCCGCACGGGAACCGGCGCGCGCGGCTGCCCGACACCCGCGGGCGCACGCCCGCCACCCCCGCCACACCGGCCGGGGTGGCCACCGAGACGACGGAGGACCGGGCATGACCAGCACCGCCGAGGAGTACGACGTCATCGTTCTGGGAGCCGGCCCGACCGGCGAGAACGTGGCCGACCGGACGGTCGCCGCCGGGCTGCGCACCGTGATCGTGGAGGCCGAGCTGGTCGGGGGCGAGTGCTCGTACTGGGCCTGCATGCCCAGCAAGGCGCTGCTGCGCCCGGTGGCCGCGCTGGCCGACGCCCGCGCGGTGGCCGGCTCCAGGGAGGCGGTCGGCGACCGGCGGCTGGACCCGGCCGCGGTGCTGGCCCGGCGGGACTCCTTCGCCTCGAACTGGCAGGACGACGGTCAGGTGCGGTGGCTGCGGGACACCGGGATCGAGCTGGTCCGCGGCCACGGCCGGCTGGCCGGGGTGCGGACGGTGACGGTGGAGGCCGAGGACGGCAGCGAGCGGCTGCTGACCGCCCGGCACGCCGTCGCGGTGTGCACCGGCAGCCGCCCGGTGCTGCCCGCGCACGTGCCGGGGCTCGCCGAGGCCCACCCGTGGACCAACCGGGAGGCTACCGGCTCGCAGACCGTCCCCGGGCGGCTGGCGGTGGTCGGCGGCGGGGTGGTCGGGGTGGAGATGGCCGCCGCCTGGCGGGCGCTCGGCTCCGAGGTGGTGCTGCTGGTGCGCGGCGACGGACTGCTGCCGCGGATGGAGCCGTTCGCGGGTGAGCTGGTCGCGGACGGCCTGCGGGCCGCCGGGGTGGACGTCCGCTTCGGTACCGAGGTCACCGCACTGGAGCGGGCGGACGGCTCCGGGCCCGTCACCCTCACCCTCGCCGCCCGGGACGGGCGGGGCGGTGGCGGGACACTGACCGTCGACGAGGTGCTGTACGCGACCGGCCGGGCCCCGCGCACCGCCGACGTCGGGCTGGAGCAGGTCGGCCTGAAGCCGGGCGACTGGCTGAAGGCGGACGACAGCTGCACGGTGCTCGGGGTGGACGGCGCGTGGCTCTACGCCGTCGGCGACGTCAACCGCCGGGCGCTGCTCACCCACCAGGGCAAGTACCAGGCCAGGATCACCGGCGCGGCGATCGCCGCCCGTGCCGAGGGGCGCCCGCTGGACACCTCGCGCTACGGCGCGCACGCCGCGTCCGCAGACCTCGCGGGCGCGCCCCAGGTGGTCTTCACCCAGCCGGAGGTCGCCGCCGTCGGCCTGACCTCGGCCGCCGCCGAGGCGGCCGGGCTGCGGGTGAAGACCGTCGACCACGAGATCGGCTCGGTCGCCGGGGCCTCGCTGTACGGCGACGACTACCGCGGCCGGGCCAGGGTGGTCTTCGACCTGGACCGGGAGGTGATCGTCGGCGCCTGCCTGGTCGGCCCCGGGGTCGCCGAACTGCTGCACTCGGCGACCGTCGCGGTGGTCGGTGAGGTGCCGATCGACCGGCTCTGGCACGCGGTGCCCGCGTACCCGACGATCAGCGAGGTCTGGCTGCGGCTGCTGGAGGACTGCCGGGGGTAGTGGGTCCGGGCCGACGGCCCCCAGCGCCACCGCGGCTCCCACTGCTCCCAGGGCCACCGCGCCCCCGTCCGCCTCCCGGGTGACCGGCGCGGCGAGATGTGACCATCGTTGGGCGGCGGGACACTGGCAGTCGGGGACCGTCCCGGGGGGCCGTGCTTGCTCGTGACCAGGTGGTGTGGCATGACCGAGGTGCTGTTGGCCGTCGGAACCGAGAAGGGCCTCTTTCTCGGCCGCAGCCGCGACCGGCTGACATGGGAGTTCAGCGGGCCGCACTTCCCGATGAACGCGATCTACTCCGTCTCCATCGACCGCCGCGACGGGCGGACCAGACTGCTGGCCGGGGCCGACAGCAGCCACTGGGGGCCCTCGGTCTGGCGCTCCGACGACCTCGGTGCCAGCTGGTCCGAGCCCGTGCGGCCGGCCATCCGCTTCCCCGAGCCCACCGGCACCTCGCTCACCAGGGTCTGGCAGCTCCAACCCGCCGGAGCGGAGGCACCGGGCGTCGTCTACGCGGGCACCGAGCCCGCCGCGCTGTTCCGCTCCACCGACGGCGGCGAGAGCTTCGACCTGGTCGAGTCACTCTGGAACCACCCCCAGCGGCCGCACTGGGGCGCCGGCTACGGCGGCCAGGGCCTGCACACGATCCTGACCGACCCGCGCGACCCGCAGCGGCTGCTGGTCGCCGTCTCCAGCGGTGGCGTCTACCGCAGCAAGGACGGCGGCGACAGCTGGCAGCCCTCCAACACCGGTCTGCGCGCCGAGTTCTTCCCGGAGGAGGGCCAGTACCCCGAGTTCGGCCAGTGCGTGCACAAGATCGCCCCGGACCCGGTCCACCCGGACCGGCTCTACCTCCAGAACCACGGCGGCGTCTACCGCAGCGACGACTGGGGCGGCAGCTGGCGCTCGATCGTGGACGGACTGCCCGCCGAGTTCGGCTTCGCGGTGGCCGCCCACCCGCGCCGGGCCGACACCGCCTACCTCTTCCCGCTCGGCGGCGCGGACGACCGCATCCCGCCCGGCCGCCGCTGCCGGGTGTTCCGCACCAACGACGGCGGCACCAGCTGGCAGCAGCTCGCCGAGGGCCTGCCCGGCGAGGACCACTACGGGATCGTGCTGCGCGACGCCCTGCGCACCGACGACGCCGACCCGGCCGGGATCTACTTCGGCAACCGGACCGGTGACGTGTACGGCAGCAGGGACGAGGGCGAGAGCTGGTCGCTGCTGCTCTCCCACTTGCCGGACGTGCTCTGCGTCCGGGCCGCGGTGGTGGCCTGAGCCTCCCGCCGCCGCTCGCTCGTCGCCCGTCACCCCGGAACCCGGAAAACCGGTTGCCCCGGGGCGGGGCCTCGGTGACCATGGGCCGCCGACGAACGACAGCGAGATTGTGGGGTGGGCCATGACCGAGGACCGGGTGGTCAGGCGCGGTACGGACGGCGAGCCGGTGCTGCGCTACCTGCTGGACGAGCGGGACGGACGGCCCTGGGCCGACCTGCTGGAAGTGCTGGACGAGTCGGTGGACGCCGCCGGGTTCGTCCGGGCCGAGCTGCCCGGCTGGGTGGTCTCAGGACCGCCCGGGCTCGGGCAGGAACTCGTGGCGCAGGGCGCGCGGGTGCTGCGGCACGCCCACACCTTCCGCCGCGACCTGCGCGCCGATCCCCCGCCCGCCGACTGGGCGGGGACGCCGCTGCGCGAGGGCCTGCGGGCGGTGCCCTGCGACCGCGCGCCCGAGGAGATCTACGAGGCCTGGCGGGCCGCGTTCCCTGTCGGCCACGTCGACCACTACCCCGGCGAGGACGCGCAGGTGATGGCCGAACGCCTCGTCCCGCTGCTCGAAGGCAAGGTCATCGGCCCGGTGCTGCCGTCCAGCCTGCTCGCGGTGGACGCGGAGGACCGCGTGGTCGCCGGGCTGGTCCTCACCGACCGCGACGGCCGTCCCTGGGTCGGCGACGTCTACCGCCACCCGGAGCGGGGCTACCGCGGCCTCGGCGCCGACCTGCTGCGCCGGGCGATCGGGGACGCCGCCGCGCGCGGACTCGCCGACGTGACCCTGGTGGTGTCCGAGGGCAATCCGGCCCGCCGGGTCTACGAGGCGCTGGGCTTCGTGCTCCAGGACACCTCGCTGACGGTGGTCGTGCCCGACGCCGCCTGAGGCCCCGCCGTTCGGCACCGTTTGGCACCGCCGTTCGGCACCGTTTGGCACCGCCCGGCCCCGGTCTCAGGGCCGGGCGAGTTCCAGCACGGCGATCCCGCCCAGCACGGTGAGCGCGGCCGTCAGCCGCAGCCGGCCGAGGCGCTCGCGGAACACCACGGCGGCGATCAGCGCGGCGATCACGATGCCGGTCTCGCGCAGCGCCGCGATGGTCGCCAGGTCACCCCTGGCCTGCGCCCACACCACCAGCCCGTACGCCGTCAGCGAGAGCACCCCGCCGACGATCCCCAGCGGCACCGCCCGGCCCGCCCCGGCGAGCAGCCCCGGCCCCCGCCGGACCCGGACGAGCAGCACCAGCACCGGCCCCTGGAGCAGGAACAGCCAGGCCACGTAGCCGCCGACCGTCCCGGACTCCCGCACGCCGCTGCCGTCCAGCACCGTGTACACCGCGATCATCACGCCCGTGCCGACCGCGGCCCCGAGGGCGGGCAGCTGCGCCCGGCCGGGTATCCCCCGGGCGAAGGCGAGGCCGATCAGGCCGCAGGAGATCACCAGGACGCCCAGCACCTCGCCCGCGCCCGGGTGCCGGCCGAGCAGCACCGCCGATATCAGTGCGACCAGCAGCGGTGCGCTGCCCCGGGCGATCGGGTACATCTGCCCGAAGTCCCCCAGCTGGTAGGCCCGCAGCAGCAGCACCGTGGACGCCGTCTGGACCGCGACCGAGGCCGGCAGGTACGGCCAGGCGGCGGGCGCCGGAAGGGGGTTGAGCACCACCAGGCTCCGGGCGCTCCGGGGCCGCCGGCCACCGCAGAGCACCGGTCGGGGCCGCCACGGGCTCGGCAAACCGGCTGGTCGGAGGGGCTGTGTAGGCTCAACGCTCATGGCGAGGGTGACACGGGACGATGTGGCGCGGGTGGCGGGGACGTCCACGGCGGTCGTGAGTTATGTGATCAACGACGGGCCGCGGCCGGTGGCGGCGGCGACCCGGGCGCGGGTGCTCGCGGCGGTCGAGGAGCTGGGCTACCGGCCGAACCGGGTCGCCCAGGCGATGGCCAGGCGGCGGACCAACCTGCTCGGCATGGTCGTGCCGGACGCCCGCCAGCCGTTCTTCGCCGGGCTCGCCCACGCCGTCGAACAGGCCGCCGCCGAGCACGGCCGGCTGCTGCTGATCGGCAACTCCGACTACGCCGACGAACGCGAGGCGCACTACATCCGCGCCTTCCTCGGGATGCAGGTGGACGGCCTGATCCTGGTCACCCAGGACCCGGCCACCCCCGGGCTGACCGGCTTCGACGCGGCCGACGGCACCCCGGTGGTACTGCTGCACCACCGGGCCGAGAGCCCGGACGGCGTCGCCGTGGTCGCCGACGACGAGGGCGGGGCCCGCGAGGTGGTCCGCCACCTGCTCGGGCACGGGCACGCCGAGGTGCACTGCTTCGGCGGCACCCGGGCGCTCAGCCCGCACGACCCGGTCACCGGGCGGACGGCCGGCTGGGTCGCCGCGCTGGAGGAGGCCGGGCTGCCCACCGAGGGACGGCTCGTTCCGGCGCCGTTCGACCGGGTCAGGGCGCACGGCGAGGCGCTCGCGCTGCTGGCCGGGCCCGACCGGCCGTCCGCCGTGTTCTGCACGACGGACGACCAGGCGATCGGCCTGCTGCGGGCCGCCGACGACCTCGGCATCCGGGTGCCCGAGGACCTCGCGGTGGCCGGCTTCGACGACATCGCCGAGGCGGTGATCGCCGGGCCCGCGCTGACCACCGTCACCACCGCGCAGGACGAGATGGCCCGCGCCGCGCTGGATCTCGTCCTCGGCGGGCGGGAGCGCCGCGAGCGGGGCGCCAGGACCTTCCCGGCCCAGCTGGTGGTCCGGCGCTCCTGCGGCTGCCCGCCGGCCGCGGCGCGGGACTGACGCCGGGCCGCCGGGCCGTCGAGGACACCGGGGACGCCGCGGCCCCTCAGCCGTCGAGCAGTTCGTCCGCGAGCAGGTCCATCAGCAGGTTGTCGTGCCAGGTGCCGTCCGAGCCCCGCTCGTACTGGCGCATGGTGCCGACGGTGCGGAAGCCGACCTTGGTGTAGCAGTGGATCGCGGCGAGGTTGTCCGCGGCCGGGTCGATCACCAGCCGGTGGTAGTGGTGGTCGTGCACCAGGTGCCTGGCCATCGTGCGCACCGCGTCGGTGCCCAGGCCCAGGCCGTGCACCGTCGGGTCGAGGTAGAGGTCCATCCCGGCGTGCCGGTACTCGTCGTCGTTGTTGGCGTACCACTGGATGGCACCGACCACCTCGCCGCCGACGTCGATCGCGAAGGTCTCGGTACCGGGCGACTCCAGGTCGCTGGCGACCTCGCCGGCCAGGTCGTCACCGCCCCGCCAGCGGGCGAACACCTCGGGCGTGCCGCGGATGGCCGCCAGCGCCGGGATGTCCTCGCCGGTGGCCGGGCGGAGCGTGACCAAGGTGCCGTGCAGAATCGTCCCCATATGGGGCATGTTGGCACGGAAACCCGGCTCGGGCGAGTGTTTTCGGACCGCCGTCCGGCCCTTCCGGGGTGCGGCTCGGGGCCGGGGCCGCAGGCTGTCCCCGCGGCCGGACGGGACCGTGGGACGGGACGGCCCGACCGGGCCCCGGAAGGGCGGCCGGACCGGGCGGCCCGGCCGGGCCCCGGCGGGCCGGACGGCGGTCAGCGGGTGGGGTGCGCCGGGTCGCCGAGCGGGCCGAGCCAGACGTCGGTGACGGCGCTGACGTAGCGGGCGCCGCAGTGGTCGTCGGGGACGACGAGCTGCGGTCCGGCGGCGTCCAGCGGGGCACCGTCCATGCTGGTGGCCAGCAGGATCTCCTGGCCGCCGAAGTCCGGGTCGATCTCGGCCCAGGAGACCACCGCCCGGTGGCCGTCGGCGCCGGCCACCGAGAGCAGGAAGCGCAGCCGCTGCTTGCGTCCCGAGAAGTCGATCCGGGGCCCGGCCGTGCGCAGCACGTCCAGCAGTGCCGGGCCCTCGTAGCCGTGGCGCTGCTCGCCGGCGGTCCGGCAGTCGAAGCTGACCTCGACGCGGTGCGCGGGGAGGCCGCGCAGCTCCGCCACCGTCAGCCGGGCGGGGCGGTCGAGGTGGCCGTGGAGTCGGACGGTGGGTCCGGCCGGGGTCATGGGTGCTCCCTCCTCCCGGGCCACGCCGTCGTGGCCCGGGAGGAGGAGTACCCGAGCCTCCGGGCTCGCATTCGCAGATGCGATGGATCGGGTGAATTCCGGCTCGCATCTGCTGGCTAATGACGGAGCGGGGAACCCGCGCGGGGAATCGGCGGAAGAAATCTTCGCGCCGGGTGTCGATCCGGCGCCGGCCCGTTCGACGCAGGGGTGAGAGGCGGGGAGAGGCCCCGCCCGCACGACCGAGGAGTCACCGTGCCGCGCTTCATGACGCTGATCCGCATCGACGAGCAGTCCCGCGACGGGTGGGAGCCCGACCCGGGGTTCGAGCAGCGGATGGGGGCCCTGTTCGAGGAGATCACCAAGGCCGGGGTGATGCTGGAGACCGCCGGCCTGACCCCGACCTCCCAGGGCACCCGGCTGACCTGGGCCGACGGGAAGATCGGCTACACCGACGGGCCGTTCACCGAGACCAAGGAGGTCGTCGGCGGCTACGCCATCCTCCAGTGCAAGGACCACGCCGAGGCCCTGGAGTGGACCCGGCGCTTCCTCCGGGCCCACCCCGTGCACTGGCCGGTCGAGGCCGAGGTCCGGCAGATCGAGGAGACGCCGGAGCCGCCGAAGTAACAGCCGTGGCAGTGTTTGCCTCCCGCCGCGCCGGCTGCTCTGATGGGTGGCCGTGACGGAGAGGGCTGGTACCCACGGGACCGCGGCGGCGGCCGTCGAGACGGTGTTCCGGATCGAGTCCGCGCGGATCATCGCCGGGGTCGCCCGGATCGTCCGGGACGTCGGCATCGCCGAGGAGCTGGCGCAGGACGCGCTGGTGGCCGCGCTGGAGCGGTGGCCGCGGGAGGGCGTCCCGGACAGTCCGGGCGCCTGGCTGACGGCCACCGCCAGGCACCGGGCGATCGACCTGGTCCGCCACCGGGAGGTCTACGCCCGCAAGCTCGCCGAGGTGGGGCGGTCGCTGGAGGACGCCCCCGCGCCGGAACCGGCCGAACCGGACGGCATCGACGACGACCTGCTGCGGCTGATCTTCACCGCCTGCCACCCGGTGCTGTCGGCGGAGGCGCGGATCGCGCTCACCCTCCGGCTGCTCGGCGGGCTGACCACCCCGGAGATCGCCCGCGCCTTCCTGGTGCCGGAGCCGACGGTGGCGCAGCGGATCGTCCGGGCGAAGCGGGCGCTGGCGAAGGCCGGGGTGCCGTTCGAGGTGCCGTCCGGGGAGGACCGGGCGCAGCGGCTGTCCTCGGTGCTGGAGGTCATCTACCTGATCTTCAACGAGGGGTACTCGGCGACCGCCGGGGACGACCTGCTCCGCCCCCAGCTGTGCGAGGACGCGCTGCGGCTGGCCCGGGTGCTGGCCGCGCTGGTGCCGGCCGAACCGGAGGCGCACGGGCTGGCCGCGCTGCTGGAGTTCCAGGCCTCGCGCACGGCCGCCAGGACCGGGCCCGACGGGCGGCCGGTGCTGCTGGCCGAGCAGAACCGGGCCCGCTGGGACGGGCTGCTGATCCGGCGCGGCTTCGACGCCCTGCGACGGGCCGGCACCGGGCCGTACTCGGTGCAGGCCGCGATCGCCGCCTGCCACGCCAAGGCGCGGCGCTACCAGGACACCGACTGGGCGACGATCGCCGCACTGTACGAGCGGCTGCTCGCGCTGTCGCCGTCCCCGGTGGTGGCGCTGAACCGGGCGGTGGCCGTCTCGATGGCCCGGGGCCCGGCCGCCGCGCTGGAGCTGGTGGACGAGCTGGCCGCGGAGCCGGCGCTGCGCGGCTACCACCTGCTGCCGAGCGTGCGGGGCGATCTGCTGGCCCGGCTGGGGCGGGCGGCGGAGGCCAGGGCGGAGTTCGAGCGGGCGGCGGGGATGACCCGCAACGAGCGGGAGCGGGAGCTGCTGCTGGAGCGGGCGGCGGCGCTCGGCGAGGGTCGGGGCGCGTCCTAGGCGTCGTCCAGCCGGAGCCGGGCGCTGACCGCGCCGAGGCCCTCGGCGAGCATCGCGAGCTGCTCGCGACTGAGCACGTCGATCAGCAGCTCGCGCACCAGGGCGACGTGCCCGGGCGCGGCCAGGCGCAGCATCTCCCGTCCCTGGTCGGTGAGTTCGGCGATGACGCCGCGCACATCACTGGGACAGGAGCGGCGGGCGACCAGGCCCGTCCGCTCCAGCTGGGTGACCTGGTAGGTCAGGCCGCTCTTGGAGGTGACCAGCTTGTCGGCGAGTTCGGTCATCCGCAGCGAGTCGCCGGGGGCGGCGGACAGGTGCACCAGGATCTCGTACTGCTGGTGGGAGAGGCCCGAGTCCTCCTTGAGCTGGCGTTCCAGCCGCCGGTTCAGCAGGTTGCTCGCCGTGACGAAGCCCCGCCAGGCGGCCGCCTCGTCCGGGTCCAGCCAGCGGGGTTCGTTCAGTGAGGACATGGGGTGAATCCTACTCCTGTTGTTCAAATTCGAACAAAGGTGTACCTTCAGTAGCAGTGGAGACGTTCAAATTTGAACTATCTCCCTTCTGGTGAACGACCACCCGACCCGGTCCCGAGGAGGACGCCATGAGCACCGCGGCCCCTGAGCGCATGCCCGCCCTGTACCTGTCGCACGGCGCTCCGCCGCTGGCCGACGACCCGATCTGGCCGGGCGAGCTGGCCGCCTGGTCCGCCGACCTGCCCCGGCCCAAGGCCGTCCTGATGGTCTCCGCCCACTGGGAGGAGGCCCCGCTCGCCCTCGGCGCCGTCACCACCCTCCCACTGGTGTACGACTTCTGGGGCTTCCCCGAGCACTACTACGGGGTCCGGTACGCCGCCCCCGGCGCGCCGGAACTCGCCGAGCGCGTGCGCAAGCTGCTGCGCGCCCCCGGCACGCCCGTCCAGGACATCCCCGACCGCGGCCTCGACCACGGCGCGTACGTCCCGCTGGTGGAGATGTACCCGGACGCCGACGTCCCGGTGCTCCAGATCTCGCTGCCCACCCTCGACCCGCGGCGGCTGATGGAGATCGGCCGCAAGCTCGCCCCGCTGCGCGACGAGGGCGTGCTGATCGTCGGCAGCGGCTTCTTCACCCACAACCTGCGGGCGCTCAGCAACGACGGCCGGATCACCTCGGTGATGGCCGAGTTCGACGACTGGGGCCGGCGCGCCCTGGAGGCCCACGACCTGGACGCACTGCTCGACTTCGAGCACAAGGCCCCGGCCGGACGCCTGGCCCACCCGCGCACCGAGCACTTCGCCCCGCTGTTCGTCACCCTCGGTGCCGGCGAGGCCGACCTGGACAGCCAGCGCAGCGTCATCGACGGGTTCTGGATGGGCCTGGCCAAGCGCTCGGTCCAGCTGGGCTGAGCCCGGGGCCCGGCCTCGGCGTGCCCTGCCCGGCCGCCCGCCCGGCCTGTCGCTCAGGCGTTCCCGGTCGCGGTGCGCTCGGCCTGGCTGCGCTCGATGCAGAACTCGTTCCCCTCGGGGTCCGCCAGGGTGACCCAGCCCTTGCCGTCCGGGGTGCGGCGGTCCGCCAGGACGGTGGCGCCCAGGGCGACCACGCGGCTGACCTCCTCGTCCCGGCCGCGGTCCTGCGGCTGGAGGTCGAGGTGCACCCGGTTCTTCGCCGACTTGCCCTCGGGGACCCGGATGAACAGCAGCGAGGCGCCGGCGGATTCCACCAGCGCCTCGTCGTCACCGGGGTTGTCGTCCTCGCCCACGGTGCCCTCCAGCGCCCCGGCCCAGAAGGTGGCCAGGGTGTGCGGGTCCGCGCAGTCGATCGTCACGTGTCGTACCAGGGAAGCCATGCGCCTACTGTGAAGCGCGTCGTTCGCCTCCGTCCAGCCATTTTCTGGAGTGCCGGTGGCCGTCCAGCGGGTACGGCGGGAAGGCCGGGACGATCTCCTCCAACGCGAAGCCGCTCTTCTCCGCGACCCGGCAGGAGGCGTGGTTGTCAGCCTCGTGCAGCAGGTCGATCCGGCGCAGGCCGCCTTCGGCGAAGGTGGCGAAGGCCCAGGCGGTGAGGGCCTCCACCGCGCGCGGGGCCACGCCCCGGCCGCGGGCCGGGCCCGCCGTCCAGTACCCCACCTCCGCCCTCTCCCCGCCCGGGGTGCCGCGCTTCAGCACGACGTTGCCGACCAGTTCGCCGGCGTCCAGGACGGCGAAGGCGTACCGGGTGCCGGCCGCCCAGCCGTCGTACTGGAGGCTCAGCCAGTACGCCGCCTGCCCGGCGTCGTCCACCGGGGTGCGGGTGAAGCGGCGCAGGGTCTCGTCCCGGTAGGCCTCGATCAGGGCGGGCGCGTCGGCGTCCTCGAAGGGGCGCAGCAGCAGGCCGTCGGCCGACAGGGGCTCGGCGGTCACGCGCGGCCCTCCCGATTCGGTGCTGTCGGGCTGTCGGTCGTTCATGGGTGTGTTCCCCCCTGGGTGGTCACCGTGCGGTGCGACCCTACTGACAGCCGGTCGGCCCGGTCGCCGGGGCCACGGGCCCCGCCCGCCCGCGCCCGCTTGACCCTGCCGCTGGCGGCAGGGTCGGAGAGTGGGCGCATGAGCGACGAGAGCGGGACGCGGAACCGGGTCGTGGTGGTCACCGGGGCCGGAACGGGGATCGGGCGGGAGACGGCGCGGGCCTTCGCGGCCGAGGGGGCACGGGTGCTGGCGGTGGGGCGGCGGCCCGAGCCGCTGGCCGGGACGGCGGCGGCGTACCCGGCGCTGATCGAGCCGCTGGCCGCGGACGTGACCGGGCCCGGTGCGCCGGAGGAGATCGTCCGGGCCGCGCTGGAGCGGTTCGGGCGGCTGGACGTACTGGTCAACAACGCCGGGATCGTGCAGAACCGGCAGCGGCTCGGCGACTTCGACCGGACGGGTGTCGAGACGCTGCTGGCCACCAACCTGGTCGCCCCGGTGCTGCTCGGCCAGGCCGCGCTGCCCGCGCTGGGCGAGAGCCGGGGCGTGGTGGTCAACGTCAGCACCGCCGTCGGGCAGCGCGGCTGGCCGGGCAACTCGGTGTACGCGGCGAGCAAGGCGGCGCTGGAGACCGTCACCCGCGGCTGGGCGGTGGAGCTGGCGCCGCGCGGGATCCGGGTGGTGGCGGTGGCACCGGGAGCGATCGACACCCCGATCGGCGACCACTCCGGGTACGGCCCCGAGCAGCGGGCGGCGATCCGGAAGTGGCAGATCGAGCACACCCCGCTGGGCCGGATCGGCCGCCCGGCGGAGGTGGCCTGGGCGATCACCCGACTCGCCTCGCCGCAGGCCTCGTTCGTGACCGGCGTAGTGTTCCCGGTCGACGGCGGCGCGCTGGTGGGCTGACCGGGAGGGACGGGTGGCGGTGCGGATCGGTGAGCTGGCGGCCCGGACGGGCAGTACCGCGCGGGCCCTGCGGCACTACGAGCAGGCCGGGCTGATCGACTCCGGGCGCGCGCCGAACGGCTACCGCGAGTACGGCGAGCCGGCGGTCGTCCGGGTGCGCAACATCCGCGCGCTGGTGGCCGCCGGGCTCACCCTGGAGGACATCGAGCCGCTGCTCGGCTGCCTGGACGGGGACGTGCTGGCGGGCCGGCCGTCGGAGCGGGTGCTGGGGATCGCCCGGCGGCGGCTGGCGGTGCTGGAGCGCCGGATCGCCGCCCAGAACGAGGCCAGGGACCGGCTGGTGGCGGCGCTGGCGGCGGCCGGGGCGAGCGCGGACGCCGGGCACGCGGACGTCGGACGCGCGGACGTCGGACGCGCGGACGGGGCGGGCACGGACGGGCTGGGCACGGACGGGTGACACCCCCGATCGGGGGTGTGCAGGGGCAGGACCGGAGAGGACAGTGGGCCCCATGCAGATTCCACTCTCCGTGATGGACTTCCTCGACCGGGCCGAGCTGGTCTACGGCGACCGGGTCGGCATCGTCGACGAGCCGGTGCAGCCGGCCGAATCCTGGGGCGAACTGAGCTACCGCCGGGTCGCCGAACTGGCCCGGGCCCAGGCCGCCGGGCTGGACCGGCTGGGCGTCGGGCCCGGCGAGCGGGTCGCGGTCGTCTCGCACAACTCGGCCCGGCTGCTGACCTCCTTCTTCGGGGTGAGCGGGTACGGCCGGGTGCTGGTG
Organism: Kitasatospora sp. NPDC091335; assembly: GCF_044757205.1. Lineage (NCBI taxonomy): Bacteria > Bacillati > Actinomycetota > Actinomycetes > Kitasatosporales > Streptomycetaceae > Kitasatospora > Kitasatospora sp. NPDC091335. The sequence continues at coordinate 961,533 of NZ_JBIVUM010000001.1, read as the reverse complement.
CCGGTGAACTTCCGGCTGAGGGCCGAGGAGGTGTCGTACATCGTCGAGCAGAGCGGGGCCTCCGTCCTGCTGGTCGACCCCGAGGTCGCCGACGCCCTGAACGGCGTGGTGGCCGAGCACAGGTTCGTGCTCGGCGCGGACAGCGACGCCGTGCTGTACGACTTCGACGGCACCCCGCGGCGGTACGCGGTCGACGAGAACGACACCGCCACCGTCAACTACACCAGCGGAACCACCGCCCGCCCCAAGGGCGTTCAGCTCACCCACCGCAACGCCTGGCTGAACGCGACGCTGATGGCCCTGCACTACGGCGCGAGCGACCGGGACGTCTACCTGCACACCCTGCCGATGTTCCACGCCAACGGCTGGGGCATGCCGTTCGCGCTCACCGGCCTCGGCGCCCGGCACATCGTGCTGCGCAAGGTGGACGGCGCGGAGATCCTGCGCCGGGTCGAGCGGCACGGGGTGACCTTCCTGTCCGGCGCGCCCGCCGTGGTCCAGATGGTGCTGGACGCGGCCGCCGACTGGGACGGCCCGGTGCCGGGCCGGGACCGGGTCCGGATGATCGTGGCCGGCGCCCCGCCGCCGACCTCGGTGATCCAGCAGGTCGAGGAGCAGCTGGGCTGGGAGTTCATGCAGCTCTACGGCCTGACCGAGACCTCCCCCGTGGTCACGGTCAACCGCTCGCGGGCCGAGTGGGACGTGCTGCCCGCCGCCGAACGGGCCGAGAAGCTGGTGCGGGCCGGCGCCCCGGCGCTCGGCACCCGGCTGCGGATCGACCCGTCCGGCGAGGTGCTGGTGCGCTCCAACACCGTGCTGGACGGCTACTGGCAGCAGCCTGGGGCCTCGGCCGAGGCGCTGCGGGACGGCTGGTTCCACACCGGCGACGGCGGCACCCTCACGGACGGCCAGCTGACCATCTCCGACCGCAAGAAGGACGTCATCATCAGCGGCGGGGAGAACGTCTCCTCGATCGAGGTGGAGGACTGCCTGTACGACCACCCGGCGGTCGCCGAGACGGCGGTGATCGGGGTGCCGCACGAGAAGTGGGGCGAGACGGTGAAGGCCCTGGTGGTACTCAGGGAGGGCCACGAGGCGGTCACCGAGGCCGAGTTGATCGCGCACTGCAAGCAGCGGCTGGCCGGCTACAAGTCGCCCACCACGGTGGAGTTCCGGGACGCCCTGCCGCGCACCGCCACCGGGAAGCTCCAGAAGTTCCGGCTGCGCGAGCCGTACTGGGCCGGGCGGGACCGCCAGGTCAACTGAGCAGTCCCGACTCCTTGGCCGCGAGGGCGAGTTCGGTCCGGTTGCGGACGCCGAGCTTGTGCATCGCGGACTTGAGGTAGCCCGTCACCGTGTTGCAGGTCAGGCCCAGCCGGGCGGCGATCTCGGGGTTGGTCCTGCCGGTCGCCGCCCAGCGCAGCACCTCGTGCTCGCGCGGCGTCAACGGCGGTACGGGGGCGGCCTTCCCGGGCCGGTCCCGGCTCCAGGCGGCGGCTCCGGCGAGCGCCCTGGCCGCCGCCCTCGTCAGCGTACCGACCGCGGATATCCGCACGTCCCCGAACGGGACGACGGCGCGCAGCGAGGCGTACACCACTCCGTGCACGGTGCCGCCGTCGATCAGCGGGACGGTGAGCATCGCGTACAGGTCCTCGGCGGCCACAGCCGCGTCGTAGTGGTGCGAAATGGTGGTCGCCGCACGGTAGTCGGGCACCCAGGTGGGCGCGCGTTCGGCGAGTGCCCGGCCGCCGAGGCCGAGCCCGGCCGGGACGGGCACGTCGTGCAGCAGGTCGGCCCTGGTGCCGGCCCAGTGCCGCAGCACCATGCCCTCGCTGCCCGGGCGGCTCCCCGGCAGCGGCTCGGGCACCCCGACCAGGCCGACGTCGGCGCCGCACTCGGACACCACCCGGCGGGCGAGGTCGCCGAGCACGGCGTCCCGCACCAGCTCGGCGGCGCGCACGGCGAGTTCGGGGTCGTCGGGTTGCCCAGCGTCGTCGACGGGGTGCGCAAGGTGGGGGTCCGCAGCCCTGGTCATCGCGGCATTGTCACACGCGGCGGGGCCGGTGGCGAGAGTCCTGACATGCGTGTTTCGTGGAGTGGCGGACGCCGGTGACGCGCCGGGCGTAGGGTGCGGCGATACACTACCGACGGGTAGCAACTGCCCCGTCCGGACGGGAAACCCGGCGCGGGAGGGCAGCCGACGACCGAGGGGAAGCCGATGACCGATCCGAAGGCCCCGGGTGACGTCCTGAGCGGGCTGCTGGCGGACCTGCGGGCCGAGAGCACGGTGCTGGACGACCTGGTCACCGGCCTGCCGGCCGGGGATTGGGCCCGCTCGACGCCCGCCGAGGGCTGGACGGTGGCGCACCAGATCGCCCACCTGGCCTGGACCGACGACTGGACGGCCCTGGCCGCGCGCGACCCCGAGGGCTTCGCCGCCTCGCTCGGCGGGCACTTCACCGAGCTGCTGTCGGCCGGCGCCGACCCGGTCGAGGAGGGCGCCCGCGAGGGCGCGGCCACCGGGCCCACGGCCCTGCTCACCCGCTGGCGGGCCGGGCGGGAGGCGGTGCTGACGGCGCTCTCCGCCGCCCCGGCCGACGCCCGGCTGCCCTGGTTCGGCCCGCCGATGAAGCCCGCCTCGATGGTGACCGCCCGGCTGATGGAGACCTGGGCACACGGCCAGGACGTCGCGGACGCGCTCGGCGTCACCCGCGAGCCCGGCGACCGGCTGCGGCACATCGCCCGCCTGGGGCTGCGCACCCTCGGCTTCGCCTTCGGCCTGCACGGGCTGCCCGCGCCCGGACGCCCGGTCCGGCTCGAACTGACCGCGCCCGACGGCGGGTCCTGGTCCATCGGCCCGGCCGGGGCCGAGGACGTGGTGACCGGCCCGGCCCTGGACTTCTGCCTGCTGGTGACCCAGCGCCGCCACCGGGACGACCTCGCCCTCACCGCCACCGGGCCGGTCGCCACCGCCTGGCTCCCGATCGCCCAGGCCTTCGCCGGGGCGCCGGGCAAGGGGCGGCGGCCCGGGGCGTAGTCCGGCCGCAGGCCCGGGGCACGGCGCTGACCGAGTTCTGGGGCGACGGGGGCAGCCAGGACGTCTGGTACACCGTCCGCCACACCGACCTGCGGATCTTCGACCTGGACGACCAGCCGGCCTTCTGACCCCGGCCGGCCCGCACCGCCCTTCGGGAGAGGCGGCGGACCGCACCGGAATTCGCCGTTTCCACAGAAGTTCGACGCCCCCGGCACCCGGTACTCACATTCGAGTACCGGGTGCTCCCGTGCGGGCACCCGGCGTCACCGCGGATACCGGCCGGGCCCGAATCCCGATTTCCGCCGCGGGTAGTCGTGGTGACTACACCGGATAAGCCTGAAGTTTCTGTCTCCGTTCGACCACCGCGCCAATACTGGTCCCCGGTGCGGGGGAACTCGCCGTGGGCGAGCCGCCCGGTCCCGCACCTTTATCGGGAATCCCGGACGGTGCGGGCCGGCCTCGAAAAGGAGACGAATACCATGACCGTCGAAATCGCTGGATCGATATCCGACCGACTCGTCGGAAGCGAGGCGCACCGCGCCTTCGTCGACCACGAGTTCTTCAGGCAGGTGCACAGCCGCGACCTTTCGCACGAGCACGTGGAGACCTTCCTCGGCCAGTGGTGGCACCCGCTGCACTACTTCCCGACCTTCCTCGCGCGCTGCATCTCGGTCCTGCCCGACATCGAGTCCAAGAGCGCGATCACCCGGATCCTCTCGCAGGAGGCCGGTGCCCGGTCGGCCAGGGCCGCCCACGAGGTGATCTACGCCGACAGCATGGAGAAGGCGGGCTACGACCACGGGACGGTGACCGGTTCCGCGCCGTTCGCGGAGACCGCCGCGCTGCTGGCCTGGTACGAGAAGTGCTCGGCGGACCGGTGCTCCGCGCTCGGCGGCATCTTCGCCACCGAGGTCACGGACCTGCTGATGGTCTCGGCGATCGGCGAGGCGGTCACCCGGGAGTCCGGCACGGAGCGCAACGCGTGGGTCGACATCCACGTCACCCAGGAGCCCGACCACGTCGACCAGGCGACCAACGCCCTGTTCTCGGGACTCACCCCGGAGCAGGAGCAGGCGGTCCTCGACTCCGCCGAGGAGATGTGGCGTCACTGGACCGCGTTCTTCGACCGGCTGGCCGTCGAGACCGGGATGATCGCGCCTTCCGTCCGGTCCTAGCGAAGTGACCGCCGTGGATTCCGTCATCGCCGACGCGGTTCGTACCGCCCTGCGACCGGCACCCACCACGCGAAGGAGCTGACACGTGGCCTCGCCCGCCATCACCGGGTTGACCGATCCCCATCTCTATTCCCACGGCGATCCGCATGCCGTCTGGACGCGACTGCGCAGGGAACGCCCGGTCTCCTGGCACGACGAACCGGATCACGAGCCGTTCTGGGCGGTCACGACCTATGACGAAGGCCTTGCCGTCCTGAGCGACTGGAAGCGGTTCAGCTCGGCCGGGGGAACGTTCCTGCGGCCCAACCTCTCCGACCCGTACCCGGGTGCGGGGGTGATGATGACGCTGTCCGACCCGCCCCGGCACGACGTGCTCCGGAAGGCCGCCGCCGCGCTCTTCACGCCCAAGGCGGCCGCCGGATTCCGGGCCAGGGCGACGGAGGTGTCGCGGTCCCTGCTGCGCGGTGTCGTCGATGCCGGCCCCCACGACTTCGTCAACGACGTCGCGGCGCGGTACCCGTTGCAGGTCATCGCCGGCCTGCTCGGTGTCGAGGGCGAGGACGTGGAGCGGGTCGCCGGCTTCACCGAAGCGGCCGTGGACAACATCGCGGACCTGGACGGGATGGTCTCGCACCAGGCGCACCTCGAAGTGCTCGCCTACTACGCCGAGTTGATCGAGGAGCGCAGGGCCCGGCCGACGAACGACGTGGTGTCGGCGTTCGTCCTCGCCCAGGCGGACGGGCTGGACATCACCGACGACGAGATCATCCTGACCTGCGACAACCTGGCTGTGGCGGCCGGGGAGACGACGCGCCAGGTGCTGTCCGGCGGTCTGCTCGCCCTGCTCGACAACCCGGCGCAGCTGGCCGCGCTGCGCTCCGGGGCGGTCCCGCTCCGGTCGGCCATCGACGAACTCGTGCGCTGGACCACGCCGGTGAACCACCTCATGCGCACCGCCGTGGTCGACACGCCCCTCGGCGACGTCGAGATCAGGGCCGGTCAGGCGGTGAGCGTGTGGCTGTCGTCGCTCAACCGGGACGAGACCGTGTTCGACCGGCCGACGGAGCTCCGGCTGGACAGGAACCCCAACCCGCACGTGAGCTTCGGCGGCGGTCGCCACTTCTGCATCGGCGCACCGCTGGCCAGGCTGATGACCGGGGTCTTCCTGGAGGAGACGATGCGCGGCGTGGCGAGGATCGAGCTGGTCGGTGAGCCGCGGCGCAAACCGTCCTACGTCACCAACAGCCTCGAATTCCTGCCTTTCTCGTTCCATTCCGAGTGACCGGGATCCGACCGGCCCGACCGGACTCTTTCCAGGAAATGTCCGACCGGTCAGAAGCATGAACAGCCGCCGGATTCGGCCGGCACCGTGTTGCACCGCACAAGGGGGCGTCAATGTCCGTGTATCACGACTCCACGAGGGAGCGATCGGGAATGGACCCGAGAACCGATCTCGTCCGGTCGATGTTCGCCGATCTCCTCGGCCTCCCCGCGGTGGCTCCGGACGACGACTTCTTCGAACTGGGCGGTCAGTCGCTGCTGGCCTCCCGCCTTCTCGGCCGGTTGCGTGCCGCCTTCGGGGTCGACGTCACCGCGCGGGAGTTCTTCGCCTCGCCGACCCCGATCGGTCTGACGGGCAGGCTCGACTCGTACCGGACGACACGTCCGCCCGTCGAGCCGAGGCAACGGCCCGCGCAGGTCCCCCTGTCGTACGCCCAGCAACGGCTCTGGTTCCTCAACCAGGTCGACGGTGGTGGGGCCGGCTACAACATCCCGGTGGCGATGTGGCTGTCGGGCGAGCTGGACCGCGACGCCCTCCGCCACGCGGTGCGCGACGTGATCTCCCGGCAGGAAGTCCTCCGGACGGTCTTCCCGGCCGAGTCGGGCACGCCGAGGCAGGAGGTCCTGGAGGTTCCCGGCCTGGCCACCGTCCTTCCGGTGGTCCACGTCGAGCCCGGCGAGGCGCCGGAGGCGGTCCGGCGGCGCGCGGCCGAGGGCTTCGACCTGACCGTCGACGCGCCGCTGCGGGCGTGCCTGTTCGTCCTCGGCCCGCGGGAGCACGTCCTCCTGCTCTCGTTCCACCACATCGCGGTCGACGGCTGGTCGTTCGAGCCGTTGCGGCACGACCTGTCCGCCGCCTACCGCGCCCGGCTGGCCGGTGCGGCTCCGACGTGGCCGGACCTGCCCGTGCGGTACACCGACTACGCCCAGTGGCAGCGGGAACTCGCCGAGGACGACACCGACGGGATGCTCGCCAGGCAGCTGGGCTACTGGCTGACGGCGCTCGAGGACCTGCCCGCGCAGATCGCCCTGCCCGCCGACCGCCCCCGCACCGCCGCCGCCGGCTACCGCGGCGGACGCGTGCCCTTCCGTCTCGACGCGGACCTGCACCGGCGGCTCACCGATCTCGGCCGGGAGCACCAGGCGACGCTGTTCATGCTCCTGCACGCGGGCCTCGGCGCCCTGCTGACCAGGCTCGGCGCGGGCACCGACCTGCCGATCGGCGCACCCGCGGCCGGGCGTACGGACGCCGCGCTCGACGACCTCGTCGGATTCTTCGTCAACACGCTGGTGCTGCGTACCGACACCTCAGGCGAGCCGACCTTCCGTGAGTTGGTCGAGCGCGTCCGGGCGACCGATCTCGCCGCGTTCGACGCGCAGGACGTGCCGTTCGAGCACGTGGTCGAGGCGCTCAACCCGGTTCGTTCGCTCGGCCTGAACCCGCTCTTCCAGGTGATGCTCGCGGTGCAGACGCACGTCGATCCCGCGCTCGACGCGCCCGGCGTCGTCTCCCGGTTCGACCCCGTCGACATCGGGGTGTCCCGGTTCGAACTGTTCTTCTCGGTCGAGGAACGGCGATCCGCCGACGGCACGCCGTGCGGGATCGACGGAGTGGTCGAGTACTCCGCCGACCTGTATGACCGGGGCACCGTCGAGGCCGTGGCCGAGCACTTCCGCCTGGTGCTGGCGCAGGCCGTCTCCGATCCGGACCGGCCGGTCTCGCGGGGCGAACTGCTGTCCGCGGCCGGCCGGCACCGGGTGCTGACGGAGTGGAACGACTCCGCCCGGTCCCTTCCGGCCGCCGACCTGGTGACCCTGCTCGACGACCAGGCCGCACGGACACCGTCGGCCGTCGCCGTCGTCACGGACACCGCGAGCGTCACGTACGCGGAGCTCCACGCCAGGGCGAACCGGCTGGCCAGGGAGCTGATCAGCCGGGGCGCCGGCCGGGAGCGCGTCGTCGCGGTGCTGCTGGACCGGTCCGTGGACCTCCTGGTCGCGCTGCTGGCCACGGTCAAGGCCGGGGCGGTCTACCTGCCGGTGGATCCGGACTACCCCGACGAGCGGCTCGGTTTCATGGTCGGGGACGCCGCGCCGGTGGTCGTGGTGACCCACCGCGAGCACGCCCACCGGGTGCCCGGTGCCCTGGTCGTCGACTCCCCCGACGACACGGCGCGGATCGAGCGGCACCCGGCGACGGCGCTCACCGGGGACGAACGTCCCCCCTCCGACCCCGCCGCCGCGGCCTACCTGATCTACACCTCCGGCTCGACCGGCCGGCCCAAGGGCGTGGTCATGCCCGCCGCCGGTCTGCTCAACATGCTGTGCTGGCAGGCGGACCGCGCCACGGGGAGCGCCGACGGCGTCATCGCGCACCTGGCGAGCGTGGGGTTCGACGTGTCCCTGGAGGAGACCCTGCCCGCCCTGATCAGCGGCGGCACGGTCGCGATTCCCGAACCCGACGTGCGCACCGATCCGGTACGGCTGGTGCACTGGCTGGACCGGCACCGGGTGACCATGGTCATCGCGCCGAACCTGATGATCGACAGCATCTGCTCGGCCGCCGTCGCCGAGGGCCTCGACCTGCCCGCGCTCACCGACGTCGCGCAGGCGGGATCGGCCCTGATGCTGAGCGAGGACATGCGGACGCTGCTGGGCGGTCCCGTGGAGCGCAGGCTGCTCAACTACTACGGTCCGACCGAGACGCACGCCGTGAGCATGCTCGCCCAGCCCGGCCGGGAGGCCGCCGAGGGGCGGTCCACGGCCGTTCCGATCGGCCGTCCGGTGTGGAACCAGCGGGTCTACCTGCTGGATGGGGAGTCGCGACCGGTCCCGCCGGGAGTGGTCGGCGAGATCTTCGTCGCCGGTGACGGCGTCGCCCGCGGCTACCTGGCCAGGCCAGGACTCACCGCGGAGCGGTTCCTGCCCGATCCGTTCGCGGGCACCGGTGCGCGGATGTACCGCACGGGCGACCTGGCCCGGTGGACCGGCGACGGCACCCTGGTCTTCGCCGGCCGGGCCGACCACCAGGTCAAGATCCGGGGCTACCGGGTCGAACCGGGAGAGGTCGAGGCGACCCTGCTCGAACACCCCGACGTGGCACAGGCGGTCGTGACCGCCGTCGAGCCGGTGCCGGGGGACGTCCGGCTGGTGGCGTACGCGGTGGGGGCGGACGGCACCCGGCTCGTACCGGCGCGGTTGCGGCGCTACCTCTCCGACGCCCTTCCCGCGTTCATGGTACCGGCGTCGTTCGTCGTGCTGGACCGGATGCCGGTGAACGCCAACGGCAAGGTGGACGCGGCGGCACTGCCGGCACCGCAGTGGACGGCCGGCGGCCGCGCCCCGCGCACCCCGCAGGAGGAACTGCTGTGCCGGCTGGTCGCCGACGTGCTGAAGATCGCCGAGGTCGGGGTCGACGACGACTTCTTCCAGCTCGGCGGGCACTCGTTGCAGATCGCCAAGCTGGCGAGCCGGGTGCGTTCGGTGCTGGGCGTGGCCCTGCCGGTGCGGGTGATCTTCGAACGGCAGACCGTCGCGGGCATCGCCAACGCCATCGACGAGCTGGCGCCGAACAGGCCGCCCGCCAGGGTCATGCGCCGCCCGGAGCGCGTGCCGCTGTCCTTCGCGCAGCGCCGGCTGTGGTTCGTCGAGCAGCTGGAGACGTCGGCCGGGCACGGTTCCGCCTATCACCTCCCCTCGGCCTTCTCGCTGACCGGCGAGCTGGACGCGACCGCGCTGCGAGCGGCCATCGGTGACGTGATGACCAGGCACGAAAGCCTGCGGACCGCGTTCCCGGTGTCCGGCGACGAGCCGTGGCAGCACGTCCTCGACCCCGGGAGCCCGGTGCTGACCACCGTGGACTCCTCGGAGTCCGGGATCGCCGACGCGATGACGTCCGAAGTGGACCGCCGGTTCGACCTCGCGGGCACGCCGCCGCTGCGGGCGGTGCTCTTCCGGCTCGGCCCCAGCCGGCACGTGCTGCTGATCTGCCTGCACCACATCGCCACCGACCACTGGTCGATGCGGCCGCTGCTGCGGGACCTGTCCACCGCGTACGCGGCCCGGCGCGCGGGCAGCGCACCGCGGTGGACGCCGCTGCCGGTCCAGTACGCGGACTACGCGCTGTGGCAGCGGGAGGTCCTCGGCGCCGACGGCGGGGCCGCCACGAGCGAGGTGGAGTACTGGACCGGGCAGCTGGCCGGCCTGCCCGAGCCGCTGGAGCTGCCGCTGGACCGGCCTCGCCCGGCCGTGCGCGGCCACCGCGGCGGGACCGTGCACTTCGAGCTGGACGCCGATCTGCACGCCGGCCTCGCGCGGTTCGCCGGCACCGGACGCGCCAGCCTGTTCATGGCGCTGCAGACGGCGCTGGCCGGTCTGCTCACCCGGATCGGCGCGGGTACCGACATCCCGATCGGTGCGCCGATCGCCGGCCGCAACGACGACGCGCTCGACGACCTGGTGGGCTTCTTCGTCAACACCCTGGTCCTGCGCACCGACACCGGTGGCAACCCGACGTTCGGCGACCTGCTGGCACGGGTGCGCGAGACCAACCTGGCCGCGTACGCCAACCAGGACGTGCCGTTCGAGCGGCTGGTCGAGGCGCTCAAGCCGACGCGCTCGTTGAGCTACAACCCGCTCTTCCAGGTGACGCTCACGTTGCAGAGCGCTGGCGAGGCCGCGCTCGACCTGCCCGGCGTTGCGGTGACCAGGCGTCAGATCGACGTACAGACGGCCAAGTTCGACCTGTCGTTCTCGTTCACCGAGCGGCGCGGCGCCGACGGCAGCCCCGAAGGCATGGCCGGCCTGGTCGAGTTCGCCGACGACGTCTTCGACCAGGAGACCGTCGTGGCACTCACCCAGCGGCTGGTCCAGGTGATGCGTGCCGCGGTGGCCGATCCGGCGGCCCGGCTCGACACCGCCGACGTGCTGCTGCCCAGCGAGCGCGAAGCGCTGCTCAGCGGCGCGATGCCCATCTGAGATGAGGAGACAGCACGTGCAGGACACCGCCAGCCCACCGGTGAACGCGCCGGCCAAGCCGCTGCGGCACAATCCGATCTGGTTGCGGTGGCTGGCCGCGGCATCCCTGGCCAGACTGCCGCAGACCGCGCTTCCGGTCGCGCTGGTGCTCACCGCGCACGAGATGACCGGGTCCTTCGTGGGCAGTGGACTGCTCAGCGGCGCGAGCGCGATGACCTACGCGCTGTGCGCCCCGTGGCGCGGCCGGCAGATGGACCGGGCCCTGCTGCCCCGCGCCCTCGGGTGGTCGCTGCTCGCCGCGACCGCCGGGCTCGTCGCCACGTCGGTCGCGGCGGCCGCGGGGGCTCCCCTGTGGCTGCTGCTGGTGTTCGTCGTGCTGGCCGCGTCCGCCGGCGCCGGGGTGGGCGGGGCCTACCGGTCGGTCCTGCCCCACTTCCTCCCCTCCGCGCAGCTCTCCCGGGCGTACGCGGTCGACGCGGTCGCGGTGCAGGTGGCCTGGATCGGTGGTCCGGCGCTGGCGGCCGTGGTCGCCGCCGCGGTCGGACCGCAGGCCTGCATCGGCGTCGTGGCCGCCGTGACGGCCGCGGGCGCCCTGCTCAGCTGGACGCTGCCGAGGAGGGAACCGGGCAGCCCGGCGCAACAGCGCTCCTCGGTGCGCGCGTTGCTCGCTTCGCTGTGGGCGCCGCTCGTGCTCAACGCGGGGATCGGGATCAACCTCGGCGCGCTCGACGTGTCGCTGCCGGCCCTGATGACCAGCCACGGCTCGGCCGCGACGAACGGCGGCCTGGTGCTCGCCGGCCTCTTCGCCACGAGTGCGGTCAGTGGTTCGGTCTACGCCGCGTTGCCGTCGACGAACCCGTTGCGGAAGGCGCGGACCCGCACGGTGGCGTGCGCACTGATCGCCGTGTACGGCGCCGTCCTGGCGGGCGCCGCCGCGGCACCCTGGCTGTGGCTCGCCGTCGCCTGTTTCCTGGTCGCCGGAGTGGCCTTCGCGCCGGGCGACAGCGCGGTCATCCTGCTGGTCCCCGAACAGGCTCCGCCGGCGCGGCTGGCGGAGGCGTTCGGATACTTCTCCGCCATCGGCTACGTGGGCATAGCGCTCGCCAGCCCGGCGGCCGGCTGGCTCGTGACGCGGTTCGGCGCCGGGGCGGGTCTGCTCCTGGCGGCACTGGCACCGCTGGTCGCGGTCGTGGTGGTGACGACGACTCGCGTCGGGCGGACATAGAGATGTCCGATCGCAGGGAAACGTGCGATCGGACGGTGTCCCACAACAGTTCACATCGCTTGTCGAAGAAATGCGGAGGTCGGTCATGGTGGACATCGACGACGACGTCGACTACGTCGTCGTGCTCAACGGCGAGGAACAGTACTCGATTCTCCTGGCCGACCGCGAAGTTCCGGCGGGGTGGGCCGTCGAGGGGTTCCGCGGGCCCCGGCAGGAGTGCCTGGACCACATCGACCTCGTGTGGACCGACATGAGGCCGCTGAGTGTCCGCCGGCGAATGGACGGAAAGTAGAATGCTGTACGAAAGCGTCCTCCGGCAGGCCGTGCGGAATCCCTCGGCCCCCGCGGTCACGTTCGACGGCGAGACCCTGACCTACGACCAGCTCGTCCGCCGGGCGGACCGGCTGTCCGACGCGCTGACCGCGGCCGGCGTCCGGCGGGGCGACGTCGTCGGTGTCCTGATGAGGCGCTCCACCGAGCTGGTCCCGGCGCTGCTGGCGATCCTGCGGGCCGGCGCCGCCTACGTCGGGATCGACCCCGACGACCCGCCACAGCGGCGGAGCGACCTGCTGGCGAACGCCGGCGTGGAGGTCGTGGTGGCCGACGACCGGCTGCGGGAGTGCGTTCCCGGCCGGTTCACCACGCTCTCGCCGTCGGCCGCGGGCCCGTCCTCCGGCGCTCCGGCGAGCACCACCGCCGACGACCTCGCCTACGTCGGCTACACGTCCGGCTCGACCGGGCAGCCGAAGGGCGTGATGGTCCCGCACCGCGCGGTCCTCCGGCTGGTCACGGACATGAACTGGATGACCGTCCGCCGGGACGACGTGTTCCTCCAGGCGGCTCCCCTGGCGTTCGACGCCGCCACCTTCGAGATCTGGGCACCGCTGACCCACGGCTGCCACCTCGTGGTGGCGCCGGCCGGCCGGATGACCCCGGACGTGGTGGCGCGGACCCTGCGCGGGCACGGTGTGACGGTGCTGTGGCTGACCGCCGGCCTGTTCCACGAGGTGGCCGCGCACGACATCGGCGCGTTCGCCGGCGTGCGTCACCTCGTCGCGGGCGGCGACGTGATCCAGCCCGGTCCGGTCGCGCGTCTGCTCGCCGCGCATCCGGGCATCACGTTCACCAACGGGTACGGTCCGACCGAGAACACGACCTTCACCACGACCTGGACGACCGACGCCGGCGCCGGGGACGGCCTCGACACGGTTCCGATCGGAACACCCGTCAACGGCACCCGGATCGCGGTGCTGGACGCCGGTCTGCGGCCGGTCGAGGCGGGCGCCTGCGGTGAGCTGTACGCGTCGGGAGCCGGGCTCGCCCTCGGCTACCTCGGCCGGCCGGGCGCCACGGCCGACCGGTTCGTCCCCGACCCGTTCGCGCCCGAGCCGGGGGCGAGGATGTACCGCACCGGCGACCTCGTCCGGCTGCGGCCCGACGGCGCCTGCGAGTTCGTCGGCCGGGTCGACGACCAGGTCAAGATCCTCGGTCACCGGATCGAGCCGGGTGCGGTCGAGGCCGCGCTGCACCGCCTGCCTGGGGTCAGCCGGACCGCCGTCGTCGTACGGACCGCCGCCGACGGGACGAAACGGCTGGTGGCCCACGTCGTGCCGGAGGACGATCCGGCGCCGCACTGGGGCGAGCGGCTGCGCGAACAGCTGCGCGCGGTCCTGCCCGCGCCGATGGTCCCGTGGACCGTCCTGGTGCGGGAAACCCTGCCCCTGACCGGCAACGGGAAGATCGACCGCGGCGCGCTGCCCGAGGCGGACCTGACGGCGCGCAACGTGCCGAACGAGTTCGTCGCGCCGAGGACCGACGTGGAGCACCGCCTGGCCGAACTGTGGACACGCGTGCTCGGCGTGGAGCCGATCGGCGCCGACGACGACTTCTTCGACCTCGGCGGCCATTCGCTGAACGCCTCGGACCTGCTCGGCTCGGTGCGGGCGGAGTTCGGTGTCGCGTTCCCGGCCCGCGTCCTCTACCTGCAGCCGACCCTTCGCGAACTCGGCGAGGAGCTGGAGACCGCCATCCGGAGCGGGGCGCAGCGATGACCCTCGCCGTGGAGCCGGGCCGGTGCCCGATGCACGCCGCCCCGGCGGTCGACCTGTTCGAGCCGGGGACGTTCGCCACCACGGACGTGCACGCCGTCTGGCGCACCCTGCGACGGGAGGCGCCGGTCAGCTGGCATCCGGTCGGCGACGGCGGGTTCTGGTCCGTGACCCGGTACGACGACGTGCAGCACGTGCTGCGCGACCACGGCACGTTCACCTCCGAACAGGGATCGCTGCTCACCCTCCTCGGCAAGGGCGACCCGGCCGGCGGCCGGCAGATGGCGGTCACCGACCCGCCCCGGCACGCGAGGATGCGGGAACCGTTGCAACGCGCCCTGTCGGTCCGGGAGGTGGAGCGCGACCTGCCGCGCATCCGGTCCCTGGTCCGGGAGTTGCTCGCCCCCATGAAGGACGGCGGCGTGTTCGACTTCGCCGCGGCGATGGCGGCCGTGCCGATGGCGGTCATCGGCTCGTGGATGCGGCTCCCCCGGTCGGACTGGCCCGATCTGACCAGGCTGACGGGCGCGTCCATCGCGCCGGACGACCCGGTCTTCGCCGGCCCGGGCGGCCCGGAGAGGACGCTCGTCAGAGCGCACCGTGAGCTGTTCGCCTACTTCCAGGACGTGGTCGCGGAGCGGCACGCCGCCGCCCCCGGCGACGACCTGATCGGCGTGATGCTGGGCATGCGCGTCGACGGGGAGGGGCTCGCGCCGAGCGAGATCGTGTCCAACTGCTACAGCCTGCTGCTCGGTGCCAACGTGACCACCGCCCAGCCGCCGAGCGCCGCCCTGCTCGAACTCGCCGGAACCGACGCGCTGGCCGACTGGGCGGCGCACCCGGACCTGCTGGTCAGCGGGGTGGAGGAGGCGTTGCGCTGGTCCTCTCCCGCGCAGCACTTCATGCGCTACGCCAGGCGGGACGTGCGGATCCGTGACGTCACGGTCCACGCGGGCGACGCGGTCGTCGCCTGGCTGGGCTCGGCCAACCGCGACGAGGCGGTGTTCGCGCGGCCCGACACGTTCGACGTCCGCAGGCGTCCCAACAAGCACATCGCCTTCGGCGTCGGCCCGCACTACTGCGTCGGGCACACCGTCGCCCGGGTCGCGCTGCGGGTCCTGTTCCACGAGCTGCTGACCGGCTTCACCGGCATCGAGGTCGTCGGCGAACCCGTGCGGCTGCGGTCGAACTTCATCGCGGGATACACCAGCCTGCCGGTGACGGCACGAGGAGTACGGCCATGACGAACGGACCGGCTGTTCCCCTGCGCAGGTGGCTGCCCCGGCCGCCGGGGGAGACCCCGTCGCGGATCTTCTGCCTGCCCTACTCGGGCGCGGGCGCCTCCATGTTCGGCCGGTGGCCGGACGCCGCGGGCGGTACCGGCCTCTGCCCGGTGCAGCTGCCCGGCCGGGAGAACCGGCTGCGCGAACCGCACTTCGGGACCTACGAACAGCTCGCGGAGGACCTGGTCGAGGCGCTGCTGCCCGCCATGGACCGCCCCTTCGGGCTGTTCGGGCACTGTAGTTCCGCGCTGATCGCGTTCCAGGTCGCCGTCGTGCTGCACCGCGAGGGGCTGCCGATGCCACGGCGGTTGTTCTGCTCCTCCCAGGTCGCGCCCCACGAGGGCCCCTACGGCAGCTACCTGACGATGACCGACGAGCAGCTCCGCGCGGAACTGGTCGCGCTGAGCGACAGCGAGCTCGACGACTCCGTCCTGGATCTCGTCACCGAGGTGCTGCGGGCGGACGTCGAGGCCAACAGGGCCTACCGGCCGGCCGGGCCGGTGCTGCTGGACACCGCGATCACCACGATCGGCTGGTCGGCCGACCACGAGGTCGCCCCCGAGCGCATGGGCGGGTGGGACCAGTACTCCGAGAAGGTCCACCGGGTGGTGCTGCCGGGCGTGCACCACACGTTCCTGGACGCCCCGGACGCGCTGCTGGCGCAGTTCGCCGACGGAATGGCCTCGGATGACTGAGGTGCGGACCTGCCGGATCCCCCGGACCCACAACGGCCCACCCGGCAGCGCGAACGGCGGATACGCGTGCGGGATGTTCGCCAGGACCGCGGCCGGCGTGGTCGGGACGGCCGCGGTGGTCCAGTTGCACGCGGCCCCGCCGCTCGACACCGAGCTGGCCGTCCGCCCGCACCGCGGGCGGGCGCTGGTCTGGCACGGGGACGAGCTCGTCGCGACGGTGTCCGCCGCGGCGCACGACCGGCCGGCGGTGGCGCCGTTCGTCACCGCCACCGCCGCGGACCGGGCGGGCGGGTCCTTCGCGGGTGCGGCGGCGCACCCGTTCCCGGAGTGCGTGGTGTGTGGAACCGCCAGGACCGACCCGGCCGCGTTGCGTCTGACCCCGGGGGGTGTGGACGGCCTGCCGGATGTCGTCGCGTGCACCTGGACCCCCGGTGACCGGGACCCGGACACCGTGTGGGCCGTGCTGGACTGCCCCGGCGGCTGGACCCTCGACCAGAGCGGCTCTCCCTACGTGCTCGGCAGGATGTCCGCGCGCGTCCACGCGGTCCCTCCGCCCGGCGAGCCCGCGGTCGTCGTGGCCCGGCGCCTCGCGACCGTCGGACGGACCGCGCGGGTGGCCAGCGCGCTGTTCGGTCCGGACGGCACCGAGTTCGGCCGGGCGGAGGCCACCTGGGTCCGGCTCAGTGCTTCTTCCGATCCGGCGCCGAGGGAAAGGGAAGGTCTTCGATGGTGACCGCGAACCTGATCGACCTGTTCGAGGAGCAGGCGCGCCGACGACCGGACGCCGTCGCGGTGGTGTGCGGTGAACTGTCGCTGTCCTACCGGGAGCTCGACAGCCGGGCGAACCGGCTGGCCCGCCTGCTGGCAGGGGCCGGTGCCCGCCCCGGCGCGTTCGTCGGGGTGTGCCTGCCGAGGTCCCAGGACCTGCCGGTGGCGCTGCTCGCCGTGCTGAAGACCGGCGCCGCCTACCTGCCGCTGGATCCGGGCTATCCCGGGGAACGCGTCGCGTGGACGGTGCGGGACGCGGGCCCGGTCGTGGTCGTCGGCACGTCCGGGGTGCCGCGGCCCGGGGACGGCCCCGTGCTCCTGCTGGACGATCCGGCCGTGGCGGCCCGGCTGGCGCAGGCCCCCGACGGCGCTCCGCCGGTCGTGCGGGATCCCGGCGACGCCGCCTACATGATCTACACCTCCGGGTCGACGGGACGGCCGAAGGGCGTCGTCGTCCCGCACGCCGGCGTGATGGCGCTGTTCGCCGCCGCCCGCGACCTGTTCGACTTCGGGCCCGAGGACGTCTGGACGCTGTTCCACTCCTACGCGTTCGACTTCTCGGTCTGGGAGCTGTGGGGCGCGCTCCTCCACGGTGGCACGCTGGTGGTGGTCCCGGTCGACACCGCCCGGTCCGCGCCGGACTTCCTGCGGCTGCTCGCCGACCAGCGGGTCACCGTCCTCAACCAGACCCCGTCGGCGTTCTACGAGCTGGCGCGGGCCGATGCCGAGGACCCGGCCACCTCGGGCCGGCTGGCCCTGCGCTACCTGGTCTTCGGCGGCGAGGCGCTCGACCTGGCGAGACTGGAGGAGTGGTACGGGCGGCACAGTCCGGGCAAACCCGAGCTGGTGAACATGTACGGCATCACCGAGACCACCGTGCACGTCACCCACGCCGCCCTCGGCCACGACCGGACGGCCGTGACCGGTCTGGTCGGCCGGCCGCTCCCCGGCGTTCGCTGCTACGTCCTGGACGACGGGCTGAACCTGGTACCGCCCGGTGTGGTGGGCGAGTTGTACGTGGGCGGCACGGGCGTGGGATGGGGCTACTGGGGCCGCGGAGGGCTGACGGCCGACCGGTTCGTGCCGGATCCGTTCGGCGGTGCCGGCGAGCGCCTGTACCGGACCGGCGACCTCGTGCGCTGGGGGCGCTGGGGGCTGGAGTACTCGGGGCGGATGGACGACCAGGTGAAGATCCGGGGGTTCCGGATCGAGCTGGGCGAGGTCGAGTCGGTGCTGGCCCGGTGCCCCGGCGTGGCGGACGCGGTGGTCGTCGCCGGCACCGACGGCCGGGGCGAGCGGTGCCTGGTCGGGCACGTCACGCCAAACAGGCCCGCCGGTCCGGTGGACCCGTCGCGGTTGGGCCCGGCCGCAAGGGAGTTCGCCTCCCGGCAGCTCCCCGCCCACATGGTGCCGGCGGTGGTCATGGTCTCCGCGGAGTTCCCGTCGTCGCCCACCGGCAAGGTCGACCGGCGGGCGCTTCCCGCGCCGGTGTTCGACGTGTCGGCCGGCCGTCCTCGCTCGCCGGTGGAGGCGGTGCTGTGCACGGTGTTCGCCGACGTGCTCGGCATCGACGAAGTCGGCCCGGACGACGGGTTCTTCGACCTCGGCGGGCACTCGCTGGTGGCGACGGGTCTGGTGAACCGGGTGCGGACCGCGCTGGGGGTGGAGCTGGGAGTCAGCGCCCTGTTCGAGGCACCGACACCGGCCGCGCTCGCGCGGCTGATCGCGGGTCACAGCACCGAGGGCGGGGCCCGGGACGTCCTGCTCGAACTGCGGGGGCACGGCAGCCGGCCACCGCTGTTCTGCGTCCATCCGTCCAGCGGGATGAGCTGGTCCTACGCCGGCCTGCTGCACCACCTCGATCCGGAGACGCCGCTGTACGGGCTTCAGGCACCGAGCCTGAGCGGCGACTGCGCCATGCCGCAGACCGTCGAGCAGTTGGCGGCGGACTACCTGCGCCGCATCCGCACGGTGCAGCCGAGCGGACCGTACCGGTTGCTCGGCTGGTCGTTCGGCGGGCTGGTCGCCCACGAGATCGCGGTCCGGCTCGAACGGGAGGGACAGGAGGTGGCGCTGCTGGCCGTTCTGGACGTGGCGCCGGTGGCCGCGGAGACCGACGGCGCGCAGGCGGAGGACCCGGCCGGCACCACGCGCGAGGAGGCACTCGCGGAGGAGATCGGCGATGCCAGCCTGCCGGAGGAGACGATCACCCGGATCACCGCCACCCTCGGGCACACCGGCCGGCTGCGCGAGCGCTTCACCCCCGGCCGGTTCGGCGGCGACCTGCTGCTGTGCACGGCCGGACCGAACGCACTGGCCGAGGAGTGGCGCCCGCACATCGGCGGCCGCATCACGACCCACGCGATCGCCACCACGCATCTGCGGATGATGCGCCCCGCGGCGCTGGCCCGGATCGGGCCCGTCCTGGCGGCCGCGCTCGCCGGCGGGGACCGGTAGCCGGCACGCTCCCTCCTCGCCGCCACCCCGCCCGCGGCACGACGCGCCGGCCCGTCCTGGTGCCCGCCGCAAGGCCCCGTCACCGTACGGCACGGTCGGCCCACCCGGGGTAACGGCTTGACGAGCTTGTCGAACAAACAATCGAATACGGTCTACGCTGGAGAAATCGGAAGGGGAGCCGGGTGTCGACGAAGGGGGCCGAGCGCAGGGAACCGGAGGTGATGTCGGATGTTCGCGCATCTGCACGTCGCCTCCGGGTACTCGGTGCGCTACGGCGCCTCACTGCCGGGCCGGCTGGTCGAACGGGCGGTGGAGCTGGGCCTGCGGGAGCTGGCACTGACCGACCGGGACACGGTGGCCGGGGCGGTGCGGTTCGCCCGGGCCTGCGCCGGGGCCGGGGTCCGGCCGCTGTTCGGGGCGGACCTCGCCGTCCCGCTCCTCCAGTCCGCTCGGCCGGCGCCGTCGAAAGGCCGCACGCCCGCACGGGGCGGGGCGTTCGTCGCCGACTCGGCGCCCCGGGTCACGCTGCTGGCCCGTGACGGGCAGGGCTGGGCGAACCTGTGCGCGCTGGTCACCGCCGGCTGGGCCGCCAGGGAACAGGCCGGCGGCGGGCAGCCGATCGTGCCCTGGAGCGCGATCCGGCGGCACAGAGAAGGCCTGACCGTACTCCTCGGTCCGGCGTCCGAGCCGGTGCGGGCGCTGGCCGACGGCCGCACGGACCTGGCGACCGAACTGCTGGCACCGTGGCGTGACGTCTTCGGGCCGTACCTGCGGCTGGAGGCCGTGCACCACCGCCGCACCGGCACCGGCCCGGGCTCGCTGCGGCTGGCCGCCCGCACCGTGGGCCTCGCCGCCGAGCTGGACCTGCCGGCGGTCCTCACCAACGCCGTGCGCTACGCGACCGGCGACCGGGCTCCGATCGCCGACGTCCTGGATTCGGCCCGGCTGCTCACCCCGATCCGACCCGGCCGGGTCTGCAACGGGGAGCGGTCCCTGAAGGACGCCGCCGGGATGGCCGGCCTCGCCGAGGAGGTCGTCCGCGCGGCCGGGCAGGAGCGGGGTGGGGCGGCGCACCTGCTGGCCGCGACCGCCCGCACCGCCTCCGAGTGCCGCCTCGACCCGTACGCCGATCTCGGGATCGGCCGGGTGCACTTCCCCGAGGAGCACGTCATCGGCGTCGCCCCCGGCCGGTCCGCCCAGGTGCTGCGCGAGCGGTGCGAGGCGGCGATGGTCCGCCACGGATACGACCGCTCCCCCACCATGCGGGCCCGCCTGGAGGCCGAACTCCAGGTGCTCAACACGCTCGGCTGGCCCTCGTACGCGCTCACCGTCGCGCGGATCGTCGACGACGTCCGGGAGATGGGCATCCGGGTACAGGCGCGCGGCTCCGGCGCGGGCTCCCTGGTGGTGCACCTGCTCGGCGTCTCCTTCGCCAACCCGCTCGACCACGAGCTGCTGATGGAACGGTTCGTCAACCTGCGCCGCCGCTCCCTGCCGGACATCGACATCGACGTGGAGTCCGCCCGCCGCCTGGAGGTCTACCGCCGGATCATGGACCGGTTCGGCACCGAGCGGGTGTGCACCCTGTCGATGCCGGAGACCTACCGGGTGCGGTGGGCGATCCGCGACGCCGGCCTGGCCCTCGGCCTGCCCCCGGACGAGGTCGGCCGGCTCGCCAAGGCGTTCCCGCACATCACCGCCCGCTCGGCCCGCACCGCGCTGCGGGAACTGCCGGAGCTGCGGCAGGTCGCCGCCGTGGCGGGCCGGTACGACAGGCTGTGGGACCTGGTCGAAGGCCTCGACGCACTGCCCCGCGGCACGGCCATGCACCCGTGCGGCGTCATCCTCTCCGACGCCACCCTGCTGCGGCGCACCCCCGTCGTGCCGACCGCCGGCGAGGGCTTTCCCGCCACGGTGTTCGACAAGGAGGACGTCGAAGGCGACGGTCTCGGCCTCCTGAAGCTCGACGTGCTGGGCGTGCGCATGCAGTCGTCCATGGCGTACGCGATCCGCGAGATCGAACGGACCACCGGCGAGCGGATCGACCTGGACGACCCCGCCCAGGTGCCCCTCGACGACCCGGCCGCCTACGAGCTGCTGCGCGAGGGCGAGTCGCTGGGCGTGTTCCAGCTCGAATCCCCCGGCCAGAAGGACCTGTTGGGCCGCCTCCAGCCGGAGACCTTCGCCGACCTGGTCGCGGAGATCTCGCTGTTCCGGCCGGGCCCGGTACAGGCCGACATGATCCGGCCCTTCCTCCTCGGCCGGCACGGCAGGAAGCCCGTCAGCTACCCCCACCCCGACCTGGAGCCGTGGCTGCGCTCCACCTACGGCGTGGTCATCTACAACGAGCAGGTGGCCGGCCTGTTCGCCACCATGACCCGCACCGACCTGGCGATGGGCGAGGAAGCCCGGCGCGCCCTGGCGAAGCCCGAGCGGCTGTCGAAGCTGGAGCGCTGGTACCGGCAACGCGCCGCCGAAGCCGGATACCGGCCGGCGGTGGTCGACCAGGTGTGGCGGATGCTGGAGAACATGGGCGCCTACGGCTTCGCCCGCGCCCACGCGACCGCGTTCGCCCTGCCGACCCTGCAGAGCGCCTGGTTGAAGGCGCACCACCCGGCGCCGTTCTACGCCGGGCTGCTCGAACACGACCCCGGCATGTACCCCAAGCGCCTCGTGCTGGCCGACGCCCGCCGGCGCGGCGTGGCGATCCTGCCGCTGGACGTCCAGCACTCGGCCACCGGCTACCGGACCGAGCAGCTCGCGGACGGCCGCCTCGGCCTGCGCGTCTCGCTGGCCGACGTCCGCGGCATCACCGCCGACCAGGCCGCCCGCATCCAGGAGGGCCAGCCCTTCCACGACCTCGCCGACTTCTGGGCCCGCGCCCGGCCCGGCCAGCCGGTCGCCGACCGGCTGGCCCGGATCGGCGCGTTCGCCACCCTCGCCCCCGGGAGCGGACGCCGCGACCTGCTCCTGCAGATCGACGAACTCCACCGGCACCACCGCTCCGCCGTCGGCCCGGGCCAGCTCACCCTCGCCCCGCCCGTCGCCCCGCCCGCGGGAACGAGCGGACTGCCGCCGATGACGCCCGGCCAGGAACTGGAGGCCGAACTGGAGGTGATCGGCCTGGACGCCTCCCGGCACCTCATGGAACCGCTCCACCCGCTGCTGGACGAACTCGGCGTCACCCCCTCCCATCTGCTGCGGGAGCAGCCGGCCGGCGCGACCGTACTGGTGGCCGGCGCGAAGGTCGCCATCCAGACCCCGCCGATGCGCTCCGGGCGCCGCACCGTCTTCGTGTCGCTGGACGACGGCGGCAAGGGCGGCCAGGTCGACCTGACCTACTTCGACGACACCCATGAGCAGGCCGCCTATCCGCTCTTCCACCACTTCCTGCTGCTCGCGCGCGGCACCGTCTCACGCCGTGGCAGGTCCGTCACCGTGATCGGCAGCCACGCCTGGAACCTGGAGGAGGTCGCCGACGCCCACCAGGACGGTGGCACCGCCGCCGTCCGGGCCCTGCTCGCCACCGATCCCGCACCACACTCCGGCCCGGATGGTACGGACGGCCCGGATGGTGCGGACGGCCCGGATGGTGCGGACGGTGTGGAGAGGGGCCGGCCGAGGCCCGGCCGTGGCGCGGGCCGGCTGTGGCACGCCAGCCAGGGGAGCGCCGGATGACCACGCACCCGCTGACCACCCGCCGGATGGCCACGCACCCGCTGACTCCCACCGACACCAGCGCGGGAACGATTCTTCACCTGCGCGTCCACCGTGCCGGCTTCGATACCTACCGCGAACTGTTCACGGTGCTCGGCGACACCACCCCCGTCGTCCAGGCACTCCCCCCGGACAGCGCGCTCCTGGACCTGGCCGGCGCCACACGCTACTTCGGGCTGGCACCGGAACAGCTCGCGGACCGGCTGCAAACCCGGCTCGCCGCCCGCTACGGACTGGCCAGCACGGGCGGAATCGGGCCCAACCGCATGCTCGCCACCCTGGCCGCCGACGCCGCCACGCCCGGCACCGTCCACGTCCTGCCCGCCGACCGGGCCGAGTCGGAGCGGTTCCTGCGCGGCCGCCCGCTGCGCGCCCTGCCCGGTGTCGGCCCCGCCCTGGAACGCCAGCTGGCCCGGTACGGGATCGAGACGGTCGGCGGCCTCGCCGACCTTCCCCTGGCCACCGTGCAGCGCGTCGTCGGCGCCTCCACCGGGCGCCTCCTGCACGAGCGCGCCCACGGCACCGACCGGCGCACCGTCGCACCGGCAGGACCGCCCGCCGGCATCACCAGCACACGCCGCTTCGACCGCGACGTCCTCGACCCGGCCGAGCTCCGGCGCGCCCTGCTGTCCGCCGCCACCGACCTCGGTACCCGGCTGCGGACGGCCGGGCAGATCGCCCGCGGTGTCGAACTACAGGTCACCTACGCCGACCGGTCCACCAGCACCCGCTCACGCACCCTCGGCGAGCCGACCGCCCACACCCCGGCCCTGCAACGGGGGCTGTACGAGCTGCTCTCCGCACTCGCACTGCAACGGGCACGCGTGCGGGCGGTGACGGTGCGGGTCGGCGAACTGGCCGCGGCGGCCCGCGGGGCCGAGCAGCTGACCTTCGACCGGCTCATCGAGAACGCCCGCACGCTGGAGCCGGTCATCGACCGGGCCGGCCTGCGCTTCGGCACCGGCGCCGTGCACCCGGCCGCTCTCGTGGAACCGCGCCGCCCGCGGGCCCGGCGGGTGTGACGGGGCGTTCGTTCGCCGCGGGCGGCTTTCCGTGGACGGCCTTCCGTAGGTGGCCTTCCGTGGGCGGCCTTCCGTGGGCGGCCCGCATGGGCCTCGTCCTCCTGCCGGTGGGGCTGCTCGCCCTGCGCGGCTGCCCGACGTGCTGGACGATCGGATGGATGCGGACCATCTCGCGGGGCCGCCTCCTGAGAGCGTGGACCGCCGGGCGGCACTCTCACCCTCAGGCTCCCGACAAGTATTTTTTCCTTGACAAATTTTTTTGTCGGCTGGATGCTGGAACGGTGCTGGAAGTCGCCGTGATCGAAGAACCCGCCGCGGCCGAGGCTTCGCTGGACCCGATGCGGTCACGCCTCCTCGCCGCCCTGACCGAGCCCGGCTCGGCCGCCATGCTGGCCGCCCGGCTGGAGCTGCCCCGGCAGAAGGTCAACTACCACCTGAAGGAGCTGGAGCGGCACGGCCTCGTCGAACTCGCCGAGGAGCGCCGCAAGGGCAACGTCACCGAACGGGTGTACCGCGCCACCGCGGCCTCGTACGTGATCTCCCCCAGCGCCCTCGCCGCCGTGAGCCCGGACCCGGCCCGCTCCCCCGACCAGCTCTCCGCCCGCTGGCTGCTGGCACTCGGCTCCCGGCTGGTGCAGGAGGTCGGGACCCTGCTGACCGGGGCCTCCCGGGCCCGGCAGCGGGTCGCCACCTTCGGCATCGACGCGCAGGTGCGGTTCGCCTCCGCCGCCGACCGGGCCGCCTTCGCCGAGGAGCTGGCACAGTCCGTGGCCACCCTCGTCAGCCGCTACCACGACGAGTCCGCCCCCGGGGGCCGCAGCCACCGGGTGGTCGTGGGACTCCACCAGATCCCCGCCGCCCCGCCCGGCGCGCAGTCCGGCGCGGGGGTTGGGACGGGGCCCACCGGCCTCACCGACCCTGCCGGCCCCGCGGGGCCCGCCGGCCCGGCGGCGGAGGAGACCGGCACCGCACCGAACCGGGAGAACCCGCGATGACCCACCCGTTCGAGATCGAGCTGAAGACCTCCCTGCCGGCGAGCCCGGAACAGGTCTGGGAGGCGATCGCCACCGGTCCGGGGATCGACTCCTGGTTCATGGGCCGCAACGAGCTGGACCCGCGCGAGGGCGGCACCGCCGCCATGGAGACCGGGGGTCACCGCGAGGAGGCGGTCGTCACCGCCTATGAGCCCGGGAAGCGCCTGGCCACCCGTACGGCCACCGGCGAGGACGGCCGGTTCATGGCCTTCGAGTACCTGATCGAGGGCCGGGACGGCGCCGCCACCGTGCTCCGGGTCGTCCACAGCGGCCTGCTCGGCGACGACTGGCAGGACGAGTACGACGCGCTGCGCCGCGGCTGGCCCTTCCACCTCCACACGCTCCGCGAGTACCTCACCCACTTCCCCGGACGCACCGCCGTCCCCGTCTTCGCCGCCGCGCCGTCGGCCGGCCGGCCGGGGCCCGAGGTCCGGGCCGCCCTCGCCCGCGCCCTGGCGCTGCCGCTCCCGGTCGCCGTGAGCGCGCGGGTCCACGGCGGACCGTCGGGCCTGCCGCCGCTGGACGGCGAGGTGGTGTGGGCGGACGACGAGCGCTTCGGGGTCCGCACCGCCGACGGGCTCTACACCTTCCACCACGGCTCCGGCCTGGTGCTGATGTTCCACCACCTCTTCGGCCGGGCTCCGGACGGGGCCGAGGCCGCCTGGCAGCGGTGGCTGGCCGGGGCCCTCGCCTGAGCTGCCCGGCCTGCCGGACCCTCCCCGTCCGGCAGGCCGGGCAGATCCCTTCGGACCCGACATGACCCAGACCCGACAGACCCCCGGCCCGACACACCCAGACCCGACAGACCAGACCCGCACGAGAACCGAGGAACCACCCATGCGCACCCTGATCAGCACCGCCTTCGTCTCCCTCGACGGCGTCGTCGAGGGCCCCGGCGGCGAGCCCGGCTACCGCAACTCCGGCTGGACCTTCAAGGACATCGAGTTCCTCCCCGAGGCGTTCGAGATCAAGGGGCGGGAACAGGAGGAGTCCACCGCGATGCTGCTCGGCCGGGTCAGCTACCAGGCGTTCAGCCCGGTGTGGCCGGACATGCCGGAGTTCGCCCACTACCGGACGCTGCCGAAGTACGTCGTCTCCACCACGCTCGCCGAGGACGACCTGGTCGGGAACTGGGGCGAGACCACCATCCTGCGCTCGCTCGACGAGGTCGCCGCGCTGAAGGAGACCGAGGGCGGCCCGATCATCGTGCACGGCAGCGCCACCCTGAACCACGCCCTCTCGGACGCCGGCCTGATCGACCGCTACCACCTGCTCGTCTTCCCGCTGCTGCTCGGCGCCGGCAAGCGCCTGTTCAGCACGACGGACAAGGACACCCAGAAGCTGAGGCTGGTCGAGCACGAGGTGTACGGGAACGGCCTCCAGAAGCAGGTCTTCGACGTCGTCCGCTGACCGTCTCCCCTCCTCCCATTTCCCCCTGCCCTGTTCGGCCCGCCGGCCTTCCGCGGCCTTCCCCGGCCTCCCCCGGCCTTCTCCGGCCCGTCAACGCTCCTGCGCGGTGCGCCAGATGAACACCTCGCTGCTCGGCTGCCGCTCCGAGAAGAGACCCGAGGGCGAGGTCCGGGCGAGGAGGCCGCGGAGGTCCGCCTCGAAGGCAGGACGGCGCTCGGCGAAGAGGTGCGGGGCCGAGGAGGAGAGCGAGAAGACGCCCGCGACCGCGTCGTCGGCCGTGCGTACCAGCGGCCGCCCGCCCGGGACGACGATCCGCTGCGGGCCGGCGAAGCCCGCCCGGGCGAGGACGGCGGACTCGTCGCCCGGTGTGCCGTGCGGCAGCAGCCCTCGCCCCGCGCGGCGGACCGGCCCGAGGTAGTGCCGGACCAGCTCGCCGATCCCGGCGTACGGCACCGGCGGGTGCGGCAGCCCCTCGGTGGGGCGCGACTCGCCCTTCAGGTCCGAGATGTGCGCCAGCGCGCCGCCGGGGCGCAGCACGCCCCGTACGGTCGCCGCCACCAGGTCGCGGTCCATCCAGTGGAAGGACTGGCCGAAGGTCGCCAGCGTGAACGTGCCGAGGTCCGGCGGCAGTTCCTCGGCCCGGGCCCGCACCCAGGTGACCACCGGCTCCGCCGCGCCCGCCCGCCGCGCCTCGGCGATCATCCCGGCGTCCGGGTCCACCCCGACGACCTCGGCGAACAGGTGCGCCAGCTCCAGCGCCAGCGTCCCCGGCCCGCACCCCACGTCGAGCAGCCGCCCCCGGCCGTCCAGCCCCAGCGCCCCGGCCAGCGCCTCCGCCAGTCCGGGGGCGTACGGGACCCTGCCGCGCGTGTAGTGGGCGGCCGTCCCGGCGAACAGCGTCTCGTCCCAGGTCCATTCGGTACCGCTCACGCCTGCTCCCCCGCGGAGGTTCGTTCCCGGCCGACGGTCCCGATCATGGCACGGGTGCTGACGGACGGTCAGGACCGGAAATCGCTGGACAGGACGACGGCGCTCCACAGACTGGTCCCATGACTGTGACGGATGACAGGACCGACCTCCGGATCTACCTCCAGGACGCCCGCGACGCACTGCTCTGGAAGCTCGACGGCCTCTCCGAGTACGACCTGCGCCGCCCGCTCACCCCCACCGGGACCAACCTGCTGGGCCTGGTCAAGCACCTCACCGGCGCCGAGGCGATGTACTTCGGCGACACCTTCGGGCGCCCCTTCCCCGAGCCGGCCCCGCTGTGGTTCACCGGCGGCACCGAGCCGAACGCCGACCTGTGGGCGCGGGCCGACGAGAGCACCGAGGAGATCACCGGACGCTACCGGCGGGTCTGGGCGCACTCGGACGCCACCATCGAGGCCCTGCCGCTGGACGCCACCGGCCGGCTGCCGTTCGGCGACCGCCCCGAGCAGAGCCTGCACCGGGTCCTCGTCCACATGATCGCCGAGAGCCACCGCCACGTCGGCCACGCCGACCTGGTCCGCGAACTCGTGGACGGCGCCATCGGGCAGCGCCCCGACGGCGTCAACACCGCGGAGGGCGACGCGCGCTGGTGGCGGGCCCACCACGACCGCGTCGAGCAGGCGGCCAGGAAGGCCGGCGGGCTCGGCTGAGGCGGGGAACCCGCTGCGTCAGCCTCCGCGCCGCCCGTGCCGGGTGGGCCCGCCGACGTGCCGTACGACGGCCGCCGCCCGGTCGGCGAGGGGCCCGGGGGCGATCGGGAGGCACTCGTACCCGAACCGGGCGTAGGCCTCCCGGTGGATCCGTTCGAACCGCAGCGACTCCTCGTACGAGATGCGCCGCGCCTCGGTCGGGGTGACGAAGCCCGGGCTCTCCACGAAGAACACCCGGTGCTCGTAGACCCCTTCCGCCCGGATGCGGTCGAGCTCCCGGGCGAGGGCCTGGCTCACCGGATGGCCGAGGTACACCGCCAGGGCGTACGTGCACACCGGCGAACGGTCGAAGAACCGCACCTCCCCCGGCGGGCCCGCGGCCCCCTCCTGCCGGAGCCGCTGCAGGGCGACCACCGCGTCCACGAACGACGGGTCCGCCCACGGCTCCGGCTCACCCTGGGCCTGCCGCAGGGCGATCACGTCCGTGGCGGCCTCCTCGACCACCGGGAAGCCCTCGCACTCCAGCCACCGCAGGATCGCCGTCTTCCCGGCCCCCGGGGTGCCGGTCAGCAGGTAGCGCTTCATCCCCGCACCCTACGGGCCCGGCGGCGGGGTCGGGGGGCCCGTAGGCCGCCTGGCACGGAAATGACGGATGTGATGGATGTTGTGGATGTGGTGGATATGGCGGGTGACGAGCAGGGTGCGGGGGCGGCCGTTCCGTGCCCGGATTGCGGGGGCACCGCCGTCCGGAGCGTCGGACAGTTCCTGGCGCGCGGACGGGAGTCGGGGTGGGACGCCGAGCGCTCCTGCCCACAGTGTGGCGCCGCCTGCCGCGAGGACGCGGGTTCGGAGGGCGCGAGTTCGGAGGCCGCAGGTTCGGAGGGCGCGCCGCAGGATGTCCGCGACGTGTTGCGGGACTTCGGCCCGAGCGGGCCGGCCGTCGAGACGGCGGCGTCCAGGCGGGCACGGCCGGCCGGGCAGGGTGTTGCGGCGGAGGTGCCCAGCGGCTTCCGGCGGGCGCGGCACGGGTGGGAGGTCGGGACGATCAGCAACCACTCCACCGGCTACTGCCCCGACAGCGCCTCCTGGCCCGCCGTCGCCGCCGCCCTCACCCTCACCGGGCTGCCGCACCCCGGCGCCTTCACGCACCCGGTGGTCTTCCGCCGCTGCCCCCGCGGTGCGCCCGGTGCAACCTCGTCCGCGAGGAGCACTACGTCTGCGTCTTCTGCGACGTGGACCTGCCCGAGCGCTGGAACGTCGACGAGGTCCCGTTCCCGTGAGCCCTGCGGCCGGCCGGCGCCGTGCCCGGTGGCGCCGGGTTCCCGCGCCGGGGCGGCGATGCCGGGTCCCCGTCGTGCCCGCTGCCGCACCATGCGCTCCCTTGCCCGACCGGCCGCCGCCCGCGGGGCCGTGCCCCGGTGCTGTCGGGGCGGGCCGCTAGGGTCTGTGGGTCACGGGGACGAGCGGGGAAAGGGCGGGGCACGTGGGGTGTGAGCGGGTGGCGGAGCTGCCGGACGGGGTGGTGCACGCGGGGAGTCGGGAGTTCCTGGTGCGGGAGGGGCTGCCCGCGTCCGGGGCGTTCCTCGACTTCGGGGCGCTCGGGAACGGGGAGCTGACGGCGTTCCCCGCGGATCCGGAGCGGCTGTTCGTCCTCGGGGAGACGGAGTACTGCACACCGTTCGCGGCCAGCGACGACCTGGTGCTGCTGGACGGGGTGACCGGCGAGGTCTTCCTGGACAACGGCGGTCCGCGGCGTGACCTGCTGGCCTCCGGTCTGACCGCGCTGGCCGGCCTGGTGCGCGAGGTGGACGCGGTGGCCGAGGCGGCCCGGCGGCCGGAGGCGCTGGACGGGCTGCGCGGTCCGGCCGTGATGGCCGGGGTGCTGGCGGAGGCCGGGCAGCGGATGCGGGAGATCGACCCCGGGCTGTTCGGCGACGACTCCGCGCCGCCCCCGCACTGGGGCACCGCGCTGCTGGTGCGGGCGCTGGGCTGGGGTGCGCTGCCGGGCGGGCCCGGCGGGCCCGCGTACGAGATCGCCCCGGAGCTGGTGGCGGAGCTCGCGGCGCTGACGGACCAGGACGGCGGTCCGGGCCGGGTGCACCGCTTCCGGTCCGAGGCGCTGCCCGCCGCCCTGGTGCACGGGCCGACCCGGCGGCTGCTGACCGAGGTCGGCCTGCCGCTGGGCGGGGCGATGTTCGGGGTGTGCGAGGAGCCGCTGGTCACCATGGGCGAGGCGTACCCGGAGTACTTCGACGGCGAGGAGGAGCGCCCGTACCAGCGGGACTTCCTCGCCCTCGGGGACTGGCCGACCGATCTGACGATCGCCCTGGACGGCGCCACCGGCCGGCTGGAGCTGCCGGACTGGTACGACGACGGCCAGCCCGAGGCCTACCTGAACCGCGACCTGTCCGCGCTGCTCTACGCCCTCTGGACGTACGAGCGGCTGCGCGCCGAGTGGGAGCGCTGGGACCGCGGCCGGGCCCGGGACACCTGGGCGGTGTTCGACCCGCAGTCGCTGCTGAGCGCGGTGGTGGACCGGCTGGTCGAGGGCGTCGACCCGGAGGCGTTCGCCTCGCCCGACTGCTCCTGGCGGCTGCTCGCCGAGGACGGGCACATGGGCGGCCTGCTCGGCTGAGCCGCCGCGGCCTCCCCCGGCCCGGCCCGGCGCACAGAGCCCATAGGGCGCACAGCGCCCACAGCGGACACAGCGCACATAGGCTGTGGCGATTCGATCACTCGACAGGGCGCCGAAGGGACACGCGGGGGATGCGCAGCGACACGGGGGAGCTCTACCGGGCGTTCGCGGAGCGGGAGGCGCACGGCAACTCACCGATCTACCAGGAACTGGCCGAACGCGTCGCCGAGGACGGGCAGTTGGGCGCGCTGCTGGACGGCCTTCCGGCTGTGAAGCGGCAGCCGAACCTGCTGTTCGCTGCCGTCCGGCACCTGGGCGGGCCGGTGACGGAGGGCTGGCCGGCCTTCCGTGACTGGACGACGGAGCAATGGGCCGGAGTGTCGGCGACCATGCTGGAGCGACGGACGCAGACCAACGAGGCGGGCCGCTGCGCCACCCTGCTGCCGCTGCTGGCGGCACTGCCGCAGCCGCTCGCGCTGATCGAGGTGGGCGCCTCGGCGGGACTCTGTCTGTACCCGGACCGGTATCGGTACCGGTACCGGTTCCCGGCCCGGGAGGAGGGCGGGCGTGAGCGCGAGGCCGGCGCTCCGGTCGCCGAGTTCGGCGCCGTGGTGAGCCCGGTGACGCTGGACTGCGCGGTGAGCGGGCCGGTTCCGTTCCCCGGCCGGCCCGACTCTCCAGGATTCCCCGGCTCCCTGCGGGAGTGGCTGCCCGAGGTGGTGTGGCGGGCCGGCATCGACCTCGATCCGCTGGACGTGCGGGCCGAGGAGGACATGCGCTGGCTGGAGTCGTTGGTCTGGCCGGAGCAGACCCATCGGCTGGAGCGGCTGCGCGGCGCCGTGCGGGTCGCCCGGGCCGAACCGCCGCTGCTGGTGCGCGGCGATCTCAACGCGACTGTCCGGGAGGTGGTGGCACAGGCCCCGGCGGGGGCGACACCGGTGGTGTTCCACAGTGCGGTGCTCGCGTACCTGCCGCCGGAGGAACGGGAGGAGTTCGCGGCGACCGTGCGCCGACTGCCCGGGCACTGGATCTCCAACGAGGCGGTCTCCGTGCTGCCGGCCGTCGCCCGGCGCCTCCCCCGACCGGCCCCGTCCGGCTCCGGGCTGTTCGTGCTCGCCCTGGACGAGCGGCCGGTGGCCTTCACCGGGCCGCACGGGCAGTCGCTGGACTGGTTCGACGAGGCGTAGTCGGCAGGGACGCAGTCGGCCGGGGTGTGACCAGCAGAGGCTCGGTCGGCAGGACAGGCGGCGAGGGTGACGGGGAAGCCGGGACTTCGGGCTTGAAGCTGCCGCAGCGGCAGCTTCTACCGTCGTGACCAGTGACCAGGGCCGGAGAACCGGCCCCGGTCCACGCGAACGTGGGGACGTGGGGACGTGGGGACGTGGAGATGAGGGAGGTGGCCATGGCCTGGCCCATCGCCGAGGTGGCCCGGATGTCCAGGGTGACCGCCAGGACCCTGCGGCACTACGACGAGATCGGGCTGCTGCCCCCGGCCTGGATCGGCTCCAACGGCCACCGCTACTACGAGGAGCGGCAGTTGCTCCAACTGCAACAGATCCTCGTACTGCGGGCGCTGGGCGTGGGGCTGACCGAGATCGCCCGGATCCTGGGCGACCAGGTGGACGAGCTGGAGGCCCTGCGGGGCCACCGTCGGCGGCTGGTCGCCGAGCGCGACCGGCTCGACGCCCTCGCCGGCACCGTTTCCCGCACGATCGCTGACCTGGAACGCTCCCGGAAGGACGGCACGCCCATGACCATCAACCGCCCCGAGAACCTGTTCGAGGGCATCCAGCCCGACGACGTCGACGCGAGCCTGCGTGACTTCCCCGAGCACGCCGAAGCGGCCCGGCGCGCGACCGCCGCGCTGACCCCGGCCGAGATCGAGGCCGGACAGCGCGAGCGGACCACCCGCATGATCCGCCTGGCGGAGCTGATGGCGGCCGGCCACCCGGCCGACGCCGAGCCCGTGCAGGACGTGATCGACGCGGAGTACCGGCTGCTCGGCACCATCCGGTCGGTCCCGACCGAGGAGTACCTGGCGATCGCCCGTTCCTGCACCGAGAACGAGCAGTGGAGCGCCGCGTACGAGGCCATCGCCCCAGGCCTGGCGGGTACCAGCGTGCCGCCATGGAGGCGTACGCGGCGGCGCGGCTGTCCTGAGCCGGGCCGGCCCTGACCGGAGTGGGCTGAGCTTGACCGGCCTGGTCCGCTCTTGCCCTGCCTTCCCTGCTGGGTCTGGCCTGCCCGGTCCTGACTCTGGCCCTTGGCCTGGGAGCGCCACGGGGGCTCCCAGGCCGGGCCGGGGAGCGACCACCGCTCCTCCTGCCCCTCCCTCGCCGTCACTCCGTGCGCAGCGCCGTGACCGTCCGGGTGCGGGCGGCCCAGATGGCCGGGAGGGCGGCGCCCAACAGGGCCAGCACCAGGCCGCCGAGTATCAGCGGCCCCGCCACCGACGGGGTGAACACGGTGAGGTCGGTGTCCGGCACCCCGAGCCCGGCGGCCCGGGCCATCGCGGGCATCACCTGGTGGTGCACCAGGACGCCGATCGGGACCCCGATCAGCCCGGCCACCAGTCCGCTGCCGCAGACCGAGGTGAGCACCATGCCGACGGTCTGCCGGGGCGACATCCCGAGCGCCTTGAGCACTCCGAGGTCGTGCACTCGCTCCCGGGTGTCCAGCAGGACGGTGTTGAGCACGCCGAGCCCCGCCACCACGGAGAGCAGCAGGGTGAGCGTGCCCGCCAGGGTGTTCATCGCCAGGACCACGATGTTGATGTGCTCCCCGCCGGGCTCGGCGCCGAGGCCCAACGGCTGCACGGCCTGGTCCAGCCCGTCGGTGTAGGCCTTCGTGTCGGTGCCCGGCGTGAGGTCGATGTGGAAGGAGAGCGCCTCGGCCTGGATCGTGCCGCCGAGCGGCGCCAGCGTGGCCCGGTCCGTGAACACCAGGTCATTGGTGGTCAGGACCTCTCCGGTGATCTTCGCCGGGGTGCTGCGGCCGTGGTCGGTGAGGGTGACGGTGTCACCGACCTTCGCCTGGTTGGCCCGTAGGTAGGCGGCGGCCACCACCACCTCGCCGGGGCCGTGGAACCAGCGGCCGGAGACCAGTTGGAAGCCGCTCCACGAAGCGTCGCCACTCAGTGCGACCACCTCCGAGCGCCCGGTGTTCCCGGCCAGGGCGACCGGGGTGGGGACGCTGCTGTACCAGGCCCGGGTGCCGGGACGGGAGTCGATGGCCTTGCCCACGGCCGCCTCGTCCACGTGGTCGACGGGTTTCGCGGCGCCCTCGATCGGGACCTGGACCAGCACCTTGCCCGCGCGGTCGGCCGTCAGGCCCTCCTGGAGCGAACCCAGCGAGAGCGTCAGGCCCACGCAGAGGGTAGCCCCGACCGTGCCGAGCACCACGGCGGCGGCGGTGGTCGCCGAGCGGCCGGGCCGGTTGAGCGGGGAGGCCAGGCCGAGGCTGAACGCCCGCGGCACCGGCAGCCGGCCGAACAGCTCCCGCGCCCGGTTCAACGGGCCCACCCCCGCCCCTACCCCCGTGCCCGGGCCGGCGGCCGCCCGCTTGGCCCCCGGGGCCGAGCGGCCGACCGCGAGTGCCTCCACCGTCCGCAGCCGTCCGGCCCGCAGCGCGGGTACCAGCGCGGTGCCCGTCACCGCTCCCAGCGCCACCACCGCGACCACGAGGTCCACCCAGACCGGGATGCCGAGCAGCCCGCCGCGCAGGGCCTTGCGAGCCAGCCCCAGGACCGGCACGGACAGCAGGTTGCCGAGGAACACCCCGAGCGCCGTGCCCACCCCGGCGGGGATCAGCGCCTGGCCGACGTAGGCGCGCGCCACCTGGGCCGGGGTGAAGCCCAGGGACTTGAGGATGCCGATCCGCCGGGTGGCGGCGCTGACCGCGCCGCTCACCACCACACCGATGATCAGCACCGACATGGCCAGACCGAGCAGCCCGAAGGCCGTGACGAACGGGACGAAGGTGGCGGCCGTCCGGTTCGCCTCCTCCTGGACGGGCCGGTAGGAGGTGGCCTCGGCGAGTGCCCCGGCCGGAACCGCGGCGGCCAGCGCGGCACGGCCGGCCTCCACCTCGGCGTCGCTGCCGGCGCGGGCGAAGCGGTAGAGGTACTGGGCGGCGGGCGTCGTGCCGGGCGCCGTCAGCCCGGCCACCTGTTCGGGGGCGACCCAGCCGGCCGCGCTCCAGGAGACCGAGGCCGCCAGGCCGACGACCCTGAGCGTCGGCCGCCCGGGCAGCTCCGGGAACTCCATGCTCTCGCCGACCGCCAGCGGGGAGTGCCCGTCCAGGAACACCACCTCGCCGGGGCCCGCGATCCAGCGCCCGTCGGTGATCCGCAGGTCGTCCAGCGGGCCGCTCGCGGCGCGGCCGACCAGCGTCATCGGCGGCAGCGGGCTGCCGGCCGGCGGGATCTCGTTGCCGGGGCCGGAGCGCGGCCGGACGGTGACCGCCTGATAGGGACCGGCCGAGGCCGCCACACCGGGCGCGTGGGCCGTCGCGGCGAGCTGCTCCGGGCTCGCCCTGGTCCGGTCGTACAGCACGTTGAGGTGGGCGCCGTGCTGGTCGGCGAAGGAGTGCCGGTACGGGCCCCGGGCGGCGACCAGCAACCCGAGCGCGAGGATGCACGCCGTCACGGACATCATCGTGGTGAGCACCATGACCACGGTCTGCACCCGCCTGCGGCCGACCCCGGCGCGCACCACCCTGCCGAGCGCGCTCATCGGCCACCGCCCGCCGCCGGCACGGCCGCCGTGTCCCGGACCAGCCGGCCGTCGAGCAGTTCGATCGTCCGGTCCGCGCAGGCCTCGGCGAGCGCGGTGTCATGGGTGACCAGCAGGATCGTCTGGCCCTCCGCGTTGAGCCCGCGCAGCAGGTCGCGGACGTCGGCGGCCGAGGCGGTGTCCAGCGCCCCGGTGGGCTCGTCGGCCAGCAGCAGCGGCGGACGGTTCATCAACGCCCGTGCCACCGCGACCCGTTGGCGCTCGCCACCGGAGAGCCGGCCGGGGAACGCCCTGGCGTGCCCGGCCACCCCCAGCCGCTCCAGCAGCTCCTCCGCCCGGGCGCGGGCCTGCTCCCGCCGCATCCCGGCCAGCTGGGCCGGGAGCATCACGTTGTCCGCCACGTTCAGGTCCTCCAGCAGGTTGAAGAACTGGAACACCATGCCGATCCGCCTCCGCCGGTACTCGGCCAGCCCGGCCTCGCCGAGCCGGTGGACGGGCACGCCGTCCACCTCCACCTCGCCCGCACTCGGGCGGTCGAGCCCGGCGATCAGGTTCAGCAGGGTGGACTTGCCGCTGCCCGAGCGGCCGAGCACGGCGAGCGCCTCGCCGGCCCCGACCTCCAGGTCGAGCCCGGCCAGGGCGGGGCGGGCGGCATCGGACCGGTCGTACGTCTTGCTGACGCCGCGGATCCGGATGATCGGCGCGTTCACAGGCCCTCCACGGTTCGGGGTCCGGCGCCGGGAAGCCCCGGGCCGGCTGACGGGACATCACGCTACGAATCGGCGGCGGGGTGTCGACAGCCGTCTGGACGGCCTCTGTGGGGTGTATCCAGATACACCCCGAACTGGGTGTTCAGGCCTAGAGCGCCGGGCGTCCCGGCGAGGCAGACTGACCCATCGAAAGACCGGAACCGGGGCCTCGGCAGGGCCTCGGCGCCGCGGTTCGAGGCCTCCGGACGGGGGCCGTGGAAGGGAAGGGGGAGCGTCGTGAACGTGGGAGTGCTGAACGGAATGGCCCTGCGGTTCGGCCGGGCCTGCGTGGACGGGGTGCGTGCCTGGTACGCGGTGACGCTGGCCGTGACGGGCCTCCTCGCGCTGCTGGCCGGGCCGGTCCTGCTGGCCACCGCGCTGTTCGGCCCGGACGAGCCCCGGCCGTTCTTCCACCCGGGCGGGCCGCTGATCCTGGCGGTGCCGATGGCGCCGGTCGCGCTCTGGGCGCTCTGCTGGGCCACCGGGGGCGGCGGCCGGGCGCTCGGCGCCGCGCTGTTCACCCCGGGCACGGTGGCGCTGCTGGCGACGCAGCTCTACGGCGGTGCGGCGCCCGGCGGCCGGTCCGTCTCGCTCTGGCTGGCGCCCTCGCTCCTGATACTCGGGCTGTTCGGCGCCCGCTGGAGCGCGACGGAGGGCAGGCGGATCGTCGGGAAGTGGAGCGGGCGGCCGATCCCGGTGCCGTACCGCCGTCAGCCCGGAGCCGGGCCCTGGCAGCGACTGCGGGCCGGCGGCTGGCTCGCCGACCCCGCGACCTGGCGGGACTTCGCCTGGACGCTGCTCACCGGTGCCGCCGTGCTGCTCACCGCCGCGGTCGTCCTGCTGAGCCCGGTCGTCTTCGAGATCTTCGGCCGGGACGGACGGTTCTTCGCACTGGGCGTCGTCTACGGGATGGGCCTGAGCGTCGCTCCGGCGGCCGCTCTGTGGGCCGCCCCGCCGGTCCTGCGGATCCACGAGAAGGCCGCCCGGGCCCTGCTCGGGCCCTCCCGGCGGACCGAACTCGCCCGCCGGGTCAGCCACCTCTCGCGGACCAGGGCGGACACCATCGACGCCGGGGCGGCCGAGCTGCGCCGGATCGAACGGGACCTGCACGACGGGGCGCAGGCCCGGCTGGTCGCACTGGGCATGCTGCTGACCGTGGCCGAACAGCTGAAGGAGGACCCGGACGCCCTCGGGCCGCTGCTGGCCGAGGCCCGGCTGTCCTCGGTGAAGGCGCTCGGCGAGCTGCGGGACCTGGTCCGCGGCATCCACCCCCCGGTGCTCGCCGACCGCGGCCTGGCCGACGCGGTGCAGGCGACGGCGCTGGACTTTCCGCTGCCGGTCAGCTTCAGCGGTGCCCTGCCGGGGCGGGCGCCCGCCCCGGTGGAGTCGGCCGCCTACTTCGCGGTGTCGGAGCTGCTGGCCAACGTGGTGAAGCACGCCGGTGCCTCGCACGTGTGGATCGAGATAGGGCACAGTGACGGGCTGCTGCGGATATCGGTCACCGACGACGGGCGCGGAGGCGCCGCCCCGTCCCGGGGAACCGGCCTCAGCGGAACCGAACGCCGACTGGCCGCCTTCGACGGGGTGCTCGCGATCAGCAGTCCGTCCGGCGGGCCGACCATCGTGAACCTGGAGATCCCGTGCGCGTTGTCATCGCCGAAGACCTCTTCCTCCTCCGGGACGGCCTGACCAGGCTGTTGGAGGCCAACGGCATGGAGGTCACCGCGGCGGTGGAGGACGGCGAGCAGCTGCTCGCCGCGGTGGCCGCAGACCGGCCCGACATCGCCGTGGTCGACGTCCGGCTGCCCCCGGGCTTCACCGACGAGGGCCTGCGGGCCGCGCTGGCGGCCCGTCAGGCCCACCCGGGCCTGCCTGTCCTGGTGCTGTCGCAGTTCGTGGAGCAGCTGTACGCCCGCGAACTGCTGGCCGGCAGCGGCACCGGCGGAATCGGCTACCTACTCAAGGACCGGGTGATGGACGGCACCCAGTTCATCGACGCCGTACGGCGGGTCGCCCAGGGCGGCACCGCCATGGATCCTGAGGTGATCACCCGGCTGCTCACCCACAACTCCTCGGCCGGCCCGGTCTCCACCCTCTCCCCGCGCGAGCGCCAGGTGCTGGGGCTGATGGCGGAGGGCCGGTCCAACGCGGCGATCGCCCAGCAGCTGGTGATCACCGAGCGGGCCGTCGCCAAGCACACCGCGTCGATCTTCGTCCGGCTCGACCTCCAGCCCTCCGACGACGACAACCGCCGCGTCCTGGCCGTCCTGGCCTACCTCAACAACCCCTGAGCGGGTCCACACCTCGGGGGGGAGCCACCAGCGCCCGGACCCCGCACCCACACCCACACCATTGCCCCACAAACCGGTGGATCACCGACAAATAGCGAGTGGCCTTCCGCTGCACGGGGCTCGCCCACCGCGGAACGGGTCAATTAGGCTGGTGGAGTGCTCATCCTTGTTCGCCGCCGCCACGTGGACCTGCTCCGCGTGACGACCATGTCCTGTCGACGCTCCGGCTGAACCTCGCGCCACCCACCCTCAGCGGCGGCCCCTGCCCGGCCGCCACCACCTCCCGGCTCCCGGAGCACCCGCCGCACCAGGCGGCTGCCCCGTCCCTCCCCGGTCGACCACCGGGCCCAGCCGGGACGAGACCCAGCGGATGTCACACATGACGCAGCAGTCCACGCCCATATCCGAAACCGGTACCGGCTCCACCCCGGCGGACGCCCTCCCGGTGATCGACCTCTCGCTCGCCGACGGCGGCCAGGACGACCGCCGCCGCCTGCACGACGAGCTCCGCGCCGCAGCCACCGGCGTCGGCTTCTTCCAGCTCGTCGGCCACGGCGTCACCCCGCAGGAGACGGCCGCGCTCGCCCGGACCACCCGTGCCTTCTTCGCCCTCCCCGAGGCCGACCGGCTCGCCGTGAGCAACCTCAACTCCCCCCACTTCCGGGGCTACACCCGTACCGGGGACGAGCGCACCGGCGGCAGCCAGGACTGGCGCGACCAGCTGGACATCGGCGCCGAGCTGCCCCCGCACGTCCCCGGCAGCGGCGAGCCCCCGTACTGGTGGCTGGAGGGGCCCAACCAGTGGCCCGAGGCACTCCCCGAGCTGCGCACCGCCGCGCTCGGCTGGATCGACCACCTCGGCCTGGTCGCCCGCCGTCTGCTGCACGAACTCCTCATCGCGATCGGCGCCCGCCCCGACTTCTACGACGACGCCTTCGCGGGCCACCCCCACCTGCGCCTCAAGCTGGTCCGCTACCCGGGCAGCGCCCCGGACGGCGCCGGACAGGGCGTCGGCGCCCACAAGGACTACGGCTTCATCACCCTGCTGCTCCAGGACACCGTCGGCGGCCTCCAGGTCGAACGCGCGGACGGCACCTTCCTGGACGTCCCGCCGCTCGACGGCGCCTTCGTCGTCAACCTCGGCGAACTGCTGGAAGTGGCCACGGACGGTTACCTCAAGGCCACCAGCCACCGCGTGGTCAGCCCGCCCGGCGCCCGCGAGCGCTTCTCCGTGCCGTTCTTCTACAACCCCCGCCTCGACGCCCACATCGAGCCGCTGGACTTCCCGCTCGCCCATCACGCCCCCGGCGCCACCGAGGACCCGGACAACCCGCTCTTCGCCGATTTCGGCCTCAACGAGTGGAAGGGCTACACCAGGGCCCACCCCGAGGTCACCCGCCGCCATCACGCCGCCCTCGCCTGATCCGAGCGGCACCTACCTGCCCCCCGCATCCATCCCACCCATCGCATCCGAGCGAGAAACACGACCGGCGCGCCCCCTGAACCCAGGTGGCGCGCCGGTTCGATGAGCCGAACCATCCTCACCCCCGGCAGCACCTGGTACCCGAGCGGATCGCCTTCCCCCTGGTCATCCACGCCTCCGTGGTGCTGCTGCTCCTCTCGGTGTCCCTCGGTTCGGCCCGGCTGCATCCACTGACCACAGCGGCGGTCGCATTCCTGCTCCCGCTCCTCCTGGGTACGCCGGCTCTCCTCCTGACCGCCCGCGACGGAGCCCCGCCCTCTCGTCGGAGCCTCCTGACGCGCGCGGCCTGCGGCTGGCTCCTCGGCTTCGGGCTCACCCTCCTCGGATTGCTGATGGAGTGGCGAACACCGAACGGCCTCGCGCTCTCCTGGGCGATGTTCGCCGCCTACCTCACCGGCAACGGGCTCCGTCTGCTGTTCCGCAACCTGTCGTGGAAGGTGACGGCCGTCTGGCTCCTCCCGGCACTGATCCCGCTGGCACTCTCCGTCCTGCCGGTCCCCGGGATCTCGCTGTACACCTACTACCTCGACCATTTCGGCTTCAGCCGGGAAGAGGTCTTCATCGCCGGGAGCTGGCAGTTCATCGCCATGACGAAGGCTCTCGTCGTCGCCGCGGGCCCCGTCGTCGTCCTGGGCCTCCTGGGGTACGCGCGGCACTTCCACGCGTTCCGGACCACGGCCGGGCTCTCGGTCGGCGTGTCCCTGTTGTCCATGGCCCTGGTGTTCACCATCGGTCTGCTCTGGGGCCAGGTTCTGAATCCGGCCACCCGCGCGGCCGTCACGGCCGAGACCGAAGTGACCGCCGGCCGGCAACCGACTCCGTACTTCGGTCTCGCACCGCGCCGGGTCTGTCTCCGTCCGGCCGATTCCCCCGCTCTGCCGTTCCAGGGGACGGCCGTCGAGGTCGCGCACCCGTTCGTCGCCTTCCCCGCGTCGGGCGACTGGATCAGACTCTGGGACTCCACCGACCGGCACACGGTCGTCGTGAAGCGGGAGCACTGGCAGCTCACCGAGTCCACCAACCGGATCTGCCCCGCGCAGTAACTGCGGTAACGGCGGTATGCGGTAGCGGCGGTAACCGCGGAAGCCGGTGCACGGCGCCGGGCTGCCCCTCCCCGTGGACCGGGGTCGCGCCGCGCTGTCACACTGCTGCTGTCACAGCAGGAGTGTGCCAGTGCGCGGGAGGCTGCAGATGGGGGAGCACGGCGGGGCGGGGGGCGGGATGCGGCTGACGGTGGACGAGTTGGCGGCGCGGGCCGGGGTGACGGTGCGGACGGTGCGGTTCTACGGGACGAAGGGGCTGCTGCCGCCGCCGGAGCTGGGGCCGCGGCGGGTGGGGCTGTACGGCGAGGCGCACCTGGACCGGCTGGGGCTGATCGAGGAGTTGCAGCGGCAGGGGCTGACCCTGGCCGCGATCGAGCGCTACCTGGCGCGGCTGCCGGAGGACAGCACGCCGCTGGACCTGGCGATCCACCGCGCGTTGGTGGCGTCCTGGACGCCGGAGACCCCCGAGGACGCCACCAGGGCCCAGGTGGAGCGGCGGGCCGGGCGGGGGCTGACGGAGGAGCAGGTCGAGCGGCTCGTCGCGATGGGGGCGGTGGAGCGGACGGCGGACCCTGAGGTGTTCCGGGTGGATCCCGGCCTGCTGCCGCTGGGCGTACGGATCCTGGACGTGCCGATTCCGCTGGGGACGCTGCTGGCCGCCCGGGCGGTGGTGCTGGAGCACAGCCGGGCGACGGCACGGGAGTTGCAGCGGCTGTTCCGCGAGACCGTGTGGAAGCCGTACCGGGAGAGCGAGCCCACGCCGGAGGAGCTGACCCGGATGCGGGCGCTGACGGACCACATCCAGCCGATGGTGGCCCAGGCGCTGGTCACGGCCTTCCAGCGCTCGCTCCGGGAGGAACTGGGCGAGGAACTCCGGGAGGAACCCGCCGAGGACCCGGGACAGGACGGCGAGGAGGGTGGGGCCGTACGGCGCACGGCCCCACCCCGGTCCGCGTAGTCCGCGGGTCAGGCCGCGGGTCAGTCCGCGGGTCAGGCCGCGGGTCAGTCCGCGGGTCGGTCCGTGAACGTCCGCCCCTCGGCCGCCACCCGCTCCAGCAGCGCCGGCGGCGCGAACCGCTCGCCGTACGCGGCGGCGAGTTCGCGGGCGCGGGCCACGAAGCCGGCCGGGCCGCCCTCGTACCCGTTGATGTACTGGAACACGCCGCCCGTCCAGGCCGGGAAGCCGATGCCGAGGATCGAGCCCACGTTGGCGTCGGCGACCGAGGTCAGCACGCCCTCCTCCAGGCAGCGCACCGAGTCCAGTGCCTCGCTGAACAGCATCCGCTCCTTGAGGTCCTCGAAGGGGACCTCGCCGCAGCCGTCGGCAGGAGCCCCGGAGAAGTGCTCCAGCAGCCCCGGCCAGAGCCGCCCGCGCGCGCCGTCCTCGCCGTACTCGTAGAAACCGGCGCCGCCGCTGCGTCCCGGGCGGCCGAACTCGTCGACCATCCGGTCGACCACCGCGTCCGCCGGGTGGGGCGTCCAGGTGCCGCCGACGGCCTCCACCGAGCGCCGGTACTCGTCGCGGATCTTGCGTGGCAGGGTGAGGGTGAGCTCGTCCATCAGGGAGAGCACCTTGGCGGGGTAGCCGGCCTGGGCGGCGGCCTGCTCGACGCTGGCCGGGTGGATGCCCTCGCCGACCATGGCGACGCCCTCGTTGAGGAACTGGCCGATCACCCGCGAGGTGAAGAAGCCGCGCGAGTCGTTGACCACGATCGGCGTCCTGTCGATCTGCCGGACCAGGTCGAAGGCGCGGGCCAGGGCCCCGGCACCGGTCCGCGGACCGCGGATGATCTCCACCAGCCGCATCTTGTCGACCGGCGAGAAGAAGTGCAGCCCGATGAAGTCGTCCTGGCGCCGGACGCCTTCGGCGAGCAGCCCGATCGGCAGGGTGGAGGTGTTGGAGCAGAGCAGCGCGTCGGGGCCGACCACGTCCTCGATCTCCTGGAACACCTTGTGCTTGAGCTCGGTGTTCTCGAAGACCGCCTCGATCACCGCGTCGCAGCCGGCCAGGTCGGCGACCTCGGCGGTGGGGGTGATCCGGGCCAGCAGTTCGTCGCGCTTCGCCACGGTGGAGCGCCCGCGCTCGACGGCCTTGTCCAGCAGCCCCGCGGAGTAGGCCTTTCCGCGCTCGGCGGCCTCGGCGCTCACGTCCTTGAGCACGACCTCGATGCCGGCCTTGGCGCAGGTGTAGGCGATGCCCGCGCCCATCATCCCGGCGCCGAGCACCGCGACCTTGCGGACCAGCCGCTTCTCGACGTCCTTCGGGCGCCCGGCACCGGAGTTGACCGCCTGCATGTCGAAGAACAGTGCCTGGATCATGTTCTTGCTGGTCTGCCCGCAGGCCAGCTCGGTGAAGTAGCGGGCCTCGACGGTCATCGCGGTGTCGACGTCCACCTGGGCGCTCTCCACGGCGGCGGCCAGGATGTTGCGCGGGGCCGGGTAGGGCGCGCCGTTGAGCTGCTTGCGCAGGTTGGCCGGGAAGGCGGGCAGGTTCGCCGCGAAGGCCGGGGTGGCCGAGGTGCCGCCGGGGATCTTGTACCCCTTGACGTCCCAGGGCTGGACGGCGGCCGGGTTGGCCTCGATCCAGGCGCGTGCCCGGGCGGTCAGCTCCTCGGGGGTGTCGGCCAGTTCGTGCACCAGCCCGTGCTCCAGCGCCTGCGCCGGGCGGTACTGGCGCCCCTGGAGCAGGAACTTCAGCAGGGCGTCGGTAATGCCGAACAGCCGTACCGTACGGACCACTCCGCCGCCACCGGGCAGCAGGCCGAGGGTGACTTCGGGCAGGCCGAACCGGCCGGCGGGGGTGTCGAGCGCGATCCGGTGGTGACAGGCGAGGGCGATCTCCAGGCCGCCGCCGAGCGCGCTGCCGTTGAGGGCGGCGACGACCGGCTTGCCGAGGGTCT
Source organism: Kitasatospora sp. NPDC091335 (assembly GCF_044757205.1). Classification (NCBI taxonomy): domain Bacteria; kingdom Bacillati; phylum Actinomycetota; class Actinomycetes; order Kitasatosporales; family Streptomycetaceae; genus Kitasatospora; species Kitasatospora sp. NPDC091335. The sequence goes on along the minus strand of NZ_JBIVUM010000001.1, from coordinate 917,930 downwards.
CCAGGGTGCGCAGCGCGCGCTTGATCCGCAGCGACTTCTCGAAGACGGTGCCGGCGTCCTCGGGCCGGGCGGCGGAGAGGATCCGGAGGTCTCCGCCGGCGAAGAAGGTCTTCTTGCCGGAGGTGACCACCACGCCGCGCAGCGCGTCCCCGAGGTTCGCCAGCCGCTCGACGACGGCCTCGAAGTCGGCGGTGAAGGCCTCGTTCATGGTGTTGACGGACTGGGTGGGGTCGTCGAGGACGAGGGTGACCACGCCGTCCTGGTCCTGCTCCCAGCGGATGGTGGTGGTGTCGCTCATGGGGTTCTCCAGATCTGCGGGGAGGGACGTCAGATGCGCTCGACGACGGTGGCGATGCCCATGCCGCCGCCCACGCAGAGGGTGACCAGGCCGTAGCGCAGGTCGCGCCGCTCCAGTTCGTCGATCACGGTGCCGAGCAGCATCGCGCCGGTGGCGCCGAGCGGGTGGCCGAGCGCGATCGCGCCGCCGTTGACGTTCACCTGGTCGTGGCGGAAGCCGAGTTCGCGGATGAAGCGGAGCGCGACCGCGGCGAAGGCCTCGTTGATCTCGACCAGGTCGATGTCGGCGACGGTGAGCCCGGCCTTGGCGAGCGCCTTGTGGGTGGCCGGGGCGGGGCCGGTGAGCATGATGGTCGGCTCGGAGCCGGAGACGGCGGCGGAGACGATCCGGGCGCGCGGGCGCAGCCCGTACCGCTCGCCGACCTCGCGGTTGCCGATGGCCACCAGCGCGGCGCCGTCCACGATGCCGGAGGAGTTGCCCGCGTGGTGGACGTGGTCGATGGCCTCGACCCAGTGGTACTTCTGGAGGGCGACGGCGTCGAAGCCGCCGGCCTCGCCGATGGCGGCGAAGGAGGGCTTGAGGCCGGCCAGGGTCTCGACGGTGGTGCCGGGGCGGATGAACTCGTCGCGCTCCAGCACGATCAGGCCGTTGCGGTCGCGCACCGGGACGACCGAGCGGTCGAACAGGCCGTCCGCCTGGGCCTTGGCGGCGCGGGCCTGGGACTCCGCGGCGAAGGCGTCCACGTCGGTGCGGGAGAAGCCCTCGATGGTGGCGATGAGGTCGGCGCCGATGCCCTGCGGGGCGAAGTCGGTCTCGTACGCGGTCATCGGGTCGGCGAACCAGGCGCCGCCGTCCGAGGCCATCTTCACCCGGGACATCGACTCCACGCCGCCGGCCAGGACGAGGTCCTCCCAGCCGGAACGGACCTTGGCGGCGGCCAGGTTGACGGCTTCCAGACCGGAGGCGCAGAAGCGGTTCTCCTGCACGCCGGCGACGGTGTCGGGCAGGCCGGCCGCGATGGCGGCGATCCGGGCGATGTCGGAGCCCTGGTCGCCGACCGGGCTGACCACGCCGAGCACGATGTCGTCGATCGCGGCCGGGTCCAGCTCGGGGTGGCGGTCGCGCAGTTCGCGGATCAGTCCGACGACCAGGTCGATCGGCTTGGTGCCGTGCAGCGAGCCGGAGGCCTTGCCCCGGCCGCGCGGGGTGCGGATCGCGTCGTAGACGTACGCTTCGGTGGTCACGGTGGAACGCCTTTCAGCGGGTTTTCGGGGCAGCGGGCTTGAGTGGCGGGGGGCCTGCGGAGCAGGAGGCTTGCGGGGGGTCGCGAGGGGTCGTCGGGAACCGCTCAGCCGAGGATGGAGCGGCCGACGATCTCCTTCATGATCTCGGTGGTGCCGCCGTAGATGGTCTGGATGCGGCCGTCGGTGAACGCCCTGGCGACCGGGAACTCACTCATGTAGCCGTACCCGCCGTGCAGTTGGAGGCATCGGTCGGCGGTGCGCTTCTGCAGCTCGGTGGCCCACCACTTGGCCATCGAGGCGTCCGCCGGGGTGAGCGCGTAGCGGTTGTGCTCGGTGATGCAGCGGTCCACGAAGGCCCGGGTGACGGCGCACTCGGTGGCCAGTTCGGCGATCTCGAAGCGGACGTGCTGGAGTTTGGCGAGCGGCCGGCCGAACGCCTCGCGCTGCTTGACGTAGTCGGTGGTGATCTCGACCAGGTACTCGGCGCCGGCGATCGCCGACGCGGCGATGGTGAGCCGTTCCTGGGCGAGGTTCTGCATCAGGTGGACGAAGCCGCCATGCGGTTCGCCGACCAGGTTCTCCTTCGGCACCCGGACGTCCTCGAAGAACAGCTCGGCGGTGTCCTGGGCCTTCTGGCCGATCTTGTCGAGGTTGCGGCCCCGCTCGAAGCCGGGCGTGCCGCGCTCGACGGCCAGCAGGCTGAGCCCGTGCGCGCCGCCCTCCGGGGTGGTGCGGGCGACCACGAGCACCAGGTCGGCGAGGATGCCGTTGGAGATGAAGGTCTTGGCGCCGTTGAGCAGGAAGTGGTCGCCCCGGTCGACGGCCTGGGTGCGGATGCCCTGGAGGTCGGATCCGGTGCCCGGCTCGGTCATCGCGATCGCGGTGATCAGCTCGCCCGAGCAGAAGCCGGGCAGCCAGCGGCGCTTCTGCTCCTCGGTGGCGAGCGAGGTGAGGTACGGGCCGATGATGTCGTTGTGCAGGCCGATCGCCAGGCCGGAGGCACCGGCCCGGGCGAACTCCTCGGCCAGCACGGCGGCGTAGCGGAAGTCCGGGGTGCCGCCACCGCCGTACTCCTCGGGGACGGCGGTGCCGAGCAGGCCCTGCCGGCCGGCCGCGAGCCAGGCGGAGCGGTCGACGATGCCGGCTTTCTCCCAGCGGTCGTAGTGCGGCAGTACCTCCTTGGCGAGGAAGGCCCGCACGGTGCCCCGGAAGTCGTCGTGCTGCTCGGTGAAGATCTCGCGCTGCAACGCTATTCTCCTTGCTCTGCCGCGGGGTTGAGAGAGGGGACGCCCCAGTCGGCGGCCACCTCGGCGGTGTCCGCGCCCGGCCGGGCCGGCGGGCGGCGCAGGGCGCCCGGGGTGGCGGAGAAGCGCGGGGCGGGGGCCGGCTGGGTGACGCCGTCCGCCTCGACGTACGTCCCGCGCGCCGACAGGTGCCCGTCGGCGGCTGCCTGACGCATCGTCAGGACCGGTTCCACGCAGGCGTCGGAGCCGGCGAAGACGGCCTCCCACTCGGACCTGGTCCTGGTGGCGAAGCGGGCGGCGATCAGGGCGCGCAGTTCGGGCCGGCGGGCGAGGTCGTACTGGCCGGGCGCGTCCGGGCCGAGCTCCAGCAGCCGGGCGAACTCCGCGTAGAAGCGCGGCTCCAGCGCGCCGACGGCCAGGTGCCCGCCGTCGGCCGCCCGGTAGACGGCGTAGAACGGTGCGCCGCCGTCCAGCAGGTTGACGCCCCTGCGGTCCTGCCAGTGGCCGGCCGCGAGCAGGCCCCACAGCATGCTGCCGAGGTGCGCGGCGCCGTCCACGATCGCGGCGTCGACCACCTGGCCGGTGCCGGTGGCGCGGGCGTGGTGCAGCCCGGCGAGCAGGCCGACGACCAGGTAGAGCGAGCCGCCCGCGTAGTCGCCGAGCAGGTTGGCCGGGATGCCGGGCGCCTCCTCGGCACCTCCCGGCGCGGCCACCATCCCCAGCACCCCGGCCACCGCCGCGTACCCGAGGTCGTGCCCGGCGGTCGCCGCCCGGGGGCCGTGCTGCCCCCAGCCGGTCATCCGCCCGTAAACCAGCGCCGGGTTGCGCGCCAGACACGCCTCCGGCCCGACCCCGAGCCGCTCCGCGACGCCAGGCCGGTAGCCCTCGATCAGCAGGTCCGCCCGCTGGACCAGGTCCAGCACCCGCCCGGGGCCCTCCGGGGACTTCAGGTCGATCAGCACCGAGCGCTTGTTGCGGTTGCTGAGGTCGTACGCCGGGTCCGTCCCGAGCGGCGAGGGCTCCGGCCGGTCCACCCGCACGACGTCCGCCCCGAGGTCCCCCAGCAGCATCGCCGCGAACGGCCCAGGACCGATCCCGGCGAGCTCGACCACCCGCACACCCGCCAGCGGCCCCTTGGCCTCCGGCGCACCGCTCACGTCACCCACTGGCTGCTGAACCCTTCCGACGGGTTTGACAGTAAAGCTGTCACACTCGGGATGATAGGCAAGCGACCCGCCGGTAACAAGACCTCCGGGCCCGCGCCGAGTCGCCAATTCCCCCTCGGCCGAACCATGGTGAACCGCGCCGCCGCCCGCCCTCCGGACGCGACGGAGGGTGGGTGAGTGCACTGACGGACCACACCTGTACGGTCGTCATACCGCGGCGGAGGAACAACGCTCGGTGACATGGGGAGGAATCGCACACAGATGGTCAGCCCGTACTTCACCACGGGACCGGTCGCACCGGCCCCGGGCCCGACGCCGAGCGCGACGTCCACGTCTGCCGCGAAGTCGCCGTACGCCAACCCGGCTCCGGCTCCGACCCCGTCCCCGGCTCCCGGACCCGGCCCCGTCCTGGGCACCACCCGGCTGGACACCCCGCACGAGCTCAACGCCTCGGCCGGGATGGCCCGGCAGATCGCCACCGACCTGGACAACGCCAACGGCAAGGCCGGCCCCGGCGCGCACAGCCTCACCGAGTACGCGACCACCGCGTCGACCAAGATCCGCGGCTTCTCCTTCGGCGGCGCCCTCACCAGCAGCACCGAGCGGTGGATGCAGCAGTGCAAGACGCTGCACGACAAGCTCGGCACCACCGCCGGAAACCTCGACAGGACCCAGCAGTCCTACAGCGCCAACGAGACCAGAACCGCCGCCGACCTCCGCGCGGGCCAGTAGCAGGGAGGGGAACAGACAGATGGTGTCCTTCAAGGAACTGCACGAGGCCGACTTCGCCGCGGTCAACGACGCCGCCGAGGCGTGGTCCGGCGTCGCCAAGGCCCTCACCTCCCTGGACGGCCGGGTCGCCAAGGACCTCACCAGCACCGCGCAGCGGGCCGGCTGGAAGGGCGCGGCCGCCGACGAGGCGACCAGGACCCTGCAGGGCGTCGACAGCGACTTCAAGCAGGCCTCGGCCGTCGCCACCGCGCTCGCCGCGATCATGAAGACCGCCGCCGAGGACTTCGCCGCCGCCCGGCGCGACCTCGACGCGGCGCTCCACGACGCCCAGGGCGACAGCAGCCTGAGCGTCACCGCGGACGGTGCGGTCAACTGGACCGTGCCGAAGGAGTCGCGGAACGACCCCGAGGCCGAGCGCACGATCCGGGCCAACGCCCAGGCGCTGTCGGACCGGCTCGGCAAGGCCGTCGCCAAGGCCACCGCCGCCGACCAGCGGGCCACCGTCGATCTCCAGGCCGACATCGGCACCAGCACCACCGCCTTCAACCCCGCCCCGGGCGGCGCCGGTCCGGTCGCCGACGCCAAGCGGGCCACCGACCTGATGTCCAAGGCCGGCAGCCTCTCCGACGACCAGCTCAAGCAGTTGCAGGCCCTGATGGCCGCCAACGCGGAGAACAAGGACTTCTCCACCACGCTGCTCAACGGCCTCAACGCCGGCGGCAAGACCGGCCCCGAGGCCCTGCTGGAGTACAGCAAGGTCTACGACGGCCTGGCCCGCGGCAACCACAACGCCGCGGGCTACCAGGACGTCTACAAGAACCTGTCCGTCGCCCTGGCCACCGCCACCCGCGACGGCGGGATGGGCAAGGAGTGGCAGGACGGCCTGCTCGCGGCCGCCCGCCGCCCCGGCGGCTCGGCGGCCGGGTGGAACGACAACTACCCGGCGCTGACCTCGCTGATGGGCGCGGGCGGCACGTACGACAAGCCGTTCCTGCTCAAGGTGAGCAACGACCTGGTCGACTACGAGCGGAACAGCAAGACCAAGGGCGAGGAGCTGTGGGGCCCGGACTACTCCTTCAAGGTCCCCGAGGGCGACCCGCTGACCCCGCTGGTGAAGCTGATGAAGGACGACCCGGCGACGTCCCAGGAGTTCCTCGACCCGAGCCGCAACAAGAACCTGACGTACCTGCTCAAGGACCGCGTCTGGCTCGACGAGGACGCGGAGAACAGGCTCCCCGCCGAGGTCCTGCGCAGGACCTCCCACGGGATGTTCGGCGAGATGCTGCAGGCCGCGGCGACCATGCCCGACCCGAACGCGCCCCAGAATCCCGCCCTGCACGACAGGGCCAGCGCACGGATCATGGACGAGACGCTCAAGGCCCTCGGCGGGAACGACCCGAAGGACGCGTCGGTCACCACGGTCCTCCGCAGGCCGGTCGCCGAGATGCTCGCCGGCTACGCCCCCGACATGCACGAGGTCCTCAGCAAGGATCTGCAGAACCCGTCCCAGCCGAACGGGCTGACCGCCAAGCCGGAACAACTGCTGCGCGTGGTCCGCGGCACCCTGGAGGACCCGGAGAACTTCCAGATCATCCACCAGGCCGAGTCCCGGGAGATCGCCCGCCGCCTCGACGAATTCGGGGCCGACTCCTTCCAGCCCGACAAGACGGGGCGCCCGGACCACAAGCTCTCCGCTTTCACCCAGGAGTCCGCGAAGGCCCTCGGAGGTCTCGACGCGGCGTTCGCCAAGGCGACCGTCGACCACGCGGACGAGAAGAAGGCCGACATCGACTGGCAGCAGAGGATGAACTACCACTACCTCGGCACGCCCGCGAACGCGATCCCGCAGCTCGTCCTGCCAGGCATCTCGAACGTGGTGCCGCTGGGTGACATCGCACAGCGCCTCGTCGACGTCGGGACCGCCTCGTACGCGAACCAGGCCAAGGCGGAGATCGACACGAGCACGGCCACCGATGTGAGTTCCCGGTACTCGGCGGGACGGCACCAGCTGGACGCGATGATCGCGGAGAAGGCGAACCAGTACGGTGCCGGCGGCCAGAGCGCCGACGACACCGGCAGCATTCCGCACCACCTGATGCAGGGCGTGGAATCCTTCTACAACACCGGAATCGACACCGCTTACCACAGCGCCTACGGCAAGGCGTGAGCGCCGTGAAGACAGAGAAGACCGACCACGACAAGGAGTCCGGCGACCTCGGCGAGCCGCGCTCCCGACGGCGTCGCCCGCGGGCCGGAATCCTGGCGGCAGTGCTGGCCACGGCGGTCGGCGGCTCGCTGCTGCTGACGGTCAACCTGACCAACACCTTCGGACCGGACAGCGTGTGCGAGGGCGCGGTGAGCGCGGACGCGCTGAACGACGCGCTCGGGTGGGGCAGGGTCAGCGCGAAGACGTACGGCGACGGGAAGCTGGACACCCCGGGCGCGTCCTGCGTGGCGACGGTGAGCAACGGGATCTTCGGCAACGAACGGATCGTCGTCATCGAACTCCCCAAGGCCGGGGACCTCACCAGGTTCAAGGTCGACGCGGAGTCCCAGCTGTTCACCGCCGCGGCGAACGGGGGCGCGGCCGGCGCCGTGCACAAGTCGTCGTACGCCTTCGCGCTGTTCCCGGAGAGCTGCGACAAGGGCCAACGGGCCACGGTCAAGTCCGCTTCCTCCGACGCCCCGAAGCTCGCCGGGCTCGCCACCTCGGTGGCCAACCGTGTCGCGGCGCAGCAGGGTTGCGGCGGCACGCCGCTCCCCGCGCCGGGCCGGCTGGTCCCGGCGGGCACGGACCGCCCGCTCAACCGCGGCGCCGTGTGCGGCCTGCCGGGGCTGACGATGCCCGACACGCCCGGCGGCCCCGCCTACCAGGAGACCGTGACCACCGCGACCGATCCGCTGTGGGCCTGCAGCATCCACTCGGACGCGGACCTCAGGTCCTCGATCACCTTCCTCATCGGCACCGACACCCGTCTCGTCCAGCCGTGGACGCTCGACTCCAAGCCGGCGTTCGGCCGGGCCCAGTGGGTCGGACAGCACGAGGTGACGGCGACCTGCCAGGGGAAGCCCACCCGGTTCCGGTTCGAGGCGGACGGTTTCCGAGACCTCGTCGACAAGACGACCTGGGAGCGGTTCCTCACCGCCGGCGGCGAGGCGATCGGCTGCGAGCCGATCCTCTGACCGGTCCGGCCGACAGCACGGCACAGCACAGCACGACGAGGGAGCATGCGGGCGATGGGGAACGAGGGCGAGGACGGGGCCGTCGGCGGCCTCGCCGGGCGGGTCGACGCGGCGCTCGACCGGCGGGGGTTCACCACCTGGCCGCTGCGGGTGCGGGCGGCGGTCGCCGTGGCGGGGGTGGCGGCGGTCGCGGCCGGGGCGGGGACGTTCCTGGCGCACAACCTGACCAACGCGTTCGGGCCGGACAGCGTGTGCGAGGGCACGGTGAGCGCGGACGCGCTGAACGACGCGCTCGGGTCCGGCCAGGTGAGCGGCAAGATGACCGGTGACGGGCAGTTGGGCGACGGCACGTCCGACTGCACGGCGACGGTGAGTCACGGGATCTTCGGCAACGAGCGGCACGTCGTCGTGGCGTTCCGCCAGGCCCCGGACCTCGGCCCCTATCAGACCTCCTCCGGGGCCCGGCTGTTCGCCGCCTCGGCGAACGGAGGCGCGAGCGGAGCGGCTCGCGACGCATCGGCATGGGCGCTGCTTCCCGAGGGGTGCGGCGGCGGGTCGCAGGTCGAGGTCACGTCCTTGGGCGATGGCGGACCCGGTGCCGGGAAGCTCTCCCGCCTCGCGGTGGCGGCGGCGAACGGCCTCGCCGCGGACAAGGGGTGCGGGAAGTCCCCGCTCCCCGCTCCCCACGAGCTGTCGCGGGCCGGGCAGGAGCACGACCTGGATCCCGCCTCGGTCTGCGGCCTGCCCGGGTTCGCCGCGTCCGCCGGCGCCGGAGGAAAGAGCTACAAGGAGAGCGTGAACACCGCGTTCGACCCGTTGTGGGTCTGCCGGATCAGCACCGACCGGGGCAGCACCGCGATCTCCTTCTCCATCGCGACCGAGCCCCGGGTCCGCGGCCCGCTGCCCGAGAAGGACGCCTCGCCCGCGTTCGGCCGATCGCGTTGGGCCGGGGTCCCGATCACGAGGAGGGAAGTGGTGGCGACCTGCCAGGGCAGGCCGGCCTACTTCCGGATGGACTCCGACCTCACCGTCCGGGAACCGCTGCCCGGCACCGACGAGACGTGGAAGCAGTTCCTCACCGCCGGCGGCAAGGCGATCGGCTGCGAGCCGATCCTGTAGGGCCCGGTGCGGTCGGAAATGGGCGGGCGGAAATGGGCGGGCGGCCAATCGAGTAATAGTCTATCTTGCGATAGACCTATTACTCGGAACACGGGGACGCGCCATGACCACCACTGACCACACCTCCCGCACGACCGTCGCCGTCTCCGAGCGCCTCGTGCTGACGCGGCCGCAGGAGGGCGACGTGGAGGCGGTGTTCGCGATCCACGGTGATCCGGAGACCAACCGGTACAACCCCCACGGACCGCACCGGGACCGGGCGGCGAGCCGGGAGATGCTGGACGGGTTCGTCGCCGACTGGGTGCGGGACGGGGTGGGGTACTGCGCCGTCGCCACCAGGGAGGACCCGGGGACGGTCATCGGGTTCGCCGGGCTGTACCTGCACACGCTGGACGGGGAGCGGGTGTTCAACCTCTACTACCGCTTCCGGCCGTCCGCCTGGGGCCTCGGGTACGCGGCGGAGGCGGCCAGGGCGTCGATGGCCGAGGCGCTGCCGCGCTTCCCCGGCATCCCGGTGATCGCCCTGATCCGGGCCGACAACCTGCCCTCGCGCCGGCTCGCCGAGCGGCTCGGGCTGGTCGCCGACCCGGACGGCCGCACCGACGAGGAGGACCGGGTGATCCACCGGACGGCTCCGGTCACCGCGTCGGTCTGAGCCGGAGATCCCCCGCCCGGGGGAGGGGGATCGCGCCCCGGACGGAGGCCCCGGGGCGGGGCCCCGCGGGACCGTGGGGGCATGAGAACCAACGAGAACGTGGTGCGGGCCGGGGCGGCCTGGACGGCGGTGGCGGCGACCGTGCCGTACCTGACGCTGAAGCTGCTCTGGCTGACCGGACACCCGGTGGGGGTGGACGATCCCGGCGCGATGGACCGGCTGTGGCTGCTCAACCTGCTGACCTTCGGCATGGACGCGATCGCCGTGGCGCTGGCGCTGGCGTTCGTCCGGCCGTGGGGGCGGCGGGCGCCGGCCGGGCTGGTGGCGTTCCCGATGTGGGTGGCGACCGGGCTGCTCGGCACGATCCTGGTCGCGCTGCCGCTGTACCTGCTGAGCCTCCTGGTGCTCGGCCCGGAGCCCGCCGACCCGGAGGAACAGGGCCTCGGCGGCTGGGTCTTCCTCGTCGTGTACGGCGGCTTCGCCGTCCAGGGCCTGGCGCTGCTCACCGCCTTCGCCCTGTACGCCCGCCGGCGCTGGGCCGGGCTGCTGCGGGAGCGGATCGGCGACCTGCCCGACTCCCCCACCGTGACCGTGCAACGCGTCCTCGCCTGCGTCGCCGCGCTGCTCGCCGCGGGCGTCGCGGCGGGCCGGGCCTACTGGGCGCTCGGCGGCACCGCCGGACTGCCGCAGGTCATGGCGGAGGACCGGAACCGGGGCGTGGCGGTGATGAACGGGGTGACCGCGGTGATGGCCGTGGCCGCGGTGGCGGCGCTGCTGGTCCTCGTCTTCCGGATCCGTCCGGGGCGCCGGCTGCTGGTGCCGCTGCTGGTGGTCTGGACGGCGGCCGGGTCGCTGTTCGGCTGGGGCGGCTGGCAGTTGGTGGCCTTCGGAGCGACGACGACCCGGGTGACCGAGCTGCGGATGGCCGTGCCCGGGCTGACGCCCCTGGTGCAGACCGCCCAGGTGGTGGTGGCGGTGCTGGTCCTGGCGGTCGGAGCGATCGCGCTGACCGAACGGGCGGCCTCCGCCCGGCCGCTGCCGTAGAGTCACGCGGGTGATCACGGGGGTGAACGGGCGCCGGCGGCGCACCGCGGGAGTGGGCGGCCGCCTGCGGCGCACCGCGGGGGCGGCGGTCGGGCGGCGGGCCCGGCTGCGCTGGGTGCACCTGGTGCTGGGCGGCGCGCTGCTGATGCCGTACTGGATGCTGTCGGTGGTGCTGTTCGGGGCACTCAACCCGGACCAGTCCCCCGCCCGCCAACTGCTGCTGTACGTCCTGTCGTTGCTCACCTCGGTGCCGATGGCCGCCGTCACCGCGCTGGTGCCTGTGGTGCGGGGGCTGGAGGGCGCGACGGCACGGGCGCTGTGTTCGGTGGTCCGGCCGGAGGAGCTGGCCACCGGACCGGCCCGCTCCTGGGCGGCCCGGTGGCGCACCGCGCTCTGGTACGTGCTGCACGTCGTGTTCGGCGGGGTGGTCGCCGGGATGACGCTGGCCGGCACGCCGTTCGCGGTGGTGCTGGTCCTCGGTTTCTCGGGGACCGAGGAGTTCGTCCGGATGTGGGAGCGGCACCTCCCCTCCGTACCGGCCCTCGGCCCGGTCCTCGGCCTCGGGGTGCTGCTGCTGATCGTCGGCACCAACGCGGTCTGCGGAGCGCTGCTCGCCCGCTGGGCGCCCGCCCTGCTCGGCCCGACCCCGGAGGAGCGGGTGGCCGCCGCCGAGCGCCGGGCCACCGTGCTCGCCCAGCGCAACCGGCTGGCCCGCGAGCTGCACGACTCGGTCGGGCACGCGCTCAGCGCGGTCGGCATCCAGGCCTCGGCCGCCGCCCGGGTGCTGCGCAGCAACCCGGACTTCGCCGCCGAGGCGCTGGCGGCCATCGAGGAGACCGCCCGGGCGGCCGTCGCCGAACTGGACGCCGTGCTGGGGCTGCTGCGCGAGGAGGACCCGGAGGCCGCCGGCCCGGCCGGCCCCACCCTCGCGGGACTGGACGACCTGCTGCGCCAGCTCGGCCGCGCCGGAGTGGTGGTGGACGCCGAGCTGGCGCCCGGGCTGGCCGGCCTGCCCGAGCCGGTCTCCCGCGAGGCGTACCGGATCGTGCAGGAGGGCCTGACCAACGTGCTGCGGCACGCCGGGCTCGCCCGGGCCGGACTGCGGGTCGGGCTGGCCGACGGCCGGCTGGAGATCGAGCTGGCCAACCCGCTGGGCGCCGCCCGTCCGAGCCGGCCCGGCGGCGGGCGCGGGCTGCGCGGGATCGGGGAACGGGCCGCGGCCCTGCACGGCGGCAGCACCGCGGGGCCGGACGAGGACGGAACGACGTGGCGGCTGGCCGTCTGGCTGCCGGTGGGAGGGACGACGTGAACCAGGGCGGGAACGTGCGCGCGGACGAGGGCATGGACGAGGACGTGAACGGGGACGCGAACGACGGTGCGGCCCGGGGTGCCGACCGCATCCGGGTGGTGATCGCGGACGACGAGCGGCTGGTCCGCCTCGGCCTGCGGGTGGTGGTCGACAGCGAACCGGACCTCACCGTGGTCGGCGAGGCCGCCGACGGTGCCGAGGTCGTCCCGCTGGTGCGCGAACTGCGCCCGGACGTGGTGCTGATGGACGTCCGGATGCCCGGCATCGACGGCATCAGGGCCACCGAGCAGCTGGTCGGCGGGATGACCCCGCCGCCGCGCGTCCTGGTGGTCACCACCTTCGAGCACGACGACCACGTGTACGACGCGCTGCGCGCGGGCGCCGCCGGGTTCCTGCTGAAGCGGGCCCGGGCGGAGGAGATGGTGCAGGCGGTCCGGCTGGTCGCGCGCGGGGACTCGCTCCTCTTCCCGGCGGCCGTCCGCGAACTGGCGCTGCGTCACGGCGCGGACCGGCGGCGGGAGGCCGGGCCGGCGGAGCGGGGACCGATCGGGCGGCTGACCGAGCGGGAGGGGCAGGTGCTGCGGCTGATGGCCACCGGGCTCAACAACGGTGAGATCGCCCGGGAACTGGTGGTGAGCCAGGAGACGGTGAAGACCCACGTCGGCAGCGTGCTGGCCAAGCTGGGCGCGCGGGACCGCACCCAGGCGGTCATCGCGGCGTACGAGTCGGGCTTCGTGCTGCCGGGCTGACGCCCCACCCGGGTCCGGCGGCGGACGCGGCCCGGGCGTCGAACACGGATTCCCGTCCGGCCGGAACCAGCGAGTAGAGTGCGGTCTTTCCCCCGACGCCCGATACCTCCCGTATCGCCTGGAAAGAACTGGTGGCCGCATGAATGTCCGGACCCGCCCCGCGCTGTGGTGGCGCATGGGGATCGTGCTCTCGGCGGGCCTCGGCCTGACGCTCGGAACCGCGCCGCTGGTGTACTTCACCGTGCAGAGCAACGTGATCGTGTTCGGCTACTTCGTCGGCGCGGTGTACTGGATGACCAAGCGCGGCACCGTGGACGCGCCCGCGCCCCGACTGCGCGGCGCCGCCACGCTGTACATCCTGATCACCGGGCTGGTCTCGCACGTCCTGCTCGAACACGGCGCCAACCCACTGCCCGGGCTGGTCAGCGGGCCGGACAGGCTGGCGCACTGGTCGTCCTTCTTCCTGCACTACGTGACGCCGGTGATGGTGATCGCCGACTGGCTGGTGCTCAAGCCGCGCAACGCCGCGGCCTGGAAGGACATCCCGCTCTGGCTGGCCTTCCCGCTCGGCTACGCCGCGATCGTGCTCACCCGCAACGCGCTGTTCGACGACTACCCGCTGCCCTACCCCTACTTCTTCTTCGACCCGACCACCGAGGGCTACGGCTACGTCTGGGGCCAGATCGCCCTGCTGACCGTCGAGTTCGTGGTGCTCGCCGCGCTCGTCGTCGGGCTGGACAGGCTCGGGACACGCATCGCGGGCAGGCTCCGGCCGACGACCGCCACCCGGGCCTGACCCGACGGGGGACCGGTCCGGAAAAGACCCACGCGGAGCAGATCGCAACGACCACGGGGTCAAAGGCAGTTGGGCCCGCAGACGGCGGATTTCCACCCGCAGTCAAAACGGTCGCTGTCCAGACCGCCGGGGACCATTCCGCCCGGCTCCGATGCGCCCGGAGGAGTAAGCGGGTGCGGCTCGGCGGATGACGCCCGGGCGGCGGGGCCGGCCGTAGCGTCGACGGCAGCGGTGGCGGAGGGGTTCCGCGGGGGAGACCGGGGTTCGGCGGAGGCCGGAGATGACACGCAGGAACATGGGCAGGGCGGCGGCCGCGGCGGTGGCGCTCGCGACGGCGGTGGGGCTGGCGGCGCCGGGGGCGGCCGCCGCCCAGGGGGAACGGGCGAACCGGCTGGACGGGTTCTGGCGGACGGACGGCTACGGGATGGTGATCGCGGTCTCCGGTGACCGGCTGACCACCTTCGACGTGACCGCGCACGGCTGCGTACCGGGGTGGATCGCCGGGACGCGGACCGGGGCGCCCGGCCCGGACGGCACCATCCGGTACAGCGTGGGCAACCTCGGCCTGACGCTCACCCCCAAGGGCCGGAACCGGGCCGTGGAACACGAGGAGGGCGGGCTCGGCGGCAAGACGCTCAACCGCCTGGACGCCCTGCCGCCGCTGTGCGCCGGGCCCGCCCCGAACGACCCGCCCGCGGTCTTCGACCGGTTCTGGGAGGACTTCGAGGAGAACTACCCCTTCTTCGCCGCCAAGGGCATCGACTGGCACGCCGTCCGGGACGAGAAGCGGCGCACGATCACGGCGACGACGACCGCCGACCAGTTGCAGGCCGTCTTCACGGACATGCTCCGCCCGCTCGGCGACGCGCACACCGGGCTGGGCCGGGTGGTCGACGGGCATGCCAGGGAGGTCTTCAGCGGGCAGCGGCCGGGATCGACGGTGCTCACCGAGGAGCAGACCGGGCGGGCCCGGCAGGCCTCGGCCGCCCAGCTCACCGGCCCCGAGCAGCTCTTCGCCGACGGCCGGCTCGGCGTGGGCCGACTGCCCGGCGGCGTCGGCTACTTCCGGGTGAGCAGCTTCAACGACTACACCGACGGCGACTTCCGGAGCCAGGTCGACGAACTGGACCGGGCGCTGGACGCCCTGCTGACCGGGCCGGACCGGCTCACCGGCCTGGTCGTCGACGTGCGGCTGAACGGCGGCGGCTCGGACGCGCTCGGGTTGCAGATCGCCGCCCGGCTCACCGACCGCCCGTACGTCGCCTACCGGAAGGTGGCGCGCAACGACCCCGCCGACCCGACGAAGTTCACCCGGCCCCAGCCGATCACCGTCCGGCCCTCGGCGGGCGCGCGCTTCACCGGGCCGGTCGCGGTGCTCACCTCCTCGGTCTCCACCAGCGCGGCGGAGACCTTCACCCAGGCCATGACGGGCCGCTCGCCGCGGGTGCTCCGGGTCGGCGAGAACACCCAGGGTGTCTTCTCCGACATCATGATCAAGACGCTCTCGCCGGACTTCCTGGCCGTCCTGCCGAACGAGAAGTACCTCACCAGGGACGGCAGCACCTTCGACGGCCCGGGCATCCCGCCGGACGTCCGCACCCCCGTGTTCACCGCCGACGAGCTGGCCGCGCTCAGGGACTCGGCCCTGAGCACGGCCCGCCGGATGCTCGCCCAGGGCGCCCGGGGAGACCGGAACGCCCAAGGCGATCAGGGTGACCAGGCAGGCCAGGACGCCCAGGGCGACCAGGACCGGCAGCGGTAGGCACTACATCGGATCCACCGCCCGCAGTGCGCCGTCCAGCTCCAGCCACCGGGTGAGGCCCAGCCCCCGCAGGAACGGCAGGTCGTGGCTGGCCACGATCAGCGCGCCCCGGTAGGCGGCCAGCGCCTGGGTGAGCTGGCGGACACTGGCGAGGTCCAGGTTGTTGGTCGGCTCGTCGAGCAGCAGCAGCTGCGGCGGCGGGTCGGCCAGCAGCAGGGCGGCCAGCGTCGCGCGGAACCGCTCGCCGCCGGAGAGGGTGGCGGCGGGCCGGTCGGCCCCGCCGCCGCGGAACAGGAAGCGGGCGAGCCGGGCGCGGACCGCGTTGTCCCCGGCGCCGGGGGCGAACAGCTTGACGTTCTCCACGACCGAGCGCTCGTCGTCCAGCAGGTCGAGCCGCTGCGGGAGGTGCCGCAGCGGCACCGGGGTGGTGACCTCTCCTTCCAGCGGGGTGAGTTCGCCCGCGATGGTGCGCAGCAGGGTGGTCTTGCCGGCGCCGTTGCGGCCGACCAGGGCGATCCGCTCCGGCCCGCGCAGGTCGAGGTCGGCGATGGTGCCGTACGGCAGCCTGACCTTGTCCAGGGCGAGCACGGTGCGCCCGGCCGGGACGGCGGTGCGCGGCAGGTCGATCCGGATCTCGGCGTCGTCCCGGACGGCCTCCTCGGCCACGCTGAGCCGCGCCTTGGCCTCCTCCAGGCGCTCGGTGTGCATGCCCTGGAGCCGGCCCGCCGTCTCCTGGCCCTTGCGTTTGAGCATCCCGGCGAAGATGTGCGGGTCGTTGCGGGTGACCGAGCGCTTCTTGCCGTACACGGCGCTGCGCTCCAGCCGGGTGCGGGCCTCGACCAGGTCCCGCTTCTGGCGCTGGACGTCGGCCTCGGCGTTGCGGAGCAGCCGCTCGGCCGTCTCCTGCCGGGTGGCGACGGCGCGTTCGTACGCGTCGAAGTTTCCGCTGTACCAGGTGACTTCGCCGTCCCTGAGGTCGGCGATCCGGTCGACCCGGCGGAGCAGCTCGCGGTCGTGGCTGACGACCAGCAGCACACCCTTCCAGTCGGCCACCGTCTCGTAGAGCCGCTCACGGGCGGCCCGGTCGAGGTTGTTGGTGGGCTCGTCCAGCAACAGCACGTCGGGGCGGGCCATCAGCAGGGCGGCCAGCCGTAGCAACACCGCCTCGCCGCCGGAGAGTTCGCCGGTGGTGCGGTCGAGGCCGAGGCGGTGCAGGCCGAGCCGGTCGAGGGTGGCGCGGGCGCGCTCCTCGACGTCCCAGTCGTCGCCGATCGCGTCGAAGTGGCGCTGCTCCGTGTCGCCGGACTCGATGGCGTGCAGGGCCTCGCGGGCGGCGCGGATGCCGAGCGTCTCGTCCACCCTCAGGGTGGTGTCGAGCGTCAGCCCCTGGGGCAGGTAGCCGAGTTCGCCGTCGACCCGGACGGTGCCGCCGGTCGGGGTGAGTTCGCCGGCGATCAGCCGCAGCAGGGTGGACTTGCCCGCGCCGTTGAGCCCGATCAGGCCGGTGCGGCCGGTGCCGACGGCGAGCTGGAAGCCCTCCAGGACGGGCTTGCCGTCGGGCCACTCGAACGACAGCTCGGTGCAGAGGACGGCGGTGGTGGTGGGGTGTTGTGCCATACAGGCCTCCCGGGGGTGGTTGCCGAAGGGATGATGAGCAACACGGGGAGACACCGCGGGTGCGGAACCGGGCACGGCCGGAGGGGAACGAAGGGGTGGCGTCACGCAGAGGAGTGCCACGGGCCGTGACTGAGGTCGCACACTCGCGCACCGCGCGACGGCAGCAGGGCCTGCGCGGCGGGGGCGGTGTCCCGGGACCTCAGTAGAGCAACGGCCTTCTCCTTGTCTGGCTGATGACCCGGACCACGCTAGGCGCCCCGGTCCGCGCGGGCAAGCGGTTTTGCCGGCCGCCCGGCCGCCCGGCCGAGCAGGTCGAGCCGGTCACGGCAGTCACACCGGTCACGGCAGTCACACCGGCCGCGACGGACGCCCCCGGAACCCCCGCAACGGAGGCCGGGTGCCGATCCCGTGCCGATCCGGTGACGGCCCCGCCCCCGTCAGGGCCGGGTGTAAGGAGTTCCTTATCCGCATGGCAGACTCCTCACCTGCCATGCCTGCGGCCGAGTGGGGCCGCACCCGGGGACGGGCCGCATGGCGGTAGTCAACAGGGGGATTTGAACTCATGTCACCGATATCCCGGCCGGGCCGTGCCGTCCTGGGCGCCTCCGTCGCCGCGCTGACCATGCTGGTCGCGACCGCGTGCGGCCCCGACAACGCCGACCCCGCGATCACCGCGGCTCCCACCGTCGAGGCCAGCGCCTCCGGCAAGCCGGGCGCGGCTCCGATCAAGCTTCCGACGCTCGAAGAGCTGAAGACCTGGAAGCTGGAGGACTGGGACAAGTGGGCCCAGGCGAACGTGATCACCCCGGCGGTCAAGGGCTACTGGACGCTCCAGAAGCTGCTGGAGGCCAAGCCGAAGCCGCTGCCGCAGCCCGCGCCGGACGCGACCCAGCCGCCCGCCCAGCCCACCGGCGCCGCGCCGACGACCGGCACCCCGGCCACCACGCAGCCCACCGCCGCCCAGCCGGCCGGTCCCGACCAGCTGCCCGCCATGGTCCCGGCCAAGCCCGTGGCGCACCCGTTCCCGAAGAACACGCACGTCAACGGCAAGATCTTCTTCAAGGACGGCAACGAGGACTACGTGTGCTCCGGCACCGTCGTCTCCGACCCGGCCAACCCGGGCAAGAGCAACCTGGTGTGGACGGCCAGCCACTGCCTGCACGGCGGCAAGGGCAACAAGTACTACACCGACATCACCTTCGCCCCGGCCTTCAACAGCAACGGCGTGCTGAGCAACGGCAACCGGCAGGCCAAGCTGGAGGACGCCGAGCCGTACGGCGAGTGGACCGCCACCGCCGGCATGGTCTCGCCGCAGTGGGCCGCCGAGGCCGACCCGGAGAAGGGCGGCCCGTGGAGCCAGTACGACTTCGGCATCATCAAGGTCACCAACCCGAGCCCGGGCGGCAAGTCGCTGGAGGAGACCGTCGGCGGCTCCGTCCCGCTCTGGTTCAACGCCCCGCGTGACCAGGTCGGTGCGGTCAGCAACTACGGCTTCCCCGAGGGCAAGCCCTTCGACGGCGTCGAGCTGGAGCACTGCGACGGCGGCAAGCCGTCCAGGAAGACCGGCGACCCGAGCCGCCCGGCGATGCTGCTGATCGGCTGCAACATGACCGGCGGCAGCAGCGGCGGCGGCTGGTTCGCGACCAAGGACGGCAAGCCGGCCCTGGTCAGCGACACGTCCATCGGCAACGGCGCGAACACCTACGAGGCCGGTCCGTACCTGGAGGACGTGGCCCAGCACATGTTCGAGTACTTCTCGAAGAAGGCCAAGTGACCCGCTGAGCGGTGATCCCGGGGGCCGCGGCCGCGACGGCCGCGGCCCCCGCTTTTTCCGTCGTCCGGCCCGCTCCTCCTACAATCGACCCATCATGAGCGCGACACTCGTAGTCAAGGACCTCAGCGCCGGCCACGGCGAACGCACCCTCTTCTCCGGCCTGGATCTGGTGGTCGCCCCCGGCGACGTGATCGGCCTGGTCGGTGTGAACGGCGCCGGCAAGTCGACCCTGCTGCGGCTGCTGGCCGGCCTGGACACCCCCGAGGGCGGCTCGCTGCGGCTGAGCCCGGCGAGCGCCAACGTCGGCCACCTGCCGCAGGAGCCGGAGCGCCGCGAGGGCGAGTCGGTGCGCGACTTCCTGGCCCGCCGGACCGGCGTGACGGCCGCGCAGGCCGCCCTGGACGAGGCCACCGAGGGTCTGGTCGAGGGCCGGGCCGGGGCCGACGACGCGTACGCCACCGGCCTGGAGCGCTGGCTGGACCTCGGCGGCGCCGACCTGGAGGAGCGCGCCGAGGAGGTCGCCGACTCGCTCGGGCTGAAGGTCTCGCTCGACCTGCCGATGACCGCGCTGTCCGGCGGCCAGGCCGCCCGGGCCGGCCTCGCCTCGCTGCTGCTCTCCCGCTACGACGTCTTCCTGCTGGACGAGCCGACCAACGACCTCGACCTGGACGGCCTGGAGCGGCTGGAGTCCTTCGTCAAGGGCCTGCGCACGGGCACCGTGCTGATCAGCCACGACCGCGAGTTCCTGGCCCGCACCGTGACCAAGGTGCTGGAGCTGGACCTGCACCAGCAGCAGGTCAACCTGTACGGCGGCGGCTACGAGGCGTACCTGGAGGAGCGGGCGGTGGCCCGCCGGCACGCCCGCGAGGAGTACGACGACTACGCCGACACCAAGGCCGGGCTGGAGGCCCGCGCCCGGATGCAGCGCGGCTGGATGGAGAACGGCGTGCGCAACGCCCGCCGCAAGTCCTCCGACAACGACAAGAACGCGCGCGCGACGCGTGCCGAGTCCACCGAGAAGCAGGCCGCCAAGGCCCGGCAGACCCAGCGGATGATCGAGCGGCTGGACGTGGTCGAGGAGCCGCGCAAGGAGTGGGAGCTGCGGATGGAGATCGCCACCGCGCCGCGCTCCGGCTCGGTGGTCGCGACCCTGCGCGGGGCGAGCGTGCGGCGCGGCGACTTCGCCTTCGGCCCGGTGGACCTCCAGATCGACTGGGCCGACCGGGTCGCCATCACCGGTGCCAACGGCGCGGGCAAGTCCACGCTGCTGGCCGCCCTGCTCGGCCGGCTCGAACTCGACGGCGGCAGCGCCTCGCTGGGCTCCGGCGTGGTGGTCGGCGAGGTGGACCAGGCGCGCGGTCTGTTCCTCGGCGGGGAGCCGCTGTCGGACGCCTTCGCGGCCGCCGTGCCGGAGCTCTCGCCGGAGGAGGTGCGCACCCTGCTGGCCAAGTTCGGCCTCAAGGCGGTGCACGTCATGCGCCCGGCCGGCACCCTCTCCCCCGGCGAGCGCACCCGGGCCGCGCTGGCGCTGTTGCAGGCCCGCGGGGTCAACCTGCTGGTGCTGGACGAGCCCACCAACCACCTGGACCTGCCCGCGATCGAGCAGCTGGAGTCCGCGCTCGGCTCGTACACCGGCACCCTGCTGCTGGTCACCCACGACCGGCGGATGCTGGACACGGTGGCGGTGAACCGGCGCCTGGAGGTCGGGGACGGGCGGGTGCGCGAGCTGTAGGGCGGCGCCCCGCGGTTCCCCGCCGGCTCCCTGTCAGTCACGGCTCCTTCGGGATTGGTCTCTACCTCTTCCCGGAGGAGCCGTCATGTGCTGTGCTGTCCGCCATGGTTGACAGCACAGACAGCGCCGTGGCGGGGACGTCCCACCCGACCGTCCCGCTCACCCCCATGACGGTGCCCGCCCACGAGGCCGAGGCCCGCAGCAGGTCCTTCCACGACGTGATGGCCCAGCGCCGGACCGTCCGCGACTACTCCACCCGCCCGCTCCCGGAGGGAGTGGTCGAGTGGGCGGTCCGCACCGCGAACACCGCGCCCAGCGGCGCGCACGTCCAGCCCTGGCGGTTCGTGGTGATCACCGACCCGGAGCGCAAGCGGCGGCTGCGCGAGGCGGCCGAGACCGAGGAGCGCGAGTTCTACCGCCACCGCGCCTCGGCGGAGTGGCTGGCCGCGCTCGCCCCGATCGGCACCGACTGGCGCAAACCGTTCCTGGAGGACGCGCCGGCCGTGATCGTGGTGTTCGAGGTGCACAAGGGCCCCGGCTCGCCGCGCCCCTACTACACCAAGGAGTCGGTGGGGATCGCGGTCGGGCTGCTGCTGGCCACACTGCACCAGGCCGGACTGGCCACGCTGACCCACACCCCGAGCCCGATGAAGTTCCTCAACGAGGTGTGCGACCGCCCGGCGGAGGAGCGCGCGGCGTACGTGATCCCGGTCGGCTACCCGGCCGAGGGGGCGCGCGTGCCGGACCTGCGGCGCAAGGAGCTCGACGAGGTGATGGTCCGGCTCTGACGCGCCGGGCCGTGGCCGGGCGCGCCCGCCATCGGAGGGTATCCGATGGTGACAGGTCCCGGCCAAGGACATAATCGCCGCCATGAGCCGAGCACAGCCACGGTCCCGTGGCCCCTCCCCGCCGACGGCCGAGGTGACCGCCGGGCGGCCGCCGGAACGCCTGCGGCTGCCCGGCGGCCTCTGGCTGCGGCGCCGCCGCAGCACCCACGCGGCGGCGGTGAACCGGGCCGTCCACGCCAACCTGGACCACCTTCGGCCCTGGATGGAGTGGGCGGCCGAGGCCCCCTCCCGGGCGCAGACCGCCGAGCTGACCCTGGCCGGCGCCGCCGCCTGGGAGGCCGGCACCGACTTCATGTACCTGGCCGGCCTGGACGCCGAGCCCGACGACGTGATCGGCGCCTTCGGCCTGCACGGGCGGATCGGCCCGGGCGCGCTGGAGATCGGCTACTGGGTCGCCGCCGGGCACGTCGGCCGCGGCATCGCCACCGCCGCGGCCGGGGCGCTCACCGAGGCCGCGCTGGCACTGCCCGGGATCACCCGGGTGGAGATCCGCTGCGACCGGGCGAACGGCGCCAGCGCCGCCGTCCCGCGCAAGCTCGGCTACCGGCTGGACCGGGTCGCCGAGGTCGCCGTCCGGGCGCCGGCCGAGACCGGACGGCAGCTGGTGTGGGTGATGGAGCGCTGACCCCGCCGGTACCGCCCGCCACCCATGAGGCCGGTCAGCAGCGCCGGTCAGTAGCGCCCGCCGGTCGCGGCCGGCAGCGCGTCCAGCTCGGCCAGGTCCGCCGCCGAGAGCTCGACGCCCGCCGCGCCCACGTTGTCCGCCAGGTAGCGCGGCGTCCTGGTGCCCGGGATCGGGAAGACGTACCGGCCCTGCGCCAGCACCCAGGCCAGCGCGACCTGCGCGGGGGTGGCGCCGGTCCGCTCGGCGACCGCCCCTACCCTCCCGACCAGCTCCAGGTTGGCCTTCAGCGCGTCCTGCTGGAAGCGCGGCAGCCGGCGCCGGAAGTCGTCCGCGGGCAGCTCGTCGAAGGACGTGATGCTGCCGGTCAGGAAGCCCCGGCCGAGCGGCGAGAACGGCAGGAAGGCGATCCCCTGCTCCTCGGTGTACGGCAGCACCCCGTCCAGCGCGTCCCTGGTCCACAGCGACAGCTCGGACTGCACCGAGGCCACCGGGTGCACGGCCTGGGCCCGCCGGATCTCCTCGACGGTCACCTCGGAGAGCCCGATGCTGCGGGCCTTGCCGGCCGCGACGACCTCGGCGAACGCGCCCCAGGTCTCCTCGATCGGGACCGCGGGGTCGACCCGGTGCAGCTGGTAGAGGTCGACGTGGTCGGTGCCCAGCCGGCGCAGGCTCTCGTCGATCGAGCGGCGCACGTGCTCGGGCCGGCCGTCGCGCTCCTGCACGCCCCCGCCGCCCGGGACGATGCCCACCTTGGTGGCCAGGAACGCGCGCTCCCGGTACGGGCCGGCCAGCGCGGCGCCGACGACCTCCTCGTTGGTGTACGGGCCGTACATGTCGGCGGTGTCGATCAGCCCGACGCCGAGGTCCAGCGCCTGCCGGATCACCCGCACCGAGTTCTCGTCGTCCCGGTGCCGCGGGTCGTAGGCCCAGGTCATGCCCATGCAGCCGAGACCGATGACGCCGAGCTCCGGGCCGCCGGTGCCGAACGGGGCGTTGCGCATGAGAGTGCTCCCATCGTGGTTCGCGTGGTGGTTCCGCGTGGTGGTTCCGCGTGGTGGTGCGTGATCGACGCCCTCAGCTTTCACCTTGGAGTGCACTCAAGGTCAAGCCCGTTCCGCCGTCCCGCCGCCACCCAAGGCGTTCATATGGTCATCCATCTCCCACAGGGGCGCGAGCGGGGCGCGCACTTCCGGTTTCACCACCGGGTCCGAAGCTCCGGGCGTCAACCCACGGCATTCGGCCCCGGCCCTTTCACCCGGCCATCACCGGCCATCACCGGTGATCACCCGTCAAACCGGCGCACGAGAGCCCGCCGACCGCCCCCCGCACCTCCGGGCGCCGCCGGTCCGGTCTTGGCAGGGCCCGCCTCGACGGCCGACGCTCTGGTCACGGGTCAACCGTTCCTAAAACCTGCCTCCGGTGACGCGTCCGGGCCCGGGAAGTGCTTGACGTGCACAGCTGGTCTAGTCCAGTTTGATGCTCAGCACCGCGCTCTCCCCCGCACCGGACCACCCCAGGCCGCCGCCCGCACCGTGTCCCCCCTCGCGGCGCGGGCGGCTACCACGTCCCGAGAGGCACCCCCATGCCCAGCGCGCCCCTGCCCGCCCCCACGCACCGCCGCCCGGCCCGCCGGACCACCCTGCTGAGCCTCGCCGCCGCCACCGCGCTCGCCGCCGGCGGCCTGGCCGTCCTCGCCGGGAACGCCGGCGCCGCCGACGGCAACCTGCTCGCCAACGGCGGTCTGGAGAGCGGCGGGCTCGGCCCCTGGAGCTGCTCCGCCGACACCGGCGACACGGTCGGCTCCGGCGCGCACAGCGGGACGTACGCGCTCAAGGGGGCGGTGAGCGCGAGCGACACCGCGCAGTGCGGCCAGACCGTCAGCGTCCGGCCCAACACCGCGTACACCCTCAGCGCCTGGGTGCAGGGCCGGTACGTCTACCTCGGCGCCACCGGCAGCGGCCTCACCGACCCGGCCACCTGGACCGCCGGCGGCCCCGGCTGGCAGCAGCTGTCGACCGGCTTCACCACCGGACCTGCCACCACCAGCGTCACCGTCTACCTGCACGGCTGGTACGGGCAGGGCGGCTACCTCGCCGACGACATCGCCCTGACCGGCCCCGGCGGCGACCCGAGCACCTCGCCGCCGAGTCCGACCCCGCCGAGCCCGACCGGCACCCCCACCGGCACCCCCACCGGCACCCCGGCGCCGAACGTCGCGCTCCCGGTGGCCCCGTACATCGACATGGGCGCCTGGCCCACCCCGTCGATGCCCGACCTGGCCAGGGCCGGCGGCCTCAGGGGCTACACGATGGGCTTCGTCACCGGTGTCGGCTGCAAGGCCAGCTGGTTCAACGCCTACGACCCGCGCACCGCCTGGGCCAAGGACCAGGTGGACGCGCTGCGCGCGGCCGGCGGCGACGTCAAGGTCTCCTTCGGCGGCGCCGCGGGCACCGAACTCGCCGCCGCCTGCACGACGGTGGACTCCCTGTTCGCCGAGTACGACGCCGTGGTGAAGGCCTACGGCCTGCGCTACGTCGACTTCGACATCGAGGGCGCGGCCATCGCCGACACCGCCGCCAACGACCGGCGCTCCGCCGCGCTCGCCAAGCTCCAGCAGGCCCACCCCGGCCTGCGGGTCTCCTTCACCCTGCCCGTCCTGCCCGAGGGCCTGACCGCCGAGGGCGTCGCCATCGTCAAGTCCGCCCGGGACGCCGGGGTGAACGTCGACCTGGTCAACGTCATGGCGATGGACTACTACCGGGCCGGAACCGACTACGGCAACGCCGCCGTGCAGGCCGCCCAGTCGCTGTTCGGCCAGCTCAAGGCGCTCTACCCGGCGAAGACCGACGCCCAGCTGTGGGCCATGGTCGGCGTCACCCCGATGATCGGCGAGAACGACGACCACCAGGTCTACAACCAGGCCGACGCCCAGCAGCTGGTGGCCTTCGCCCGGCAGAACCACATCGGGATGCTCTCCTTCTGGGACGCCACCCGGGACGCCAACGCCTGCACCGGGGGCTCGCTGTCCAAGTGCACCAACATCCCGCAGCAGCCGTACGAGTTCGCGAAGATCCTCGGCCAGTACGCGGGCTGAGCCCACGAGCCGCCGCCGACCACCGGCCACCCGCCACCCGCCACCCGCCACCCGCCACCCGCCACCCGCCACCCGCCAGCGGAAATTGGCATCTCATCGTCCCGGGCCGTCGATTACAGTCCCTCCCACCTGTACGGCACGAAGGGGCGGACATGACGGTCCGGGACGACCACGACCAGCTGATCACCATCCGTCCGACGGGCGACGCCGCGAGTGCCGGCGACGTCACCGCCGAGGAACTCGCCGCGTTCAGCCGCACCCTCGGCAGGCTGCGTGCCCTCCCCTCCCACGACCGCACCCGGCTGCACGCCGAACGGCAGCTCAGCTCCTTCGTCATGGAGAGCCGCAAGCGGCGCCGCCAGGAGGCCCGGCAGGCCGTGCGGCAGGCCGACGCCGACCTGCTCGCCGCCACCGCGACCGGCGGCCGGACCCGCCGCGAGGACACCCCGCTGGCCGCCGCGGACGGGCCGGTCGGCGAACTGCTCACACCGCGCAGGTGCTACGTCTGCAAGCGGGCCTACCGCCGGGTCGACGGCTTCTACCACATGCTCTGCCCCGACTGCGCGGCCGACAACACCGCCCGCCGCGCCCTCGGCACCGACCTGCGCGGGCGCCGGGCGCTGCTCACCGGCGGGCGGGTGAAGATCGGCTTCCAGCTCGCCCTGATGATGCTGCGCGACGGTGCCGAGCTGACCGTCACCAGCCGCTTCCCGCAGGACACCGTCCGCCGCTTCCGCGCCGCCGAGGGCAGCGGGCAGTGGTGGGAGCGGCTCACCGTCGTCGGCATCGACCTCCGCGACCCGCGCCAGGTCCTGGGCCTGACCGAGCAGTTGCGCGCCGACGGGCGCCCGCTCGACATCCTGGTCAACAACGCCGCCCAGACCCTGCGCCGTCCGCCCGAGTCGTACGCGCTGCTGGCCGCGGGCGAGCGGGACGCGCTGCCCGCCGCCGACCGCCGGGCGATCGGCCACGCCCCCGGGTTCCGTCCGGCCACCGGCCTCACCCAACTGCCGTCCGGCGCGGGATCATTGCTGAACCTCACCGACGAGGCCGGGCTGCTGCCCGACCTCGCCCCGGCCAACTCCTGGTCCGCGAAGCTCGGTTCGCTCGACCCGGCGGAGGTCCTGGAGACCCAGCTGGTCAACGCGCTGGCCCCGGCCCTGCTCTGCGACCGGCTGCTGCCGCTGCTGCTGGCCTCACCGCGCCCCGCCCGCTACGTCGTCAACGTCACGGCGGTGGAGGGCCGGTTCGCCGTCCGCAACAAGACCGCCCGGCACCCGCACACCAACATGGCGAAGGCCGCGCTCAACATGCTGACCCGCACCAGCGCCGCCGAACTCGCCGGCCAGGGCGTGCACATGTGCGCCGTCGACACCGGCTGGATCACCGACGAGAACCCGGCCCCGAAGAAGGCCCACATAGCCGCCCAGGGGTTCCGCACCCCGCTGGACATCGTGGACGGCGCGGCCCGGATCTACGACCCGATCGTCCGCGGCGAGGCCGGGGATCCGGTGTCGGGGGTGTTCCTCAAGGACTACCGGGTGGCGGAGTGGTGAGACCCCGCCCGGGCCGTCATGACCCGGCCGCCCTCGCGGCTCAGCCGTCGTCATGACCCGGCCGCCGTCACCGCTCAGGTGTCGTAGCAGCCGTCCCAGGGGGCGTTGAAGCCCAGGCAGTCCGGGTAGAGCTCGAAGTGGACGCTCGCCCCCTCGCCGTCCTCCTCGTCCACCTCGTCCGGCTCGTAGTCCTCGCGGACCAGGCCGTACAGCTCACCGTCGACGTGCACGGAGAACGGCGCGATCGCGATGTCCCCGTACTCCCGACCGGGCAGCGCGTCGAGCCACTCCGCCAGCAGCCGCTCGGCCTCCGCGAGGTCCTCGGTGGAGCGCACCCGCGCGTCGAGGTGGCGGCCGGCTGCGTCGAAGCGGTGCAGGATCGCGCGGTAGCGGCTGCCGAGGCGGACGATCGACGCGAAGAACTGGCCGCCCTGCCAGTGGCCGATGGTGTCGGTGCGGTAGCCCGGCTCGTGGCAGACCGGGATCAGATCGGGAACGTCCATGGCCGTACCGTACGGGCGGTCTGTGACAACGCACGGTTCAGCGGCCGTGTGACCGAGCCGTCCGCGCGCAGGTACGGCAGCGCCGCCTGGAGCACGCGCACCTGCGGCCAGAACTTGGCGTCGAAGCCGGTCGCGAGCTCGGCGAGGTCGAGCCCGGCGAACGGGCCGGCGCCGGCCGCGCCGCTGACCTGCGCGCCTTCGTCGGCACCACCTTCGAGACCGCCCAGCGCGACACCACCGCCTCCGCACTGCGCACCGTCGCCCGCGAGGCCGCCCGTGACCCGCACCTCGCCGAGCTGATGCGGAGCTTCACCGCCGGCCGCGTAGCAGGGGCAGGTACACCTCGTCCACGATCTCGACCAGGACGTCGTCCGGCGCGGTCGGCACCCCGCGCACCACGAACTCGTTGCGCAGCAGCACCACCGCCACCGTCGCCACCCGGGGGTGCAGCGCCTCGGGGGCGACCTCGCCGCGGGCGACCGCACGCCCCAGGACGGTGAGCCAGGGCGCGGCCGCGGCGTCGCCGGACTGGTCCTGCAACTGCGCCAGGAACTCCGTCGCGCCGCCGGCCGCGGCCAGCAGCTCGCGCAGCACGGCGCCCAGCGGGGAGCTCCAGTGCCGGTTCGCCTGGCGCAGCAGTTCCAGCGCGTCGCCGCGCAGTTCACCGGTGTCCGGGAGCGGGGCGGCCTTCGCCAGCTGCTTGTACGCGGCGATGCCGAGCGCCAGCCGGTTGGGCCAGCGGCGGTAGATGGCGTTCTTGTTGGTGCCCGCGCGGGCGGCGACCTTGTCCATGGTCAGCCCGGCGTACCCGGCCCCGGTGATCTCCTCGACCGCGGCCCGCAGGATCGCCTCCTCCAGCGCCGCCCCGCGCCGCCGCGTCTGCCCGGCCATGCCCTCGCTCCGCCCGCTCCGCCAGCCGATACCGCCCGTACCCGCCCCATCCTTCTTGCCAGACCGGAGCGTCGGCAACTACGGTACTCGCCGTACCGTAAATGTCCTCTCGCCGGAAAGGCAGAAGAACATGCGTGCCAAGGGAATCAGCTACGACACCGGATTCGTCAGGGACGGTGCGTACTCCCGGACCTGGTTCGACTCGGAAGCCGTCGAACGCGAACTGCGGATCATCAGGGACGACCTGCACTGCACCGCGGTCCGCATCATGGGCGGCGACCCGGAGCGGATCGAACTCGCCGCCGGGCACGCCGCCGGCCTCGGCCTGGAGGTCTGGTTCTCGCCCTACCCGCTGGAGCTCACCGCCGACGCGATGCTGGAGCTCTTCGCCGACTGCGCCGACCGCGCGGAGCGGCTGCGGCGGCGCGGCGCCGAGGTGGTGTTCGTCACCGGCGCCGAACTCAGCCTGATGAACCCGGGCTTCCTGCCCGGCTCCACCACGGCCGAACGCGTCGGGCTGCTCACCCGGCCCGAGCGGCTGCGCGAGCACCTCGGCGCCGTCAGCGGCCTGGTCAACGCCTTCCTCGACAAGGCGGTGGCCACCGTCCGCGCACGCTTCGGCGGCCGCGTCACGTACGCCGCCGTTCCGCTGGAGCGCGTGGACTGGGAGCCCTTCGACCTGGTCTCGCTGGACCTGTACCGCTCCGCCGCGACCGCCGACCGCTTCGCCGACGGCGTCCGCGACCTGACGGCCCAGGGCAAGCCGGTCGCCGTCACCGAGTTCGGCTCCGCCACCTTCCGCGGCGCCGGGGACCGCGGCGCGCACGGCCTGGACATCGTCGAGTACCACGACGGCCGCCCGGCCCGCCTGGACGGCGTCCACGAGCGGGACGAGGCCGGACAGGCCGGGTACGTAAGGGAGTTGCTGGAGGCCTTCGACGCCGGCGGCGTCGACGCCGCGTTCGTCTTCACCTTCGCCCTCTACGACCACGTCCACCGCCCCGACGCCGACCCCCGCGACGACCTCGACCTCGCGAGCTACGGCATCGTCAAGACCTACGAGGACCGCCTGGGCAGCACCCACCCCGGACTCCCCTGGGACCCGAAGGAGGCGTTCTTCACCCTCGCCGAGTACTACGCCACCCACTGAGCGCGCACCCGTGCCGCGCGGGAGCCGGCCTGACCGACTCCCCGCGCGCACCAGCGGGGAACGGACTCACCCGACGCCCGGGCGCCGGCGGCGGTGATAGGACCAGGCGAGGGCGATGGTGACCGGACCCCAGAACATCGCCGTCGCGGTGCAGATCCGCCCCAGCAGCATCCACCAGCCGTTGCTGTAGCCGACTTCCGCGAACACGCCCAGCCAGCCGAGGGGCATGCCGTCGAAGAGGGCCACCAGGACGAGGCCCCCGAGCACCGCCGGGACGACCGCCGCGAGCGGCGGCACCCGGCGCCCGCCCAGCACGGGCACCCAGCGCGGGAACACCTCGCCCCAGCCGCTGACCAGCCCCAGGGTCAGGACCGTCAGCGCCTCGGTGAGCACGCTCAGGCCGATCACGTACGGGGCAGCCCACCAGACGTACGCCCCGGCGGCCGGGTCGACGGTTCCCATCCGGAGGTCGAACGCGAACGGCAGCCGCCACAGACAGTGCGGCAGCAGGACGAACGGGAGGGCCTTGGCGAGGCGCAGGGCCCATCGGGGAACGGGGCGTTCGGTGTCGCCCACCGGGATGTTCATCAGCATGCGTCCACGGTCCCGGGTGCCGCTCCCGCCCCGCGTCCACCGAGCGGCCCCACCGGCTCCCCCGAGCGAGCCAACCACCCCTCATCACAAGGGAGGAGACGGTCCGTCAGTGGCGGCCAACCGTTCCGGTGTGCGGCCCCCGGTCGGCGCCGGGGGCCGCGGCGGCGGTCAGCCGCCCATGCAGGCCTTCCACTGCGTGCGGGCGAACGCCGGGCCGCCGACCACGTAGTTGACGTCCCAGTTCGCGGTGCACTGTGCCGTCCTCGACGGCGGTACGGGAAGGGCGCTCGCCTGGGTGCCGGCAGCGAGGACGAACACGGGGGCCAGCACGGCCGCGGCGGCCGCAGTGGCGGCCAGTCGGCGGATCTTCATGGGTGGGGATCTCTCCTTCGAGGCGGCCGGGCGCTCCGGCGCGGCCCCGCACGGAGGACGTGCGGGGCGCAGGAGCCCGGCCGGAACGGTCAACTCCTGGGCCAGATCCTGGCAGTGCCCGATGCCCCGGGGACATCCCCCGAATCTGGGATGCCCCCGGCCCCGGCCGGTGGGTGTCAGGGCCGGACCGGCTCCCCCGCGCGGACGGCCCGCAGGCCGCGCTCGACGGTCTCCCGGGCCCCGCCAGTGGGGGACAACGGTGACGCGGTCGCTCCGGAGGGTCTCCGGGCCCGCTCGTCGTCCTACGGCTGCTCGAACACCTCGATGTCCTCCAGGACGGAGATGGTCACCGCGACGTCGAGCGGCGAATCCCAGTCGACGTGGAGCAGGAACTCCACGCCACCGGCCTCCACTCCCGCCACCCCGTGCGGGCCGATGTTCGTCACGTAGACGTTCGCGGCGCCGAGCAGCGGACGCCCGAGGGTCTTGGGGCCACCGCCGAGTCCGCCGAACTGGGGGGTGAATTCAGCCGCGGTGACGATCACCGCGGAGTCGAGGTCGATCACACCGTCCCAGTTCCAGTTCTTTCGGATCGTCCCCTGCTGGCCTCGGTAAAGGATGCGAAGTGAGCGGGCCATCGGTGAACTCCTCTCGCGAATTCCCCTCGCGCTGCGGCACGCAGACCGTCGTCGCGTTCCACTTCAAGTCAAACATCGAACGATCCGCGCGGCATCTCGACTGCCTCCGAAACCAAGGTGCCGATGACCAACTGGGCGGCGATTTCAGGGAGTAACCGCCCAAGGCAGGAGGAGTGGGAAGTCGGTGGGGCCGGCTTCCCACTCCTGGTGGTTGATCGGGGCGTGGGGGTATGGCGGGGTTCAGGGGGTGTCGGGGGTGGTGGCCGGATCGGTGGTGGGGGCCGGGTCTGGGAGGTCGATCTCGGCCCATACGGTCTTGGCGTTGGGCTGGCGGGGGATGGTGCCCCAGCGGTGACAGAGGGCGTCGACGAGGGTGAGGCCGCGCCCGGTCTGGGCGTTGGGGGTGTGGACGAGGGGGAGGACGGGGAGTCTGTCACCCCTGGGGTCGCTGATCTCGATGCGGAGGGTGGTGCCCCGGCGCACGGTGGTGGTGAGGGAGAGGTGAATTTCGAACCCGCGCCCCGAAACGCGTCCGTGCGTGATCGCGTTGGCAGCCAGCTCTGCGATGACCAGCAGGGCGCAGTGGAAGTGCTCGGTGTGGGTGGAGTCCAGCCCCCAGTCGGTGAGTTGACGCCTCGCCAGGCGTCGGCAGATGGCCGCACCCTTGGGGGTGGCGTTGAGGAGGGCGCTGTGGGACTGGGGGTTGCCGAGGGGATTTCGGTCGTCATGGGAATCAGGCGTGGCGGCGTGGACGTACGCTGGCCAGGAACTCGACAAGCACGGAGAGTGCCTGTGCGGGTGCGGACAGCCTTTTGTTTCGTGGCTCAATCACAGACGGGGTGGTCGCGATGGGTGCGGCGCGCAACAGCGAGTCGGGCGACGTGATGCGGACGGAGTTGCCGGAAGATCTGACGGAAGTCTCGGACTTCTTCCATGCGATCGGGAAGTAGATCAAGCTTCTACGGGAGCAGGCCGGACTGACACAGAAGCAGCTTGGCGAGCGGATCGGCTACGGCGAACAGTTGGTCAGCGCGGTGGAGCGCGGACTGCCGACTCCGCAGCCCGAGTTCCTGGTCGCGGTGGACAGGGCCGTCAACGCCGGCGGCCTGATGGCCATCGCGGCGGATGACGTGATGAAGGCGCGGGCCAAAGCGCGGTTGCGACACCCGGCCTGGTTCCGGGGCTACGTGAGCCTGGAGGACGTGTCGATCGAGACGCACGACTTCGCCACGCTCGATATCCCGGGGCTGCTTCAGACCGAGGCGCACGCGCGAGCGGTCTACGCGATGAGGCAACCGGCCCTGTCCGAGGAGGTGATCGAGATGAGGGTGGCGGCCCGAATGGCACGCCAGGAGGTACTGACCCGCTGGCCTCGGGGGATGTTCAGCTGGGTGATCGACGAGAGCGTGCTGCGCAGACCGCTCGGCGGTTGGGACGTGCATGCGGAACAGCTCCGCCACCTCCTGGAGATCGGTCGGACCCGTGGAATGGTCATCCAGGTGCTGCCGCTGGACAGAACCGAGCACGCCGGAATGGGTGGGCCGTTCATTCTGATCACCCCCAAAGGGCGGCCTCAGCATGGCTACATCGAGGTGCAGACGAGCAGTAGGCTGATCACTGATCCGGATGAGGTCCAGATCATGAACGCGCGCTACAACATCCTCAGGGCGCAGGCCTACAGCCCCGAGGAGTCCCTGGCCTTGATCGAGAAGATCCTGGGAGAACGATGAACGCCGAGTTGGCATGGTTCAAGAGCAGCTACAGCGGCAACGAGGGCGGTGCCTGCGTCGAGGTCGCCGACACCCCCGGCACCGTCCACGTGCGTGACTCCAAGGACAAGTCCGGCCCCCAGCTCACCTTCTCCCCCACCGCCTGGCAGGCGTTCGTCACCTTCGCCGCCACCACCGAGGCCGCCTGACCCTACAGATCCACTCTGTACGGGTCCGGGGCCGGCGCGCGTCAGCCGCTGACGCTCTCCTCGCCGTTCTCGATGTGGCCCACGAAGCGGCGCCGGTAGGAGGAGTCCCCGGTGACGGTGAGGGTGAGGTTGTCGGCGCCGCCCTTGACCGGAACGGTCTCGGCGGCAGCGCCGAGCACGTCGAAATGCCGCGGGAGGTGACTCAGCCGGTGACGGGGCGGCCGGCGGCAGGCGTGGCCAGCAGGCAGACGTAGGAGCGGTCGGCTCGCTGCGGGTGCGGCTGTTCGAGCCGGGTCGTGACGGTGAAGCCGGCCCCCTCCAGCAGCTCGACGAGGCGCGCCATCGGGACCAGGTGCGAGGCGTACGACACCGGGTGGCCGTACGCCCGGGCAGGGCGCAGCAGTTGGGCCTCGCCCGCGTGCCCGCCGAGCAGCAGGTGGCCGCCGGGCGCGAGGACTCGGTGGAACTCGGCGAAGAGTTCCGGCAGTTGGCCGGCCGGCGTGTGGTGGACGGAGTACCAGGCGAGGATTCCGCCGAGCGCGCCGTCCGGAAGGCCGAGGGCGGCCATCGAGCCCTGTACGTAGCGCAGTCGGGGATATGCCCGGCGGGCGAGGGCGACCATCTCGCCGGACACGTCGACCCCGAAGGCCGACAGCCCCAGGCCGGACAGGTACGCCGTCACCCGCCCCGGCCCGCAGCCGAGGTCCGCGACCTCGCTGCCGCCGGACTCCCGCACCAGCTCCGCGAAGGCGGCGAGCATCGCCCGGGACGCCGGGTCCATGCCCTCCGGCGGGACGACGAGGCGCAGGTAGTCGGCGGCGACGGTGTCGTACGACGCGCGGACGGCGGCGAGGTGGGCGGGCTCGGTCACCCGGCCGCCTTCGCGGCCCTGGCGGCGCGCTCGGCGAAGATCTTCTCCCGCCGGTCGGCGGTCTGCTTCATCATCCGCTTGCGGTCGCGGGCGGAGAGGCGGTCGATGTAGAGCCCGCCGTTGAGGTGGTCGGTCTCGTGCTGGAGGCAGCGGGCGAAGTAGCCGGCGCCCTCGATCGTGATGGCCTCACCGTGCTGGTTGACGCCGCGCACCACCGCGTGGGCCGGGCGAGCGAGCCGGGTGTTGGCGCCGGGGACGGAGAGGCAGCCCTCGGTCTCCTCGATCAGGGCGCGGCCCGGCTCCTGCTCCTCGACCACCGGGTTGAGGATGTGCCCGGTGT
The DNA here is from genome assembly GCF_044757205.1 of Kitasatospora sp. NPDC091335. Classification (NCBI taxonomy): domain Bacteria; kingdom Bacillati; phylum Actinomycetota; class Actinomycetes; order Kitasatosporales; family Streptomycetaceae; genus Kitasatospora; species Kitasatospora sp. NPDC091335. The sequence goes on along the minus strand of NZ_JBIVUM010000001.1, from coordinate 884,106 downwards.
GCCGGACGCCGTCGTCGTCGGGGCAGTCGTAGACGAACAGGCGCAGGTCGACGTCCACCTGGTTGGCGGCGAGGCCGCAGCCGTCGGCGACGTGCATGGTGGCGAACATGTCGTCGATGAGCTGCGCCAGGCGCTCGCTGCCGAAGTCCTCCTCGGTGGCCGTCCGGCAGGTGCGGCGCAGGATCTCCTCCCCCACCTCGGTGATCCGCAGGACGGTCGGGGGTTCGCGCAGCTCGGACACGGGCGCTCCTTCGAGGGACTGGGCTTGCTGTCGACTTTGCAAAGTAGCAGACTTTGCAAAGTGACCGAAGACCTCGTCAGAACCGGGTCCCTGCCCAACGGCCCGCTCCCCGAGCACGCCGTCCGCACCGCGCTGCTGGAGCTGTTGGCCGAACGCGGCACACTCACTTCCACGGAGGCGGCCTCGCGACTGGGCTACAGCTCGGGCCTGTGCTCGTTCCACCTGCGGCAGCTGGCCCGGTACGGGCTGATCGAGGAGGCCCCGGCCGCCGACGGGCGGGCCCGGCCCTGGCGGCTGCCGACGGCCCGACAGGCCTTGCCGGAAGGCGAGTTCGGCGAGCTGGCCCGTGGTCTGGAGGACGAGAGCCACCAGCGCTGGCTCGCCCGGCGGGCCGATGCCCCGGCCGAGTGGCAGCAGGACGAGGCCTTCAGCGCCGTCGTCTACCTGACGCCCGAGGAGCTGACCGCCGTCGGCGCGGCCGTCCGGCAGGTGCTGGCCCGCTACCGGGACCGCGACACCGACCCGGCCGCCCGGCCCGCCGGGGCCCGTCCGGTCGCCGCCGTCGCCCGGCTCTTCCCGCTCCTCGACCGGTAACCCGACCGACAACCCGGCCAGCCGGACAGCCGCCGGTCAGACGGTGCGCGAACGCGCCCGCACCGCCCGTACCAGCGGCCCGGCGCCCAGCCCCAGCACCGCCCCCAGGGCGACCCCCTGCACCCCGTCCCAGACGTCCTGCACGTCGCAGGCCCGCCCGATCGCCGGCACCGCGTACTGCACCGCCGACACCGCGAACGGCAGCACCGCCGCGCCCAGCAGCGCCACCGCGGCCCGCCGCCGGGTGCCCGCCAGCGCGGCCGCGAAGCCGACCGGGGCATACGTCGCCAGCTTGATCCCGATGTGCCGGACGTGCAGCAGCTCGTACGGTGACCGCGGCCGGCCGCCCTCCGTCGCGCAGTGCCGGACGCCGCCCTCCGAGAGCTGGAACGCCTCCGGCAGCAGCGTCCCCACGACCACCCCGCCGAGCCCGAGCAGCAGCACGAAGCCCACCACCCAGTGGGCCCGCAGCAACCGCCCCACCGGCCGGTTCCACAGAGCCGCGGGCACCAGCGAGAGCAGCAGCCCGGGCCAGAACATCGGCATCCCGCCGAGCACCGAACTGATCACGCCTCAAACGGACGCCCCGAACACCCGCCCGGTTCTCACCGGGGCGGGGAAAACCGCCGGACGGTCACCGCCCGGTCGCCGTGCGGCCCGCCGACGCGGGATCAGTGCGGCAACAGTGCCGGATCAGTGAGGGATCGAGGAGATCAGCTCCTGCGCCCCCTGCCGCTTGAGCGCCAGCGCCACCGAGGTCCCGAGGTCCTCCGGGCTGAGCGCGCCCGCCCACTCGTGGGCGTCCAGCACCTGCTTGCCGTCCGGGGTGAAGACCCGGCCGCGCAGCGAGAGGCGGCCGTCCCGCTCCGCCCTGGCGTAGCCGGCGATCGGGCTGTTGCAGTGCCCCTGGAGCGCGTGCAGGAACATCCGCTCGGCCGCCGCCTCGCGCCAGGTCTCGTGATGGCCGAGGCCGGTGACCGCCTCGATGGTCGCGGTGTCGCCCTCGCGGCACTGGAGCACGAGGATGCCGGCGCCGATCGGCGGGCACATCGCCTCGATGCCGAGCACCTCGGTGATCCGCGCCTGCTCGCCGATCCGTTCCAGGCCGGAGAGGGCGAGCAGCAGCGCGTCGGCGTCCCCGGCCGCCAGCTTGGCGAGCCGGCTGTTGGCGTTGCCGCGGATCGGGACGCACTCCAGGTGCGGGTGGGAGGCGGCGAGTTGGGCGACCCTGCGGACGGATGAGGTGCCGATCCGGGTGCCGGGCGGGAGGGCGGCGAGCGGCAGGCCGCCGGGGTGGACGAGGGCGTCGCGGATGTCGTCGCGGCGCAGGTAGGCGGCGAACACGGTGCCGGCCGGCAGCGGGCGGTCGGCGGGCACGTCCTTGAGGCAGTGGACGGCGACGTCGGCCTCCCCGGCGAGCAGCGCGGCGTCGACTTCCTTGGTGAACGCGCCCTTGCCGCCGAGCAGGGCGAGATCACCCGTCCAGCGGTCGCCCGAGGTGGTGACCGGTACCACCTCGGTGCGCAGGCCCGGGTGCAGGGCGGCGAGTTCGGTGCGGACCCGCTCGACCTGGGCGAGCGCCATGGGTGAGGAGCGGGAGACGATGCGGATCAGCTCAGCGGTGGCCATGGCGCGATGATAGGCGCCCTCACACCGGGACCTGAGCACGCGTCAGCACAGTGCACGGGCGCGGCGGACCCGGGCGCGACAGGCCCGGACGCGGCGGACGGCCGGCCGGGTGCTCCGGCCGGCCGGCCGCGACCGCCGACGCCCGCTCACTCGTTGTGCAGCACCTCGGCGATCGGCAGCCGGGCCGCCGAGCGGGCCGGGACGAGCGCGCCGAGGACGGCGATCGCGACGCCGGCCACGGCGAGGCCGCTCAGCAGCGGGACGCTCCAGACGTCGATCGTCTCCTCCGTGAACACGATCGTCCCGACGTTCTCGACGATCAGCCGGTGGGCCACCACCCCGACCGGGATGCCGATGATCCCGCTGACCACGCCCTGCCAGGCCACCGAGGTGACCGTCATCGCCACCACCTGCCGGGGCGTCATCCCGATCGACTTCAGCATGCCGAGGTCCCGGCGGCGTTCGCGGATGGTGAGCAGCAGGGTGTTGAAGACGCCCAGCGCGGCGACCACCGACAGCAGCACCGTGAAGATCGTGGTGAAGGCGATGACCGCGGCGATCGGCCCGCCCAGGTCGGGGTCGAAGACCGAGGCCGAGAGGCTCGGGTCGGCGTCCGTGACCGCCTTGCGGTACGCCTCGGCGTCGGCGCCCCTGGCGAGCGTCACGTCGTACTCGACCACGTGCGGGTCGTCGGTGAGCGCGGCCCTGGTGGCGTCGTTGGAGGCGAACGCCCTGGGGTTTCCCTCGGCCTCCTCGCCGACGAGGGTGACGGCCAGCTGCCGCCCGTCCAGGAGCAGGGTGAGCTTGTCGCCGAGCTTGAGCCCGTGCTGCCGGAGGAAGGACGGGCCTGCCTCGATCTCGTTCGGGCCGGTGGCCGGGCGGCCGTTCACCACCGAGAGCCACTTGGCGCCGACGCTGTCGCCGCCGTAGAAGTCGGCGAACGCGGGCTGGGGGTGGCCGGCCAGCCCGACCTGGACCAGCCCGCGGGTGCTGACCCGCTCGGCCCCGGGGGCGGCGCGCAGCATGGCCTCGGTCTGGGCCGGGGTGAGCCTGGGCTCGGTCCTGTCGCCCGAGAAGTGGGCGGTCTGGACGTTGACGTGGGTGTGGCCGTCGGTGTGGTCCACCAGTCTGGTCAGGGTGCTGCTCAGGCCTGCCGTCATCGTCACGGTGACGACGCCGAGCACGATCGCCGCCATGGTCAGCGCGGTACGGGCGGGGCGGGCGAAGGGCTGGCCGAGGCCGAGGCTGACGGCTCGCGGCAGCCGGGTGCCGCTCAGCCAACGCTGAATCCTCAGGCCGCGGCCGTTGCGCGGGGCGCTGCCGGCCGAGATGGACTGGGCGGCGGAGAGCCGGTGGGCGCGCGAGGCCGGGAGCAGCGCGGCGAGGACCACCAGCAGCGGGACGCCGGCCAGGGTGGCGAGCGGCAGCCAGCCGGCGGGCTCGATCACGGCGGTACCGGTGACGATGCCGGAGAACGCCGACTTGAGGATCGGGTACGACGCCACCCAGCCGGCCGCCGTACCGAGGACGGTGCCGGCGACCGCGGGCACCGAGACCATGGTCAGGTAGACGGTGACCACCTGGCGCGGGGTGAAGCCGATCGACTTCAGCACGCCGATGTGCCGGTAGCCGGAGACGACCGCGCCGCTCACCACGTTGCCGACGATCAGCGCCGAGACGACCAGGCCGAGCACGCCGAAGACCGTCATCAGCGGCAGGTAGGCGTCGGCCCCCGCCGAGAAGGCGTCCTTGAGCACCAGGTACGACTGGGCGCTGGTGACCGCTTCCTCCGGCAGGCCCTCGGTGGCGGTGTCCATGGCGGAGGTGAGCCGCTGCTCGCTCGCGGCGTCGGTGAAGCGGTAGAGCATCTGCCGGCCGGTGGGGTGCAGGGCGGCGGCCTGCTCGGGGGTGACCCAGCCGCCGGCGCTCTGGCTCATGCTGGTGGCGAAGCCGACGATGGTGAGGTGGCGGCCGCCGCCGATGGGGATCCGGGAGTCCAGGAACGTCTCCGCCGCGCCTCCGAACAGCGAGTTGAGGACCACCTCGCCGGGTGCGGCGACCCAGCGGCCGGACAGCAGCTCGACCCGGTCCACCGGCCCGGCCCGGTCGGCCCGGCCGACCAGGGTCAGCGGTCCTGGCGGGCTGCCGACCCAGTCGGTGGGGATCTCCACCGTCGCCTGGTCGAACGGCCCGGCGGCCGCCTCGACGCCGGGCCGGCGGGCGGTGGCGGCCAGCTGCTCCGCCGAGGCCCTGGCCGGGTCGAAGGACGCCACGACGTGCGCGCCGTGCTGCCCGTCGAAGGCCTCGTCGAAGGGGGCCCGGGCGGCGCTGATCACCGCGAGGGCGAGCAGCACCGTCGTGGTGGCGCAGAAGACGACCAGGCCGATCACTGCGGTCTGCACCCGGCGGCGCTTCACCGCCGCCCGCGAGGCCCGCCACACGGCTCCGGTCATGACTGCGGCTCCAGCATCCGCTCGTTCGCCACGCGGCCGTCCGCCATCTCGACCAGCCGGCTGGCGCAGCGGGTGGCCAGGGCGGGGTCGTGGGTGACGATCAGCAGGGTCTGGCCGATCTGGTTGAGGTCGATCAGCAGGTCCATCACCTGCTCGCCGGAGCGGCTGTCCAGCGCGCCGGTGGGCTCGTCGGCGAGCAGCAGGGCCGGGCGGTTCATCAGGGCCCTGGCCACCGCGACCCGCTGGCGCTCGCCGCCGCTGAGGGTGGCCGGGTAGACGTCCTTGCGGTGGGCGACGCCGAGTTCGTCCAGCAGCTCCAGTGCCCGGCGGCGGGCCTGGCGGGCGCTGGTGCCGGTCAGCTGGGCGGCCAGGGCGACGTTGTCGAGGGCCGGGAGGTCGTCGATCAGGTTGAAGAACTGGAAGACCATCCCGATGTGGCGGCGGCGGAACAGGGCCAGCCCGTTCTCGTTCAGCGGCCCGAGGTCCTGGCCCTGCACCCGGACGGTGCCGGCGGTGGGCCGGTCCAGCCCGGCCACCATGTTCAGCAGGGTGGACTTGCCGCAGCCCGAGGGGCCCATCACGGCGACCGCCTCACCCGCGCGGATCCGCAGGTCGACGCCGTCGAGCGCCTTGGCGTCGCCGAACTCCTTGTGGACCCCGGACAGCTCGACGACGACCTGCGCGTCGTCCGGCCGGGTGGTCCCGTCGTGGTCGTTGCTCATGGTGGACGACCGTAGGCGCGGGGCCCGGCCGGTACGTCCCACCCCGGGTGTAACCGCGGACGGCCGTAGTACCGGGGATGTACGGGGGCGGCACCCCCGGATGATGTGGATCATGCCGTGACCTGGGAGGATGGTGCTGTGTGGGGAACGGGGTGGGAGTGGGCGGCCGTCGCGACGGCCGCTGCGGCGAGCACGGCGGCCGGCTGGCTGGCCGTGGCACTCGCCAGGGCGCGGCGGCTGCACCGGACGGCCGTCGGCGAGCGCGGCTGGCTGCTGGAGCGGGAGCGGGAGAGCGCGGCCAGGACCGCCGTGGACGCCGAACGGGCCCGGATCGCGGCCGAGTTGCACGACATCGTGAGCCACAACGTGAGCCTGATGGTGGTGCAGGCCGGGGCCGCGCGCGAGGTGCTGGCCACCATGCCGGAGGAGGCGGCGGCCGCGATGGCCGCGGTCGAGGAGGCCGGGCGGGGCACCATGACCGAGCTGCGGCACCTGCTGGGCCTGCTGGCGCCGGCGGCGGGCGGCAGCGAGGAGGCGCCGGCGGACGACTTCGCGCCGCAGCCGAGCCTGGGCCGGCTGAGCCCGCTGATCGACCGGTTCGCCTTCGCCGGGCTGCCGGTGGAGGTGCGGATCTCCGGCGAGCCGCGGCCGCTGCCCGGCGGCATCGACGTGACGGCGTACCGGATCGTCCAGGAGGCGCTGACCAACGCGCTCAAGCACGGGGACGGGGTGACGGCGGAGGTGACGGTGCGCTATGCGGACCACTACCTGCGGGTGGAGGTGCTCAACAGCGGTCCGAGCGTGCTCTCCGGCGGGGCCGCCCCCGCGGCGAGGCCGCCGGACGGCGCCGGACGCGGGCTGATCGGCCTGCGCGAGCGCGTCGCGGTGTACGGCGGGGACCTGGACGCCAGGCGCCGGCTCGGCGGCGGCTTCCGGGTCCGCGCCCGCATCCCGCTGGACCGGCCGTGACGGAGGGAACCATGGAGCACGAGCAGCAGCGGGAGCGCCGCCCCCGGGTGGTGATCGCCGACGACCAGGAGCTGGTCCGCACCGGCTTCCGGATGATCCTCAACGCGCGCGGCATCGACGTGGTCGCCGAGGCCGCGGACGGCGCCGAGGCGGTGGCCGCCGCCGTGCTGCACCGCCCGGACGTCGCGCTGCTGGACATCCGGATGCCCGGCACGGACGGCCTGGAGGCCGCCCGGCGCATCCTGGCGCAGGTGCCAGGATGCCGGGTGATCATGCTGACCACCTTCGACCTGGACCACTACGTCTACGCCGCGCTGTCCGCCGGGGCCAGCGGCTTCCTGCTCAAGGACGTCACCTCGGCCCATCTCGCCGCCGCCGTACGGCTGGTGGACACCGGGGACGCGCTGCTCGCCCCCTCGATCACCCGGCGCCTGGTCGAGCGCTTCGCGGCGGGCGCCCCGCGCCCGGCGCCCGGCAGCGAGGGCCCGCCGCTGCACCGTGACCTCGCGCCGCTCACCCCGCGCGAGGCGGAGGTGCTCGCGCTGCTCGGTCGGGGGCTGTCCAACACCGAGCTGGCGCGCGAACTGACGCTCAGCGAGTCGACCGTGAAGACCCACGTGGCCCGGATCTTCGCCAAGCTCCACCTGCGCGACCGGGCGCAGGCGGTGGTGCTCGCCTACGAGACCGGGCTGGTCGCCCCGGGTGGCGGCTGACCGTCAACATCCGCCCCTGTCACCTCAATTCGCGTGACTATCATCCGAATCTCACTCCTTGGAGTTAAATCTTCACCAAATTCCCCTTTTTGCCATGTCATGGGGCACTATCTGCATGTCCACGCCCGAACAGCTACCGACACCTCGGGCGCCACCACCCGGCATGACGAGAACACTTGGACCGGCCCGTGACCACCACCGCCCCCGTGTGGGACTGCCCCTTCCACCACACCGAAGGCCTGGAGTTCGACCCCCTCCTGAAGCGGCTGCTCACCGAGGACCCGGTCGCCAGGATCCGGCTGCCGCACGGCGAGGGCGAGGCCTGGCTGGCCACCCGCTACGAGGACGTCAAGGTGGTCACCACCGACCGCCGGTTCAGCCGCGCCGCCGGCATCGGCCGCGACCTGCCGCGGATGACGCCCGCCCCGATCGCCCAGGCCGAGGCGATCAACCTGATGGACCCGCCCGCCCACAACCGGCTCCGCCGGCTGGTCGCCCAGGGCTTCACCAACCGTCAGGTCGAGCGGCTGCGCCCGACCACCCAGCGGACCGTCGACGGCTACTTCGACGAGATGACCGAGCACGGCGCCCCCGCCGACCTGATGCACTTCCTGGCCGCCCGCCTCCCGCTCACCACCATCTGCGACCTGCTGGACATCCCCGCCGCCGACCGCACCGAACTGCGCGGCCACGCGGTGGCGATGATGCGGATGGGCCCCGGCAGCCGGGACGGCCAGGAGGCCGCCAAGACGGCGCTGCGTGCCTACTTCGCCGAGCTGACCGCCGCCCGCCGGGCCCACCCCGGCGAGGACCTGATCAGCGCCCTCGCCACCGCCCGCGACGGCGACGAACTGCTGGACCCGGGCGAGCTGACCGTGATGGCGATGGTCCTGCTGGTCACCGGCCACGACACCAGCACCTACCAGCTCGGCAACATCACCCACACCCTGCTCACCCACCCCGAGCAGCTCGCCGAGCTGCGCGCCCGGCCCGGGATGCTGCCCCGGGCGCTGGAGGAGCTGCTGCGCTTCATCCCGTTCCGCCAGGGCGTCGGCATCGCCCGGGTCGCCACCGAGGACGTCGAACTGGGCGGGGTGCTGATCCGGGCCGGCGAGGCCGTGCACGTCTCCTACCTCACCGCCAACCGGGACCCGGCCTTCTACGAGCGCCCCGACGAGCTGGACCTCGACCGCGGCGCGCCCACCCACATGGCCTTCGGGTACGGCCAGCACCACTGCCTCGGCTCGCACCTGGCACGGATGGAGCTCCAGGTCGCCATCGGCACCCTGCTGCGCCGCTTCCCCGGCCTGCGGCTCGCCGTCGATCCGTCCGGACTCGACTGGGAGTCCGGCTCGATCTGGCGCTTCCCGCGCACCCTGCCGGTGGCCTGGTAGCCGGCCCCCTGCCGCCGGGCTCCCCGGCCCGCCGCCGCGCGGCGCCCGTACCGTTCCACGCATCCACCGGCCTGCCACCAGGCCCCCAGGGAAGACCCACCCATGGCAACTCTCTGCCGCCCGGCGATCGCCGTGCCCGAGCACGTCATCACCGTCGAGGAGACCCTCGACCTGGCCCGCACCCTGCACGCCGGCCACCCCCAGCTCGGCCTGGCCCTGCGACTGATCGAGAACACCGGGGTGCGCACCCGGCACCTGGTCCAGCCGATCGAGCGGACGCTCACCCACCCGGGCTTCACCGTCCGCAACGAGACGTACGAGCGGGAGGCCAAGCGGCGCGTCCCCGAGGTCGTCGAACGCGCCCTCGCGTACGGCGAGTTGACGGCCAGGGACATCGACCTGCTGGTCTACGTCTCCTGCACCGGCTTCATGATGCCGTCGATGACCGCCTGGCTGATCAACACCATGGGCTTCCGCCCGGACACCCGCCAGGTGCCGATCGCCCAGCTCGGCTGCGCGGCCGGCGGCGCCGCCGTCAACCGCGCGCACGACTTCTGCCGCGCCTACCCCGGCGCCAACGTGCTGATCGTCGCCTGCGAGTTCTGCTCGCTCTGCTACCAGCCGGCCGACCTCGGCGTCGGCTCGCTGCTCTCCAACGGCCTGTTCGGGGACGCGGTCGCCGCCGTGGTGGTGCGCGGACACGGCGGGCACGGCGTGCAGATCGAGCGCAACGGCTCGCACCTCGTCCCGCACACCGAGGACTGGATCTCGTACGGGGTCAAGGACACCGGGTTCCACTTCCAGCTGGACAAGCGGGTGCCCGGCACGATGGAGATGCTGGCGCCGGCGCTGCGCGGCCTGGCCGGGGAGCACGGCTGGGACGTCTCCGGGCTCGGCTTCTACATCGTGCACGCGGGCGGCCCGCGCATCCTGGACGACCTGTGCCGCTTCCTGCGCCTGGAGCCGGCCACCTTCCGCTACAGCCGGGCGACGCTCACCGAGCGCGGCAACATCGCCAGCGCCGTGGTGTTCGACGCGCTGGCCAGGCTGTTCGCCGACGGTGGCGTGCCCGAGGGCACCACCGGGCTGATCGCGGGCTTCGGACCAGGCATCACCGCCGAGATCTCGCTGGGCAGTTGGGTCGGCACGCCGGCCGAGGGGGCGCGCCCGCGCCGCCCGCGCGCCATCTCCACCGACGACATCGCCCTCGTCCATCCGACCGCCCCCCGCCGTTTCCCGGCCGGCACTACGATCACCTGATGACCGACACCACGGACCGCACCGACGCCTCTGCCAGATCCGTCGAACTCGCCGCCCTGTTCCCGTCGTTGCACGCGCCGCAGTACTGGAGCTGGGGACGGTTCGACGCGCAGTTCTCCACCGAGCTGCCGCCGGACGCGCTGGTCACCAACATCCACCTGGTCGGCTTCGCGGACGGCGAGGTGGTGCTCTGCCGGGACGACCGGGACCACTGGTTCCTCCCCGGCGGCACCCGCGAACGGGACGAGAGCGTCGCCTCCTGCCTGGACCGCGAGCTGCGGGAGGAGGCAGGCGCCCGGCTGCTCGGCGAGCCGGGCTGGCTGGGCGCGCACCGCTGTCGCACCGAGGACCCGCTGCCGTACCGCCCGTGGCAGCCGCACCCGGAGAAGGCCTGGCTGTGGGGCTGGGGAGAGGTCGCGCTGGACTCCGCGCCGACCAACCCGGCGGACGGCGAGCAGGTCGTCGAGGTCCGCGCGATGCCGCCCGCCGAGGCCCAGCGGCTGCTGCTGACCGGGCACGAGGCCTGGTGGGGCGAGCTGGTCGCGCTGGCGGTGGAGCTGCGCCGGCGGGCCGGGCAGGCCTGAGGCCACCCTCCTCCGCCGGTATTCCCACCCGGGCGGAAGATCACTGGAACAGCCCAACAGCATCGAGCTGTGTCTGTTTTGCGGTGATATGACTCGGCCATGGACACCAAACTTCTGGCCGTGGACTACCCGGCGCTCCACATCTTCTGGACGATGCTGGAGCTGTTCCTCTGGATCCTCTGGTTCTTCCTGCTGTTCAAGATCATCACCGACATCTTCCGCAGCGACGACCTCGGCGGCTGGGGCAAGGCCGGCTGGCTGGTCCTGGTGATCGTCCTGCCGCTGATCGGCGTCCTCGCCTACCTGATCGCCCGCGGGCAGTCGATGGGCAAACGGGACGTCGCACAGGCCCAGCGCTCCGAGGCCGCGTTCAAGGCCTACATCCGGGACGCCGCCGGGGCCGAGGACGGCGGTGGGGGCGGCGTCGCCGGCACCGGCGGCGCCGGCCGGAGCCACGTCGACGACCTGGCGAAACTGGCGGACCTGAAGGAGCGGGGCGCCATCTCCGACGAGGAGTACCTGAGGGCCAAGGAGAAGCTCCTGTCCTGACGGCTCCTGACGGCTCCTGACGGAGGCGGACGGGACGGGCCGGCCGGGACGGACGGCACCGGGGCACGACGCGGCCGGGGGCGGGGGGGGGGGGCCGCCCCCCCCCCCCCCCCCCCCCCGCCCCGACCGGCGCGCCCCCCCCCCCCGCCCCCGGCGCCCCCGCCCCCCGTGGCGCCCCCCGGCAGG
>NZ_JBIVUM010000001.1:560660-872802 GCF_044757205.1 Kitasatospora sp. NPDC091335 | reverse complement strand
GCCCGGGCCCGGCGGGCCGGCGTGGGGCGGGGTGCTAGGAGGCCACCGGGCCGGCCGGAACCCCCCCCCCGGCCCCCGGCCGCCGTCACGTACGGGCTCAGCGCCGCCCGGAGCGCCGGTCGCCCGAGCCGCCGTTGCCGCCACCGGTCAGGCCCGCCCGGCGCAGCGCGTCCGCCATGGCGCTGTTGGCCGGCACACCGCCGCCGGAGCCACCCCGGTCGCCACCGCGCCGGTCCTGCCCGCCGCGGCCGCCCTGGCCGCCTTGGCCGCCTTGGCCGCCGCCCTGACCGCCCTGACCGCCGCGCCGCTCCTGGCGCGGCGGGCGGGCCTGCCGGTCGCCACGGTCCCCGCGATCCCCGCGGTCGCCGCCGCGCTCGCGCCCGACCTCGTCGTCCAGCCGCAGGGTGAGCCCGATCCGCTTGCGCGGCACGTCCACCGTGAGCACCCGGACCTTGACGATGTCGCCGGGCTTGACCACCTCGCGCGGGTCCTTGACGAAGTTCTTCGACAGCGCCGAGACGTGCACCAGCCCGTCCTGGTGGACGCCCACGTCCACGAACGCGCCGAAGGCGGCGACGTTGGTGACCACGCCCTCCAGCACCATGCCGACCTCCAGGTCGCCGATCTTGTCGACGCCCTCCTTGAAGGTCGCGGTGCGGAAGGCCGGACGCGGGTCGCGGCCCGGCTTGTCCAGCTCGCCGAGGATGTCGGTGACGGTCGGGACGCCGAAGGTGTCGTCGGCGAAGTCCGCCGGGCGCAGCGCGCGCAGCCGCCCGCCGTTGCCGATCAGCTCGCGCAGCTCCCCGCCGGTCGCGGCGAGGATGCGGCGCACCACCGGGTAGGCCTCGGGGTGCACGCTGGAGGCGTCCAGCGGGTCGTCGCCGCCGGGGATGCGCAGGAAGCCGGCGCACTGCTCGAAGGCCTTGGGGCCGAGCCTGGAGACGTCCTTGAGCTGCCTGCGGGTGCGGAACGGGCCGTTGGCGTCGCGGTGCGCCACGATGTTGTCGGCCAGCGTGCCGGTGACCCCGGAGACCCGGGTGAGCAGCGGCGCCGAGGCGGTGTTGACGTCCACGCCGACGGCGTTGACGCAGTCCTCGACCACGGCGTCCAGCGAGCGGGAGAGCTTCACCTCGCTCAGGTCGTGCTGGTACTGGCCGACGCCGATCGACTTGGGGTCGATCTTGACCAGCTCGGCCAGCGGGTCCTGGAGCCGGCGGGCGATCGAGACCGCGCCGCGGATCGAGACGTCCAGGTCCGGCAGTTCCTGCGAGGCGAACGCGGAGGCCGAGTAGACCGAGGCGCCGGCCTCGCTGACCATCGCCTTGGTGAGCTTCAGCTCGGGGTGGCGCGCGATCAGGTCCTCGGCGAGCTTGTCGGTCTCCCTGGAGGCGGTGCCGTTGCCGATCGCGACCAGGTCGACGTCGTGCTTCTTCGCCAGCGCGGCCAGGGTGGCCAGCGCCGCGTCCCACTTGTTGGCGGGCTGGTGCGGGTAGATCGTGTCGTACGCGACGACCTTGCCGGTGGCGTCCACCACCGCGACCTTCACCCCGGTGCGGAAGCCCGGGTCCAGGCCCATGGTGGCGCGGGTGCCGGCCGGGGCGGCCAGCAGCAGGTCGCGCAGGTTGGCGGCGAAGACCCGCACCGCCTCCTCCTCGGCCTCGACGCGCAGCCGGGAGCGCAGGTCGATGCCGAGCCGGACCAGGACGCGGGTGCGCCAGGCCCAGCGGACCGTGTCGCCCAGCCACTTGTCGGCCGGGCGGCCGTGGTCGGCGATGCCGAAGCGGGCGGCGATCCGCTGCTCGTAGTCGCTCTCGCCGGGCAGGTCGCCCTCGGACTCGCCCTCGTACGGGGAGAGTTCGAGGTCGAGCACCTCCTCCTTCTCGCCGCGCAGCATCGCCAGGATGCGGTGCGAGGGGAGCCTGGTGTACGGCTCGGCGAAGTCGAAGTAGTCGGCGAACTTGGCGCCGTCGCCCTCCTTGCCGTCGCGCACCCTGGCGACCAGCCGGCCGCGGGTCCACATCCGCTCGCGCAGCGAGCCGACCAGGTCGGCGTCCTCCCCGAAGCGCTCGACCAGGATCGCCCTGGCGCCCTCCAGGGCGGCGGGACCGTCCGCGACCGACTCGTTCAGGTACTGCGCGGCCAGCGCGGCCGGGTCCTGGGACGGGTCGGCGAGCAGCGTGTCGGCCAGCGGCTCCAGCCCGGCCTCGCGGGCGATCTGCGCCTTGGTGCGCCGCTTCGGCTTGAACGGGAGGTAGATGTCCTCCAGGCGGGCCTTGGAGTCGGCCGCGAGCACCCGGGCGCGCAGCACGTCGTCCAGCTTGCCCTGGGAGTCGATCGACTCCAGGACGGCCGCCCTGCGCTCCTCCAGCTCGCGCAGGTAGCGCAGCCGTTCCTCCAGGCCGCGCAGCTGGGTGTCGTCGAGGGAGCCGGTGACCTCCTTGCGGTAGCGGGCCACGAAGGGGACGGTCGCACCGCCGTCGAGCAGGTCGACGGCAGCCTTCACCTGCCCCTCGCGGACGCCCAGTTCCTCGGCGATCTTGCGCTCGATCGCCTGCTGGGCCTGCCTGGCCGCCTGTTCGACTGGCGTGGTCACGAAGCCGGTCACCTTCTCCTTCAGTGCTTTCGCCGTACGCCCTGCATTCTGGCAGGTGCCGGGGACGGCGCCCGGCCGCCCCGGGTGCGGCCGGGCGTGGCGTGCCGCCCCCGCACCGCGCCCTCACCGCCCCGTCGCACCGCCGTCGACCGTGACCGCCAACGTGCTGCGCTTCGGCAGGGGCGGCACCATCGGGGTGCGGATCACCTTCGGCCGACCGTCCGCACGGGTGCCGCGCCCGCCGCCAACGCCCTTCGGAATCCGACCGGTTCGGGAATCCGGCTGAACGGGAACGACCGGAGCTGTACGCTGCCGGGCATGTGCGCTGCCCCCCGGATGCACCCCGACGGACCGGTGGTCGACGCGGCCCTCGTACGGCGGTTGATCTCCGCCCAGTTCCCGCGGTGGGAGCGCCTCCCGGTCACCCGGGTCTCCGCCGACGGGACGGACAACGCGATGTTCCGGCTCGGACCCGAACTCGCCGTCCGGCTGCCCCTGGTGGAGTGGGCCGCCGGAGGCCTGCGGCGGGAGCAGCAGTGGCTGCCCCGGCTGGCACCGGGGCTGCCGCGGCCGGTCCCGGCCCCGCTCGCGGTCGGCCGGCCCGCCGCCGGCTACCCGTGGGAGTGGTCGGTGCTGCACTGGCTGGACGGCGCCAACCCGGTGGCCGGCTCGCTTGCCGCGCCCGAGGGCCTGGCCCGCGACCTCGCCGGCTTCGTCAACGCCCTGCGCGCCGCCGACCCGGCCGGTGCCCCGGCCGGCCAGCGCGGCATCCCGCTCGCCTCCCGGGACGGCGCCACCCGCGCGGCCATCGCCCAGCTCTCCGGCGCGATCAACACGGCGGCCGCGACCGCCCTGTGGGACAAGGCCCTCCGGCTGCCCGGGTACGCCGGCCCGCCGGTCTGGATGCACGGCGACCTCACCCCCGGCAACCTGCTGCTCGCCCGCTCCGGCCGGCTCGCCGCCGTCCTCGACTTCGCCCTGATGGGCGTCGGCGACCCGACCGCCGACCTGATCGCCGCCTGGAACCTGCTGCCCGCCACCGCCCGTCCGGCCTTCCGCGCCGCCCTGCGCGCGGACGACGCCACCTGGGCCCGCGGCCGCGCCTGGGCGTTCTCCCTCGCTTTGGTGACGATCCCGTACTACCGCCACACCGACCAGGCCCTGACCGCCAACGCCCGTCACGTCGTCCGCGAGGTCCTGGCCGACCGCAGCGTGTAGGACGCACCCGGCGCACCCGACCCGGTCAGAAACCTGCCCCGGTCAAGGTCCGCTGTTAGCCTGGATGCCATGACCGGACTGCGTGAGCTCAAGAAGGAGCGGACCCGGCGGGCCATCTCCGAGGCGGCCATCGCGCTGTTCCTGGAGCACGGCTTCGACCGGGTGTCGGTGGCGGACGTCGCGGCGGCCGCCGAGGTCTCCAAGCCGACGCTGTTCTCCTACTTCCCCAGCAAGGAGGACCTGGTCGTCCACCGCTTCGCCGACCACCAGGAACAGGCCGCCGGGGTCGTCCGCACCCGGCTGCCCGGGGAGCAGGTGCTCGACGCGCTGCTGCGGGACTTCCTGGACGGCCTCGGCCGGCGCGACCCGGTCACCGGCCTCAACGACCACCCCGCGGTGCTCGCCTTCACCGGCCTGGTCCACGGCACCCCGAGCCTGGCCGCCCGGGTCGGCGAGTACGTGGCCCGCGCCGAGCGGTCACTGGCCGAGGCACTGCGCGAGACCCCCGGCCTCCCCGGGCCGCGGGACCTCACCGCGGCGCTGCTCGCCGCCCAGGTCACCGCCACCCAGCGGGTCCTGGCCCTGCACAACTGGCGCCGCATCCAGGACGGCCGCACCGCAGACGACCTGTACGACGAGGCCGCCGGGGACGCCACCCGCGCCTTCGGCCTGCTCGCCCACGGCTACGGGGCGCCCGCCCTTGACTCCGCTGGCTAGAGTGCGCGCATGACGACGCGTCACCACTCCTTCGATGCCCTGCACAACTTCCGCGACCTGGGCGGCTATCCGGCCGCCGGCGGACGGTCCGTCCGGTGGGGGCTGCTCTACCGCTCCGACTCGCTCGGCAAGATCGGCTCCCCCGCCGACCTCGACCGGCTCCGGGCACTGGGGATACGGACGGTGATCGACCTCCGCTACCCCTGGGAGATCGCCGCCAAGGGCCGGGTGCCCGACTTCGAGGGCCTGGAGTACCACAACCTCTCGATCGAGCACCGCCCGTACGACCAGGCCGAGATCGACCCGGAGCTCGACCCCTGGCGCTACCTCGCCGACCGCTTCGCCGAGGTCGCCGAGGACGGGGTGAAGGAGATCCGCCAGGTGCTGGACGTGATCACCGCCGCCGAGGCCCCGGTGGTCTTCCACTGCGCCTCCGGCAAGGACCGCACCGGGCTGATCGGCGCCCTGCTGCACACCCTGCTCGGCGTCGGTGAGGACGACCTCGCCGCCGACTTCGCCCTCACCGAACTCGCCACCGCGCACCTCGTCGCCGACTGGCACGCCGCCCACCCCGGCCGCACCCTGCGCTGGCCCGGCTACGGGCGCGCCCCGGAGGCCGTCATCCGGCTCACCCTCGCCGGCCTCGCCGAACGTCACGGCTCGGTCGAGGCCTACCTCACCGGCACCCTCGGCATCGACCGCGCGCAGACCGACGCCCTGCGCGCCCGCCTGCTGACCGACTGAGCCGAACGCGCTCCGGTGCGCGACAGGCCCGGTGGCCCCGGGGCGGTCACGGACGCCGCGTTCCGCGGCCTGGAGCGCGAACAGGCCGCGGAGACACCCTGTTGGCCGGCCACCAGGACCCGGGCGCGCGGATCGGCAGGGGCCGGATCGCGGTCCGGGAGCTGCCGGTGCACCGCATCGAGGAGTCCGCCCGCCACGCCGACCCGCTGCGCGCGTGCCTCGACGGCCGGGTAGGGCAGTAGCCCAGGAGCTAACGCCGGCGGGAGCCCCGGGCCGGGCGGCTGCCGCCCCTGGCGGAGCGGGGCCCGGCCCCGGCGGCCGGCGCCGGGGCGGTCTCGGGCCAGTGCGCGGGCCGGGTGAGGCCGGCCGGGAGGCGGGTGGTGGCGTCGCCGCGGGCCGCGTTGAGCTGGGCCTGGGTGAGGAACAGGGCCGTGGTGAGGTCCGCTCCGGCCAGGTTGGCGTCCCGCAGGTCGGCGCCGACCAGGTCGGCGAGGCGCAGGTCCGCGCCGGAGAGGTCGGCCGCGACGAGCAGGGCGCCGCGCAGGTTGGCCCCGTGCAGGTCGGCGCCGCGCAGGCGGGCCCCGAAGAGGTCGGCGCCGCGGTGCTCCCGACGCCGCGGGGCGGCGGCGCGGACCAGTTCGGAGGCGCGCAGCAGCAGGTCGCTGATCCGCTGCCGGTGGGCCGGCACGTCGACGGCGAGGACCTCCTCGGGCGTGCCGCCGGCCAGCCGGTCGGTCTCCGCCAGCGCCTGCCGCAGCTCGTCGTGGACGGGACGGGCGGGGTCGAAGGTGAGCGCCTCGGTGAGGTACCGGAGCAGTTCGTGCAGCTGCCGCACGATCGGGAAGACGTCGAACACCGCCCCGGCGTTCTCCGGCTCCTCGCGCCAGCTGCGGCCGCCGAAGGTCACCTGGGAGACCCGCTGGCCGGCGCCGAAGCAGTCGTAGACGGTGCAGCCCTGGAAGCCGCGGTCGCGCAGCTGCGCGTGGATGCCGCAGCCGAAGTCGGCCTGGAGGTTGTGGCAGGGCTTGCCGGCCATCTTGTTCATGGCGAAGTCGGAGCCGGCGGCGAACGGCAGGGCGACGCAGCAGAGCCCGAAGCAGCTGCCGCAGTCGGCCCGGAGCTCGGTCGGCGCGGCCGCCGTGGGGTCCTGCGGCGACTCGGTCTCGCGCACGTTCCGGGATCCTTCCAGCAGCTGGGCGCCGGGCGGCGCCGTGGACCCGGGAATCCTACTGGGCAGACGGCCTTCCATGTCGGTAAGATACGAAAGGCTATTGAGACCATTACATGCGGGGGTGGGCGACATGCGGGACCCGGACACCAGGGAACTGGTCCGGAGCTGGATCGCGGGCTGGGCGGCCTCGCGCGGCTCCGCCGAGCCGGTGGACCAGCCCTGGGGCTGGAGCATCGACGTCGGCGCGCAGGGCCGCGAGGTGGGCCGGCACGTACTGCCGGAGCCGACCGAGGCGGAGGTCCGCAAGCTCGGCGAGAGCGTCACCGCGCCGACCACCTGGCTGAAGCTGTTCGCCGAGGACGCGACCGTGCGGCCCTGGCTGGACGAGCGGTGGCGCCTGGACGAACCGGGCTTCCTGATGACCGGCCCGGTCACCGCCGAACGGCCCCGGCCGCCCGCCGGGTACACCGTGACCACCTGGAGCCGGGGCGGGGTGATCAAGACCCTCGTGCGCAGCGACGCCGGGCACCTGGCCGCGAGCGGCCAGGCCGGTCTGGCCGGTCTGGCCGGAACCGACCCCGGAACCGGCCCGGTGATCGTGCCGGACCAGATCGGCACCGTCGCCGAGCACCGCCGCCGCGGCCTGGGCGCGCTGGTGATGCGCACCCTGCTGGCCGCCGGGCACGAGGCCGGGGCCCGTACCGGCATCCTGGTCGGCACGACGGACGGCCAGGCCCTCTACCACGCGATGGACTGGACCACCCACGCGCCGATGGCGAGCCTGGTCCTGGCGCCGGAACCACGACGGGCGTAGCTACCCGTAGGGCAGCAGCTCCGGCCGCTTCGCCGGGCGGCCGTCGCCGGAGGAGCGGCCGGTGAGGCGGCGGCCGACCCACGGGCCGACGTGGGCGCCCAGCCAGCGGGCGTCCTCGCGCAGCTTCTCGGCCCGGCCGGGCGGGGCGGCGGCGGGCAGCGGGGCGCGCCAGTCGAAGGCCGCGGGGCGGCCGAGCGCCTCCAGCACGCCCTCGGCGACCCGGCGGTGCCCCTCGGGAGAGAGGTGCAGGCGGTCCTCGGCCCACAGCCGGCGGTCGTCGAAGCAGGGGGCGGAGAACAGGTCGACCACGGCGAACCCGTCCTGCCGGCCCAGCTCCTGGACGAAGGCCTTCATCCGCAGGATGGCGGGCAGCAGCCGGGCACCGCCCGCCATGCGGCGGGTGGGGTCGGTGCTGGTGAACAGCACGACGGTGGCCCCGCCGGCCCGCAGTCCGGTGGCGCAGCGGCCGAGCAGCCGCTCGACCCGCTCGATGTCGCAGCCGGGGCGCAGCACGTCGTTGAGGCCGCCTGCCAGGGTGACCAGCTCGGCGCCCATCGCGGCGGCGGGGGCGAGCTGTTCGTCGTGGATCTGGCCGATGAGCTTGCCACGGACGGCGAGGTTGGCGTACCGGAAGTCCCCGTCGGAGCGGTCACCGGCCAGCGCCTCGGCGACCCGGTCCGCCCAGCCCCGGTAGTGGCCGTCGGGCAGCAGGTCGTCGCACATGCCTTCGGTGAAGGAGTCCCCGACGGCGACGTAGCTGCGGTAGGTGGTGGGCACGGGCTGGCCTCCGCTCTCCTGAGTCCGCTGAGTCCACTGAGTCCGCTCTGCGGTCCGACGATCGTACGTGCGGGCCCGGGCGGGACGGCGCCTGACCCCGGCGCTCATCGCACGTCCACTGTTCGTTTATCGGTCCGCGCCACTCTGGGGGCACGGGGCGGCGGTCGGCGACGGGGGCCTTGCCGCCGCCCCGCCCACCGGGCACGCCCGCGGCCGTCAGCCGGCCACGGCCGCCGGCTCCTCCGCCTTCCCCGGCGTGAACCAGTGCTCGCGCACGGCGTCGGTCGGCCGCTGCTCGCCGAGCGCGGCCAGGCCCCACTCCCCCAACGCCTCGATGACCGGCCGCAGTTCACGGCCGCGCGCGGTCAGTTCGTAGACCGTCGCGTTGGCGGGCCGCTCCAGCCGTCGGCGGGTGGCCAGCCCGTCGCCCTCCAGCTGCTTGAGCCGGGCGGCCAGGATGTCGGTGGAGACTCCGGGCAGGTCGGCGTGCAGGTCGGTGTAGCGGCGCGGGCCACCGAGGAGCTCACGGACGATCAGGAGGCTCCAGCGCTCCCCCACCGCGTCCAGGGCGCGGGCGACGGCGCAGTACTGGTCGTAGCTTCGGCGTGACATGTGGATCAGCATAGCCAAGAGGTTGGACTTTCCAAGTACACACTTGGTAGAACAAAGCTGAACCAACGGCGCGGTGGTGACGGTCGGGAGGCCGCAGGTGGAGTTTCGGCAGTCCAGCAAGCTCAATGGCGTGTGCTACGAGATCCGGGGCCCGGTGGTCGACCAGGCCAACGCACTGGAGGAGGCCGGGCACAGCGTGCTGCGGCTGAACACCGGCAACCCGGCCCCGTTCGGCTTCGAGGCGCCCGAGGAGATCATCCAGGACATCATCCGCAACCTGCCCAAGGCGCACGGCTACAGCGACTCGCGCGGCATCCTGCCGGCCCGCCGCGCGGTGGTGCAGTACTACCAGCAGCGCGGGGTCCAGGGCGTCACCGTCAACGACGTCTACCTCGGCAACGGCGTCTCCGAGCTGATCCAGATGGCCGTCACCGCGCTGGTGGACGACGGCGACGAGGTGCTCGTCCCGATGCCCGACTACCCGCTCTGGACGGCCGTGGTCCGGCTGGCCGGCGGCAAGGCCGTGCACTACCTGTGCGACGAGGGGGCCGACTGGTACCCGGACCTGGACGACATCGCCGCCAAGATCACCGCCCGCACCAAGGCGATCGTCGTCATCAACCCCAACAACCCCACCGGCGCGGTCTACCCGAAGGAACTGCTGGAGGGCATCCTCGACCTGGCCCGCCGCCACCGGCTGATGGTGCTGGCCGACGAGATCTACGACAAGATCCTCTACGACGGCACCGAGCACCACTGCCTGGCCGCACTCGCCGACGACGTGCTCACCCTCACCTTCAACGGCCTCTCCAAGGCCTACCGGGTGGCCGGCTTCCGCAGCGGCTGGCTGGTCGTCTCCGGCCCCACCCAGCACGCCGGCGACTACCTGGAGGGCCTGACCATGCTCTCCGGCATGCGGCTGTGCCCCAACGTGCCCGCCCAGTACGCCGTGCAGGCGGCGCTCGGCGGCCACCAGTCCATCGCCGACCTGGTGCTGCCCTCCGGCCGGCTCACCGAGCAGCGCGACATCGCGGTCAAGGCGCTCAACGAGATCCCCGGCGTCAGCTGCGTCAAGCCCAAGGGCGCGCTGTACGCCTTCGCCAGGCTGGACCCGGCGGTGCACCGGATCGTCGACGACGAGCGGTTCGTGCTGGACCTGCTGCTGCGCGAGAAGATCCACGTCGTCCAGGGCACCGGCTTCAACTGGCCCCGCCCGGACCACTTCCGCTTCGTCACGCTGCCCCGCGCCGACGACCTGGAGACGGCCGTCAACCGGATCGGCCGCTTCCTGGCGACGTACCGGCAGGACTGAACGCGCCGGTGCCCCGGCGTCGGAGGTCCGACGCCGGGGCACCTGGGGCGCTGGGACACCTGGGGCACCGTCACGGGCGCGCGCCCCCCGTCGCGCTCCGGCGCCGTGGGGACGAGCGGGGACGAGCGGGGACTACCAGCCCCAGCCGCCGCCCTGGCCGTCGTCGTCCCGGTCCGAGTCCCAGCCCTCGCCGACCTTGCGCAGGATCGTGTAGTTGTCGATCTGCGTGCCGTCCTCGGCCAGCGCGGTGACCTTCATGACCGACTTCTGGCCCAGGTGCTTCGGGGTGACGTCGACCTTGATGAAGGAGTAGCCGGTGTAGCGCACCCGCGACCACTGGATGGTCTCGGGGGTCTTCACCCGGCCCTTGCTCCAGTAGTAGGTCTTGACCTCGTCCTGGTGGTTCTCGTGCCCCTCGTAGGTGTCCGGCACGTCGAACTTGTACAGGCTGCGGCCGGCCGCGCCCGCGGTGACGTAGACCACGCCGTCCTTGGCCGGCTCGATGGTGGCGCCGCTCGGCACCTGCTTCGAGACCTTGTTGCCGAGGATCGCGTCGGTGCGCTCGTAGATGTGGTTGTGGCCGTTGATGACCAGGTCCACCCGGTACTTCTCGAACAGCGGCACCCAGGCCTCGCGGACACCGCCCTCGGAGGCGTGCGCGACGGTGGTGGAGAAGGCGCAGTGGTGGAAGAACACGACGACGAAGTCGACGGTCTCGTCGTTGCGGAGGTCCTTGAGGGTGCGCTCCAGCCACTTGGTCTGCTTGTTCGCCGAGATGCCCAGGTTGGCCGGGATCTCGTAGGAGACGTCGTTGGCGTCCAGCGAGATGACACCGACGTTCTTGTAGCGGAACGTGTAGACGCCGGGGACCTTGCGCGGGTCCGGGCCGTTGTCCGGCAGGAAGAAGCGGGAGTTCTCGCCGCCGTAGCCGTTCGGCGAGTACCAGGCCTCGATGTCGTGGTTGCCGTACGCGACCATCCACGGGATGTCGGCGGCGACCGTCTCGGTCTGCACCAGGAAGTCGTCCCAGGTCTTCGCGTTGAAGACGGACTTGTCCGGGTCGGTGCCGGAACCGGCCGGGTCGGCGTAGCAGATGTCGCCGGCGTGCAGGTGGAAGGCAGGCTTCTGGGCCTTGATCACGTTGTCGTTGCCGGCCGCGTGCGCGCTGACGCCCTGGTCGCCGAAGGCGGTGAAGGTGAACGGCTCGTACACCTTGCCCCAGCGGTGGTCGCGGGAGGGCGCGGTGCGGAAGGTGTGCAGGGTGGAGATCTGCTGCTGGGAGGCCGGGTCGAAGCCCTCGTGGCCGACACCGTAGTAGTAGGTGGTGTCGGGGCGCAGGTCCTCCAGCGCCACGTGCAGGTAGTACTGGTCCACCGGCTGGCTGCTCGGGGTCAGCGCCGGGGTGTGCAGGGCCCGGACCTCGGCCTGGACCTTGTGGCCCAGCTCCCACGGCGTCGTGCCGAAGCGCAGGAACGGCTTCTTGACCGGGGCCGGGACCTGCCAGGAGACGCGGAACTGGGTGTCCGGCTCGGGGCCGAACTGGAGGTGACGGCCGATCGGCGCCACCAGCGAACCGTCGATGCCACTGGTCGTGCCACCGGTCAGCAGCTGCGGGCCGGCCGGGGCGGCGAAGGCCGTCCCGTTGCCCAGCGCGCCACCGACGGCGACGGCGCCGACGGTCACCGCACCGGCGCGCAGCATCCGGCGGCGGGAGAAACGGGCCCGCAGGTACTCGTGCTGCTCGGCCATGCTCATGCGGTCGGCAAGCTTGGCCGGCACGCCCATGTTGGGGATATCCATGCGCGGGACTCTGTCAGCGGCGCGTGGATCGCGCACGGACGCGGGGTGAACGCGTCGCAGCGTACCCCCCATTCGAACGCAATTGTTCGACCATGGTTCGGTAAAGGACGTGTCCGCACGGCCTCGACGCCGCATCATGACCCCCGTGAGCCCCTCGCCCTGAGCGGGCCTCGGCCGGCCGCCGGGCCCTGGAGGGGGCAGCCGCCGAGCCAGGGAGGGGCAGCCGCCGGGCCCTGGAGGGGTCAGCCGGAGGGCTCGTCCCACTGGGCCGTGGACCGGTTGCCGGTGCCGTCGCAGGTGCGGCAGATCTCGTCCCGGTAGGCGTGCTTGGCACCGATCGCGTCCACCCGGTAGCGCACGTACACCCCGGTGCCGTCGCAGAGGAAGCAGTTGCCGCCCCCGCCGCCCACCTCGGTGGTGCCGGTGCCCTGGCAGGTCCGGCAGCTGAGGCCGGCGGTCCGGCCGGTGCCCGCGCAGATGCGGCAGACCGTCGTCATCGGCTCTCTCCCTCGCGCGGAAATCCCGGCGCCGGCCGGGGACCGCCCGGCGCCACCGGTCATGGTAGTGGTGAAGCCCGCCGGACAGGCGCGGGTAGATACGATCTGACGATCAGTCAGTAGCCTCGGGAGTGCCGGCTCACTCGGGCAGCCCCTCGCGGACCCGGCGGGAGACCGAGATCAGCTGGAGGTCGAGCAGCCCCGGCGGATCGGCGAGGCCGGGACCGCCCGCCCGCACCCAGGCGGCGATGTCGTCGATCATCTCGTCCATCAGCACGAAGCCCAGCCAGACCGGCCGGCCGCCCGCCGCCCGGCCCTCGGCGGAGGGGCCGACCACCACCACGTTGGACTGGGTGCACACGTCCAGGCACTTGACCGCCCGGACCCGGCCCGCCGGGCCGACCGCCGTCCGCAGCCGCTCGTACTGGCCCGCGTGGTCCACCCCGGGGTGCTTCGCCTCGGTGCCGCAGCAGCAGCCCCGGCAGACCGTCACGGTCACGGGGGCGCCGGCGCCCCGCGCGCGCTCGCGGACACCGTCGCGGTCTCGGCGGCTCATCGGATTCCTGACCCCTCCTGGCCGGCGGCACCCTGCGCACCGGCCTCCGCACTGTACCCGTCACCCCTGAGCCGCCCCGGCCGAGGGTCGGATCCCACGTGCCGAAGCCCTCAACAGGAACCCGTCCTTCCCCTAGGATGCGCACGGTTCCGCAGCGCTACGGGGGGCGGCACGACCGGAGGAGGGCCGGTCGGACGCCGGAGCGGAGGAGCCAGGGCCATCGGCCCCGGTGGCGGCGGCCCGGCCGCGGCCGACGCCGGGGCACGGGTCCAGCAGGTGCCGATCTCGCGGACAGGGGGGGAATCCGTGGTCACCGAAACAGCGCCGGGCGGGGCCGTGACCGGACCGGTCTCGATCTACGAGGGGAACAGCATCGAGGAGCTCCGCCACGTGGTGGGCGGACGGCTCGCGCCGCACCGGCTGACGGTGCTGGGCGAGCAGCGGCTCCCGGGACGGTTCCGCTCGTTCCACGAGGGCCCGGTGGCCCTCTACGACCTCGGCTACGGGGCGCCGGTGCGCCTGCGGACCGGGGACCTGCCGGACTTCTACAACGTCATCCTGCCGTACTCGGGGGGCGGCCTGGTCGTCACCAACGGCACCGAGCTGCCGTCCGCGCTGTCCGTGGCCGGGCCGGGCGACCAGGTCACCATGGAGTGGGACGCCGAGGCCCTGAACGGGGCGCTGGCGATGTCCAGGGAGGCCGTGGAACAGGCGCTCGCCGTCCGGCTGGGCGACCTGCCGCAGGAGCCGCTGCGCTTCGACCCGGTCCTCGACCCGGCCGATCCCGCCGTCCGGTCCTGGATCGAACTGGCCGACGCCTTCCGCGCGTTCACCGTCTCGGCGCTCGGCCGCCGGTCCCGCCTCGGCCTCCAGCACTTCGAGCGGCTGCTGGTCGACGGGCTGCTGGACGCCCAGCCCCACTCACTGGGCCGGCCGGCGGACGGCCGTGGCTCCGCGCTGCTGCCGAGCGCCCTGCGCCGGGCCGCCGACTACTGCGCCGAGCACGCCGGCGAGCCGCTCTCGGTCGCCGACATCGCCCTGGCCGCCCGGGTCAGCCTGCGCGCCCTGCGGGAGGGCTTCCGGCGCCACCTGGACACCACGCCGCTGGCCTACCTGCGGCGCGTCCGGCTCGACCGCGCCCACCACGACCTGCTCGCCATCGCCGACGGCCGGGCCCTCGGCACGGTGACCGAGGTCGCCTGCCGCTGGGGCTTCACCCACCTCGGCCGGTTCAGCGCGGACTACCGCCGCGCGTACGGGCAGCCGCCCTCGCAGACCCTCGGCCGCGGCGCCTGACCGGTCCGGGGCGGTCCTGGGCGGTCCGGGGCCGGCGCGATCCGGGGTTGGTCAGGCGCCGGGGCGCGGGCTATCCGGAATGCTGCGGCGAAGCCGTCGGGAAGTGGATAGCCGCACCCGGGGCGTCCCGGGCAGGCTGGCTTCCGACCGTGCCGGTGCGCCCCGCACGGGGGAGGGGGCGCACCGGGTCGCGGGACCACGCGCACCCTTCCCCGCACGCCCCCCGCGCGGCGCTACCCGACCGCCCGCGCCGCCGCCCGCCCCGCCGTACGCCCCGAGAACAGGCAGCCGCCCAGGAACGTCCCCTCCAGCGAGCGGTACCCGTGCACGCCCCCGCCGCCGAAGCCGGCCGCCTCACCGGCCGCGTACACCCCCGCCAGCACCTCGCCGTCCGGCCGCAGCACCCGGGAGGACAGGTCCGTCTCCAGGCCGCCCAGCGACTTGCGGGTCAGGATGTTAAGCCGGACGGCGATCAGCGGGGCGGCGGCCGGGTCGAGCAGGCGGTGCGGGGCGGCGGTGCGCACCAGCCGGTCGCCGAGGTGGCGGCGGGCGCCGTGGATCGCGGTGACCTGGAGGTCCTTGGCGAAGGGGTTGGCCAGCTGCCGGTCGCGGTCCCCGACGGTGCGGCGCAGCCGGTCCGGGTCGATCAGCGGCTCGCGGGTCCTGGCGTTCATGCCCCGGGCGAGGTCGGCGAGGTTGCCCGCGACCACGAAGTCCCGCCCGTGCCGCAGGTGGCCCCGGACGGGTGCGGGGGCGCCGGGCAGCGCGCGGCCGAGCACGCCGCGCACCGACTTCCCGGTGAGGTCCGGGTTCTGCTCGGAGCCGGAGAGGGTGAACTCCTTCTCGATGATGCGCTGGTTGAGCACGAACCAGGTGTACGGGTACCCGGTGGACATGATGTGTTCGAGCGTCCCGAGGGTGTCGAAGCCGGGGAACAGCGGGGCGGGCAGCCGACTGCCGCGCGCGTCCAGCCAGAGCGAGGAGGGGCCCGGCAGGATGCGGATGCCGTGCCGGGCCCAGATCGGGTCCCAGTTCTCGATGCCCTCGGTGTAGTGCCACATCCGGTCGCCGTTGACCAGGCTGGCCCCGGCCCGGCCGGCGACGTCCAGCATCAGCCCGTCCACGTGCGCGGGCACCCCGGAGAGCAGCTTGGCGGGCGGCGTGCCGAGCCGGGCCGGCCAGGCCTTGCGGACCAGGTCGTGGTTGCCGCCGATGCCGCCGGAGGTCACGATCACGGCCTGGGCGCGCAGTTCGAAGCTCCCGGCCGGCTCGCGCGAGCTGGCCTCGCCCCGGCCCGCCGGGCTGGGCACCAGCACCTCGCCGGTGACGGTGTCGACGGCGCCCGCGGTGGCGGACAGCCCGGTGACCCGGTGCCGGAAGCGCAGGTCCACCAGCCCGCGCGCGGCGGCGGCGCGGACCCGCCGCACGAAGGGCGCCAGCAGCCCGGGCCCGGTGCCCCAGGTGATGTGGAAGCGCGGCACCGAGTTGCCGGGCCCGTCGGCGAGGAGGCCGCCGCGCTCCGCCCAGCCGACCACCGGGAAGAAGCGCACGCCCATGCCGTGCAGCCAGGAGCGCTTCTCCCCCGCCGCGAATTCCACGTACGCCTCGGCCCAGCGGCGCGGCCAGGCGTCCTCGGGGCGGTCGAAGCCGGCCGTGCCGAGCCAGTCCTGCCAGGCGAGGGCGTGCGAGTCGCGGATGCGCGTCCGGCGCTGCTCGGGCGAGTCGACCAGGAAGAGGCCGCCGAAGGACCAGTGCGCCTGGCCGCCGAAGGAGGCCGCCGGCTCCTGGTCGAGCAGGATCACCCGGCGTCCCGCGTCGGCGAGTTCGGCGGTGGCGGCGAGGCCCGCGAGGCCCGCTCCGATGACGATGACGTCGGCGTCCAGGGCCATGCGCAGTCCTCCGTCGCGGCTCGCGGTGGCGGCACGCTCCGGGGCGTGGCCGTCGCTGTGCGCCCGATACTGCGGCCCGCGGTGACGTCCGGTCAACCGCCCGGTGACGAGCGCCGGGACGAATTCCGCTCCGGGCCGTTTCGGAATTGTCTCCGGCGCTCGTGCGATACCCGGCGGAGCGGAATGCGAATTTCCGTCGCGGCCGTCTGACGGAATATCGGCGATTTCCGCGCGAACCATGGACGGCCGGGAAACCTCGCAGTAACTTACCTGCGAGTAGCTGTGGCCCGGCTCGGCACGACCCCCACCCGTCGTTTCTCTCCCCCAGGAGGAACCGTGCTCCGCCCTGCCCGGAAATCCCGGCACCTCCGGAATTCCACCGCGCTCGCCGCGGTCGCCCTCGGTGCCGCGCTCGCCCTCACTTCCACCGCCGCCCGGGCCGCCGCCCAGGCGCCGGGGCACTACGTGGCGCTCGGCGACTCCTACGCCGCCGGCGCCGGGGTGCCCGGCCAGTCGGCCGGCCTGTGCCTGCGCTCCGACCGCAACTACGGCCACCTGGTCGCCGCCGCCCTCAAGGCCGGCGCGTACCGCGACGTCACCTGCTCCGCGGCCAAGATCAAGGCGATGACGCAGCCCCAGTACGACGCCTTCATCCGGGTCAACGACCCCCAGCTGGACGCGGTGACCGCCGACACCGACCTGGTCACCCTCGGGATCGGCGGCAACGACCTGGCGGCCAGTGACCTCGGCCTCGGCGAGCTGGTCGCCACCTGCGTCGCCGGCGCCGTCGTCAACCCGCTCGGCACACCCTGCAAGGACGTCTACCACCACGGCTACTGGGACTGGAGCAGCATGTCCTGGCGGTACGGCAACGACGACCTGGCCGAGCGGATCCGCACCACCGTCGCCCCGCAGCTCGCCGACACCCTCCGGCGCATCCACGCCAAGGCCCCCGGGGCCAGGGTGCTGCTGGTCGGCTACCCGTCCGTACTGCCCGCCGACGGCTCGCGGTGCGTGCTGCGCCAGCCGGTGACCCCGGGCGACGTCGAGTACCTGCACGGCGTGCTGGACGGGCTGAACGCCGCCCTGAAGTCCACCGCGGCCGCGAACGGGGCGACGTACGTGGACACCGCGACGCCGACGCTCGGGCACGACGTCTGCTCGGACGACCGCTGGATCGAGGGCGCGCTGCCGGGCTCGCCCGCCGTGCCGTTCCACCCGAACGCGACCGGCGAGCGGGCGATGGCGCAGGCGGTGCTCGCCGCGCTGAAGTAGCCCGCCCGGCCTCGGGAAGCGCCGAGGGGCCGGCGACCCGGTCACCGGCCCCTCGGTAACGCGCCGCGCGCTACTCGGACTTCGAGTGCGCCGAACCGGCGGCCAGCCCGGCCGACCACTTCTCCTCGACGTTGCCGAGCTTCCAGAACGCGATCGCCGCGGCCCAGGCGAGCACGAACAGCCCGACGATGGCGTAGCCGACGAAGTTGAGGTCCAGCTCGCCGATCCAGGCGACCGGCCCGCTGGTGATGTCCAGTTTCTCGCCGAGCAGCCCGATCAGCTCGATCGAGCCGATCACCAGCGCGACCAGTACCGACAGCCCGGTGACGGTCAGGTTGTAGTAGATCTTGCGGACCGGCTTGGAGAACGCCCACTCGTACGCGAAGTTCATGAACGAGCCGTCGATGGTGTCCAGCAGGCTCATCCCGGCCGCGAACAGGATCGGCAGGGTGAGCAGCGCGTACCAGGGCAGCGAGAAGGCCGCCGCGCCGCCCGCCAGGACCAGCAGGGACACCTCGGTGGCGGTGTCGAAGCCGAGGCCGAACAGCAGGCCCACCGGGTACATGTGCCAGGGCTTGGTGACGGCCCTGGTGACCCGGCCGAGGACGCGGTTCATCAGCCCTCGCCGCTCCAGCTGGCGCTCCAGCTCCGCCTCGTCGTAGTCGCCCTGGCGCATCCGCCGGAAGACCTTGAGGATGCCGTTGAAGGCGCCCAGGTTGATCAGGCCGAGCAGCAGCAGGAAGGTGCCGGAGACGGCGACGCCGATCAGACCGGTCATCTCGTGCAGCGTCGAGTCGTCCGACTCCACCTGGCCGGCCAGCGAGCGGATGCCCAGGGCCAGCAGCGCGCAGAGGCCGAAGACGATCGAGGAGTGCCCGAGCGAGAACCAGAAGCCGACGGACAGCGGCCGCTTGCCCTGGCCCATCAGCTTGCGGGTGGTGTTGTCGATGGCGGCGATGTGGTCGGCGTCGAAGGCGTGCCGCATGCCGAGGGTGTAGGCGGTCAGGCCCATGCCCGCGCCGAACACCTGGCCGCCGACGTCGTAGTGCTCGGGCTCGACCACGGCGAGCAGCGTGAACCAGCCGATGACGTGCAGAGCGAGAATGAAGCCGCCCATTCCGGCCAGGCGGATCCACTCCTCACGGGTGAGCCGGTCGCGCCAGCGGGGGGCGGTCATCGTCGTGTCCTTTCGGTCGGGCGGGTCGGAGCTGGGCCATCTTTCCGCCTGGACGCGCGCAGTTGCAAGTCATGCGCAATTACGAATTCGACTCCCCCCGCTCACGGAGATCGTCACGACCCTTACAAGGCTTCGTAACCTCCGAGGACTTTCACCGTTCGCTCTACGCGCGGATACTCCCGTTCTACGCGCGAAAACCGGGCCCTGCCCCCCAACTCCCCACGGAGGAACGGCACATGACGATCCGCATTCGAACCGCCGCGGCCCTGGCCGGTACGGCGCTGCTCACGGCCGGTCTCACCACCCCCGCCGCCACGGCCGCACCCGCCGCCACCGCCCCCGCCACCAGGGCCGCCGCGGCCGGCGCCACCCCGCACCGGGTGCTGTTCGACAACAGCAAGGCCGAGACCGCGGGCAACGCCGACTGGATCATCAGCACCAGCCAGCCCGACCCGCTGGCCCAGAACGCCGGTCCCACCACCGAGAAGAGCTGGACGGGCGCCCTCTCCGCCTGGGGCGTCGCCCTCCAGAAGACCGGCCAGTACAGCCTGAAGACCCTTCCGGCCGGCTCCACCATCAGCTACGGCACCGGCGCCGCGCTCGACCTCGCCAACTTCGACACCTTCGTGATCCCGGAGCCCAACATCCGGTTCAGCGCGGGCGAGAAGACCGCGATCATGAAGTTCGTCCAGAACGGCGGCGGGCTCTTCCTGGTCTCCGACCACGTCAACAGCGACCGCAACAACGACGGCTGGGACTCCCCGAAGATCATCAACGACCTGCTGACCAGCAACGGGGTGAACAACAACGACCCGTTCGGCTTCTCGGTCGACCTGCTCAACATCACCACCGACAACCCGCGCGCGGCCGACGCCCCGGCCGACCCGGTGCTGCACGGCCCCTTCGGCACCGTCACCGGCTCCATCCTGCGCAACGGCACCACCTTCACCCTCAAGCCCGCCGACAACCCGAACGTCAAGGGCCTGGTCTACCGGACCGGCTACAGCGGCAGCACCGGCGCGTTCTTCGTCACCAGCACCTTCGGCTCCGGGCGGGTCGCGATCTGGGGCGACAGCTCCCCGATCGACGACGGCACCGGCCAGTCCGGCAACACCCTGTTCAACGGCTGGGACGACCCGGCGGGCACCGACGCCGCCCTCGCCCTCAACGCCACCGCCTGGCTGAGCAAGGCCTGACCGGCCCGGCGGGGTCCTCTCACCGGGGCCCCGCCTGCCGGGCCCGCCCGCCGGGGTCCCGCTCGTCGGGGTCCCGCTCACCAGGCCAAGGGCCGCTCCCTCCCCTAGGGTCGGAATACCGACGCCCCGGGACCGATGGGAGCGGCCATGCCGTCCTACGCCTTCCACACCACCCGCGAGGACCTGCGCATCCCGCTGCCCGACGGCACCCTGCTGGCCGCCCGGCTGTGGCGCCCGGTCGGCGACGAGCCCGCCCCCACCCTGCTGGAGTACTCCGGCGGCCGGCTCACCGACCGCACCGCCGCCGAGGACGCCCGCCGGCACCCCTGGTACGCGGGCCACGGCTACGCCACCGTCCGGGTCGACACCCGCGGGCACGGCAACTCCGAGGGCACCCCCGGCGAGCCCGGCGGCGAACAGGAGCTGGCCGACGGCGCCGCCGTGGTCGACTGGCTCGCCCACCGCCCCTGGAGCAACGGCCGGCTCGGCCTGCTCGGTGTCGGTCCGGCCGGCACCACGGCGCTGCGGGTCGCCGCCCGGGCCCCGGCCACCGTCGGCGCCGTGGTCACCGCCTGCCCCGAGGGCGGCCACCGGCTCGGCGGGGCCGTGCTCGCCGCCGACCTGCACACCAGGCTCACCGTCCTGGTCGCCGATGCCGCCCTGCCGCCGGACCCGCGGCACGTCGGCGACGCCTGGCGGGCCGCCTGGCTGGCCCGGCTGGAGGCACTCGCCCCGCCCGTCGACGCCTGGCTCGCGGCCGGCGAGAGCACCGTCCCGGTGTCCGTGCCCGCCCTCGTGGTGGCCGGCTGGGGCGACCCGTCCTGCTCCTTCGTGCTGCGACTGCTCGCCGAGTCCCCCACCGCCCGCGCCCTGATCGGCCCCTGGCCGCACGGACTGCCCGAGGCCGCCCTGCCCGACACCCTGCGCTGGTGGGACCACTGGCTGCGCGGCGCCGACACCGGCGCCCTCAAGGAGCCCGCCCTGCGCAGCTGGATCAGCACCCGGTGGACCGGCGACGAGGCCTGGCCCTCCCCCGACGTCCGCGAGATCCACTACGGCCTGGACGGACCGCTGCGCACCGCGGGCACCGCCTCCGACGACCGGTACGTCCGGGTCCGTTCCCCGCAGCACACCGGTCTCGACGCCGGCGCCTACGTCCCGCACGGCCGCCCCGCCGACCAGCCGCCCGACCAGCGCGAGGAGGACGGCCGCTCGGTCTGTTTCGACTCCCAGCCGCTGCCCGAACCGGTCGAGCTGCTCGGCGTCCCGAGCGTACGGCTGCGGCTGCGGCCCGGCCCCGAGGACGGGGCGTCCGCCCAGGTGGCGGTGCGGCTGTGCGCGGTCGGCCCGGACGGCACCTCGGAACTGGTCACCCGGGGCGTCCTGGTCACCGAGGGGCCGGACGCCGAGGTCGAACTCGCCGCCTGCGCGGTCACCGTCCCGGCCGGGCACCGGCTGCGGCTCGCCCTCTCCTCGGTCTACTGGCCGTGGCTGTGGCCCCCGGCCGAGGACACCGGGTACGGGGTCGACCCGTCCCGCTCCACACTGAGCCTGCCGGTGCGCCACCTCGCCGCCGACGTCGGCTCCCCGCCCGTCACCTTCGAGCCGCCGACGCTGCCCGAACCGCTCGCCGTCCACCTCACCGAGCCGCTCACCGCCAGGCCCGAGCACCTCACCGTGCACGACCTCGGCCGCCACGAGTGGCGCACCGAACTCTCCCCCGCCACCGACGGCACCCGCACCCACCCCGACGGCCTGGTCCGCGACGAGCACGCCGTCACCGCCTACCGCGTCCTCAGCGGCGCCCCGCTCAGCGCCCAGGCCCGCACCGACCACACCGTCCGGCTGGAGCGCCCGGACATCGGCTGGGACGTCACCGTCCAGACCCGCACCCAACTGCGCTGCGACGCCGGGCACTTCATCAGCGTCGTCCAACTGCGGGCGCTGGAGGCGGGGTCGGAGGTCTTCACCAGGGAGTGGCAGCACCGGCTGCCCAGGGAGCGCTCCTGAACCACCCCCGGGCACCGTTCGCTCCCCGCACGGGGAGCGAACGGTGGGGAAGCTCAGGCACCCCGATGGACCACCCCGCCCCGGACACCCGGGTCGGCGACGTCGACGCCGACGCCGACCCGCCGGGCCGTCGTCGGTCAGTCGCGTGCGGACGCGGCGGCGAACTCCGCCGCCACCCGGTCACGAATGTGCTCGATGGTGCGCCGCAGCTCCCCGCTGTGGACGCTGGGATTGCGGAATCCACGCCCGTTCCCCCATCGGTGCGGCAGGTAGCCGCCGCCACAGACGTTCAGCACCGGGCACTCCAGGCAGTCCGCCGGCAGGAGTTCCGCGCTGCGCAGCCCCTGGCTGAAGAGCCTGGTCGAACGCAACTCGTCGATGCTGTTCCGGGTGACGTTCAGGCCCATCTGCGTCATGCCGTTGCTACAGACGCGGAGCACGTCGAGGGGCTCCAGACTGCCGTCCGCCTCCACCACCACCTCGGCGATGGACTGCAGACCGATGGCGTCGATCCGGGGGGTGGACCCGAGCAGCATTTCGATGACCGTGGCGAACCAGCGGATCTTGATGTCCGGGTTCATCGCATCGAGCCAGGCGTCGAACAGCTCGATGTAGTAGCGGCTGAGCGCCCCGGCCGGCCACGGTGGCCTCATGTCGTGATGATGGTCGGGCCAGAGGAAGTCCATGTTCCGCACACCCAGCTCTGCCAGGTGGGAGAAGATCCGGGTGCCCGGGTAGTCCGGATTGGCGACCGTCAGCGTCCCCCACGGCAGCCCCCGGGGGTCGGCGGCCAGAAGCTCGATGGCCTGGCGCACCTTCCGGTAGGAGCCACGGCCCGCGTGGTTCACTCGAAATTGATCGTGCCAGGCCTCGGGCCCGTCGATGCTGATCCCGATCGACACCTTGTGCTCGGCGAAGATGTCCAGCCAGTCCCCGTCCAGCTCGGTGCCGTTCGTCTGCACGGACAGCGTCGCCAGCGGGCCGCCGCTCGCCCTGCGGGCCACCTCGTCCAGGAACCACGCCATCCAGCGCTTGCCGACCAGGGTCGGCTCGCCCCCGTGCAGTGCCAGCCCGACGTAGGGCAGATCGTTGCTACGGGCGTACTCGAAGATCCGATCCAGCGCCGCGCCGGCGACGGCCTTGCTCATCACCTTCGGGCGCGACTCGTACGTGGTGTCGCCGAGGTTGTAGACATAGCAGTAGGTGCAGTTCAGGTTGCAGGCACCGGCGATCTTGATGATGAAGGTCGAGGAAGGCGTCCCGGGCTCGGTAGTGCCGGTGGACGGGCCCGGGACGACTTCCTCACCCCGTGTGCTGTCGACAGATGTCATCACTGTCCGTCACATCGACAGGCTGAACGACACCTTGATGTGACTGATCGCCGCCAGTTGTTCGGGCCGGTTCTTCAAGTCCGCGAGGACCTGTCGCACCACTGGATTCAGCTTTGACGCGTCCAGTTCATCGATGTTCGCCAGCGTCCGGTCGGCGGTGAACTGGGTGGTGTCCTTGTCTGCCATTGCGCACCTCTTTCGGTCGGATTGTCGGCCACTCCGCAGCCAACATCCCTGATGTTCGCAGGCGGAGCATCCATCGACATTCGTACGTGCTCCAAACGGCTGAGGAGCGGACAGCGGACGGGCCACCCAGCCCAGGTCCCGTCGGGCGCCCAGCCTCAACGCAACACCCGCCTGCCGCCTTGCGGGCCGCTCGAGCTCCGACCCCAACCCCGGCCGACAGCGGGCCGAACGCGGCGGCCGGCACAGGACCCCGACCGCGGATCGCCTACTTCGCCCTCGACGGCACCGACCACGCCGACCACAATGAGCAGGGCATCATGATCCGCCGCTACATCATCCGGCGGAACAAACACGCCACCGACAGCCGCCCACGCGTGGTCGTCCACAGGGCCGACGTTGCCCGGCGCGGCACTATGTGGTCGCGGCGGCCGGCGGGCCGAGCCGTGCGCGCAGGGCCGCGCGGGCCCGGGCGACGCCGCCGGAGGTGGCGGTCGCGCCGGTGCCGACGGCGACGGTTCTCGTGCCGAGGCCCGCGCAGGCGCGGCAGATGCCGGGGCGGGGTACCGGGTCGTGGCAGCGGCCGCATTCGGCGTACGGGGCCGGTGGGGGCTGCGCGGCCGGCCGTTCCGGTGGCAGTTTGCGTTGCAGGCGGTCCCGGAGGATCGCGGCGGGGGAGTGCATCGGCCGGGGCAGTCCGGGGAGCAGGGCGTGGGCCAACTCGGCTTCGCCGCATCCTCGTTGCAGCCAGCGGGTGACGAGTGGTGCCAGTGCCCGGGCCTCGGCGTCGCCGAGGCGCAGGCGGGGTTCGGACCGGATCACCCGGAACAGCACGGCCACGGCGGACCTGGTCTGTTCATCAGGTTCACCCCGTTCATCCGGTCCATCCGGTTCACACTGTTCATCCGGGAGGGTGGTTTCTTTCCCCGGGTCCTTTACGGGAGGGGTGACAGGGCGGCCGGTGCCCCCTGCGCCGAAGTCCGGGGGGTGGACAGCCGGTTTGGGCTGCGGGGTGTCGAAGACGTGGGCCTCGGAACGGAGCGTCCCGTCGGGCATCCGGACCGTGTCGACCCGGTAGTACCCGGCGTCCTTCAGTTCTTTGAGTGCCCGTCGGACGGCACCGCGCCCCTGCGGGCTGCTGTCCGCCATCTGCCGCCCGTCCTCACGGCGCCCGTCGGGGCGCGAGAGGAGGTCGGCGAGCAGTCCGCGGGCGGTGTAGGAGAGCCGACGGTCCTGCAACAGGCCGTTCGGAAGGACGGTGAACGCGCGCGTCTGCGCGCTACGATGAATCCGCATCTGGAGGCTGTACTCCTGGTGCCCGACCCCGGGGTGTTCCAGCACCGCCGGGGTCTCCTGTGTTCTGTTGACGATGCGGAAAGTAGCACATCGACTACGAAGAGTGTGAACCGTTCGAGCGTGAAGCCCAGAACCTCGAATGAAGTGCGCCCCACCCCCTGCATGGAAAGTCGGCCCCGCCGACTTCTCACGCACATCACCGCGCCCGGCGGCCCCGGCCAGTAGTGGCCGGGGCCGCCGAAACCCCCGTTCCGACCGGGCTCGTGTGCGAACACACGAGCCCGGCCCGTTCCGCAAGAGCCGGTGAACAACGCAGCGTGCGACAACCCGTCCGGCGACTGCTCGCCGCAGAAGTCGAGATCGGAGAGCGAGTTCCATGCCCCCGCCACCAGCAGGGGCGCGGAGCGGAGCACGCTACTCAACTCAAGGACGGGCGCGCTCGATCGCGTCGAAGATGTCCGCATCGGTCTCCTGCTGCCAGGACGGCAGATCGGTCCGGTCGGCGACATAGCCTGCTTTCGGCTCGCCCGGGCAGTGCTTCGACACACCGGCGATCCACCGCTTCGCGGAAGATCCGCCCGTCGGACGACATGCGTTGACGATTCGTCAGGCAGCGCTGTCAAGCACCGAAATCTGCTGACGCAGGGCCGATGCCTGATCATCGGTCACGAGCGGAACCAGCGGATGTCGGCAGCGTCACGCAAGATAGACCTCCTGCCACTCCAGGGACGTCATGGTCAGCGCGGCCTCGGCGAGGGCGTGGGCCGACTCGGTCTTGAGACTGCCGAGACTGCTGTCAATCCACGGCTGGACGTTCTGGTAGCCCTGCTCGCGGTACTCCACGGCCTGGATCAGGCACTCCAGCTTGTCCGCGTCGTGGGCGACGGTGACTTCCAAGTTCGCGGCGTTCTCGTACTCCTCCACCAGGGCCTGGAGTCCGGCAACGACGGCCGGGTGAGCGGCGCTGACCTGGTCGGCGGTCACCCGCTCGTTCGACGCGGCGGTGAGGTAGCGCCGGCTGATGTGCGGGATGTCGCCGACCCGGGTCTCCTGGGTGTCATGGAAGAGGCACAGCAGGGCGACCTTGGCCGGGTCGGCACCCTCCATCATCGCGAGCACCGCACCGATGATGCCCGTCCGGAACGAGTGCTCCGCGACCGACTCGGGATCCTTGACGCCGGCGATCCACCAGCCCTGGCGCTTCGCCCGCTTGAGCATGCCCGCTTCGAACAGGTAGCTCGCGGTGCCCCTCGCCTGCTTGTCGTCCGTCATGGCTGCCCTTCGCTGCTGGATCGGTTGTCGCTGTAGCCGCCTACCCGAAGACCCGTAGTGCGCAACTCCAACTCTCGACGGGACTGTCGTGAAAGACCGTCACCATCAAGCAGGGTTAAGGCTCGTAAGGCCAGGGCACGGGCTGTACGGGGGTCCGCGTCGGCCAGGCCGCGCCGAGTGAGCATGAGTGCCTTGATCGAATGGACGTACACGGCGGAGTGTGGTGAGGCGCTACGCCTCCGGCGGCAGACTGTAGCGGCTCAGGACATCGTCAGCCGTGGACCTGTCCAACAGGCGCAGCTCCCAGGGCCCGGTGTTGACCTCGAACTCCTTGCCGAAGCCGACCCACTTGCCGGTCATGCGGCGCCCGGTGGGATCGACCAGCAGCTGAAGAGCGCCGTGGTACCTGGCCCCCTGGTAGTAGCCGGCCTGCGCGGTCTGCTCCACCCACGAGCCCGTCACGACGTTCCGGTCGACGGTCAGGTCGAACGACAGCGGTGAATCAGGATTGGACGACGCGCCGGGGAGGGACCGGCCGGTGATCCGGTTCCCGCTCTGGGACAGCACGACGTGATGCAGTCCGGTGTACGTGTTCTCCCGGCTGCTGCTGAAGAACTCGTAGTGGCTGATCCAGACCCCCGAGCAGTCCTCACCAAGGAGAGCGAGCGCGGCCTGCTGCACGGGCACGCCCGGTTCATCGCCGGTCATGTCACGGCCTCCCGGATGAGGCGGAGCCCGGGGCGCTCGCGAACCGCCGTCCGCCCGCCATGGGGCGGGCGCGTTCGAGGAGTCCGCGCACGTGGGGGTTGCGGCGGTGCGGCCGGGTCGCGGCGATCATCGAGCGGAAGCGGTCGTCGGCCCGGCCGGACTGGATCGCCGGGTAGTCGTCCAGGGCCAGGTGCCAGTTCTGGACGGCCTCCTCCAGCCGACCGGCTTCGAGCTGCCATTCGGCGAGCATCGAGCGGTGGCGCACGCGGGCCCGGCGATAGACCGCGGGTCTGATCTTCGCGGAGTGCTGGAGCGCGCGGATCGCACCATTGCGGTCGCCGAACTCGTAGTTGACCTGGGCGATGTGGTACGACAGCGTGGCGGGGTCGTAGGAGCCGTGAGCCTTGGTCTTGGACTCGGCCTGCTCCATGGCGACTTCGGTCGCGCGCAGCATGGCGAGGGCTCCGGTCTTGTCCCCGGTCTGGGCGAGGGCATGGGCCTGTTGGCCGGCGAGGAAGGCTCTCATGCGGGGGCCTGCCTGCGGGGAGGCGGACGAGGCTGCGTCCGCGAGCCGCAGGGCGGTGCTGCCGTGGCCGAGGTCGATGGCCTGGACGCTCATGCCGCGCAGGGTGGTGCAGTACGTGAGGTGGTCACCCGCGTGCCCGGCCAGTTCCAGGGCCTTCAGGTAGTACCGCTGGGCCAGCGCATCGTGGCGTTCGTCCACGGCCATGTAGCCGGTCAGGTAGCAGTGGTCGGCGGCGGCTGACAGCATCGCCTTGTGGACTTCCTCGCCGGCGTCCGCCCGCAGGTACGGGACGATCGTGTTGACCAGGAACGAGGCAGCCATCGGGCGCGCCATCCGGCCGCCGAACTGATCGTCCAGCTCGCTGATCCGCCCGGTCATCGCTGCGACCGCCTGAACCTCCGCCATGCCGATCCGCAGATGCGGGTCGGTTCGCAGTCTCTCGAAGCGGCCCATCAGATCGGGCCAGCCCGGAATGGTGAGGGCCACCGAATACAGGCCTGCCGTGAGGACTCCGCGCCGGGATGGGTCCATGTCGAGACTCCCCAGGTCGATCAGCCCTGACACGGTATCCGTCGACTGGTCGGCGGCGGTAGGCATCTCACGGAATCCGGCCTCGAAGGCGCTGATCGGCCGCCTGAGCCTCCGCGCCAGCGTCTCCAGGACCACCGGCAGGGCCCTCGTGGAGGGCGAGGTGCCGCCGAGCCAGTGGGAGACCGCCGAGGCGTCGTACTTGAGCCGCTGCCCGGTCTCGGTGCCGGTCCGGTTGACGGCCCGTGCCAACTCGCCGTTCCCCCAGGCGGCTTCGGTCATGAGCGAGGCTAGCTTGAGGTTCGGTGCACGGTCGGTTCGCACGACAGTTCCCCCTTGCGGATGGGTTTCAAGGGTTTCAACGTCCTGGCTCGCCTCGACCATAGCCGACCACAGGGCAAGTCTGTTGACTGTTCGTCATCGGTCGATCACCAGCAGTGGTGCGGCCGGCCCCCTCTCCTTTCGCCTTCAAGGTGCTCCCCCATGCTCACTTTCCGCGGCCCCCGCATGTTCGTCGCGCGTCTCGATTCGCGAGCCGAATCCGCGCCCCTCGCCCGCTACTTGCTCCGGGCCTACCTCTCCGGCCTGCCCTCCGGGGAGGACTATCGCGACACCGCCGAACTCCTCCTGAGCGAGCTCTTCGCCAACGCCGTCCAGCACTCCGACACGCCCGACGACCGGCGCATCGAGATCCGCTTCGACCTCGCCGACTCCCTCCTGCGCCTCGAAGTCCACGACGCCGACACCGCCCTCCCCGCCCTCCGAACCCCCACCCCCGACGACGAGCACGGGCGCGGGCTCCGCCTCGTCGACGAACTCGCCGAGCGCTGGGGCTGCACCTCCCGCCCCTGCGGCATCGGCAAGTTCGTCTGGGCCATCATCGCCCCCGCCACCGCCTGAAAGCCCCCCGATGAACCTCACCACCGTCGCCCGCCACGCCCTCACCCGCGGCCACACCCCCGCCGCCACCTACGCCCTCCTCGCCAAGCGCTCCGGCAAGCCGCTGCCCTCCGCCCGCGCGGTCTGCCTCGCCCTCACCATCCCCCTCGCCGAAACCACCCGCCGCCTCACCGAATGCCACGACGCCCTCCTCACCAACCCCCGCCCCGGCACCGAAGCCGACACCGGCGAAGTCCTCGAAGCCCTCGGCGTCTTCGACGTCCCCAAGTCCCTCACCCCCACCGAACTCGCCATCGTCGAACTCCTCCTCACCGCCATCGAGGCCCACGGCAGCCTCCGCCCCGGCCACCACCACGGCCTCAATCGCTGGTTCACCACCGGCAACCTCACCACCGCCTACCTCTCCCTCACCACCACCCACCCCCTCCCCCGCACCGGCAACCCCGCCCGGTACTGGACCACCCTCACCACCGCCGGCGAACTCCTCGCCACCACCCCCAACCCCGACCCCCGCATCACCTACGCCCTCACCCACTGCCGCACCCAAACCACCACCCAGCGCCAGAAGTCGGACCCGCCGACTTCCCACGCAGGTCACCCCGAGGGCAGCGGTGGCCGTTCCCGCGGTGACCGCCACCGATGATGAGGGTCGGTTCCGTGTGCGGCCTTGCAGCAGCCCGTCCACCGTCTGCGCAGGAAGTCGATGGGGCCGACTTCCCACGCAGAAAGGTGCTGCGGGCAAATTCCGTCGCCGCTTCGGCCCAGCCGAAGCGGCGACGGGACAACGGAAACAGTGAGTGTGGGCGGGCCCGCCGGTTCTCACCCGTTTCCGGCTCCCGCACGGCACGAAGGACCGGGAGATTCCCCCGTTCCGCGCAGGAAGTCGGCCGGCCCGACTTCCTGCGCGGGCGGCGGGGTGACCGGTGCCCCAGGCCGCCGGAGCTTTGGCCTGGGGCGGGCTCGCGTGCTCGCACACGAGCCCGCCCGGCACTGTCACCACTGTCCCGGTCGGTACGGCAACCGCAACAGCTCTTGGCAGCCACGCCCGGGACCGCCGAGCGGCAGGTCGAGGCCGCTCGTCCCCGTACCCGGGAGGCGGCGCTCCAGCGAGTGCGGTTGCGGTACTAGCCTGCGGTGGTGACCGGAACCGAACTGGATGAGTTGATCGTGGCTGACCGCGCGGCGCTGCGCGCGTGGCTGCTGGACAACCACACCGCCTCTCCTGGCGTGTGGCTCGCCCTGACCAGGAAGGGCGGCTCCGTCACCACGCTGACCTGGCAGCAGGCGGTCGACGAGGGACTGTGCTTCGGCTGGATCGACGGGCAGGCCCGCAAACGCGACGAGGAGAGCTCCTGGAGGCGGTTCACCCCGCGCCGGCCCCGCAGCGTCTGGTCCCGACGCAACGTCGCCAACGTGGCCCGGTTGGAGGCGGCCGGCCTGATGCTGCCCGCCGGCCGCGCCGCGGTGGACGCCGCGAAGGCCGACGGGCGGTGGACGGCCGCCTATGCGCCGCCGTCGGAAGCGGAGGTGCCGGCCGACCTGCTGGCAGCGATCGCCGCAGACCCAGCGGCGCAGGCGATGTTCGAGGTGCTCACCAGGACCAACCGCTTCGCCCTCATCAACCGGGTCAATGCCGTCAAGCGGGCCGAGACGCGCACCCGGAAGATCGCCGAGTGCGTGGCGATGCTGGTCCGGCACGAGACGATCCACCCGCAGCGAGCCAGGCCGGCGGACCCGCCGACGTCGTGACCGGGCGTCTGCCGGTGCGCGGTCAGCCGTATCGTTCGACGAACGCGTTGCCGATCGAGGCCAGGTGGTCCCGGACACCCGGAGGGCCGGTCACCTCCAGCCATTCGACCAGCCCGGAGAGTTCGCCGGCGAGCAGGTACTCGTTGTGGCCGCGGATCACGACCTCGATGCGGCCGTCGGTCGTGGCACCTCCCACGTCGAGCCGGGCTCCGAGCGCCATCCGGAGGATGCCTATCCCGTGGGGCGTGCACACCGCCTGGATCTCCAGGGGCGTTCGCCTGCGGTCGACCTCGTCGGCGATCTCGCGCCAGCTCTCGGCGAGGTCGAAGTCCTCGGGTCGGTGCACGGGATCGCCGGTCGGATCGGCGGCCGACACGCGGTCGATCCGGAAGGTCCGCCGACCGGCCTCGGTGCCGGAGACGAGGTACCACGACGGGCCTTTGGCGACGATGCCCAGCGGGTGGGTTCTCTCGGTTTCGGCGCCGTTGCGGTCGACATAGCCGAGCCGCACCCGGACGCCGCGGATCACCGCGTCCTGGAGTTCGTCGAGGAAGCGGGGCGGCCGGTGCTCGATCCGGTCCGACCCCCATCGGCGCGGGTCCGTGACCAACGCCCCCGCCGCTGCCTCGGCCTGCACCCGGAAGGGCTCCGGCAGGGCGTGGACGAGCTTGCGCAGAGCCGCTTTCACGGTCGGCGTCGCGGCCGAGGCCGGTCCGGCGACCAGGAACAGGGCGCGGGCCTCGCTCGCGGTCAGCCCGGACAGGTCGGTGCGGGCGCCGCCCACGAGGCGCCAGCCGCCGCCTCGGCCCTGCACGGAGTACACGGGCACCCCGGCCATGGCCAGGGCGTCGAGGTCGCGGCGGGCGGTGCGCTCGGAGACCTCCAGTTCCTGGGCGACCTCCGCCGCTGTGACCTGCTGGCGCCGTTGCAGCAGGAGGAGGACGGCCACCAGCCGGTCGGTTCGCATGCGACGACACTCGCGGCTCCGGGCCGGGCCGGTAGTCGGTTGACCGGCCGGCGGAGCGTGCCCGTGATCGAGTGGCCCGGCCCGCTACGCGTGCTCGGCCAGGACCTCGGCGATCACCTGGCGGGCGATCGCGGTCATCCTCGGGTCGCTGTCCCGGTAGTAGGCCACCTCCAGCAGCGCGATGGACAGGGCCCAGCCGCGGGCGCGGTCCCAGGCGGCGGCGTCGGGGGCGGCGGCCTCCCTGAAGGCCTCGCGGGCGGCGGCGGGCAGGACGTACCAGGCGGGGATCAGATCGACGGCCGGCTCGCCGAGGCCCGAGCAGCCGAAGTCGATGACGGCGCCGAGGCGGCCGTCCGGGGACACCAGGAGGTTGCCCGGCTGGAGGTCGCCGTGCAGCCACACCGGCGGGCCGGTGGGCGCGGGGGCGGCCAGGGCGTGCTCCCAGGCGGCGGTCGCGGCGGGGGCGTCGACCAGGTCCGGCACGGCCGCGATCGCCTTCCTGGTCCGGGCGTCGCGGTCCGCCAGCGACTCGCTGCGGTAGGCGGCGGGGGCGCCGGCCGGGTCGATCCCGCGCAGGGCGGTCACGAAGCCCGCCAGGTCCCCGGCCAGCAGCCCGGGCTCGGCGATCCGCCCGGTGACCGGGGTGGTGCCGTCCAGCCAGCGCAGCACCGACCACGGCCAGGGGCAGCCGTCGACCGGCCCGCCCACGGCCAGCGGGACCGGCACCGGGACCGGCAGCCGCGGGGCCAGGC
The DNA here is from genome assembly GCF_044757205.1 of Kitasatospora sp. NPDC091335. Classification (NCBI taxonomy): domain Bacteria; kingdom Bacillati; phylum Actinomycetota; class Actinomycetes; order Kitasatosporales; family Streptomycetaceae; genus Kitasatospora; species Kitasatospora sp. NPDC091335. The sequence continues at coordinate 840,936 of NZ_JBIVUM010000001.1, read as the reverse complement.
TGCGCAGCCAGCGGTCCTCCTTGGCGATCTCCTCGACCACCCCCGGGATGCGCGGGACGCGCACCACCAGCTCCGTGCCGAGCCGGTACATCGCGTTGCTGGTCCCGGTCGGCTCCACCGGCGCGACCGGCAGCCCGGCCCACTGCGGGAAGTGCTCGGCGACCATCCGGCGCACCAGCGCCTCGTCGATGTCCAGCTCGTCGGGGTGCAGCTTGCGGGAGGAGGCCATGGAGCCCGACCCTGCCACCGGCGGACCGGCCCCGGCAAACGAATTGCGGGGCCGCTACCCCCGGGCGGTCGCGCCCGCGGCGATCAGCCCGGGCAGCTCCCGCATGTCGTCGAAGACCACGGTGCCCGGCCCGGCCAGCCGTTCCGCCGGGGTGATCCCGCCCGCGTAGCCGAGCGAGCGCATCCCGGCGGCGCGGGCGGCCTCGACGCCGGGCCGGCTGTCCTCGACCACCACGCAGGCGGCCGGGTCGACGCCCATCGAGCGCGCGGCGTGCAGGAAGAGGTCCGGCGCGGGCTTGCCGCGGCCGACCTCGGTGGCGCTGAAGATCCGTCCGGCGAAGCGGTCGTGGAGGCCGGTGCGGCCCAGGGTGTGGCGCATCTTCTCGTGGGTGCCGCTGGAGGCCACGCAGGTGGGCAGGGTGATCGCGGCCAGCGCCTCGGGCAGGCCGTCCACCGGGGTCAGCCCGGCGTCCACGGCCTCGGCGTGCAGTTCACGGAAGCGCCGGTCCCACACCGTGGCGGTCTCCTCGCCGAGCCGCTCGGCCACCAGCGCCTGGCAGGCCGCCTCGGAGCGCCCGACGAACCGCTCGACCGCCTCCGCCTCGGTCAGCGGCCAGCCGTACTCCTCGCCCAGCCGCACCAGCACCCGGACGGCGATCACCTCGCTGTCCACCAGGACGCCGTCGCAGTCGAATATCACCAGTTCAAGGGGCTTGATCATCCGGCCAGCATACGACCGGCCCACGGGCACCGCACCAACACCCGTACGACATACGGGTGTTGGTGCGGCATCACCGGCTCAGCCGGTCTGGATGGAGGTGTCGTCGATCACGAAGCTGGTCTGGAGCGAGGCGTCCTCGGTCCCGGCGAACTTCAGGGTGACCGTCTGGCCCGCGTAGGCCGACAGGTCGAAGGTCCGCTGCTGGTAGCCGGCCGCGGCGTCCACGTTGGAGTACGTCTTCAGCGCGGTGCCGTTCACCGTCACGGCCAGCTTGTCGTACGCCGTGCTGCCCGACTCCGCGGTGTCGATGTGCAGCCAGAAGCTCAGCGTCGCCGTGCAGCCCGCCGGGATGCTCACCGTCTGCGACAGCGAGTCCGAGTGCGTGGAACCGTAGCCGTTCAGCCACGCCTTCCACGAACCACCGTGCGCCGCCTGCGAGGTGCTGTTGTCCACCACACCGCTGGAAGTCGTCCACGGCGAGGCCGTGCCCGACTCGAAGCCCGCGTTGCCCAGCAGCTGCGCCGGCGTGCAGCCGCCGCCACCGGTCGAGACGGCCCAGGCGAACGTGGTGGAGGCCGACTTGCCCGCGGCGTCCGTCACGGTGACGGTGACGTTGGAGCTGCCCGCGGCGGAGACGGTGCCGGCGATGACGCCGGTGGAGGAGTTGATCGACAGCCCGGCGGGCAGCCCGGTGGCCGTGTAGGACAGCGGGGCGGTGCCACCGGACGCGTTGATCTGGAGGTTGACCGCGCCGCCGACGGCGGTGGACTGGTTGCCCGGGTTGGTCACCGAGACGGTGCCGCTGCCGGCCGGCTTGGTCAGCAGGCAGCCGGACACGTTGAGGTCGATCGCCCGGCTGGAGTTCAGGCAGGTGGTGAACCAGTACGTCTCCTCACCGTAACTCTGGCCCTTGTAGGCCTTGGTGGTGCCGTCGGCGGCCACCTCGCACGGGTTGTTGAGGGTGCACATGGCGCCGTCGTCGTTGCCGGTGTTGTTGATGCCGACGATCCGCCCGCTGGCGGAGTCGACGATCGGCGAGCCGGAGGTGCCGTGCGTGGTGTTGCAGCCGGAGCTGTAGCGCAGCGAGTCGTGCCAGGTCCACTCGTCCTCGCGCAGGGTCGGCACGAAGCCGTTGACGGAGCAGTTCCAGACCTGCTTCCAGTACGACGAGGGTATGTACATCGCCGCGCCGTCGGCCGGGTGGGTGTCGCTGATGGTCAGCGCGGTGACGCCGTACTTGGAACTGATCGACCCGTAGGTGTCGGTGAGCTGGTAGAGCGCGACGTCGGTGCCGGTCATGGTGGCGTAGAGCAGCTTGTCGGCCTGGACGGTGCCCAGGCCGGTGCCCGCGCCGTTCAGCAGGGTGCCGCTGCGGCTGGCACTGGCGTTCTGGATGACCTGGCCGGCCGGGGGCATGGTCGGCAGGCAGTGCCCGTTGGTGAGCATCAGCGCCCGGTCCCCGGCCACCGAGGCGGGGTAACGGACCAGCGAGGCCGAGCAGTTGCTCAGGGCGATGGTGGCGTTCAGGTCCGCCGCCTGGACGGCCTGCGCGGGAGCGGCGGCGAAGGCCAGCCCGCCCGCGACGACGGCACTCGTACCGGCCACCGCGACAAGTCTCTTGAACATGGCTCTCCTTGTGGGGGATCGCGGGGTGTACGACTGGTCGTCGACGCCCGCGCCGCACGAAAGTGCCATGACCACTTCAAAGGGGTCAACCATTGTGACCGAACTCGCCACCACCGGTCGGCCGCCGTGCCGTCCGGCGGCAACCACCTGTCCCGGTATGCCCGTTACGGGCGGGCGCGGTGGCACTCCGCGGTGCCGGCCGTGCCCGCCCGCGGGACCGCCTGTGGAACCCGCCCACGGGGCCGCCGGACGCTACGGCTGCGGGAAGGTGTTCGGGTCCACGTCGTTGGTCTTGGCGTTCCCGTCGGCCACCGGCTGGAGGGTGATCTCCCAGGAGGTCGCCGTCCTGCCGGTCTCGAACGCGAAGGTGTCCTCGAACTTGGTGAAGTGGCAGTCCTTGGTGAAGCCCTTGGCCTCGGAGTCCCAGTCCGCGCCCCCGGAGACGAAGACCTCGTACGTCCCGTCCTCCACGCCCTCGACATCGGCCTTCTGCCCCTTGGCGACGAACACCGAGTGCACCGCCTTGCCGTTCAGCGCGAGCGACACCACCGCGTCCGCCTTGCCACCGTTGTCGACCTTGAACACGCCCTCGCCGCGCAGCTTCCCCTTGCGGACCATGCTGCCGTTGTCCAGCGAGCGGTTCTGCTGCTGGGGCAGCTGCGGGGCGGCGAAGGTGGTCTGGTAGCCGGCCGTGGTCATCTTGGTGAGGGCCGCCGACACCGCCGACAGCCCCTGGGAGGCGCCCAGTTCGGCCTCGGCCGAGCTCAGCGCGCAGACCTCGTGGAACTTGATGCCGCTGCGGACCTTGCCCGCGTCGGCGGCGAGCGAGGTCAGCGCCGCCACCAGCTCGGTCTGCGCCGCCGAGACCGCGGGCGGCTCGTCCGCCTTGCCCAGCGCCTTGGCGGCGCCCTGCGCGCTGGTCGCGATGCCGCCGAGCACGGTGTCCAGATCGGTCAGGCTCTTGGCGCCCGCCACCTGGGCGAGCGCGGTGGTGACCGGGTCGACGTTCGCGCTGAGCACCGGGCCGTACGGCGCCCGGGTGGGCGTCGGCGTCGGGCTCGGCGTCGCGGACGTCCGCACCGAGACCGGCGTCCCCGGCACGGACGAGCCGCCCGCCGAACCGCCGCCCCCGCCACCGGAACAGGCCGCCAGCACCAGCGCCGAACCGACGGCCAGACCGGCCTTCCCGACGAACCCGTCGGACCCCGTGAACCTCATGCCCCACCCCCGGAATGCGGACTGCGCGCCCACCGCGCACACACGCGGCGTCACATGGTCCCGAGCACGGACGGCACCGTCAACCCGATACCCGGCGGTCACCCCCCAGGGGCCCTCAGGAGCGCCCCCGAAGGTCAACTACGATCAGGCCCGTGCTCAGTCTCACCGGACTCCCCCTCCAGATCATCACCTCGGTCCTCGCGATCGCCGTCTTCGCCGCCACCATGTGGCTCTGGCCGCGGTTCGGCGGGAAGGGCTGGAAGTCCTGGCTGGGCCGGATCGGCGCCTTCCTGGCCACCCAGCTCTCGGTGCTCGCCGCGATGGGCCTGATCGCCAACAGCTACTTCGGCTTCTACAGCTCCTGGACCGACCTGCTCGGCACCAGCGGCGGGCTCGGCACGGTGGTCGACCACCAGCCCAACGCCTCCGGGGTGTCCGTCACCGGCGAGCAGAAGTTCTACTCCTCCCAGGGCTCCGACCCGGAGCGCTCCGGCCTGATCCAGAAGGTCGACGTCAAAGGAGCCGGCAGCGGCCTGACCACCGAGGCGTACGTCTACCTGCCGCCGCAGTACTTCCAGCCGGACTACGCCAGGCAGCGCTTCCCGATGGCCCTGGTGCTCACCGGCTACCCGGGCACCCCGGAGAAGCTGATCTCGCTGATGCAGTACCCGGCGTCCACGCTGGACGCGATCGAGCAGAAGAAGCTGCCGCCGACCATCCTGGTGATGACCCGCCCCACCCTGGTCAACGACCGGGACACCGAGTGCGTGGACGTGCCGAACGGCCCCCAGGTGGAGACCTTCTTCACCAGCGACCTGCCCAAGGCCCTCGCCACCACCTACCGGATCGGCACCGACCCGGCCAACCGCGCGGTGATCGGCAACTCCACCGGCGGCTACTGCGCGCTCAAGTTCGCGCTGCGCAAGCCCGACTCCTACCGCGCGGCGGTCGCCCTCTCCGGCTACTACAGCGCGGCGCAGGACGTGACCACCGGCGACCTGTTCGGCGGCAACGCCCGGCTGAAGCAGGAGAACGACCTGCTGTGGCGACTGAAGAACCAGCCGGCGGCCCCCGTCTCGCTGCTGCTGACCACCGCGCACGACGAGAACAACTACGACGAGACCAAGGCCATGGTCGCCGCCTTCAAGGCCCCCACCAGGATGTCCACCATCACCCTGGACACCGCCGGCCACAACTTCCACACCTGGACCAGGGAGATCCCCCCGGCGCTGGAATGGCTGGGCAAGCAGATCACCATGCCGCCGTCCGTGTGACACCCGGCAGATCACACCCGGCTCACAGCCCCGTCTCACGGTTCTCTCAGCCGCGCCACCCACCGTGTGGCGCATGACCACGAGCAGCTACTCCCCTCCGGCCGGCGAACCGTGGCCCGAGGCCGCGAACTACCCGCCGCCGGAGGTGCCACGACCGGAGCGGGGCCGGCCGGCCCCGGCGCCGCTCTTCCCCGAGCAGGCCCCGCCGCCCGCCGGACCCAAGGGACCGGCCTCCTGGTCCGGCCGGCTGCGCACCCTCCCGGCCCGCACCTGGCGCGGGCGCCCGGACGACCCCCGCTGGGTGCGCCCGGCCCTGCTGGCCCTGCTGGCCACGACCGCCGTCCTCTACCTGTGGGGCCTGAGCGCCTCCGGCTGGGCCAACTCCTTCTACTCCGCCGCCGTCCAGGCCGGCTCCCGGAGCTGGAAGGCCTTCTTCTTCGGCTCCTCGGACGCCGCGAACTTCATCACCGTCGACAAGCCCCCGGCCGCCCTGTGGCCGATGGCGCTCTCGGTACGGATCTTCGGCCTCTCCTCCTGGTCGGTGCTGGCCCCGCAGGCGCTGATGGGCGCGGCCACCGTCGGCGTGCTGTACGCGACGGTGCGCCGCCGCTTCTTCCCGCTCGGCGGCCTGCTGGCGGGCGCCGCGCTGGCGCTCACCCCGGTCGCGGCGCTGATGTTCCGCTTCAACAACCCGGACGCGCTGCTGGTGCTGCTGCTGACCCTGGCCGCGTACGGGCTGGTGCGGGCGGTCGAGGCGGCGGGCACCCGGTGGCTGGTGTTCACCGGGGTGATGTTCGGCCTCGCCTTCCTCACCAAGACCCTCCAGGCCTTCCTGGTGCTGCCCGCCTTCGCGGCGATCTACCTGGTCGCCGCGCCCACCGGCCTGTGGCGGCGGGTGCGGCAGCTGCTGCTCGCGGGCGCGGCGATGGTCGTGGCCGGCGGCTGGTGGGTGGCGGTCGTCGAGCTGCTGCCCGCCTCGGCCCGCCCGTACGTCGGCGGCTCGCAGGACAACAGCTTCCTGTCGCTCACCTTCGGCTACAACGGCCTCGGCCGGATCAACGGTGACGAGACCGGCAGCGTGGGCGGCGGCCGGATGCCGGCCGGGCTGGACGCCCCGGGCGGCGCGATGCCCGGCGGCGGCCGCGGCTGGGGCACGACCGGGCTGACCCGGATGTTCGGCACCGACATCGGCGGGCAGATCGCCTGGCTGCTGCCGGCCGCGCTGATCCTGCTGCTGGTCGGCCTCTGGGCGACCCGCCGCCACGCCCGCACCGACACCGCCCGCACGGCGTTCCTGGTCTGGGGCGGCTGGCTGCTCTCCACCGGGCTGATCTTCAGCTTCATGTCCGGGATCTTCCACCAGTACTACACGGTGGCGCTGGCCCCGGCCGTCGCGGCGCTGGTCGGCATGGGCGTGGACGGGCTGTGGCGGGCCCGCCATCGGCTGCCCTGGGCGCCGGTGCTGGCCGGGACGCTCGCGGTGACGGCGGTCTGGGCGTTCGTGCTGCTCGGCCGCAGTTCGGGCTTCGTGCCGTGGCTGCGCTGGGCCGTGCTGGCCGGCGGGCTCGCGGCGGCGGCCGTGCTGGCGGCCGGGCCGTTCCTCGGCCGGGCCTCCGGCCGGACCGGCGCGCGGATCGCCTCGGTGGCGGGCCTGGTGGGCCTGGCGGCGGCACTCGGCGGTCCCGCGGCGTACGCGGTGGACACCGTGAACACCCCGCACACCGGCTCGATCGTGACCGCCGGGCCCGGCGTGCAGGGGGCGTTCGGGCCGGGCGGCGCGGGGCACAAGGGCGGCCAGGGCCTGCCGGGCGCCGGGCGCAACAACGGCAACGGGCACTGGGCCGGCGGCCAGGGCGGCAAGAGCGCCCAGAGCGGCAGGCAGGGCTTCCCCGGCGCGCAGGGCTTCCAGGGTGGCCAGGGCTTCCCCGGCGGCCAGGACGGTGGCCAGGCCTTCCCCGGCGACGGCACGGGCGACGGCACGGGCAACGACTCCGGCGGGCAGGCCCCCCAGGGCACGGACGGCGGCCCGCCCCCCGGCGGCATGGGCGGCCTGCTCGACGGCCCCCGGGTGACCGACGAGGTCGCCGCCCTGCTGAAGGAGAACGCCGGCCACTACACCTGGGCGGCCGCCGCGATCGGCGCGCAGACCGCCGCCGGCTACCAACTCGCCACCGGTGAACCGGTGATGGCCCTCGGCGGCTTCAACGGGACCGACCCCTCGCTGACCCTGGACGGCTTCCGGAAGTACGTCGAGGAGGGCAAGGTGCACTGGTTCATCGGCGGCGGCAACCGCGGCTTCGGCGGCGCCCCGAACGGTGGCTCGAACAGTGGCTCGAGCAGCGGGGAGAGCCGCGGCGGCGACGGCAGGCAGGGCAGCGAGTCCGCGCAGATCGAGTCCTGGGTGGCCGCCCACTTCACCGCGAAGACGATCGGCTCCACCAGCTTCTACGATCTGACGGCCCCCACCTCCTGACCGCGACCCCGAAGGGGGCGTGCCGCGTTCGCGCGGCACGCCCCCTCGTCCGTACCCGGCCCCCTCGTCCGTACCCCGCCCCGCTCAGTCGGACGGGCAGCGCGCCCCGGCCGCCGGGAGCCGCCCGTCCACCAGGTAGGCGGCCACCGCGTCCCGGACGCAGCCGCTCTTGTCGTACGCGGTGTGCCCGTCGCCCTCCCGGGTGAGCAGCACCCCGTGCTCCAGCCCGCCGGCCAGCCGCTGCGCCCAGGCGTACGGGGTGACCGGGTCGCCGGTGGAGCCGATCACCAGGAGCGGCGCGCTGCCCGGCGCCCGGATCGGCTGCGGCTGCTCCGGCGAGCGGTACGGCCAGCGGCGGCAGTCCGGGTCGAGCAGGGTGCCCACCGGGTCGTGTCCGCTGACCAGCGGGGCGCGGGCGGCGAGTTCGGCGAGGGCCGTCCGCAGTTCCGGCTCGGTGGGCGGCGGCGGGCCGTCCGCGCAGGAGACGGCGGCGTAGGCGTCGGCGGGGGTCCGGTAGCTGCCGTCCTCGCCGCGGCCGTCGGCACCGTCGGCGAGGGCCAGCAGGTCCTCGGCCTCGCCGCGGGCGACGGCCGGTTCGAGGGCCTCGCGCAGCCGGGGCCAGGAGCGGTGGCCGTCGGCGAGCACGTCCAGGACGGCGTCCCAGCCGAGCGCGGCGGTGAGGGCGCGGCCGTCGGCGGCGCGCAGCGGGTGGTCGCGCAGGCCGTCGAGGAAGCGGGCGAGGCGCTGCGGGGCGGCGGCCGGGTCGGTGCCGAGCGGGCAGGTGCCCTCGCCGTCGGTGGCGCAGTCGGCGGCGAAGTCCCGGAGTCCCGCTTCGGCGGCGGCGGCCTGTTCGACGCCGAGCCCGGCCACGGCGGCGCCGTGGTCGACGGCGCCGTCGAGGACGAGCCGGCCGGTGCGCTCGGGGAACTCCTCGGCGTAGCGCGCGCCGAGGTGGGTGCCGTAGGAGAAGCCGAGGAAGTCCAGCCTGCGCTCGCCGAGGGCGCCGCGCAGCACGTCGAGGTCGCGGGCGGTGTCGCGGGTGCCGAGGTGCGGGAGCAGGTCGGCGTGCCGGGCCCGGCAGGCCTCGGCGAGGGTGCTGCCGCGGTCGTAGCCGAGGTCGTCGGTGGCGTCCCACTCGTCGCGGGTGCGGTCGTCCAGGCAGTGGACGGGGGTGGTGTCCCCGGCGCCGCGCGGGTCGAAGCCGACCAGGTCGAACCGCTCGTGCAGCGGCCCCTGGTAGCTCTGCCAGCCCCACCTGACCATGCCGACACCGGAGTTGCCGGGGCCGCCCGGGTTGAGCAGCAGGGCGCCCATCCGCAGCTGCGGGTCGGCGGCGGGCACCCGGGCGAGGGCGACGTCGACGGTGCGGCCGCCCGGGTCGGCGTAGTCCAGCGGGACCTTGAGGCCGGCACACTGCACCACGGTCTGGTCCGGGTCGGCGCCGCCCTCGTCGGGGCAGGGCCGCCAGTCGATCCGCTGGTCGTAGAGCGCGCGCAGGGCCGGGGCCGCGGTGGCGGCGACCCGCTCGTCCAGCGGCGGCCGGGCGGCCGGGCCGCCGCCCGTGCAGCCGCTCGGCAGGGCGAGGGCGAGGGCGGCGGCGAGGGCGGGCAGGACGCGTCCCGTCGGCCTCCTCGACCGGCGGGGGCGAGGCGGCCTGGCCGGCCGGGGAGAGCGGGAAGGGCGGGAGATCATCGGGGCCACCACCCACGAATACCACCCGCCCTCCGCACGGAGCACACCGCATCCACTCCTCGCGGAGCGGAGTTGACGATTCGTCAGCCGCCGCACTGCTGGAGCATGGCCTTCTTGTCGGCCTCGGTGACGGGCAGCTGGTACTTCAGCGAGACCTGGGCGAAGCGCACCGCGTAGGAGCAGCGGATCTCGGTGTTGGCGGGCAGCCAGGTGGCCGGGCCCGAGTCGCCCTTGGAGGCGTTCTGCGAGCCGTCGGCGGGGATCAGGTTGAGCGGGTCGTTGGCGATCTGGACGCGCTTGGCCTTCTCCCACTTGCTGGCGCCCATCTGCCAGTCGTAGGAGAGCGGCATCACGTGGTCGATCTGGATCTTGCTCGCCTGCTGCTTGGTCCACTGGACGGACTTGCCGGTGTACGGGTCCCAGATGGTCATCGCGGTGACGGTGCAGTCCGAGCCGTCCTTGTGCTCGACGGCCGTGCCGTCCCTGGCGAGCAGGTCGTTGCGGGTGTCGCACTTGTTGCCGCCGAACGGGACGCCGTCGACGTTGTCCGTCCAGGCGGGGCCGAACTCGTTGCGGTCGTAGCCGTCCTTGGTGCCGACGGCGGCGGTGGCGACCTTCGCGATGACGTCCCGGCCGGCCTTCTGCTCCTCGGGGGTGGCCAGCGGGGCCAGGCCCGGCTTGGTGCCGTCCGGATTCTGGAGCGGGCTGGTGCCCCCGGCCGGGGCGGCGGTGCCGCCGCCGGGCTTGGGGTCGGTCGACTTGTGGTCGCGGCCGCCGAGCAGCCAGCCGACCAGCGCGAGCGCGCATATCAGGAACACGGTTGCGGCGGACAGTGTGGTGCGGCGGGCGGCCACGGGGAACTCCTGGAGTCAGGGGCGGGTTGACGGCGAACCAGCAGATCAGCCGCCCCGAGAGCAGGTCAAGCCGACGCCACGTGATGTCCCGGAGCATGTCGAAGCTCACACCCGCTCACACCGGCTCAGGCACCGCTCCGCGCCCCGCTCCCGGCCGCTCCCGGCCGCTCCTGCCGGGCGGCCGGGACCCGCGGCTCGACGTCGGACGGTGCGCGGCCCGGCCCCGACCGGGCAGGCTGGCCCCATGGAGACCGCACCGATCCCCGCCGAACCGGACCAGCCAGGCCCGGCCGCCGCCCGAGCCGCCTCCCCTGCCTCCGGACAGGCCTCCGGACCGGCCGCCGGACCGCCCGCCGCCCTGGTCCTCGCCGCCGGGGGCGGGCGGCGCCTCGGCGGGCGGCCCAAGGCACTGATCCGGTACGGGGGGCGCCCGCTGGTGGAGCACGCGGCGGCGGTGGCCCGGGCCGGCGGCTGCGCGGACGTCACGGTGGTGCTGGGCGCGCAGGCCGGGCGGGTGCGGGCCAGCGCCCACCTGCCGGGCTGCCGGCTGGTCGGCAATCCGGACTGGGCCCAGGGCATGGGCTCCTCGCTGCGGGCCGGCCTGGTCGCGCTGGCGCCGCGCACCCCGGCGGTGCTGGTGATGCTGGTCGACACCCCCGGCGTCACCCCGGCCGCGGTGGCCCGGCTGCTGGCCGCCCACCGGGCGGGCGCCGAACTGGCCGCGGCGGCCTACGGCGGGCGGCGCGGACACCCGGTGCTGATCGGCGCCCGGCACTTCGCCGAGGCGGCGGCGGGCGCCCGGGGCGACGCCGGGGCCCGCGCCCTGCTGGCGGCGCACGCGGCGGAGCTCGTCCTGGTCGAGTGCGCCGACGTCGCCGCCCCGGACGACCTCGACACCCCCGCCGACCTGGCCCGCTGGTCCGCCGGGTGAACACCCCGGCCGGGCCCGCCGATCATCCCCCTCGGGAAGGATTCCGCCCCTACCCGGGTGGTCAGGAGCCCCTGATCCGTCCCTGAGGATTGCCTCATTCCGCGCCCCGCGCCGGACATTTCGGGGAGCATGGGAATCGCCCCACCCACCGACACCGACGGACGGAGCCCGCGATGGCCGGACTGCCCGACGACTTCACCGGACACGACCCCACGCGGCCGGGGCCGGGCGGTGGCGCCCGGGCGATCCGCTGTCCCGCCTGCCGCCGGGAGCACCTCTACGAGCCGCCTTCCCTGCCCTGTCCCTGCGGCGCCTCGCTCAAGGTGCCGCTGTTGCGGGGCGGGGTGCCGGTGCAGGTGCGCTTCCGGTCCTGGGAGGACTCCTGGCTGAGCATGCGCTGTCCGCACTGCGGCCGCTCCGACCAGTGGCCGCAGCCCGAGTTCACCTGCAACTGCGGCGCCACCGTCCGGCTGCCGGTGGACCGCACCACCCGCCTGGGCACCGGCACCGCCGCCCCGCTCGCCGCCCCCGGCCCGCAGCCCGCCCGCCCGTACCCGGCCCACCCCCTGAACACCTCGGCCCCGGCCCCGGTCCCGCCCGCGCCTCCGTCCGCCGGCCGGCCCCGCCCGTTCCGCCACCGCGCGCCGTTCCGCCCGCACCCGGTGCGCACCTCGCAGGACGCGGTGTTCACCGCCGCCCGCTACCTGGAGTGGCTCGGCTTCGACGACCTGGAGCTGACCGAGGCCCAGGAGCGCGACGGGGTCACCCTGCTGGGCGGCCGGATGGTCGCCCAGGTGGACACCTGGACCGAGCCCGCCGACGTGAAGTCGGTCGAGTGCCTCTGGCTCCAGACCCTGCACACCGAGGAGATGGCCGCCGCGATGTTCACCCTCGCGGGTTATTCGCACCAGGCCACCGTGCGCGGCGAACAGCTGCTGGTCGCCCTGTTCAGCCTGGACCTGGCGGGTGTGCCGCAGCCCGCGAACGGCGCCGCCGAGGCCCTGATGGAGACCGGCTGGACCTCCTGACCGAGCGGGCCGCTCCCCCCGCGGCCCCTGGGTCCTCCTCTCGCGCCCCTCTAGATCATTTCTCCCGCGAAAGCAACAACCTTCGCTCGTGATCTGGTGCACAAGCTCCCCCCCGTGTTGAATTGCCGCCACAGCGCGGGCCTTTCGCCCTGCCGTCGTCCTGCGTACGGGTCGTGACGGCAGGGCCTCAGGGGCAGGTCCGCGTCCATGCCGGATGGCGCACACAAGGAGGTGGCGTTGTCGGAGCACGGATGGGACCCGGGCACACCGGACGGGCGGGCGGCAGCGGAGGAGCCGGGGGACACCGTGTGGCGGCTGAGGTCCAGGGCGTGCTGGCAGGAGGCCGCCGAACTGCTGCGACCGACCGCCGAGCACGATCCGGACGCGGCCCTCGGACGGGCCGAACTCCTCATCGAACAGTGCCTTTTCACCGCCGCGAACTGGACCCAGGCGGAGGGGGCGCTGCGCCTGGCGGAGGCGCTGGCCTCCGGCACCGAGCAGCGCGCGGCCGCCGCCTGCGCCCGCGGCTTCCTCGCGTACGTGGCGAGCGTGCTCGGCCCGCGGGACCGGCTGGACGAGGCACAGGCCGCGCTGGGCCGCACCTCGGCCCTGCTGCCGCCGGACGCCCCGGGCCGCCCACTGCTGGACTTCCGGCGCGGGCTGGTCGCCGAGAACCTGCTGCGCGACCGCGGCGCCGCCTGGATCGCCTACCGCCGGGCGCACGAGGGCGCCGGAGAGCGCGGGGACGAACTGCTGCGCTCGTACACCTGGCGGCACCTGGCCGCGCTGGCGCTCGCCCGAGGGGACCGGGGGAACGCCAGGGAGGGCTTCGACGCCTCACTGCGGCTGCGCGAGCAACTCGGCTTCACGGTGGGGGTGGCGCCGGCCCTCGCGGCGCTCGCCGAGGTGTCCGAGCCGCCCGAGGCCGCACGGCTTCGGGCCGAGGCGTCCCGACTGGTGGCCGCCCTGGGCGGGGTGCCGGTCTGGCTCGCGCGCCAGCTGAGCGCCACCCGCGCGCCGGGGCCTCCCCCGGACGGGCGCATCGCGAGCGAGACCGGGGGTGCGATCAGCTAAGGTGAGGCTAACCTGGCCGGGGGGAGCAGTACCCCGGCCGGGTCGCCTTGCCGTTACCCGGGCACCGCCATGCCCCGGTCCGGCCGCGCCCGGCGCGCCACCACCGCCGCGCACCGCCGGGCGGACCATGGGCGCCCCGGTCGACCCGATGGGGCCGCCCATGACCGCGAGCAGCACCCGGCCCGGCCCCGCGCCGCGCTCCCCCCGCACCACCGGGGCGCGCACCCCCGTCCCCGCGCCGGTCTCCACCGCCCCGGGCGCCCCCTCGTACCGCCGACTCGCCGGGCTCACCCCCGTCCTGACGGTGCGCTGCGCCCCACCCGGACGCGGCGGCGGCCGGCTGACCGCCGCCGACCTCGCCACCCGCCCGGGGGCGGTGCGCGAGCTGATCGCCCACGACGCCCGGCAGGGCCTCGCCCGCTACGGGCAGCCGCTGCGCCCGGACGTCGCGGCCGGCTTCGGGCTGCACCGCTTCGTCTGGCCGGTCTCGCTGCTGTTCACCCTGCCGTGGTTCCTGGAGCGCCGCGTCCCGCTGCTCGCCCTCGGGGACGTCGCGCTGCGCCGGCGCCCGGAGGCGGTCGAACTGACCGTCCGCCCGACGGAGTTCGCCTGTCTGCCGGACGACCCGGCGGCCGGCTCCGCGGCGGCCGGGCCGGTACCGGACGAGGAGGCGCTGGCCGCCGCCCTGCGCTCGGCGCTGGGCGGGTTCCTGGCCCCGGTGCTCACCGCCTTCGGCCCGGAGGCGCGGCGCGGACCCCGGGTGCTGTGGGCGATGGCCACCGACGCCGTGGTGGAGGGGCTCTGGTACGCGGGCGGGCTGCTCGGGGAGCAGGAGCGGGCACGCACCGAACTGTCCGCGCTGCTGGCGCCCGGCGATCCGCTCGCCCCGGCCCCCGCGCCCGCGCCGGGCGCCCGCCCCGCTCCGGCCCCCGCCCCCTTCACGCCGGGCGCCGGCTTCGCGCCCCCGGCGCCCGGGGACGGCCGCGCGCCGAGCCCGGACCGCTCCCGGGCCAGCTGCTGCCTCGTCTACACCGCGGACCCGGAGGACATGTGCGGAGGCTGCCCGCGCGTCACGCGACGTTGACGAAAGTCCGTACGAATTCAGGTCCGAAAAGCCCGTGATTCCGGGAAGAACCCGCCGCTCATTCCTACGACCATGCGATTTCAGTCGGGTCGGAAATCCCTCTCCTCAGCGCATTGGCGACGAATCCGCCATTCGCCCGCCCGAAATCCGCCATGATGGTCCCCGCCGTCACGACGCAGGAAATCGACGCAGGAGAGCGAGGCCGGTTCCGGCGATGAAATTGTCCGACATACCGCTCGGATGGGCGATCACCGCGGTCGTGGGGCTGCTGGTCAGCGCGCTTCTGCCGACCCTGCTCCGCAGCCGGGGGTCCGCCTCCTCCACCGCAGGACCGGATTCCTGGGAACGTTCCGAGGAACGGCGCCGCCGCAAGGAATCCCTGTACGGCGGCGCCTCCTACACCCTGTTGTTCTGCTGCGCCGGCGTCGCCGCCGCGCTCTCCTTCCACGGCCTGGTCGGCTTCGGCGTGCAGAACCTCGGCCTCTCCGGCGGCTGGGAGTACCTCGTCCCGTTCGGGCTCGACGGCGCCGCGATGTTCTGCTCGGTGCTCGCCGTCCGCGAGGCCAGCCACGGCGACGCGGCGCTCGGCTCCCGGCTGCTGGTCTGGCTCTTCGCCGGCGCCTCGGCCTGGTTCAACTGGGTGCACGCCCCGCGCGGCCTGGCCCACGCCGGCGCCCCGCAGTTCTTCTCCGGCATGTCCCTCTCGGCGGCCATCCTGTTCGACCGGGCGCTCAAGCAGACCCGCCGGGCCGCGCTGCGCGAACAGGGGCTGGTGCCGCGTCCGCTGCCGCAGATCCGCATCGTCCGCTGGCTGCGCGCCCCGCGCGAGACCTACGCGGCCTGGTCGCTGATGCTGCTGGAGAACGTCCGCAGCCTGGACGAGGCGGTGGACGAGGTCCGCGAGGACAAGCGGGAGCGCATCGACGAGAAGCAGCGCCGCAAGCTGGCCGGGCGCCGTGAACGGGCCGAGATCCGGGCGATCAACCGCTCCCACAGCGCCTGGCGGCGCGGCGGCGGATCGGCGCGGCAGCTCGGGTCAGGCTCGGAGTCCGCGATAGCCGCCGGCGTCGAGCCGGCCGGCGTCGAGCGGACCGGGAAGGAACGGGGCCCGGCGGAGCGGGCCGCCGCCGAACGGGTGGTCGCCGAACGGGTCCCCGGCGAGCGTTCCGGGGCCGGAGGCCCCGCCGCGCCGCGCGGGGTGGCACCGGCCGAGGGCGCGGCCGTCCAGCCCGGCCTGCCGGCCCGTCCGGAGCGGCGCACCATCGACCTCACCATGGAGGAGGACACCGTCACGCTGCCCCGGCTGGACTCGCTGGAGCGCAAGCTGAAGGACCTTGAGCAGCAGTTCGGCTGATCCCCTCCCCCGGCCTGCGCCCCGCCGCCCCGACACCCCGCAGCGGCCGGCCGGGCACTCGGGGCGGGGCTCGGGCTGCCGGGCCCTACACGCCTCAGGCCGCCGTCCCCGTCCCGCTGAGTTCGAACCACATCCGCTTGCCGGAGCCGCGCGGTTCCACGCCCCAGGAGTCCGCGAGCGCCTCGACCAGCATCAGCCCGCGCCCGGAGGAGGCCTGCTCCCCCGGCGTCCTGCGGGTCGGCCAGAGGTCCGACTCGTCCTCCACCTCGACCCGCAGCCTGGCCCGGCCGCCGGCCGCCTCCGGCTCCCGGTAGAGCCGGGCGGTGAACATGGCGTCCCGGTCGGTGTGCCGGATGGCGTTGGTGACCAGTTCGGAGGAGAGCAGCTCGGCGGTGTCGATGAACTCGGCGACGCCCCAGCGGCGCAGCGCGTCGCGCAGCTCCGCCCTGACCTCGGCGACCCGCGCCAGGTCGGCCTGGCCGATCCGGCGGCGCAGCTGCTGGGCGGCGAGCCCACCGGCCGGGCCGTCCCAGCGCAGGAGCAGCAGCGCTATGTCGTCCTCGCGCTCGCTGGAGTCGGCGGCCTGGGAGGCGATCCGTTCGGCCAGCTCCTCCAGCGGGTCGCGGGCGGCCTCCTTCGCGTCCGGCAGCGGGCGGGCGAGCGTCCGGGTGAGCCTGGCGATGCCCTCGTCCAGGTCCATGCCGCGCGCCTCGACCAGGCCGTCGGTACAGAGCACCACGGTCTCGCCCGGGTCCAGGCTGAACCGGGTGACCCGGTACTCCTGGTCCGGGTAGATGCCCAGCGGCAGCCCGCCGGCCACCGGCACCACGGTGGCGGTGCCGTCCGCGCGGCGCACCACCGGGTCGAGGTGGCCGGCCCGGACCGCGTAGATCACGCCGTAGTCCACGTTGACCTCGGCGTAGGTGCAGGTCGCGAAGTGGTCGGTGTCCAGGTCGGCGAGGAAGCGGGAGGCGCGGGCCATCACGGCGGCGGGCGGGTGGCCCTCGGCCGCGTAGGCGCGCAGCGCGATCCGCAGCTGGCCCATGATCCCGGCGGCGTGCACGTCGTGGCCCTGGACGTCGCCGATCACCAGGCCGACGTGCCCGCCGGGCAGCGGCACCACGTCGTACCAGTCGCCGCCGATCTGGAGGCCGGAGCCGGCCGCGAGGTAGCGCACGGCGGTGGTCACGCCCGGGACGGAGGGGACGGTGCGCGGCAGCATCACCCGCTGGAGGCTCGCCGCGAGTTCGTGCTCGGCGTCGTGCAGCCGGGCCCTGGCCAGCGACTGGGCGACCAGCCCGCCCAGCGTGGACAGCAGGGTGCGCTCGTCCGCGTCCAGCTCGCGCTCGTCGTCGAAGCTGACCACACAGACGCCGATCGCCCTGCCGCTGGCCACCAGCGGCAGGTACGCCCACGAGCCCCGGCCGGTGCGGCTGGTCTGCTCCCACACCTCGGGATAGCCGTCCCGGAACTCCTCGCGGGTCGAGACGAACACCGGCGTGCGGTGCCGCAGCGCCTCGGCGGCCGGGTGGCCGGACGGCAGCACGGTGCGGTCCCAGACCGCCAGCGAGCCGGTGCGGTAGCCGGAGGCACCCAGGATCTGCGTCCGTCCGGCCTCGAAGGAGGCCAGCAGCAGGCCGTCCGGCGGCAGCCCGGGCAGCGGCAGCTCGGTGAACACCCTGGCCACGTCACGCACGGTGACGGCTTCGGAGAGGGCGCGCGCCGCCTCCTTGATGAACCGGGAGCGCTCCTCGCGCAGCATGGCCATCCGGTCGGCGTGGTCCCGCTTGTGCAGCTCGACGGTGGCGTCCCAGACGAACCCGACCATCCGGGAGGCCCGGCCGAAGGCGTCGGCCAGCACCCGGCCGCGGAAGCGCACCGCGCGCATGGCGCCGCTCGCCCCGATGGTGCGGTAGTAGGCGCCGCACTGGCCCAGCTCGGCCACCGCGCGCTCGACCCGGCGGCGCACCACCGGTGCGTCCTCTGGGTGCAGCAGGGCCAGGAAGGAGGCGGCGGTGCGGTCGAAGCGGCCCTGGCTCAGGACGTCCAGCCCGATGATCGCGCAGGCCCGGTGATCGCCCTCCAGGACGTCGCGGCGGATGTCCCAGTCGAAGGAGCCGATGCCGTTGGCGGCCATCGCGGGCTCCAGCCAGTCCGGCATGGTGTCCGCTGAGGAGGGCGGCAGTCCGCCCGACAGCACGGGCGCCAGCCGGGCGGCGGCGAGGCTCGGCGAGGGGCGCACCGGGGAGCCGCGGCGCGAGGACTGGGCGGGCGGCCTGGCCCGGCCGGTGCCCGAGGTGGTCGGTCCGACGGCGGGCTGCCCCTGGATCCGCGGCTCCAGGGCGCCCGGCTGCTCGGCGACGCGCGGCTCGGCGGTTCTCGGCCCGGCGGTGCGCGGTCGGGCGGTTCTCGGCTGGGCGGTTCGCGGATCCACGGTGCGCGGCTCGACGGCGGGCGACGCGCCGGGCGGAAGCGCCGGCCCCGGCGACTCGGGCTCAGTGGGCATGCTGCTCCTGCCGCTGCCGTGGCGGACCGCGCCGACCGTCCGGACGGGCCGCGAGGCGGTGTGATGGGTCGTGCTGGATAGGACGGTGCGACGAACGGTGGCCAGTCGAGGTTCGGTCTCCCCGCTGCTTCCCGCACGTGGACACACATTCCCACCATCCTGGCCAATGTTCGGCCGAGCGGCAATGGCAACGGGCCGGAAATCTTCCGTTCCGCCTTCTGTTCAGGGCATCCTTCGACAGCGAATCAATCGACGGCGAACAATCCTACGGCCCTGGCGACGGCGCCGAGCGGCGGCCCCGCGGCGGTACCGGGCTCAGGGCAGGGCGAGTTCGAACCAGGTGACCTTGCCCTCGCCGCGCAGCTGCACGCCCCAGGAGTCCGCGAGCGCCTCCACCAGCAGCAGGCCGCGCCCCGAGGTCGCGTACTCGCCAGCCGGATCGCGGCGGCGCCCCGGCAGCCTGCTGGCGCCGTCCTGCACCTCGATGCGCAGCCGGTGGTCCGAGCCGAGCACCGCGTCGAAGACGGCGCCCTTTCCGGTGTGCAGCAGCGCGTTGGTGACCAGCTCGGAGGAGAGCAGCTCGGCGGTGTCGGACAGCTCCGACACCCCCCAGTGGCTCAGCGCCGAACGCAGCCGCCGCCGGACCGAGCCCACCTCGGCCAGGTCCGCCGGATCGAGTGTGAGGTGCAGCCGCCGGTGCAAGGCACAACCCGGAGCCGGCGCGCCCGGCAGGGCCGTCCCGGTGGTACCGGCCGGCCCTTTGACCGGCCCGGACCGGTAGGCGTCGCCGGAACTCGTCCGCTGCCGCGGGAATCGCGACTGACCGTCCATCAACACATGCCCCCGCCCTGGAATCCGGGCCCCCGCCTCCGGATCCCCCGCCGGTCGGGTGGCCCCCTCGTTGCTGACCACTCATCCTCATGCCCAGTTGACGGCGTTTGCAACAGTGTGCGTCCGATCACGTGGGGTGAAAGGGGCACGGGGTGGTTCGCGTGATCCAACTGCTCGCGCCGGACAGGTTTGCGAAGCGCAGAGGCCGCATTCGAGGAAGCCCCCGCCCGATCCCGCGCACACCCGGCGCCCGTACGGACCGTGCGCCCGGCCACGCGCCCCCCGGCCCGCTCCGCCGCGCGCCGGGCCCGGGCACCGGTTCACGGGGCCCGTCCCTCCCCCTCCTCCCTCCCGGCGCTTCGCTCCCATCCGGCCCCCTTTCTCGCTCCCGCCTCGCCCGTCCCCCGCCCGGCGGGCCTCACCCCCGCCCCCCGCCCGGCGAGCCGAACCTCCGCGGAGCGGCAACGCTGGACAGGGCGGCCCGGTGCGGGTTCAATGACCCGAGATGTTTGAACGGCGTTCTAACATCGCCCGAGCCGACCCCCTCCCGGCGACCGCGAGCGAGGAACCGTGCGACTGACCCCCACCGAGCGGGACCGGCTGCTGATCTTCACGGCAGCCGAACTGGCCCGCGCCCGCCGCGCCCGGGGCGTGCGCCTCAACATCCCCGAGGCCACCGCCCTGATCGCGGACACCGTCTGCGAGGCCGCCCGCGACGGCCTGCGACTGGCCGAGGCCATCGAGGCCGGCCGCTCCGTGCTGACCGCCGACGACGTGCTGCCCGGCGTGGCGGACGTGGTCACCGACGTCCAGGTCGAGGCCGTCTTCGAGGACGGCACCCGCCTCGCCGTCGTCGACGACCCGTTCAGGGGCGCCGGCTCGCTCGGCGACGAGGCCCCCGGCAGCGCGCTGCCCGGCGCCGGCACCGGCTACGACCCGGTCGAGGAGACGCTGCTGCTCCCCGTCCACAACACCTCGGGGGTGCCGATCTCGGTCACCTCGCACTTCCACTTCTTCGAGGCCAACCCCCGCCTCGCCTTCGACCGGGCCGCCGCCTACGGCACCCACCTGGCCGTCCCGGCCGGCTCCTCGGTGCGCTTCGACCCGGGCGCCACCGTCGAGGTCGGCCTGGTCCCGATCGGCGGCCGGCGGGTCGCGATCGGTTTCGCGGGGCTCGTGGACGGCCCCCTGGACGCGCCCGGCGCGAAGGAGGCCGCCCTCGCGAAGGCCCGCGCGACCGGCTACCTGACCGGCTTCGACGACTCGGAGGCGCCCTCGTGACGGCGATCTCTCCCCACGACTACATCTCCGTCCACGGCCCGCGCGCCGGGGACCGCGTCCGGCTCGGCGACAGCGGACTGATCGTCCGCGTGGAGTCCGACTCCCAGGCACCCGGCGACGAGTTCCTGGCCGGCTTCGGCAAGACCGCCCGCGACGGCCTGCACCTCAAGCCCGCCGCCGTCCGGGACACCTGCGACGTGGTGATCAGCAACGTGCTGGTGATCGACGCGGTCCAGGGCATCCGCAAGACCTCGATCGGCCTGATCGGCGGCCGGATCGCCTCGATCGGGCGGGCCGGCAACCCGGACACCCTGGACGGCGTGGACGTGGTCGTCGGCACCGGCACCACGATCGTCTCCGGCGAGGGCATGATCGCCACCGCCGGTGCCATCGACACCCACGTCCACCTGCTCTCGCCGCGGATCATGGAGGCCTCGCTGGCCTCCGGCGTCACCACGATCATCGGCCAGGAGTTCGGCCCGGTCTGGGGCGTCGGCGTGAACTCGCCCTGGGCGCTGCGCCACGCCTTCAACGCCTTCGACGCCTGGCCCGTCAACATCGGCTTCCTGGGCCGCGGTTCGTCCTCCGACGAGGCCCCGCTGATCGAGGCGCTGGCCGAGGGCGGCGCGTCCGGCTTCAAGGTGCACGAGGACATGGGCGCGCACACCCGGGCACTGGACACCGCGCTGCGGGTCGCCGAGGAGTACGACGTCCAGGTCGCCCTGCACACCGACGGCCTGAACGAGTGCCTGTCGGTCGAGGACACCCTCAAGGTGCTGGACGGGCGCACCATCCACGCCTTCCACATCGAGGGCTGCGGCGGCGGACACGTCCCCAACGTGCTGAAGATGGCGGGCGTGCCGAACGTCATCGGCTCCTCCACCAACCCGACGCTGCCGTTCGGCCGGGACGCGCTCGGCGAGCACTTCGGCATGATCGTCTCCGCGCACGGCCTCAAGACCGACCTGCCCGGCGACGCCGCGATGGCCCGCGACCGGATCCGCGCCGGCACGATGGGCGCCGAGGACGTGCTGCACGACCTCGGGGTCATCGGCATCACCTCCTCCGACGCCCAGGGCATGGGCCGGGCCGGCGAGACCGTGCGCCGCACCTTCGCCATGGCCGGGAAGATGAAGGCCGAACTCGGCCCGCTCGACGGCACCGGCTCGTACGGGACGACGGAGGGCGGCGACGACAACGAGCGCGTGCTGCGCTACATCGCGAAGCTCACCGTCAACCCGGCCATCGCGCACGGCCTCGCGCACGAGGTCGGCTCGATCGAGATCGGCAAGCTCGCCGACATCGTGCTCTGGCGCCCGGACCACTTCGGCGCCAAGCCGCAGCTGGTCCTCAAGGCCGGGTTCCCCGCGTACGGGGTGGTCGGCGACCCCAACGCCTCCACCGACCGCTGCGAACCGCTCGTCCTCGGCCCGCAGTTCGGCGCCCACGGCGCGACCGCCGCCGACATCTCGGTGGCCTTCGTCGCCCAGGCCGCCGCCGACGGCGCCTACCTCGACCGGGCCGCCGACGCGCTGCCCACCCGCCGCCGCCGGGTCGGCGTGCGGAACACCCGCGGCATCGGGCCGCGGGACATGGTGCGCAACGCCCGCGTCGGCCACGTCGAGGTCACCGAGACCGGACTGGTCTCGCTGGACGGCTCGCCGCTTCGCTCCGAACCCGCCGACAGTGTCTCGCTCAGCCGCCTCTACTTCCTCTGACCCCCTCTGACCTCCTCTGACCTTCCAGGGACTCGATGATGACCACCCCCACGCCCGCCTCGCTCGGCTACCGGATGCCCGCCGAGTGGCACCCCCACGACCGCACCTGGATGGCGTTCCCCACCGCCAACCCCACCTTCGACGGCCCCGAGCAGCTGCACGCCGCCCGCCGGGCCTGGGCCGCCGTCGCCGACACCATCGCCGGGTACGAGCCGGTGACGCTGATCGTCAACACCGGCGAGACGGAGCAGGCCCGCGGGTACGTCTCCGAGCGGGTCGAGATCGTCGAGCGCCCGCTGAACGACGCGTGGATGCGCGACATCGGCCCGTCCTTCCTGATCGACGGCAAGGGCTCGCTGGCCGCCACCGACTGGATCTTCAACGGCTGGGGCGCACAGTCCTGGGCCCGCTGGGACAAGGACCAGCACATCGCCGAGCACATCGGCGAGCTGACGAAGGTCCAGCGCTTCGCCTCCCGGCTGATCAACGAGGGCGGCGGCATCCACGTCGACGGCGAGGGCACGGTGCTGGTCACCGAGACCGTCCAGCTCGGCGAGGGCCGCAACGCGGACTGGACCAGGGAGGAGGTCGAGGCCGAGCTGCACGCCTTCCTCGGCACCACCAAGGCGATCTGGCTGCCGCGCGGACTCACCCGCGACTACGACGAGTTCGGCACCCGCGGGCACATCGACATCGTCGCCTCCTTCGTCCGCCCCGGCGTCGTGGTCGCCCACGTCCAGCCCGACCCCGCGCACCCGGACCACGAGGTCTGCCGGGAGCTGGTGGCCGTCCTGCGCGCCTCGACGGACGCCCTGGGCCGGCCGCTGGAGGTCATCGAACTGCCCGCCCCCACCGTCCTGCTGGACGAGGACGGCGAGCCGGTCGACTACTCCTACATCAACCACTACGTGGCCAACGGCGCGGTGATCCTCTGCGCCTTCGACGACCCGCGCGACCAGGAGGCCGCCGCGATCCTCGCCGACGCCTACCCGGGCCGCACCGTCGAACTCGTGGACGCCCGTGAGATCTTCGCCAACGGCGGCGGCATCCACTGCATCACCCAGCAGCAGCCGACGGCGTAGGGCCTCAGCAGGTCAGGCACCCTGACCTGCATGAATGACAAAAAGGACATGGCAATTACTGGCAATAGCTGGCAGGATCTGGTAGCTGTCACTCAAGATCATCTCCCATTCCCTCCCAGTTGATCTTGAATGCCGGAGTCGGGTCGTCGTGCGACTTGGGGGCGCCCCGTTCGACCCGACCCCGGCGGACTGTGGCGACGGATCTCGTCTCCCCCGCCACCCCCACCCCCCGATAGAGGCGGAAGCCGCGACGGGCGCCAGGCGACTCGCCTGGCGCCCGTCCGTGTCGGTCGATCAGCCCCAGGTGGAGTCCGCCAGCGTGGCGTCCGGCTCCGGCGTAGGAGTCGGGCTCGGAGCAACGACGCCCCATGTCGAGTCGGCCTGGGTGGACTGCACCGACCGACCCCACGTCGAGTCGGCCTGGGTGGATGTGGCAGCGCCGGCGCCCAGCACGGCAACGAGAGCCGCAGCCGCTCCCGCGACCCCGAGTGCTCGCTTCATGGCAACCTCCTGTCGACGGCAGTGCGACGCCGCCGAGGTGATGAGTGGTGTGCGACCAGCCTCCCCTCTGTACAGCCTTCAATCAAGCCATCTACGCTGCGATTTGTTACATCTGCCATTTCTCGCAGGAGCGACATTGAGCGGCACCGCCCTCTCCGGCTACGCAGCCGACAGCACTCTCAGCAGCGAAGCCCGCGAGCTGTATGTCCTGCTCGCCATCTCCGAGGGGATCGCCCCCGATCCGACCGCCCCGGTGCTGAACGAGTTGCTCACCTACGGCCTCATCACACCGCACCCTGACGCCCCGACCGGCGGCCGCTTCCTCGTCCTGAACCCGGCTCACGCGGCAACGCGGCGCCAGGCCGAGCTGTACAGAGCCGCCCGCGACGCCATCAGCGCAGCCGAGGCACTTCCGGACTCGCTCCGCGACCTCTCGATCTCCTACCGCAGCACCGAACGTCCGCGGGTTGGGGCTGTCGAATACCTGGAGGGCACGCAGGCCATCAACGCCAGGGTCTCCGAGATCATCGCGGACGCCACTCAAGAGCTGCTGACCGCCCAGCCGCACGGGCCTAGGCCCCGGGCGCGACTCGATATCTCCCGACACCGAGACCTCGACGCCATCCGGCGCGGCGTCTCCATGCGCACGCTCTACCGAGCCACGGTGAGAGCCGATGAAATCACCGCGTACTGGACCTCACAGATGACTGCGGCCGGCGGCCACGTCCGTACGCTCGACGGCGGGTTCGCTCGGGCCATCATCGTCGACCGACGATGGGCGGTCATCGACGATCCGGGGGCCGCACCACATCAACTGCGGGCGGTGCTTGTGGAGGACCGGTCCGTCGCCGCCTTCGCCGCCGCCCAGTTCGATCGCGACTGGGCGGCGGCGATGCCGTGGACCGGCGAGGAGCCGCGGACCGGCGAGCGGGCACTGACCGACCTACAGATCTCAATCTGCCAGCTGCTGGCAACCGGCCAGGACCAACGACAGATCGCCCGGGAAGTGGAGGTCAGCCACCGTACGGTGACGCACCAGATCGCGCAGATCAAGGAAATCGCGGGGGCCGGATCGATCTTCCAGCTCGCGGTGTGGTGGGAACGCCGCACACGCGCGCTTCAGGACTAACTGCCGCCCTTGGCGGGTGGACGGTGTCGCGCGACTCGGAGCGTGATGGCGTGGATTGCCGCGTTCGCCGCGTGCACCTCGGCGGCCTGCTCCGGGGTGCCGTTCGGATGGCGCCCGTGTCGGGCCAGTATCTGGGCCGCCTCCAGGATGTCGCGTGCGGCCAACTCCAGGTCGAACGGCTGCGTCAGGCTCCAGCCCGGCGGCGGCTTAGCGCTCATTGTGTACTCCCGGTTCAGGCCCCCCGGGCTGCGGTGGGTCGATTATATCGAACTGGTATACGATAAATGGCGGTGTATCGGTACAGACTTTTGATCATGGACCGGCCAGCGTCAAGGGGTGCCGGCTCCGTACACTCCCGATGACCAGCAGATCCGTGACCGGCGAGACGTAGGGGCGCGGATCCTATCGCTCAGGCGACAGGCCGACCTCACACAGGAGCGGCTCGGCGAGCGCGCAGGGCTGGACCGGCGGACCGTCGGCCGCATCGAGAACGGCCTCGTACCGGCCACCATCGACCAGCTGAGCGCGATCGCGCGGACCATCGGTGTCCCCCTCCGTCGCCTGTTCTGGGACGAGTAGGCCGGCCGCACCGCCGTACGGCCGGCCAGGTTCCTACCGCCCCTCGCGTTCGAGGCGGGCGGCCTCCAGGTTCGCGTTGTTCGCGTGCGTGATCGGCCGGTGGGCGCTCTCACCGCGGTCGTGCAGCTCGTGCGCCCAGTCCGTGTGGGCCTCAGCCGCGGCACGGTGCCGCTCGCTCAGCGGGGCAGGGTCGTCGGCCATGGGTGGCTCCGTTCGTCAGTGCTGATCAGAGGGGTGGGTGGGCCTACCGGCCGGGCCCGAACGTGCCGACGGGTGACGTCGGTCCGAGGCGCTCGTTCACGGCGCACGCCGGGCAGAGCATCCGGGAGGTGGTCGAGACGTCCTCGGTCGAGGCGAGGTCCTCCACCCCTCC
Organism: Kitasatospora sp. NPDC091335; assembly: GCF_044757205.1. Taxonomy (NCBI): domain Bacteria; kingdom Bacillati; phylum Actinomycetota; class Actinomycetes; order Kitasatosporales; family Streptomycetaceae; genus Kitasatospora; species Kitasatospora sp. NPDC091335. The sequence goes on along the minus strand of NZ_JBIVUM010000001.1, from coordinate 815,379 downwards.
GAATCGCGACCGGGTCCCAGCCGCACTGCCGCACCCGAGGCAGGCCCGCGTGGCCCTCGCGTGCCGGTAGCACTCCCGGCAGTGCAGCATCGTTGGGGTCTCGGCGAGGATCATGACCGGCTCGCCGATGCGCAGGTGCGGGCACGTGCTCACCGCGCCGTCACGCCACGCGCGGATCAGGGCGAGGCTGGCCGCCCACGCCCATTCCGGGGTGTCGTCCGCGGGGGGCCTGGGCGTCGTGCTGTCGAGCAGCCGCAGCCAGTCCCGCTGGGCAGCGCGGGCCTGGTCGAGGGCCGCAGCAAGCCCCGCGCGCTCGGCGTCGCTGAGGTCGGTCACCGGGGGCCCTCCTGCCTGTGGCGGCTGCGGATGCCGTCCGCCCGCACGCCCGTGCACCCGATGTGGTCGCGGATGCTGTCCGAGTGGCTGTTCAGCGTGGCCGCGTAGGTGCCGCGGCCCCACTTCCCACACACCACGCAGTACCCGCTGCACTCGTCCCGCAGCGGTCCCGGCTTGGCGCTCACGTCGCCGGGTCCTGTTCCCCCAGGCCGTGCTCGGCGTCCCACTTCCGCTGCGACCGGTCGAGCATGTCCCGCACACCAGCGACGGCATCCTGCCAGGCGTCGCTCTGCGGGTTGAACCGCGGCTTGTCGGTGCCGTCGTGCTCGTACATCAGGCCTCCTGGGCGGTGCAGCTTGGGTGCGCGACCACAGGCCAACCCAGCGGGGCGCCGGACGTGGAGGTGTACGCGTGACCAGCTGGGGACAGCGGCGCCTCGTGCCGACCGCAGACGATGCAGGCCTCCGCGCGCCGCTGCTGGTCGGTGTAGTCGGCACCCAGGGTGGTCTTCCCGAGCCAGAGTTGGCGGGACAGCAACGCCTGTTGCAGGTACTCCTCGACGTCGATCCTGCGGGCAGCGGTGTCGAGGTAGCGCTGTCCCATGAGGAGAACGATCGTGCCGCCCCTCCGCGCGAAGTCCGCCCAGCCCTCATCGGCGGCCAGCCGGAGAGCGCCGTCTACGTGCGGCAGCAGCACGAGGGCGTCCGGGCCGTCGAGAACGATGCGGATCCCGGGCGACGGGAGTGGAAGCTCGGGCGCGGACAGGCCGGCGCGCGTGGCGATCGGCCGCAGTCCGGGTGCGTCGGCGCGCGCCGGGGTGATCAGCATGAACGACACGAGCCCGTCGGGTGTCGCGTCGATCCACGTCCAGGCCGCTAACGACAGCGGAACCGTACGATCGGTGGCCGTCAACACGGGCCCCCTCCTAGGTTGCTGGGACTACCATCACCACCAAGAGTCGACCCGTGATCACCTGACCGTAAGCGCTGGAGGGGTGGCACAGGGTGGCACTTCCGCACGAGGTGGCAGACGAGGGTAGGACAGGACCATGACGACGATGCGGACGCCGAACACCCGGCTCACCGACTGGCAGGCCCGGACGGGCCTGAGCAACGCCGAACTCGCGCGGCGCGTCAAATCCGCAGCTCAACACGCTGGGCACCAGCAGATCGCACCCGATGCAACCGCCGTGCGCCGCTGGCGTGAGGGCAACCAGCCGCGCCGACCGCTCCCAGGGATCATCGCGGACGTCATCTCCGACGCACTCGGATACCGGGTCACATCGTACGAATTGGGACTCGGCGAGAGCCCGGCCGAGGACCGCTCGCTCCTTTACTCCCGCAGCTACGAGGTTACGGTGGAAACCGTCTCTGACCTGGGGAGAGCAGACGTGGACCGCCGCCGATTCCTTGCCGCCGCACCGTTCGCAGCCGTCGCCGCCACCGGACCATCCAGGGACTGGCTCCTCGCCACCCTCGACCAGGAACCCGAACCTGGCCCCCGAGTCCGCCTTGAGGACGTCACCGCCGTCAAAAACATGTTCGGTGAGTTCCAGAAGATCGACATCTTCCAGGGCGGAGGATCCGGCCGGCTGATCCTCGCCGCCTACATGAACATCCACGTCTACCCCCTCCTCCGCCGCCCGCAGGCCGACGATGTCCGCCGAGCCCTGTGCGAAGCGGCCGCCGAACAGACCTACCTCCTCGGGTGGATGGCCTACGACAACGGCGAGCACGGCACCGCCCAGCGCTACCTCATCCAGTCGCTCCGCCTCGCCCAGGAGTCCGCCAACGTGCCGCTCGGCGCGCACGTTCTGGCGGGGATGGCCGACCAAGCCACCCTCCTTGGGCACCCCGAAGAGGGGCTCCGCCTGGCCCAGTCCGGCCGTCACGGTCTCCGCGGCTCCTCCGCCGCCGCCCTGGCTGACCTGTGGGCGCTCGAAGGTCGCGCGCTCGCGACCATGGGCGACAAGGCTGGTGCCACCCGGGCCGTCGCCGAGTCCGAGGCAGCCGCCGAGCGCATCCACGCCGACGGCGAACCGGAGTGGGCTCTGTTCATCGACCCGGCTTACCTGCACGGCGAGCACGCCATGACCCTGCGGGACGTCGGCGACCACGCCGGAGCGGCCGAGCACGCCAAGAGGAGCATCGACCACGCCCGCTCACAGAGCCGGGCCCGCCGCGGTGCACTCTCCCAGGCCGCGCTCGCTACCACACACCTCCAGCGGCGTGACCTCGAACAGGCCCACGCCGCCGGCCTGCGAACGCTCTCCCTCGCCGGCAAGGTCAAGAGCAGCCGCGCCGTCGAAGCCGTTGCCGACCTACAGCGGCGGATGGAGCCGTTCGGCGGGCGCCTGGTTGCCGACTTCGCCGAGCGGGCCCGCGCACTGACTGCCGCCTGACCTGCATCGTCCGATGCCGGTCGTACGATGACGGCATGGCTGACGTCGAGATCCCCGCGGACCTGCTCCCCCTCCACATCGCCGCCCTGCGTGCCGACCGGGCGATGACGACGGCACGGGAGTCCGGAGGCGACGTCGAGGCCGCGCGCGAGCACTACCTCGCCGCCGCGGCGGTCCTTGAACGCCACCCCTTCTGGGAGGACGCCAGGCGGGCCGGCTACCGGCAGGCCGTCTGGCAGCGGTCCCTCGACGCCGCGAAGACCGCACTCGATGGTGACGACTGAGCTACTGTCAGTGCGCATGGAAGACCTCACATGCGGCCGCTGCGGCCGGACCGCCCCCGACAACCTGACCGGCGCCGACGCCGACGGCTGGAACTCCCGATGGGAGGCAGGGCGGATGGTCGAGCTGATCTGCCCCGGCTGCCAGAACCCCCTCGACGCGGCCGAGGCCGAGGCCAACGACGCCGAGCTGGCCGTCGCCCGCCAGGACGGTGGCCAATTCGTCGCCGACCCCGTGATCTGCATGACCGGCACCGTCACCGCCCCCGACGTCATCCTCTACGGCGAGGCTCACCTCCGGCGCATCATCCAGAGCGGCCGCGCCGAACCCATCCCCATCATTGAGCACCTGCCCGCCGACACCCGCTGCGTGCCCACTGCGGGCGGCGTCATCATCCACCAGGCGTGAACGCCATGGAGACGACCGTCGAGTTGCACGGCGGCCCGCTCGACGGCGAGCACGCCGTCGTAGACCTGGACGACCCGGACCCTGGGACCGCCCTGCCCAGCCCCCGCGGGCTGTACCCCGGCGGCCGGTCCTGGTACGCGCCCGACCCGGCCGGCGTGTGGCGCTGGATGCACGACAGCCCCTGAACCGCCTACCGGCCGGGCCCGGTCGCCCGGGCCGTCTCCGCCATCAGGATGTCCACCAGGGCGCATACCCCGGCCTCGGTGCCGTCGTGCATCGCAACCTCGATCGCGGCGTGGACACGCGCCCGCACGTCGGGCGTGAGGCCGCTGGCCCCGGTCGCCAGGCGGCCGAGGTGCATGGCCATGGTCGGGGTCAGGGCCGGCGCCGAGTGTGCCAGGCCGAGCGGCAGCACGACGGCAGTCGCATCGTCGCGGTACCCGCCGGAGTCCGCCGTGGCCGCAGCCACCAGGGCATCAGCCAGTGCCTGGGGGTCGAGGCCCTGGTGTTCGCGGACCAGGGCCTCGACCCTCTCGGCCGGGACCTGATCGTGGACACCGTCAGTGGTGAGGACCAGCAGCCCGCCGGCGGGCACTCCGACGTAGGGAGCGGTCGCAGGGGTGGCCCGGCCGAGCGTCACCCCGACGGAGTCGGCGAGCGCCGAGACCGGCACCTCGCCTGCGGCCAGGGCGGCCCGACTCAGGTAGGCAGCGAGGTTGTGGTCGGTCGTCAGCTGCGCGAGTTCGGTGCCGTCCCAGCGGTAGGCCCGGCAGTCGCCCGCCCACACCAGCTCGGCGCCGCTGCCATCGGCCCGGGTCACGGCGAGGACGCCGACCGCGTCCGGGTGGCCAGGGTCCGCCAGTAGCAGCCCTGCGGACAGCAGCCCGGCCAGGGCTCCACGGCCGGCGCCGACCCGCGCGGCGGTCTCCGCGAGCATCGGCGCCAGGCGCACGATGTCGTCGGCGTGGCCCATCCCGTCCACCAGGGCGGCGGCGGTCCGACCGGTGGCGTCGGAGGTGTAGGTGGCGGCGGCGTCAGCGATGGGGCCAGCGGTGCCCTCACGTCGGGCGATCCCGATGGTGATGGTGGTCATGCCCACATGATGGCCGCTCCGGAACCCCGCCGGGCCGGAACGCCGAATGCCCCCGCCCTCCCGAAGGAGAGCGGGGGCGTGGTGCAGTACTACCGGGCGAGCATCTGGGCCAGCGCGCCGCCGCCGGTGCCGAGCACCACAGCCGCACCCACAGCCATCCACACCCGCACCTCAAGGCTTCGGATCCGCTGCTCGTGGTCGGCCACAGCCTGGCGATCCTCGACCCGGTCGTCGATGATCCGGTCGAGCTTGCCCTCCATCCGGATCTGGCCGTCGGCGATCCGTCGTACCTCCTCCAGCGTCTGGGCGGGGCTGATGTACACCCCGGCGTCCGGGGGCGGGCTGGTCACTGCCGCTGCCGGGTGATCAGGGCGGCGCTGTTCGGGTCACCCACGAACGATGCCACCGCGCTCTTCAGCACGGTCAGCGCGGCCGGCAGCGCCGCCACCCCCGCCGCCTTCAGCGCGCTGATCGACGTCAGGTCGAACCCGTCCGCCAGCAGCAGGCCGAGGAACGCCACCGCGTACGTGGCGACCGTGCGCTCGACCAGGTCGATGATGAGCTTCCGCATGGTCAGGACTCCTTCGAGGTGGTGGTCAGGTGCACGGTCACGGAGCTGATCGCCTGCTCGATCCGGGCCACCAGGTCGTCCACGTCAACGGGGCCGCCGGCCGCGACCTGCTGCGCGAGCGCGGTGATCGCCGCGGACTGGGCCGCCACCTGGCCGCTCAGCGCGGCGAGCTGGGCGCCGGCCGTCTTCGCACCGTTCAGCGCCTCGCCGATCGTCGGCCGGTACCCGTCGGGCAGCACCGCGTAGTCCGGCATCGGCGTGGCCAGCAGCAGACCGGGCAGGTCGGCCCGGAGTTGGTCGAGCTGGGCGCCGGCGGTCTTCGCGCCGTTCAGCAACTCGGCCACGGTCGGCACGTAGCCGGTCGGCAGCGTCGCCAACGGCACCCGGGTGGCGAGCAGTTCGTCGGGGGTCATGTCGTCCTCCTGGACGGGGGTAGGGGCCGGTGCCGGGTCGGCCCCGGTCCAGCGGTACGAGGTCTGGGCGCGGCCACCGCGCGGGTCGCGAGGGTCGGTGGTCGGGGGGCAGACGCCGTCCGGGAAGCGCGGGGCGAAGTAGCCGACCACCCTGGCGGATCGACGCGAAGTGGCGTGCGACCAGACGCCGTTGCCCTGCCCCGCGTCCGTGGAGCCGGCCCGGACCGAGTTGCCGCCCTTGGTGTAGACGGTGTCCGCGTCGAACCCGACGACGATCTCGGTGTGCGAGCCGTTGCCGAAGTTCACCCAGGCGCCCACGCTGGGGTACTGACTGAACTGGCCGCGACGCTGAGCCCAGGCGGTGAACGCGCTGACGTTGTCGAACCGCGGGACGACCCCGGCGAGCCCGACGTCGTCGTACATGCACCAGTCCCAGATGACACACCAGGCGACACCGTTCTCTCCGAACCGGCGTCCCCACGGGTTGTCGTTGTCGTAGCCGTCGCGGGCGTTCCAGCCCTCGTACACGCCCTCGGGCACGCCCATGACGTGGTCGACCAGGCGCTTCCACTGCGCGGTCATGCGGCCTCCTAGGTGAGCGGGACGTCGGTCGACGTGCAGGTCACGGCGTACGAGGTGTAGTGGCGCATGGCCACCTGGTAGCCGGCCGCGGCCAGCGCCGCGCCGACCTGCTGCGGGTGGCGCAGGCCCCCGGTGTAGGTGCCGGTCCGGTGCGGCCAACCCGGGATGTCCTCGTCCGACGAGAGGCCGTAGATGGTCCACTCGCCCGGGTCCGCGGACACCCGCTGGACAGCCAGCAGCCACAGCTCGACCGGGATCTGCGGCTGGCCGGACGAGGACGCGGAGGGCTGGCCGGCGCGGCCGGCGAGGAACTCTGCGACGGCGAACGGCGTCATCCGCTCGGCGAGCTGGACCGGGTCGTCGGCCCGGACGGTGTTGACGAAGCGCACGGTGGGGTCTCCTAGTCGGTGGCGCGGATGAGCTGGACCTGGGCGCCGACGCTGCCCGCACCGGACGTGCGGACGGCCTCGATTGCGATGAGGTACTGGGTGCCGATCGGCGCGGAGGCGGGCAGGGGCGCGGTGACGTCCAGGAGCGTCCCGGCCGGGACCGCCGCGCCGAGCTGGACGCCGTTGACAGTGACCCGGACCTGGCCGGTGGTGCCGGAAGCGACGGTCGTGGCCGCCATGACCCGGACCCCGCGCTTCCAGGCGACGTTGTAGCAGCGGGCCACCGGCGCGTACGAGGTGCTGCTGGTCTGCGGCCACCGGGTCGTGTCCGTGTCCTGCGGGGCGAGCAGCCCGTCCGCAGCCGCCATGTCCGGCTGCTGGGCCCGTAGTTGGGCCAGGGCGGTCTTCAGGTCGGCGACCTGTTCGGCCAGCCACGAGGCGCCGCGGGGCAGTTGGTCGAGGCGGATGCTCACTGGTCCTCCAGCAGGATCGGGGACACACGGTCCGTGGACGGGTTCAGCTCCCACGCGTACGCGCGGGCGACGACCTCGACGCCGGCCGGGTGCCGCGGCGACGCGGCGACCGCGAGGCGCACGCTGTCGCCGAGCCCCCAGTCGGACCCGACCCGGGGCGCGCGGGACGCGACCGCGGTGAGCGTCCAGGACTTGCTGCCGGTGCCCATCAGCGCCAGGGCCTCGGCGGCGTGCCGTTCCAGCTGGGAGGTGTCGGTGACGCCCTGGGCGGGGCTGAAGCGGCTCTCCCACAGCGGCCAGCCACTGCTGATGAGGTCGGTCGCGGTGTGGGTGCTGCTGGTCGCCCGCACCCCGTCCGCCCGGTCGCCGCGGGCGATCACCGAAGTGGCGCCGCGACCGCGCTCGTAGGACTCGGTCAGGACGTAGTCGGCGACGGAGCCCGGCATGTCGAACACGGCCTCCGGAGACGGGCTGACGACGCCGATGGTCGGCCGGATCCGCAGCACCAGCTGCACGCGAGTCTGCGCGGCGTCCGCCCACACCGTGTCGACCGTCCACTCGGGACCGTCCCGCATCGCGGCGATCTCCTGCAGGTACGAGAGGATCGTCCGGTCGTCGGCATCCGCGACCGCGTAGTCGATCAGGGTGCCGGACGCGGTGGTGTCGAGGACGACCGGCGGGCCGCCGGTCAGCGCCGGCGCGGCCACGGCGGCCATCACGGCGACCTGGTCGGTCGCGGTGGCCGTGTAGTCGCCGGGGTAGCGGCCGTCCAGGTAGCACTCGGGCGTGGCCGCGGCGAGCTGGACCACGGGCCCGGACCCGCCCGCCCTGGGTTTCGGCAGGCCCGTCCACACCGGTACGCCGGTGGCGGTGTCGACGGCGACGAGCATGGTGCGACCCGGGTCGGTCGCCGCTTCCCAGTCGGGCGGCGCGCCGTCGAGCGCCAGGTCGAGGCTGCTGGAAGTCCCGGCGCCGAGGCGCCGGGACAGTGCCTGCGTCGGCCGCAGGGATCGGAGTTCCTCGGCGACCGCCCCCGAGCGCAGGTCACACCCGAGCCACGTCAGCTCGACCGGGCTCACGACGCGGCCTCGTAGGTGATCGACCAGTGCAGCCGGGTGTTGGAACTGGCGCCGACCGGGACGGTGTTGGAGACGCCCCCGCTGGACTGGGCGTTCGCGGTGGTCTTGACCAGGAAACCGAGCACGTACGAGCCGTTGGTGATCTGGCTCAGGCCGACATACTCGTTGTCGCCCGCGTTGACGTAGTCGCATGTCCCGACGTTCAGGATACCGTTGGCTGCGGCCTGGACGGGGACGCTCATCGACCAGAGGCCGGTGCCGCCGTTCGACGTGCTGCCGAGTTGGAGGCTGCCCATCCAGGTGATCATCCGGCCCACCCGTGTCCAGCGGGAGACCAACGTGCCGTTGCCCAGCGTCGGGTTGGTGGTCTGCGCGGTCCACGCCGGAGTGAAGCTGGTGAAGTCCCCCTGTGCGGCCCAGCTCGTGCCGTTCCAGTACTCGGGCACGTTGCGGACCGTGTTGTACCGGGCCTGGCCGACGTGGACACCGGGCAGCGCGAGGTCCGCCGCCGACGAGACGGGCAGGATGCCGCCCGGTGCCACAGTGATCTGCCGGATCGTGCTGGAGACCGTGGCCGACCCGGCGCCGCCGCCCGTGGTCGGCGGGACGGTGATGGTGGCGAGCGGGATGTAGACCTCGGTCGCGCCCGGGATTGGGACGGCCGGCGTGGCCGACGGCGCCCCGGTCAGCAGTACGGTGTCGGCCCGGCGCAGACCGGAGGCGTCGACCGCGGTGTCCCACACCCGCAGGTACACCAGGTCGATGCGGCTGAACGTTGCGTGGGCGGAGGTCAGCGTGCCGGGGCTGCTGGCGGGCAGCTGGGCCCGGTACAGGCCCTGTCCGGCCCGCCACAGGACCGCGGTGCCCGCGCTGACGTTGACGGTCAGGCTGGCAATGGTGACGGTGAGCCCCGGGTCGCCGGGCCGGATGCCGGGCCGGGCGCCGAGGGAAGTGCCGTCGCTCATCGCGAGCGCGAGGTCCATCTTGCGGAGCTCGGTCTCGTCGTAGCTCAACCCGGGGAGCCAGAGGGGGTCGGTGGGCATAGTGGCTCCTCACATCCAGGCGCTGCGGGCGGTGGCGGTCAACAGGGCGGCCGGGTCGGACCCCGGCGAGTTCCACGAGACGGTGACGGTCTGCCGGGGCGGGATCTCGGGCCACCGGCCGGACACGTACCGGCGCCTGGACACGGTCCCGTTGAGGAGCGCGGTGTGGGCGTCGGTGTCGATGACGAGGACGTCGCCGGCCCCGAGCGTGTCGCTGTAGGCGAGCTGACGGACCTCGCCGGTCGGGTACTGCACGAGCAGGTTGAAGCCGGGCACCGGCCCGACGACGGTGAACACCGGCCGGGAGGCGATGCTGCCGGCGTTGGTCAGCGTGATGCTGCCGGCGCTGCTGCCCGCCGCGATGACGAGCGGCAGCGTGATGGGCAGCGTCAGCCCGCCCGTGGAGACCGGCAGGCCGGTGGACTGCTGCTGCAGCACGGTCGCGTACCGCCGCGGGTCGGCGGCGGTCAGCAGCAGGGAGTACCGTGCGACGCGGTCGGTCTCGTAGCGCACCAACGGCTTGCCGCTCCGCCGGACCGTGACTTGCTTGGGGATGGTCTCCGCCACGGTGAGCACGGTGTCGGTCAGGCTGGCCGCCGCGAGCAGCTGCTCGACGGCGGCATCCAGCGTGGCCAGGTCCGGCGCGGTGATCGTGCCGGCCACCGTGATCGCCCGCTCGCCTAGGTACGTCGGCCCGGCCCAACTGCCGTGGTCGGCTTCGCGATTGGAGTACTGGCCGCGGGTCTCGGGCCCGGACCAGCCATCCAGGCCGTCCGAGGCCACCGTCCACGCCACCCCCGCCCCGTCTGCCGCCCCCAGCTGCAGCGTGCCGAGCGTGACCTGGCGGCCGAGCACCAGCCCCGGAGGGTATCCGGCCATCAGCGCCCCTCCTCTCAAGTGACGAACTCCATGTGCCGCTGTAGGTCGGCGAGTTGCTCGCCGAGGGACTGCCGGGCGCCGTAGAGGGTGACGTGGGTCGTGCGGTGCACCCCACCACCCGTACCGGCGGCCGCTGGCGGTGCCAGCGACCGGGCCGGGATCAGCTCGGACGCCGTCGGCCGCAGCGGGATCAACTGCTGGTCGAACATGCCGGCCACCTGGGAGAGGATCCGCATGGACCGGTTCCGCTTCGCTGCGGCGAGCGGGATGTAGGCCTCGCCGCCCGTCTCCGGCTCCGCCCACAGGCGCATCGCCCCCGGCGGCGCAATCTGGGCGACGTGCCGCTCCGACCCGGCGGCGAACGCCGTGATCCCGCCGCCGGCGAACCGGTTGACGCCGCCGTTCGCCCAGCCGACCGGCTGGTGCCGGTCCGCGTACTCGCGGTCGTAGCCGACGTTGACGGTGACGGTGCGGCCCTGGATGCCGTTGATGGCCTGCTGGATCTTGGCGGTCCCGTTGATCGCGTCGTTCGACGGGACCGTGACCCGGACGTCCTTGCCGCCGGGCAGCACGTCGACCGTGTACCCGATGGCCCGCAGGTCCTGGATCGCCTCGGCGGACGGCGCCTTGATCGTGATGGACTTCCCGGGCGGGACGTCCTCGACTTTGCGCTTCACCTCCTGGAGGTCCGCGATGGTCTGGAGCGCGCCTGGGTCGGTCACCCGGGTCGTCACCGCCGGGGGCACGGCCGCGTACGCGGCGGTCAGCGACTCGATCTGCTGCTGCGTGAACCCCGCCTGCGTCATGACCCGCTTGAGGGCTTCGACGTCCTGGCCGAACACCGCGATCGCCTGCTCACTCGACCCGGTCTGCTCCATGACGGCCTTGGCGTGCGCCTGCGCGGCCGCTGCGGCGTCCAGGATCGCCGCCTTGTTCGCCCTGCCCTTCTCGCTGTGGATGTCGAGTTCGGTGCCGCCCTCCTTGACCTTGTCCTTCAGGTCAGCGAGTGCGCTCTGCATGCCGATCGCCGCCTTCGCGGCCGAGATGTTCTTGCCGTTCAGCGTGTCCAGGCTGTCGGTCAACTTCTCGACGGCGGTGCGGGTGTCGGCGATGTCCGCCGCGGTGGTCTTCGCCGCGCCGCCCAGGTTTTTGGTGGAGTTCGCGGCGCCGCCCGCGGCCTCGGCCTCGCGCTTGGCGGCCTCCACCGATCCGGAGATCTCCGGGGTCAGGCCGCTGAGCGCGCCCTTGACGTTGTTCAGGGACTTGATCCACTCGGCTTCGCCGTGCGCGCCGTCCAGGGCCGCGCCCTCGACGCCCTCCACCTGGCGCAGGTAGCCCTCGAGGACGCCGTTGACCCGGGTGGTGGCGTCGGCGCTGCCGAGGATCGCCTCCGTCAGGTCCTGCGTGCTGATGCCGAGGTCCTTGGCGGCCTTGAGGGCCCCGGTCGTCTCCAACTTATGGGCCAGCCAGGCGCGCACGTTCGCGCCGATGGCGTTGGAGTCGGCCTGGACTGCCTCGGTCAGGCCCTGGACCTCCTCCTTCGCGCTGACCGAGCTGAGGCCGAACACGGCCAGGGCGGCGGACGCGAGGCTCAGTACGGCCCCCCAGGGGCCCAGGAGCCAGGTGAACCGGGACACCGCGCCGGCGACGCGGGGCATCGTCACGGACAGGTCGATCAGCGACGCCTTGAACGCGCTGATCTTCGGCAGGACCAGCATCAGGCCGCCCGCGAGGAGCGCCAGTGCGCCGCCGATCCCGAACAGGGCCACCGAGGAGGTCTGAAGCCAACCAGGCAGGCTGGACCAGGCGTTGACCATGCGGGTGATCCACTGGACCATGTCGCGCAGGACCTCGTTGGCCGCCGTGCCACCCTGGATCAGCGCGACCTCCAGAGCACCCCGAAGCTGTTCCAGGTCCCCGGACAGGTTGTCCATCTGGACCGCAGCCATGCGGCTCGCGGCCCCCTGGTCGTTGACGGCGGTGCGGTAGCGGTCCACTCCGTCGGCGCCGAGCTCGTAGAGGATGGTCGCCGCGCGCACCGAGTCGGAGCCGAAGATCGTCGCCATCGCCGCGTTGCGAGCCTCGGGCGTCAGGTTCGAGAAGCTGCTCTTCAGGTTGCCGGCGAGCTTGGTCAGGCCGACGAAGTTCCCGGCCGCGTCGTATGCACTGAAGCCGAGCTGGTTCATGATGCCGCGGGCCTCGTCGGACTGCGGGACCAGGCGCTGGAGCATCGTCTTGAGAGAGGTACCGGCGTCCGAGCCGATGAGCGCCCTGTCAGCGAAGGCGCTGAGCACGCCGACGGTGTCCTCGAGGGAGAGTCCGGTCTGCTGGGCGAGGAGACCGCCCATGCGCAGGGACTCGCCGAGCCCGTGCACGTCGGCCGCCGACTTATTTGCGCCGGCGGCGAGGACGTCGGCGATGTGCGACACGTCGGCGCCCTTGAGCTTGAACGTGTTCATCGCCTGGGCCGAGATCGTCGCGGCCTCGGCGAGGTCCAACTGCCCTGCTGCGGCGAGTGAAAGGGACCCCTTCAACGCGCCGCTCAGGATGTCGTCCACGGAAACGCCCGCCTTGGCCAACTCGGCTTCGGCCTGGGCGGCTTCGGAGGCGCTGAACGCGGTGTCGCGCCCGGCGATGAGCGCCGCCTCGCGCAGCTGATTCATCTGCTGCTCGGTCGCGTCCGCCACCGCGGCCACACCCGACATCGCCTTCTCGAAGCGCGCGGCGGTGACGACGGCGGCCGCGAACATGCCCAGCATCAGCAAGCCGGCCGTGCGGACACCGCCGAAGACCTTCTCGGCCCGGTCCGCCGAGGATGCGGCGCGCGTGAACGCGCCGGCCTGCTGCGAGGAAGCGGCGGCCGAGGCGGTGGTCGCCGAGGCCATCGCCGCCTCCTGGACCACGACGGCCTCGGCAGCGGCCAGCCGCATCGCCAGCGACCCGCGGATGCCGGCGGCCGATGCGGCGGTCGCCTCGGACATGCGGGTCTCCGCGGCGGCCACCGTGGTCGCGGTGGCCTGCGCCGAGGTGGCCATCTCACCCATCGCGCGGGTGGAGATCGTGGCGGCCGACGCGAACGTCGCCGGGACCTGCTCGGCGGCGGCGGCCAGGCGCCCCACGCTGACGGTGGTGGCGGCCATGGCCTCCTGGGTGGCCCGCCCGGACGCGCGCGCCACGGCGGCCGTCCGCTCGAAGGACGCCTGCTCGGCCCCGGCGGCCCGCTGAAAGGCGTTCTGCTGCTCGGTGGCCGAGGCAGTCGCTGCCTGGGCGACCCGCCGGAAGTCCTGCTCGGACTGGGCAGTGGCCCGGCGCGCGGCCGAGTTGTCCACGCCCAGACGGACGGTGACGCTACGGTCGACCACGGCGGTCCTCCTTCCGGTGGACGTGGACGTGGACGCCCGCGGTGTCCCCGCCGTCCTGCTGGAAGCGGGCGCTGGTCGTGGCGGCGGTGGTGCAGGCGTGGCAGCGGATCAGCTCGGCGGAGTACTGGTCTTCCGTGTCGGGGCTGGTGGCCTCCCCGACCGGCTGGCCGCAGCCGCGACAGGTCTCGTCCTCCACCGCGGCCAGGGCCAGGGCCCACGCCCGGTCGGCGTCGGTCCACAACGGCTCACCCGGGCCGGGCACCCGGCCGAGGAAGACGCTGCGGGGAACTCCCCACGCCCGGGCGGTCTCTAGCTCTCGCCGCCACGGCCCGCGACGGTCGCGGAGGCGAGCAGCGAGAAAGGGACGGCGCGCGCCACCTGGTTGTTCAGCTGCCACACGGCGTCGAGGAGCGCCTCCTGCTGGCCGAAGCTGAGCTTCTTGGCCAGCCGCCCGTACTGATCGACCGTCATGGCCGGATTCACGGCGCACGCCGCGACGGCGGCCGGGCCGAACGTCGCCGGGTCGAAGGCCTGGCCGTCGCCGCCCGGGTGGGCGGCCAGCAGGCTGGACCACTCCTCGTGCGGCAGGGCCCGCAGCCGGAACTCCACCAGGTGCTCGGCCATCTCGGCGCGCAGTTCCTCCATACGGGAGGCGATCGCCGTCCGGGAGCTGCCCGCGAGGGAGTCGCCGAACTGGGCGGCCGGGTCGGCGAGCTGCTGCTCCAGGGCCTCGTACTCGCCCTGCAGAGCGCCGGCCAGGCACAGCGGCACCGTGCTCTCGCGCAGCGTCGTGCCCTTGATGATGTCCTCGATGTCGGTCATCAGGCCACCAGCGCGTTCGTCGCGGGCTCCGAGGTGACGAACATCGGTGTGGTGAACTTCATGACCTCGTTGGCAGTGGTCGCCTTGTTCTGGCGCTCGCCGCACACCGTCGGGTAGACCTCGACCTGCTGGCCGACGGCCCACGCGGTGTCGTAGGGCAGCCCGCGGCGCACGACCATGAAACCGCGGGCGCCCTTCACGAAGGTGCCGTACGGCAGATCCTCGGCCGGGGTCGAACCCCGCTTGAGCACCAGCTCGTTGCCGAACTTCGTGCGGCCGGCCTCCTCGGTGTCGAAGGTGCTGGCGAGGCTGCCGGTGTCGACCGCGGCCGTCGTCGGATCGGTCTTCAGGCCGTCCGGCGTGATGCGCTGGGTGAGGTCCTGGGCCGCGGTCAGTTCGGCGACCGCGGGCGCGTTGATGTTGGCGATGGATACGGCCCAGGCCACGCGGACCTTGCCGTCGCCGATGAGGTCGGACACGAGCCCTCCCGGGGCGTGAGAATGCCCCGGCCGTCTCGGCGCGGGGCAGGGGATAAGCGGGTCAGGTCAGATACGGAGCAGGGCCACGGTGACGCTGGCGGTGGAGGAGTAGGTGACCGCGCAGGATCCGTCGGTGCCTCCGGCGAGCAGGCCGGCCAGGATCGGGCCGATCATCTTGTCGCCAGTCGTGGCGGGGACGGTGACGACGACGTCGGCGGCCGGCTGGCCGGCGACCTTGGCGGTCGACGTCAGTGTGACGGTCATGCTGGACCCGGCCGTGTTCTTCACGTGCAGGAAGAGGCGGTCGCCGCAGGGCACGGTCGTGGACGCCGCGGCAGGACTGTAGGTCGGTGTGAGGCCGGTCAGGGACACGGCCTGAGGGGCGAGCAGGGGCACGGGGGGCTCCTCATGCGGGGATGGAGTGGAACCGGTACTGCACCGGCAGGTACCACAGGGGCGGGGTGACGTCGTCGTCGCGCTGCAGCGGCGGGCCGCCGACGGACTCGGGCCGCCAGCACACCCGGCCGTCCACCACCAGGCCGACGGCGAACGCCCGCCGGACCCGGCCGGCCGTGCCGATCGCACCGTCCGGGGTGGTGGCGACGGCCGTGGCCTGCAGCGGCAGGTCAAGGTCGGTGCGGTCGTCGGCGAGCGAGGCCGCCGCCTCGATGCCCGGCGACGGGTACAGCACCACGTACGCCTTCGGCAGGACGGTCGCCGCGGGGGCGCCGCCGAGGTAGACGGTGACGCCCGTGGCCTCGATCGCGGCCTTCGCGGCCAGGACGTGTGGCAGGTCCTCGGGCACCGCCGCGTTCACAGCAGCCCCTGGGCGAGTTGCTCGATCGCGGCGAGGAACCGCGGCTCCTCGGCGGCCAGCGCGCGGCCGCCGTCGTTGTGGGGCGGGTTCTTGCTGCTGCCGTACTCCAGCAGGTTGCCGAGCGCGCCCTGTGTCGCCCCCTTGTCGGGGCCGATCACCACGAAGGCGCCGGCGGGGCCGACGGTCGGCGGGTCGTAGCTGATCGAGCGGGGGTAGTGCGGAGCGTACCGGCCGCTGCTGGCACGCGCGTTGGCCGCCCAGTCGCGTTTGATGTTCAGCGCACCCTTGGCGAGGACCTGGCGGGTCTTGCGGTCCATCTCGGCGCCGGCGCGGGCGAGGTAGTCCGCGAGGGCCTCGAGGCCGCTGACGTCTGCGGTCATGAGCGGGCCTCCGCACTGATTCGCCAGGCGGTGGCCGTGGCGGAGTAGTTGACGCCGGTCACGTGCAAGACGAGACCGGGCATCCGGGCATCGGGGCTGGTGTCGACGGTGAAGGTGTCGCCGGGCTGGATCCGGCTCGCCGGGACGGCGGCGAAGGGCAGCGCGATGTCGTAGCGGGTGAGAGAGACTTCGCGCTGCCCCGCCTGGACGCCCTCCGGTACCGTCTGGGCGGGCTTGACCCGTGCCTTGCCGGTGTAGAGCAGGGTCGAGGACGTGGTGGTCTCGCCGGTGGCCGGGTCGTAGACGTCCGGGCCCGGCCGGGTGAGACGGCCGCTCTCCCGCATCCGAGCCTCGGCCATGACACGGCCGGCCGTCAGGGCCGCGGCTTCGGTGGTCATCCCGTCACCCCCCAGCCCGGCCCGGCGAACGCGACCTGGATGGTGTCGGCCTCCCCGGCGAGGAGGGAGGCGCGGGCGTCCGCCAGGGTCTCGGAGAAGTCGTCCACCGCGTGCTGCCTGATCATGGTGGGGTTGAGGAGGGTCCGCTTCACGGCGTCGCAGGCCACCGACCGGGCCACCTGGTACGCGGGTTCGTCCTCGTCCAGGCCGTGGGAGTAGACGAGGGTGATGGCGCCTCGCCAGTCGTGGCCGTCGAGTCGGGTGAGCGTGTCGCCGCCGTCCCACTCCCACTGGTCGGCCGTGAGCCCGGCCACGGAGGTGACCGCGCGGACCGGGCGTTGGGGCAGCTTGAGACGGGGGCTCCCGGAGCCGCGCAGGACCACGGTGTCGTTGTCGACGCGGCTGATCTGCTGGTAGCCGGCGGTCATGCGGATCAGGTGGGAGGCGTCGCCCAGGAGTTGTTCGGCCTGAGCCTGTTCCTCGGGGCTCAGCACCCGGTCGGGCGGCAGGCGGCCGATCAGGTCGGCCACCGAGGCGAACGGCCCCAGCACCATGTCAGCCCCCGTACGCCTTGATCAGCTCGGCCTTGGTGGCCTTCTCGATCCAGGCGAGCCGGTCCGTGTCGCCGTCGGCCTGGCCAGCGGCCCAGGTGCGCCAGTCGGCGACCGGGTCGGCCTGCGACGGCCTCGTGAAGTCGTCCTGATTCTCCGGGGGTTCCTCGGTCTGTGGAACGGGCGGCGGCAGGACGGTCAGGTCGGGGGCGACGACGTTCGGGCCGTGCGGATCGCCGGTACCCGCCCCGGGCGGCGCCTGGTGGTCTCCCTCGCGCGGATCGACCGCGGCGTCCCGCAGCGCGGCGCCGACGCGCCGTACCGTGACGTCCCGAACGTCCATGGCGGCGGCGGGCCGCAGGGGGTTGAGGACCTCGCCGTCGACCTCGTAGCCGGCGCCCCGGCAGTAGCCGATGACGGCCTCGTCGTCGCTCTCGGCGGCGCCGTCCAGGAAGTGGATGCCGCCGGGGCCCGGCCCGGTGTAGTCGGGCACGGGCGTGCGGATGATGGCCACGGTGTTCTCCTCGCTCAGGCGGACTTGATGTTGCGCAGGACCGCACCGGCCTTGGTGGCCTTGAGGACGACGGCGGCCGGCCCCAGCTCGACCTCGCCGGTCTTGACGGCGCCGGAGGTGGTGAAATCGGGCATCCAGCTCTTCACCAGCGGCCTGCCGGCCATGGAGACACCGTGGAAGGCATCGAGTCCGAAGCGCACGGCGAACAGGTCGCCGAGGTTGGTGATGTTGCCGCCCGTGCCGCCGGCGTCCGGGTCGCGGGTGACCAGGCCGACCACGTCGTTGTTCGATCCGGCCTTGGCGCCGAGGTCGACGAGCGGGATGTTGTTGTAGCGGTTGACCGGGCGGCCGAAGGCGTCCTGGGTCTTGTCGTACTGGTCCGTCCAGATCGCCAGGCGCTTGAAGAGCGCCAGCGTCTTCTTGTTGCCGAAGATCGCTCCGGGTTCGCCGTCCATGGTGGACAGCCACGCGTCCACGTGGGCGAGGGCGGCGAGGGCGGAGGCCTTGTCGGTGACGGCCGTCCAGTCGAGGTAGCCGGTGGCCACGCCGTTGTTCAGCGGCAGGTACTCGGTGGAGCTGCCGGTGATGATCTTCGAGAGGCCGTCGAAGCCGTTCGCGTCGACCGCGGTGTCGCCGTTGATGACGGCGTCGGCGAACTTCGCCCGGGTGGCCTTGATCTTCTGCTGCATCTGCAGCGTGGTCTCGGCCGCCGCGGCGACGCCGTCGAGGACGCGGTCGATCTGGAAGGACCCGCCGAGGGCCTTGAGGTCGACCGTGTAGCGGGCCTTGGTGACCTCGGCCGGGGTGTACTCGGAGTTGATGGCGCGGAACGCGGCGTCGGCCTGGGTGATCAGGCGGGTGTAGCCGTAGGTCAGCGTCGCGCCGGCGCCGGCCTGGTTGACGACGTCGTCGAAGGTCATGTTGTCGAGCAGGAAGGACGACTTCGCGAACTCGTCGATGACCTGGGTGTCGATGTCGTCGGTCGCGTTCAGCTTCGCCTGGGCGAGCGTGACGGGCATGGGATTCTCCTATCGGCCGGTCTGTGCGGCCAGACGGGCTGCGACCGCCTCGCCGAGGCTGGCCGCGCGCTTGGTGGTGGGCTTGCGGGCGCCGCCGTCGGCCCCGCCCTGGAACCGCCGGCCGCTGTCCTTCGCGGACTGCGCGGCCAGGTAGGGTTCGTCCTCGATCAGCTCGTCGATCAGCTCGCCGATCGCGTCGCGGTCGGGGCGGCCCTTGTCGTTCTTCGGGATGTCGGACAGGTCCAGGAGGCGGGCGGCGAGCTGCGGGTTGGCCAGGCGTCCGGCGGCGGCCGCGATCGCCGCGGCCTCGACGCGCTCGGTCCACACCTCGGCGCGGGCCTCCTCGCGGGCCTGCTCGCGCAGGGCCTGCGGGTCGGTACCGTCGCCGCCGTCGTCGTCCTTCTTCCCGGTGCCGGGCCGGGTGCCCTGGCGGAGCTGGGCCTTCAGGGCCCGGTTCTCCTTGCGCAGTTCGCGCAGGGCCTTCTTGCCGGCGTCGCCGAGATCCTTCTCGTCGTCCTTGCCGCCGGCGTCGGTGTCGTCGTCCTGGCCGTCGTCCTCCTGGCCGTCGCCGCCCTGGTCGTCGCCGGTGTCATCGTCGCCGTCCTGGTCGCCGGATCCGCCGCGGACGGGCCAGATCGGCTGCGGGCCGTCCTCGCCCGGACGCGGCTTGCGCCAGCCGACAGCCGTGAGGCCGGTCAGGGCGTGTGCGGGCAGGGTGGTGTCGAGCATCGCGCTCTCCATGGGTGTCGTGGACGGCATCGCGCCGCCCGGGGTCATCGCAGGTAGGCGTAGCGGCGAAGGAGGGCGATCGCCTCCTCGCGGGTGGCGGCCAGGCGGTAGATCTCCTCCGGCATCAGCCGCACCGGCTGCCCGGTGGTGCGTCGGCCGGCCGCGCGGGCCCGCTGCCGTTCGAGGCGCCCGAAGGTGCCGCGGCGGGTGGTGCCCTCGCGGGTGGCCTTGAAGCCGTCGCGGGTGGTGTACATCGCGCCCTTGCGGCGGGCGTTGACGATCTGGCCGGGGTCGGCGCCGTCCCGGATCGCCCGGGCACCGGCCTCGCCGAAGCGCCGGTCCTGCTCGGCCCGGCCGAGGCTGTCGAAGTAGCGGCGCGGCTCCAGGTGCGCGCCGGAGCGGCGGCCGCGGACGGTGGGTTCGTGGATGCAGTGGCAGTAGGGGTGGCGCAGGAACGCGGTGCGGCTGCCGTAGACGGCGCCGGCCAGGACGATGCACCTAGAGCAGGCCCCGCCGCTGACCACCCGCACGTAGCCGGTGCAGGTGCGGTCCCCGACGATCGCGACGCCGGTGGCCTGCCGGCCCGCGTCCGCGACCTCGGAGGTGACCATCGTCAGCAGCTGGGAGCGGCCCGCGTGCAGGGCGAGGTCGACCGGTGATCCGGCGGCGACCTGGGTCAGCGCCGTGACGGCGGGGCGTTCCAGCAGGGACACCAGGGGGCGTCCGTCGGCGGCCCGGCCGGCGAACGCCTGGGTGTTCAGGGCCCCGGCCAAGTCCGGCCGCGCACCGGCCGCCGTGACCACGGCCGTGACGTACGCCTGGGCGCCGTCGGCGCTGGCCTGCTGGGCGGCGGCCAGGGCGGCGAGCATCGGGTCGGCCAGGGCGTGCCAGGAGTCGCGGATGCGCCGCGGGTCGACCTGGGACCACAGCAGGTCAGCTGAGGCCACCGCGCGGGCGGCGACGGCGCGTTGGCGTGCCGCCCGCCGTCCGGCCGCCGGGTCCGGGCCCGTCATGCGGGCACCGGCTGGTCCTGGCCCGCGCCGGTGGTCGTGCCGAGCACGCCCGGATCGTCCACGCCGGAGAACGCCAGGGCGCGGGCGGCCCGGGTGGCGTCCTGCTCCAGCATCGCCTCCATGCGGTCGATCTGGGTCGGGGTGTAGCCGAGGTCCTCCATCAGCTGGCGCCACGGCACCCCGAGGGACTTCTTCTTCAGGACGGCGTCGACGTGCTGGGCCTCGGTGCGGTACTCGACACTGCCCCAGACCGTCTCGGCCAGCGGGTCGGTGCCGCGCTGGGTGTCGCCCTTGACGAGGAAGGCGAGCCGCATGGCCTCCTCCCAGGTCTCGCCGGTGAAGGTCGTCTTGTCCTTGGTCTTGGCGACCAGGCCGGCCGCTCCCTCGGCGAGGGTCTCGGCGTTGACGTTGACGAGCTTGCCGGTCATGTAGCTGGGCGGGGTGCGGGACAGCGCGCCCACGTGCTCGATCAGCATCTCGACGCCGGTCACGAAGTTACGCAGGTCGGCGGCCTGGAAGTTCCCGAACTTGGCGTCCGGCGAACTCGCGCGGAGCATCTTGGACACCGACAGGCGCCACATCTCCGGGTCGTCGATCTCCTGTCCGGTGCGCGGGTCCTTCGGCAGGTCGATGCCCGTGCCCCAGCGGGCAGGGAAGGCGCCGGCCTCGGCGGCGACCAGCATGTCGACGACCAGCTTGTTGACCGCCCGCTGCAGCGGCATGACCTGCTCGTGCTCGGGCGACGACGGGTCCACCAGGCGCTGGCGGTTGACGAGTTCCAGCATCGGCACGCGGCCGAGCGGATTGTCGATGACGGCCTGGTCCAGCTTGCCGGCCTCGCGTGGCGCCCAGGTGGCCACGGTGGCGCTGGAGGGCAGGATCAGCCGGGAGACGGTCGCCGAGCGGCGCCACTTCCAGATCTGGTCCGGCAAGTACAGGGTGGCGTAGCTGTAGCCGTCGTCGCCGTCCCACAATTTCAGCGCGGCCTTGCGCCGGCGCCGGTTGCCCGGCTCGTACGCCACGATGCACTGCGTGGCGTCCTCGACGGTGATCTCGGGCTCGGTCTCGTTGTCGTCCGGGTTCTCCGCCCAGACCAGCACCATCGCCCGCGATTTGACCATCATCTCGGTGTGCGCGATGCGCGCCCAGGCGTCCATGCCGTTGGCCTGCCAGATCCGCTGGGCCTCACGGTCGGCGGCTGCGGGCTCGCCGTCGACACCGGAGCCGAAGCGGAAGCCGAGCGGCGTCATCCTCTCGGCCGGCGCGTCGCACACCACCTGGCACCAGTTGTCGGAGAAGCCCGCGAACAGGCCGCCGAACGCGGCCCGGAAGCGGTCCGAGGCGTACGCCAGGCGCTCGCTCTTGCCCCGGTAGAACTCGTTCCAGACGGTGATGTCGCCCTGCCGCTGGAGGAGTTGTTCCTCCAGGACCCGGGTGATGCGCAGGGCCTCCTGTGCGGTGACGGGCATGCACACCCCCCTTGGGTCAGTAGCCGGTGAACGAGGACGATCCACCGTCGCGGGCGGCCTCGTGGCGTAGGTGGTCGGCGCGGGCCTCGACGGCCAATGCCGCGGTGACGGCGGAGTCGATCTTCCGGTCGGGCGCGGGCTTGGTGATCGCGATCAGCCCGCCCGGCCGGCGCACGGGCTTGGCGTTGCCCACGTGCTCGGCCATCGTCGGGTGCCCGTCGTGGGTCATCTCGCCCGTCAGGACCGAGGTCTTGAACCGGTCCAGGGCCGGGCACATGCGGGTCGCCACCCGGGTCTCGAAGATCAGGAAGGTCTCCATCCCGAACTCCTCGGCCCAGTCGTCGCACTCGTCGCGCCAGTCCGGCGGATCCCCGTACGCGCGCGCCACCTTGAAGGTGGTGAAGACGTGCGTCATGCCGGCCTTGACCTCGGCGCGCGGCACCCGCCAGGCGTCCGGGTCGCCGTCGTCCCACTTCGTCCAGACCATCGGACGGCCGTCCGGGAACCTGGGGGTGAAGACGTAGCCGTCGGAGACCCGGCACGCGGTGATGGCCGTGCAGTCGTCGTGGTCGCTGCCGTCGAAGCCGACCGTGACCAGCTCGCCCGGCTCGACCTCCTGCGGCAGCGCGCACCGCTCCCACAGGTGCCGGGACAGCCACGTCTCCGACAACGAGACCGGCAGGTTGAGGAAGTACCGCCTGAACTTCGCCCGGTCCTGGGTCGGCTTGTGGGCCAAGGCCACCATGCGGTCCAGGTCCATGTGCGCCGCGAACGGCCCGTACGCCGCGATCAGTCCGGCCTTCAGCTGGACCGGGTCGTCGTAGGCCTCGTCCTCCAGCAGGGCCGCGGGCGCCTGCTTGTGGTCGAAGTACAACCGTGGGGCCGCGCCGGCCTTGCTGTTGCGGTGTGTCCGTTCGGCGATGGAGTCCTCGCCGATCGCGTACATGGTCGAGGTCTGCAGGAACCACGGCTCGGCGGCCTTGCGCTTCATCGTGTTGCGCTCGACCGTCTCGTACATGTTCCGCAGCTCGGGCAGCACGTACAGGTGTGTCTCGTCGGCGACGGAGAAGGACTCCTTGCCGCCGTCCTTCGCTGCCGAGGACGACGTCGAGGGCCGGATCTCCCCGCCGTCGGGCAGGAACACGCGGGTGGAGGTCTGCCAGTCGTTGCCGATGTCGATGCCGGGGTAGTCCTCGGCGATCCGCTCGCTGTGCGCGAGCATGTACGTGATGTTCGCGTAGGTGTTGCCGACCTGGGTCTCCTCGGTCGCCAGGCAGCGGATGAACGGGTACGTCACCGGGGCGCCGACCGGCTCGCCCGGCTGGTACTCGTACCCCCAGTCGGAGACCTCGCCCGGCTCGGCCCAGTGGTCGAAGCGCACCGGCGCCAACGCCTCGGCGCACGCGATCGCCCCGGCGATCTCCGACTTCGCGCGGCCCTTCGCCCGGGACAGCAGCACCTCGTCGAAGCGCCGCCGACCGTCCGCGCCGACCGCGTACGTGCACGCCAGGAAGTGCAGGATCTCGACGTCCAGCTCGATCGGCTGACCCTGCACGTCGCCGGGGCCGTGGAGGAGGTAGTACTCGATCCAGTCGGCGACGGCGTACCCGAGGGAGCGCCGGACGCCGGGCCGCCTCATTCGTCACCGACCGCCCGGAGCCTGTCGCGCACGTCCCCGGCGGCCCGCCGCTCAACGGCCCGCTCGGCGGCCCGCGTCGACCCCTTGCCGACCTCGGCGGATCCGAGGGACCAGCGCAGCCGCATGCGGTCGGCCGCCGTGCCGCCCAGGGCCGCCTCGTTCAGCCGGATCTCCGCGAGCAGCGACTGCTTCGGCTCCTCCCAGAACGCCTCGACCAGCTGGGCCAGCATGTGCAGGCGCTGCCAGTCCGTCGCCAGGAACGTCGCGGCCTGCGGCGAGCGCTTCCAGGTGTCGTACCAGGCCAGCGTGCGTGAGTCGTAGTCGTGCCCGCCGGGAAGGCCCGGCGCCGGGCCGGTGAAGCCGCCCGCCGGCAGCACCGTGCCCTCCACCGGGTCTCCGTTGCGCCGCCGACGGGACGGGTTCGGCGTGGGGCCGACTCCAGCCATGCCGGATCACCTCCTCACAACGTCACGTTCGGTCACTGAAAGGGGCCGTTCGAAACTCCCAGACCCGTACACGTCGCGAGACACCTCCCCCGCGGGTCCCGCCGGCTCGGCGGGAGGGGGTCACCCCCCTGGGGTGGTGACGGTGGGTGATGCTCACCCTCCGAAGTCGGTCACGGATGGTGGTCACATGGGCCCCGAATGGGCACCGTGGGTGACCGGTCAGCCCTTGGGAGGCTGTTGACCACCTCGTTGACTACGGAGTGTCCGCAGATCCGGCCGCATAGTAGCTGTCCGTGTTCGGTTCGGCTGTGGTCAGGGTCTCGCTGGCCCGGCCCGGCACGTACCGTGGTCCGATGTCACTCATCGTGGTCACGTCGATGGTGCGGGCCGGCCGAGACGGCAGCACGAGCAGGCCGGACCGGACGGTGCCGCCGGTGGCGGCCAGCTTCCGCATCTCGTCGTCGCTGAGCGTGTGCTCTTCGGCGAGCACCTGGCTGCCGTCGGGCAGCGTGTAGGTCCAGGTCGTCATCGTGCTGCCCATCCTCCTGGCTGGTGCGCTGCGGTCTCGCTGGAGTGGCAGGGGTGGCAGAGGCCGCGGCCGTGCTGTGGGTCGTCGGGGTCGTGGCCGGCGGCCACCAGCTCGCGGCGGGACAGCGGGTAGTGGTCGGCGTGCCGGCTGGGCTGGCCGCAGGGGGTGCCGTGTCCGTGGTCCTGCTTGGTGCACACGCACTGCGGGTCACGGGCCAGGACCCCGGGCCTGAATCTCTGTCGGTGCTGCTGGCCGTAGCCGCGTTGGGTGCGGGTGCCACGGGCACGCTCGGCTTCGGCCCGGTGCTCGGGGCAGCGTCCGCTGTCCGTCAGCTCGGGGCAGCCGGCCACGTTGCAGACGGTGAGCGCTCGACGTCTGGCCACTGGTGATCACCTGCCCTACGCTGAGCCGCCTCACTGGGGAGGGTGCGTGGATGAGTTGACGTCGCGGGATGTCCGCGAGAGGGAGAAGCGGCGGAAGGACAACGCCAAGACGGGGCTGGGCTGCGGGGTCCTGCTGCTGTTCGGGCTGATCTGGTACTCGGCCTCGGGCGACGGCGGGGATGACGGTGCGGCGTCGTATCCGATGGTGTCGTCTACGTCCGCGCGCGGGTACGTGGCACCGGCGCAAGGAGCGCCTGCTGGCGGCGGGTCGCACGAGCGGTTCATCACGCGTACGTCGGGGCTCACCCCGTGGCCGTTCACGGTGGAGTCGGGGGTGCTGCGGTGTCGGCCTGGACAGCAGGTGACGTTCGAGGCGGGCAGCCGGGAGTACGGCGTGAACGGTCTGGCGCAGGCCAGGTATCCGAAGCCGTTCCCGGTGTGGGCTGATGACCTGGCGTTGGGCAACGGACTGAAGGTGGACATCAGCGCGGTGCTCAACGTCGGGTTGGCGTTGTGCTGAGCTGCCGGGTCTGAATGCCGAGAGCCCCGCAGCGGGTGGCCTGCGGGGCTCTCGGGTGGTCTGTGTGTTCGGGCACGCCGGACGTGGGGTCAGTGTGGATCACCTGTGGGTGATCCGTCAAGCGCGTCCCTGCGCGTCGATGCGGCGGGCCTGGCGGATGTCCGCGTTGGTGTCCACGACCTGGCGGGCGGCGAGCTGGATGTCCTGGGGCAGGGCGTCGAACGCGGTCATGTAGTCGTGGGTGTCGACTCGGTTGCGGATGTCGTCGGGCATGGCGGCGTACACCTGGGGTGGCATGGCGGTGGCCAGGTCACGCATGGTGATGGCGGCCAGGAGAAGGGCTGCCGCAGCGTCAACGGTGGTATCGCGCTCAGTGCTCATGCGCTCACCTTGGCACAGGCGGTGTCGCGGAGTTGGGCGATTCGGGACGGGTGGCGGCCGATGGTGCGGGCGAGGTCGGTGCGGGGGACGCCGCCGGCGTCGAGGCGGCGGACGAGGTGGTTGCGCTCGCGTTCGGCGGCGCGCTTCTCGGCGGCGCGCTGGGTGGCTCGGGCGAGCCACGGGAGTGCGCTCACGTCGAGGGGGCTGTCGTCGTCGGGGATGGGCTGCCAGTCCGTGAGGACGCTCACGGCGCGGGCCCGGTGGTAGGCGGCGTCGGCGGGGTCGAGGAGGCAGTCGGGTTCGGGGCTGAGGACGATGCGGTCGGGTCCGGGCTGGGGGGTGACGACCTGCGTGATCTCGATGCGGTCGTCGGTGAACACGTTCACGCACCCGTGGGCGTAGGTGTAGTGGGGCGTGTGGCTGAGGCCGCTGGGGGTGCTGATCTCGACGAGGACGTACGGGGTGCCGTCGGGGTTGGTGGTGAGGTCCCAGATGGTGGCGTGGCCGGCGACGGTCCAGGGTCCGGCGATGCCGTGGAGTTCGGCGTCGTGCCAGGCGCCGATGGTGAGGGGGCTCATGGTGGTGGTCTCCGGTGGGTAAGGGCGCTCACGGAGCGGGCGTGAGCGCCTTCACGGTGGGCGGGTTCAGGCGGCGCTGAGGCCTTCGGCGAGGGCGATCATGCTGGCGTGGGTGCCGCAGCGGTCGCACTGGATGCGGGGCTCGCCGGCGCCGGTGAGCATCTCGAGCTGACCGCCGCAGCCGCAGGTGACGTGGACGCGGGTGCGGGTGGTCTCGTGGTCGCCGAGGGTTCGGTCGAGGCGGCGGCGGGCGGCGGTGGCCACGCTGGCGATGCGGGCGCGCTGCTGGTCGGACAGGGGGCGGAACGGGCCGGCTGCACCAGCGATCCGTGCGGCGAGCCAGGCCGCGGCGGTCTCGCCGGACCGGCGGGCCATGTTGAACCGCCAGCGGCGGCTGTCCTGCTGGTCCTTGAGTCCTGCGAGGGCGAGGGACCGGGCGACGTCGTCCAGGGGGCTGGCCGAGCGGAACGTCGTGGTGAACGCGGGCCGCTGCACCGCGCCGGCGATCTCGTCGGCCAGGGCGAGGAGTTCGCCCTCGAGTTCGGTCAGGGTGTCCAGGATCGCTACGCGGAGCGGGGCGGGTCGCTCGCCGGGGGCGAGGGCGGTGCGCTCGGCGCGCTCGGCGGCGGCCTGCTGGGCGAGCACCTCGGCGTCGTCGGGGGCGTCGTCGAGGTCGCGCTGGTGGTCGGCCATCCGTCCGGCCGGCGGCCAGGTCCGCGGGGTACGGGCCTCGAGGAGCTCGCGGAGCGTCGGCCACTGGTCGGCGATGTGGGTGAGGTCGGTGTGGGTGGTGCTGGTCATGGCGGGCTCCTCGGTGCGCTGTGCGGGGTGGTTGATCAGGCGGTGGCGCGCGCGGCTGGCGGCCCGTTCGGTCCTCAGCGGGTGGCGTGACCGCGCAGTCCGCTGAACGTCATCTCGCGGATGGTCTGGTACTTCTGGTCGGTGGTGTGGCCGTCCCACTGGGCGCGCGGGTCTTCGGCGGGGACGTGCTCGACGTGGTGGTAGAGGTCGGCATCGTTGGGGTGGATGTGCCAGGAGAACTGTCGGCCGCTGACGGTGAGGTAGAGGATCTGCCATCCGTCTTCGTCGATGTCGACCGCAGGGGCGATGACGGCGGGGTGGATGGTGGCGAGCCAGGCGGTGAGGTGCGCACGTTCGCGGTAGGCGCCATCGCGTTCGGCCTCGGCCTGCTCGGCGCGGGCGATCAGCGTCTCGATGGAGGGTGCGATGGCGGGCCAGGCGTCGCCGTGGCCGCCCCAGGGTTCGAGGAGGTCGCGTGGGTCGTCGCGGTCGTGGGTGGTGGTGGCGTGTTGGTCGGCGATGGTGCCGATCCACCAGAGGGCTACGAGCGAGGCGGGACCGCAGAGGGCGAGGACGATGGCGTTCATGTGCGGCCTCGGGGGTGGAGTGCGCAGAGGGTGGCTGTGAGGCCGGCGCCGAGGAGGGCGCCGGCCAGGACCAGCCAGGGGCTGACGGTCACGGGGTCTCGCTGGTCGGCTGGTTGATGATCTGGATGGCCTGGTCGAGGGTGCGGGCGCCGAGGGCCCGGACGGCGCGGAGGCGAGCGTTGTGGACGTCTCGCTCCCACAGGTTGAGGGCGCGAGCGATCTCGTGGTCCTTGTAGCCGTTGGCGCGGTGGCGGAGGACGTCTGCCTCGAATGGGGTGAGGGGTCGGGTCACTTCTGGTCTCCGTCCTGGCCGAGCACCGCGCGGGCGACGGCGAGAGCGTGCTCGGAGTCCTCGGGGCCGGCAGCGGCGTGCCGCTGGAAATCAGCCTCGCTGTCGAGGAGGTCGGCGATCAGCAGACCGATGGCCGGGTCCATGGTGGCGATCCACTCGCCGTACGGGCGGATGATCGCGGGTACTCGGGTGTGGCCGCCGATGGACGCCCGTGTACCCGCGATGGTCCGGCCGTCCTGGGTGCGGACGGCGCCGGACCCGCCGTGCTCGGGGTGGTCGCGGTGCTGGATGTAGGTCCAGTCGGGGGCGCCGTGGGCGGTAGCCGTGGTGGCGAGGGTGCGGAGCCGGTGGGCTGCGGTGGTGAGCAGGTCGGCGGGGTTCTGGTTGGTCACGGGTGCTCCTCGGTCGGGTGGCGGGGCCTGCCGCGGGGTGCGGCAGGCCGGGGGCGGGTCAGGTCTGCTGGGCGCGCTGGATGGCGGTGGCGATGCTGGCGGCGAGGTCGGGGATCTCCATGTCGTCAAGGTCGACCTCGGCGTCGATGGCGATCAAGGCGGTCTCGATGACCTCGGTGAGCTGCTCGTGGTCCACGGTGTCTCCTCGGGTTGGGTCGTCTGCGGGTTGCGGGCGGCGGTGACGGGCGTCAGCTGGTCGTGGTGCGGGCGGCGAGGGCGCGGATCTCCTTGGCGTCCATGCGGACGTGCCCGGCGGAGCCGGGGCCGATGCCGGAGGCCGGGCCGTAGTACGCAGCGACCCGGGCCTCGACCTCGTCGGCGATGCGGTCGAGGTGGTCAGCGGCCTCCGTGAGAGCGGCCGTGCGGGCAGCGGCCAGCTCGGCACGGAGCCGTGTGGTCTCGGCCTCGGCCTGCTGGCGGGCTTCGTGCGGGGTGAGCGCACCCGGCGTGTGGCGCTGGACGACGAGGGTGTAGGTCTCCGGGGACTCGGCGATTTTGACGTCGAACATCAGCTTCGTCTCGCTGTAGTTCGGGGCGTCGCCGAGCAGGGCCCGGGCGGCGGCCACGTAGGCGGCGGCGAAGTCGCGGCCGGCGGCGAGGTCCATCTCCCAGCGGCCGGCGCGGAAGTCGGCCCACTTGATGCCGAGCTGGTTCTCCTGGCTGCGGATCCAGCGCTCGCCGGCCTCGGAGGTGAGTTCCTCGTCTCGGTAGGCGTCGACCATGCGCTCCAGGCGGGCCCGGGTCTCGGTGTAGTGGTCGGCGGCCGGGTCTTCGCCGTCGAGGAGTTCGGCGAGGAGGGCGTCTCGGGCGGTGGCCATGTGGGTCTCCGTGGTGGGTGCGTGTGGCGGGGCTGTGGGGGCGCGTGGCGGGCTCAGCGCGCCCCCGTGGTGTTCCGTGGTCCGGTGTGGGGCTGTGCGGCCGTCAGGCGGCCGTCTGCGGGCCGCTGGGGGCGGGCTCCGGGTGGCGGGCGGTGGGGAGTTCGCAGGGGCAGTGCCAGATCCGGGCGCCGGAGGTGCACTCGTGGGTGCCGGCCGGGTCGTGGGCGGAGTCGAGGTAGCTGCATCCCGTCCACCTGCACGGGAGTTGGGCGTGCCTCAGGTCGTCCCGCAGCTGGTTGACCTCGGCCTCCAGTGTCCGGATCCACTCGTCCTGGGTGCGGGCGTGCTCGGTCGCGGTGACGGTGAGGCGCCATGTGCCGTTCTCGTTGCGGAGGTTGCGGCCCCGGCGGCGGGCGGAGTGCCAGGCGGTGCGGTAGCGGTCGCGCTCGGCCTCCAGGTCCCGGACCCGGGCGAGCAGGGTGGCGGTGCCGGAGCTGACGTCGACCGCAGCCGCGTGGAGGCCCGACAGCTTCGCCTTGACGCGGGTCCAGGGGCTCTGGTCGGGCGCGTTGGTGAACGGGCGGTCGAGGAGGTGTGCGCTGGTGATCAGTTCGGACTGGAGACGGCGGCACGCCTGCGTCAAGGCGGCGCCGGCCTGGGCCTGGATGGCGTTGAGGTCGAGGGGCTCGGTCATGGCTCAGGCCTCCTGGAAGGTGCGGACGGGGGTCGCGTCGACCACGACACCGGTGTCGGTGCCGTCATCCGTGAGCCGCCAGGACTTGCGGTGCGGGTTCGGGAGCCAGGCGAGGACGCCCGGACGGGGAGTGTCGGGCTCGTCCTGGTAGCCGTATTCGTGGTCGGCGTAGTCGGCGGCGGCGGCCTGGAGGGCGTCCGGGAGGATGGCGTAGAGGCCCCATCCGTCCCACGTGTCGGAGTCCTCCATGTACGCGAGGTAGACGGTGCTGGCGTCGGTGAGTCGGCAGGTGTTCGCGAGGTCGATCACGATCGGGTCGGCCGCGGCCACCGGCGTGGTGCTGCTGGCGTGGGCTTCCTCAAGGGCCGTGGCGAGGTCGGCGGGTTCGGGCCGGGTCGGCGGGGTGTCCTCGGTGTGGGGGTCGATGTGTTCGAGGCTGATGCCGCCGGCGTAGCCGTCGACGGCGACGACCGGGGTGCCGTGACCGAGGTTCCAGGCGACGGAGCGGGTACGGGTCTCCAGGCGCGGGTAGTCGGTTGCGCCGATCTGGGTGGCGTACTCGGGGCGGATGTCGGGGTAGGCGGTCACCGGGGTGCCGATCGGGTAGCGGGCGTTCCAGGCCTCGGCGGTGAGGGTCATCGGGTGGTCTCCTCGGTGGTGGTCGGGGTGGGCTGGTGGAGGCGTATCGACTGGGTGCCGGTGCGGGCGGTGAGGAGCAGGCCGGTGCCGTCGGCGAGGTGGGCGGTGCCGATGCGGACGTGCGCGGCGGGGGTGAGGCGGGCGAGCCAGGCGCGGAGGGCGGGAACGTCGGCGGCGGGGATGGTGTGCCGCCAGGGGCCGCCGGTGGCCGGGGTGGTGCGCGGGGGCTGGGCGGGGACGGTGGCCCGGAGGACGTGTTGGTGGGTCAGGTCGCTGTGGCCGGTGGTGAGGGTGATCGGGCCGGGTCGCTGAAGGAGCCAGTCGAGCAGGGCGGCGGTGAGGGTGACGCGGCCGGGGGTGTGGGTCATGGGGGCCTCTCAGGCGGCGGGGCGGGTGTGGTGGGCGCATTCGCCGAGCAGGCAGGCTCGGACGGTGGCGTGCCACTGGTCGGGGCTGACGAGGCGGTAGCGGACGCCGCGGCGGTGTTCGCGCTCGCGGTCACGCCGGGTGCTGGTGAACGTCGTGGCGGCGGTCTCGGGGCTGGTGGCCTCGTCGCCGAGCATGCTGCCGGTGGCGCAGCCGTTGGGGGCGTAGCGGACCCAGCGGCAGGCGGCGAGGGGGTGATTGACGCCGTCGAGGGTGACGGTCAGGAGCAGGGGGCTGGACATGGTGGATCCGTTCAGGCGGCGGGGCGGTGGGCGTGGGCGTCGCGGCGGCTGCTGTGCGTGTCGTCCCGGATCGTCTTGCCGCTCGGCCGGCGGCAGGGCTTGCCGGGCTCGGCGCCGCACTGCGGGCACCGAGTGGCGATCTCGGGGAAACGGCCGCGGGGGGTGGTGATGCCTCGTCCCGCGAGTTCCTCGCGGAGGTGGGCCGGCATCCGGCCGATACCGGCGAGGGCGTCGGCGACGGACGGGTGGGGTCCGCCCTTGATCTGCCGGATCGGTTCGGCAGCGAGGTGCCCGTCGGCGATGGCGGTGAGCTGCTGGCGGCGGCGGGCGACGAACTCGGCGCCGGTCTCGCCGGGCTGGCCGGGGTAGGTGCACGCGCCGTCGGGGATGCGGCTGTCGCGGACCTCCTGACGGATGGTGCGTACGTGGTGGGGCTCCAGCCACTTCCGTCGGGCGCTGTTCTCGGGCGGGGTGGAGTAGTAGCGGGTGACGGAAGCGAAGGTGTCGGGGTCGGCGGGGACATCGGCGAGGGCTTCGGCCCAGAGCCGGGCCGCAGCTTCGCTTTCGGCGTCACGGCCGTCGAACACGGCGGCGGCTGCGAGGAGCTTGGCGGCTTCGGACGGGGTCATCGTGCGTTCTCCTCGGCGGCGAGGCGGGCGGCGAGGGACAGGCCGCCTGCGACCTTCTGATCGGTGCGGGAGGGGGTTGAAGGGAGACCGACTACAGCGGGCAGGTAGGTCACGCCGTTCTCGGGCGTGGCTTCCAGCGAGGTCCAGCCGTCGACCCAGGCGCTGGCCCCGTTCGGCACCCCCTTCAGCTGGGCGGAACGGACGGCGTAGGCGACCATCGCGGGAATGCCGACGCGCTCGACGGCCTGGCGGGTGTACTCCCACTGCGATTCGCGCAGCCGCCACTCGATGCCGGCGATGCCGGCGGCGGCGATGGCCTTCTTCAGATCGGTCAGACGATCCGGGTAGGCCGCTGCCCGCTCCGTAGTAGGAGGGGCCCCGTTCTCTCCGAAGGAGAGAACGGGGTAAGGCGTGGTAGTGGCATGGGCATCCGCAGCACTGCTAGCAGGCGTGCGGTGTGACGACCCCTTCTGACCTGCTGCGGAGTCCTGAAAGTGCGGTTCTTTCCGTCCGCGATTCGTTTCGTTTTCGTCGGCGAAACGAGAACGATTCGAAGCGTTTTCGCTGGCGTTTTGGTTCGCGTTTCGTGCGGCGCGGCTCTTCGCGGCCCGACCGGCGGCGGCCTTCTTGTTCGCCTCGTCCTTGGCCTTGGTGACGTTCCGCCCGTCCTCGAAGAAGTCGTGGATGACGAAGTCACCGGCGGCGGCCTGGGGGCAGCGGGGGCAGTCATGCGAGCTGTCGTGCCACAGGCCGACCTTGACGAGCTTGGCGGCCTGCGGGGCGGTGCCGTACAGCTGGGCAACCGCCCCCGGCACGATGCCCTCGGTGAGGTGCTGGGCCGAGTAGGAGCCGGCACGGACGAAGAGGCCGATCGCCGCGTTGCCGGCCTTCAACCACTTGGGGTGGCTGTGGGCCTTGTCGTCGATCTTGAACCACGGCATGTGGCGGGCCTCTCGGGCAGTTCAGTGGTGGTGGTTGGTGGCCTGGGGCGGGGGACTGTGTCGCCCCGCCCCAGGCGGTCAGGCGGGTCAGTCCGTCGGCTCCAGGACCTCGGCCACCGCCGCGTCCTCCAGTCGGTCAGCGACCTGGCGCAGGATGTACGCGGCCCGGGCCTTGGTGAGGCCACTGCCGCCGTGCTCCAGGACGACGCCGGACCCGCTGGGACCCGGGGTGCCGGGGCGGACGATCAGGAAGAACAGGGCGTCGCGGCCGTCGATGGCGACGATGTTGGTCTCGGGGGTGCTCATCACATCTCCAGGGGGTCGGGTTTGGGGAAGGGAGTCGGCAGTGACGTTTCTGCGCCGGCGACCAGGGCCGTCACGCCGCCGCCTTGGTGGTGCCGGTGGTGGCGAGACGCCGGTCCGCGGCCGCGTTCGCGGCCCTGCACGGGTCGCAGGCCTCCTGGCCATCCCTGCGGTGGCGCTGGTAGCCCCCGCGGGTCCCACACTCGGCCGGCTCACGCCGTGCGACGGCCCGCGCGGCCCGCTCACGCTCGGCGGCACTGCACGCCTCGCACGGGGTCGTCCCGGCGCGCCGGTGCCGCTGGTAGCCGGCCGCGTCCCCGCACCCCTCGACCGGGACACCAGGCTCGGCGGGGCGGCGGGTCCGGGCGTAGAGGCGTGCCCGGGCCACGGGGGTCAGTCCGCCGCGGATGCCGTGCCTGCCGGTCTCGCCGCGGTTGCCCTCGATGGCCATGGCGTCGGCCAGGCACTGCGTCCGGACGGGGCAGGAGTGGCAGATCGACGTGGCGTACGCGGTCTGGGCGATGCCGGTGGCGTCGCTGTAGCTGACGGGGAACCAGGTCTCGGGGTCCTGGCCGGTGCCGGGGCCACAGGCGGCCCGGACGCGCCATCCGTCCGTCGGGTCCACGGTCACCGCTCCGTTCCCCGGTTGATCCGCTCGACGATGGCGGGGGTGTAGCCGAGCGCGTTCTCCAACTGCCGGGCGAGACCCCGGATGGTGGTGTCGCGCTGGTCGATGACGGCGCGGAGCCGGGCGTGCTCGTCGTGCTGGCCGCGGTGGGCCGCGCGCACCGCGAAGGCGGCGCCGGCGTTCGCGGCCTCCGCGGCGACGGCCCGGGCGGCGAGGCGCCCGTTCGCGCGACCCTGCTCCGCCAGGTCCTCACGCAGCTCGGCGATCTGGCCGCGGAGGCGGGTCATCGCGGCGGCCTGCTCGGCCGACGCGCGGCGGGACATCCACGGCATCACGCCACCCCCGCCCGAAACTCGGCCTGCGCGGTCGGGCAGCACCACGGGTACCCGACCGGCGCGTCCCACTCCGGGTGCCGTTCGGCGTCCTCGGCGGTGTGCTCGTCCCACCCGTAGATGCAGTGCGTGCACTCCTCGCGGGTGCCGGCGTCATCGGTGATGGTGCGCTTGGCCATCAGGAGGCCCTCCTCTGCCGGGACACCGTCGGACCGACCAGCGACAGCAGCGTCTCGGCCAGCACGTAGCCGGTGGAGCAGACGCGCGCGTTGCCGAGGCGCCCGCCGCTGACCTCGACCGCCGCAAGCACCTCACCAGAGTCGGTGACCGTGAACTCGCGGACCTCAGCGCCGAGCACCGCTGCCACCGTCCGGACGGTGGCGTGGCTCCCCTCGGCGAGGTACAGCGGGTTGCCCGTCAGGGAGCCGTCCGGCGCGACCGTCCAATGGATCGGCAGGGCCGCCAGGTCGGGCCGCTCGGTCAGCAGGTTGTGCAGCGCGGCGATCGTCGCCAGCGCGGGGGGAATGGTCATCGGGTTCCACCGTTCTGGGAGTTGAGGCGGGCGGCCCTGCGGGCCTGCATCCGCGCGAGGATCTGGGCGGTCGAGGGCTGCACCCAGGCGTGCCAGCCGCACTGCGGCGTCCACCGTCGGAAGTGCTCGCGGAGCGCGATGTCGCAGTGCGCGCAGCCGTTCGGCTCGGTCACCGAACCTCACCCCGCAGCCACCGTTCCCGCAGAGCCGCGACCTCGGCCGCGTACCGGAACACCACGGCCTGCGGCCAGTCGTGCGGGTCGTCGCCGTGCTCGTCCATGAACCGCATGGTCAGCTCGACCTGCGCCCGCATCTCGGTGCGCACCGGCAACCCGTCGGCCGTCACGCCGCACCCGTCCGCGCCTCGTACTCGGCGACCAGGGCGACCGTCTCCGGCGACCACACCGGCAGCGAGGCGTCCGCCCGGCCGTTCAGCACGTCGTAGAACCGGTCCAGCCACGCGTCCTCGACCACCAGCTGTCCGGCCGGCACCGCCAACCCGGCGAGCACACCGTCCAACCGCGCGTTCAGCTCCAACTCTGTCATCGGTCGCCGCCCCGGCTGCAGTGCTTCGCGTCGGCGAGGAAGTGACGGGCGTCGTTCTTGCGGTCGAAGGACTTCGAGTACTGCCGACCGGAGGCGTCACGCCACCGGACCCGCCACTTGCCGGACGAAGCCCCGGCCACCGAACCCGACACCGCCGCCGGGCCCTGCTCGGCCTCCTCGGGCCCAAACCGCTCTCGCAGGCTCTCGACCTCGTCCTCCGAGGCGCGCAGCGCATCATCCAGAGCGTCGACCTCGTCGAGCAGGTCGTGGATGATCCGGCCCTCGTGGCTTTCACCCCTGGTGTAGGAGAGCCGCAGCTCGTCGAGGTACTTCCTACTCAGGCCCGTGTCACTCACGCCGCACCACCGGTGAGGCTCAGCTGGGCCGGGGCCTGCGGGTACTGGGCCGCGTAGTGCCGCTCCCAGACCTCCTCGAACACCGGCAGCGCCGCGTACGTCCACGCCACCGTCTCCCGCACCGACCCGCGGGCCGTCTCCTCCGTACGCATCCCCGGCCGCCGGCCGTGCACGTCTTCGTACAGGGACGCCGCACGCCGACCGAACCACGACTGGACGCTGAGGATGGTGCCGCGCTTCAGTCCCTTGGCCTTCAGGAACTCCGGTACGTACAGCGGCCGGTCTGCGGGGTCGACCTCCGGCTCCTCGCCCAGCGCCCGCGCCGCCACGTGGCGAGCCTTCAGCTCCAGCCACTTCGCGTCCACGATCCCACCGGCCGCCGCCAACACCCGCATCTGCAGGGCCGCGAGCTCCGCCCGGTCCGCCGCGTCCGTCCGGGCCGCGGTCGACGCGGACTCCTCGACGTTCAGCAGGTACTCACGCACCCGGTGCGCAACGTCCGAACCCGTCAGCAGCTGGCCGACGTTCAGGACCGTCCGCCGAGTGAACAGCGTGAAGTTCCGGGCGCCGGTGAGGGACAAGGTGTCCCTCACCGCAGTGAGCTCGGTGCCACGCAGAACGCGCAGCCCGTTCTCGATCAGCTCGTCACGGTTGCGCTGGACGAGCTTCTTGATGGTCTCGACGTCGACCTCGTAGAAGCTGGCGACCAGCTCCGTCGTCGCGTGCACACCGTCCGGGAGCAGCGCGAGCGCCTTCACCTTCGTGAGGACATCCGTCCGCTCGACCGTCGCCGCGCGCATCGTGCGGGACTCGGTCAACACCTGCTCGGTGTTCTCTGCCAAGATGGACACAGTCCACCTCTCTTTCGTTGAGTTCAGTGCTGGTGGGCAAGGGCCGTCGTCCGGGTGCCACCGGGGGCGGCCCGACCCATGTCCGGGGTCGGTCAGGCGGAGCGGCGGCGACCGCGGGTGGCCGCCTTGGAGACCGCCCGGTACAGGGCGTAGATCTCGTGCAAGTCGTCGCCGGACAAAACCAGGCGTCGGCCGATGCGGCTGTGCGGCCACCCGTGG
This sequence comes from Kitasatospora sp. NPDC091335, assembly GCF_044757205.1. NCBI lineage: Bacteria > Bacillati > Actinomycetota > Actinomycetes > Kitasatosporales > Streptomycetaceae > Kitasatospora > Kitasatospora sp. NPDC091335. The sequence goes on along the minus strand of NZ_JBIVUM010000001.1, from coordinate 779,113 downwards.
TGGTTGATGCCGTCCCGGATGATGCGCTGGCCGAGCCGCAGGGCGGCGGCCGCCTCCTCGACGGTGTAGAACCGGCCGCGCTCAACGACGGCCTGCGGAGCGGGAGCAATGGCGGTAGCCATCTCAGGTCCTCTGGGTGCGGGCCTCGCTCGGGGCGAGGATTTCGTCAGGGTTGACGCCGAGGTGCTGGCGGAGCGCGGCATAGACGCTCGGCCGCACCCGGCGACGCGTGCCCGTTTCGATCCGCGACAGGTAGTTGGTGGTGATACCGACCTGGTTCGCGAGCGTGTTCATGTCCAGGCCTCGCCGCTTCCGGATTGTGCGGATGGCCGGGCCGTCAACCTCGACAGTGGATCGCTGGGGCATGAGAGGAAACTATCAGCTTCCATCAGCTTCCGCTAGCGATAGCGCGCAACTAGTAGCTATTCCTGGCCCATTCCGCGCCCCTGCGGCTGGCAGAACGTGGGCGAAAACAAGCCCAGATGACATCCCGCCCTGACAGTGACCAGACGGTCCTGTCATGATGTGTTCCATGCCTGGACACGCTGATGGCCTGCACCGACTGGCTGAGACGGTCGCGCACCGACGCGCCGAACTTCGCCTTTCTCGGGACGCGTGCGCACGTCAGGCGAAGATGAGCATCACCACCTGGCGCCGGGTGGAAGAGGGGCAATCCGTCCGCGACGTCACCTACGCTCGCGTCGATGAGGTGCTCGGCTGGCCGCTCGGCACCAGCGCCCGAGTAATCGACGATCCGGACTACACGCCCATGGCGTCCGAGGTAGTCAAGGGGGCCCGCTTCTCGAAGGCACCTCTGAGTAGCGACGCACTGCGACAGGCGATTCAGAACGCGACCATCGCGACGGCCCCCGGTCTGACTGGTGCCCAGATTCAGGAGCTACAGGAGCGGGCGATCGAGGAGTTGCGCCGACAGGGCCTGTTGCCGAGGGACTGACCGGCATACCCGGCCGCGTGGGGCGGTAAACGGCTAGTCACGGCTAGTCATTTTGTGGAATCATTACCGCCACTTGGGGGCGCCATCTCTCACACAGGGATGGGCCAATGCACGTCTGCACCACCGCCGACCTCGGACCCTCATTCATCGCCTGGGCCGGCGCAGTTCACGGAACCATCACCGCGCTCGTCACCGAGCGCGCTCAACACGACGACGCCGCCGCCCTGCAGGCGATCGAACTCCTGCGACGCGCGGGCCTCGACTGCGGTACCTGCACGTCCTGCCCGCTAGGCCTCAACCGGCAGGTGAACTGACGTGGGATGGTCCGAGAAGCGCGGTAGCACCTGGCGCGCGCGATTCAAGCTGCCCAACGGCAAGTACGACTCCGAGCCCGGTTTCCTGACCAAGGCCCAGGCCGACGCCTACTGGCAGGCCCAGGAGACCGACGTACGCCGCGGCGACTGGTTCGACCCCTCCGCTGGCGAGTCCATGACGTTCGCCGAGTGGGCTGACCGCTGGCTGGCGACGATCGACGTCTCCCCCGACACCGAGTACAACTACGCCAAACGCATCCGCCGACTGAACTTGCGGTGGGGTGATGTCCCTCTGTCCCACATCACCACCAGCGCCTACCTCGTATGGGAGAAGGCCACGCGGAAGGAGTTGTCCGTCAACTTCTCGTCAGTCGTCATCCAATTGTTCCGGATGATCGTCGATGATGCAGTAGCGCACCGGCCGCCACTGTTGAAGGTCTCGCCGCTCCCGGACGTGAACCGGCGCCGGGGCCGGTACGTGGCGCCGGTGCGGCCGGAGATCCCCACACTCACCCCCAGGCAGGTGCAGCAGATTGCCGAAAACGCTCGCGCCGTCTGGGGTCTGCCCGGATACGCGGCGATGCTGACGAAGGCGTACTGCGGCCTGCGCCAGGGCGAGCTGTACGGGCTCCGCAGGGAGTGGTGCTACCCGAACTGGCCGGCCTCCGACCCGGGGTGGCCCGACAACCCAGCAGGGAAGGCCGCGGAGCGGAAACGGGTGAAGGCCGCCCAGGAGCGCTACGCCGAGTTGCCGGCGTTGCGCGTGCAGTGGCAGCACCAGTACGTGCGGCCCCCAGAGGGCGGCAAGCGCCGGCCCGAGCTGACGTTGCCGAAGTACGGGTCCGTGCGGGATCTCGTTCTGCCGCCGTTCCTGGCCGAGTTGCTGGCCGAGCTCCTGGCGTCCCACGACAGCGAGTGGGCGTTCCCGTCGCTCACAGGTGGGCCGTTGCTCCTCACCGACTTCTCAACCTACATCTGGAAACCCGTGATCCAGGGTTCGGAGGAACGGACCGCGCGGGCCGACTTCCACCGCCCCGCGATCGAGCCGCTCGACGGCCTGGAGGACACGGTCCCGCACTGGCTTCGGCACGCGATGAAGCGATGGCTCGACGAGGACGGCCACCACTCTCGGGTCGCCGTAGAGACGCGCATGGGCCACCGGATGCAGGGGGTCGAGGATGTGTACGCTGCTGTTACTCCTGCCATGGAGCAGAGCATCGCCAAGTCGCTACAGGAACGGTGGGAGAAGGCTCGGAAATGATCTCCCAAATGACTCCCAGTTGATCTTGAGTGGCTGACTGGACCCCTGGTCAGAGACCACGGCGAGGGTAGTGCGGCGGCATCCACTGCATCACCCAGCAGCAGCCGACGGCGATCTGACCCGCTGATCCGGCCACCGGAGCGGACGGTTCTTCCGCCCGCTCCGGTAGCCTGCTGAACTCCGTTCCACCGAGGGAGAGCACGAGAGATGGCCGACCCCCGCCCGCGCCGGCCGGCCCGCCCCCGCGAGGAGGTGTTCGCCACCGCCCGGGCCGCGATCGCCGAACACGGGCTCGCCGGGCTCACCATGGCCGGGCTCGGCAACCAGCTCGGGATGAGCGCCGGGCACCTGCTCTACTACTTCGGCAGCAAGGACCAGCTGCTGCTGGAGACCCTCCGCTGGAGCGAGGACCAGCTCGGCGCCCGCCGCCGCGTGGCCCTCGCCGACACCGCCCTCGACCCCTGGCAGCGCCTCGACGCCTACCTGCGCCTCTACCTGCCGGAAGGGGCGGGCGACCCGCGCTGGATCCTCTGGGTCGAGGTCTGGGGCCGCTCCCCCGCCAGCGCCGAGATCCGCCGGGGCCAGCAGGAGATCGAGGCCCCCTGGCAGGCCGACCTGGTCGCCCTGATCGAGGGGGGCGCCGGCACCGGCCACTTCACCCCGGGCCCGGCCGCCGACCGCGCGCTACAGATCCGCGCCCTGCTCGACGGCCTCGCCGTCCCGATCGCCATCGGCCTCCCGGACGCCCACCGCCCCACCGCCCTCACCCAGGCCACCGCCGTCACCGGCATCCTCCTGCGCACCTGAGGCGCGAGAAGTCGGCCCGGCCGACTTCCGGCGCGTCGGCGGGCGGCAGCGGGATCGCCTCAGGCCCGTGTGCGAGAAGTCCGACGGGGCCGACCTCTCGTGCGGGCAGCGGCGGCAGGGGACGGATTCCGCGGACCGGCCCGCCTTCACTCGGTCCAGACGGCGGCGGCCGTGCGGTCGTCCGCGTAGCCCTTGGCGCGGACCTGGACCTGCCGCAGGAAGTCGACGGTGCCCGGCGGGTGGGGGTGGGCCCAGTGGGTCGCGAGGAAGTGGGCGACGGCCGGCTCGTCGGCGACGGGACGGGCGAGACCCGGGGCGCAGAGGAGGAGGATGTCGCCCGGTGTCGCCGGGACGAGCCGGAAGCGGAACGGGCGCGGCCCGGGGACGGGGACGTCGGGGACCGGCGACGGGCCGTCCGGGTGGTGCAGCAGCCGCGCCGCGTAGGCGTCGATCCAGTGGCCGGAGCGCAGCAGGTAGAGCCCGCCGGGGCCGACCCCGAAGGCCACCCGGTAGCCGGCCTCCGGGTCCAGCGACACCAGCAGGCAGTGCAGCGACGCCGGGGACGGGGTGTCGTCCCCCTCCCCCCGGGGCGACAGGGCGCGCAGCGGGGCGACGGCACCGGTGGCCAGGCGCTGGAGGCCGTAGCGGAGCCGGTCGCGGGCGCCGTCGCGCAGGTCGGCGGCCAGACCGGCCCGGCTGCGTCCGATCGCGGCGGCGAGCTGGTGGCACGCCTCCCCGGTGGCGGCCGCGACCGCCTCCGGGGCGACCGCCTCGTCCTCGGCGACGCCCGTACGGTCGAAGCCGCCGAGGACGGCGAGCAGCAGTCCGTCGGGGCCGTCGCCGAACCGGGTGACCAGCAGGGTGTCGCGGCGCGACTCGCCCCGGTAGCGCGCGGAGTCGCCCCGGACGGAGGCGGCGCGCAGCACGGACGACCCGTACTGCGCGCCCTCCAGCACGGTGTCCGGCACCAGTGCGCGCAGTGCGCCGGGGTCCGCCTCGGGTACGGCCGTCGGCTCGGGTCCGTACGTCGGGGGGCGTTCGCCGACGTGCGGGACCGCGGCGCCGCCGTCGGCGAGCGGCGCGCGGAGGGCCAGCCGGGGGTCGGGGACGGTCGCGGCGGGGAGTGCGGGCTCCGGGTCGGGCTCCGGGGTGTGGACGGGTTCCGGCTCGGGTCCCGGGGGTTCCTCGGCGGCAGCGGGCTCGGGTTCGGCCTCAGGTTCGGGCTCGGGCTCGGGCTCGACGATCGGCTCCGGCTCGGGAGCGGGAGCCGGTACGGACTTCTCCAGCGGGACCGGTACGGCCTCCGGCTCCGGTTCCGGCTCAGGCGACGGCTTCGGCTCCGGCTCCGGCTCCGGCTCCGGCTCCCGCGACGCCTTCGGAGCGTCGTCGGCGAAGGCCGGGGCCGGGAACTGGTGGGTCTCCGTGGAGGTCCGCTGACGCCCGATCCCCGCCGCCCCGCCGATCACCCCGACCGCGGTGTCGAACCAGTCGTCGATGCTGTCCCGGGTGTCCGCTCCGCCGCCCCGGCTCCCCGGAGCCGCCGTCGGTACCTCCTCCGCCGCAGCCGCCACCGCCGGCTCCAGAACCGACTCCGGCTCCGATACCGGTTCCGGCTCCAGCACCGGTTCCGCCGAACGCTGCTGCCCGATCAGGCCGGCCGCCGTGTCGAACCAGTCGTCCACGCTGCCGTCCCCCGGGTCGGCGTGCGGGGTGTCCGGGAGGGTGCCCGCCGGACCGTCGTAGACGGCGTCCCACCAGCCGTCGTCCGGCCGGTGCGGCTCTGCGGGTGCACCCTGCTTGCTCATCTGGCGGCTCCTGGTCGTTCCGTGGTCGCGCCGCCCCCGGCGGGCCGGGCTGGACGACATTGTTCTCCACCTGCGAGGACCCTGTCCGGGTTTCGGCGACAACCGGTCACCCACCGGAACATCCCGGCCACCGCGTTCACCAGCCGGTTCGCCGGCCCGCACCGGGCTCGTCACCGGTTCGTCCGCATCCGTTCCGTCCGTGCTTGCCGGATGTGTCCGGAGCGGGGCGTTTCCTGGTCATCCGGGCGCGCGGGCCTCCGAAAATGAGGGCCGATGGGGGGCATCGCATCACTCGTTCGGCTGATTAAATGTGCGCATGACCGCGTCGGCCCCCAGCCTGCCCCGACCGGGGAGGGCCGCGTTCGCGGGCCGCCCGGCGGGTGCGCTGTTGGTCCTGCTGCTCGCCGCCCTGCTGACCCTGCTGCCCTGTGCGGGCCAGGCGAAGGCGGTGGACGGCCCCGGCCATCCGGCGCCGCCCCAGGCCCCGGTCAGCGCCGTCACCGTGCTCAACGTGGTCAGCGTCCAGGTCGCCACCGGGCAGGCCAGTCGCACCGGTCACGCCGCGAAGGTCACCAAGGCCGGGAAGTCCTCCGACCACCACCGGACGGCCGAGGAGCAGGGGCACTGGATCCTCTGCACCGCGGACGGCGAGCCGCCGCGCAACAACGGCTGCTCCAGCCACCCGTTCTGTCCACAGGACGCCCAGCTGCCGAACCCGCCGCCGCAGCCGCAGCCCGCCGTGTCGCCACTGACCCCGGCCGCGCCCGAGGCGCCGCCCCGGGTGGTGGCCACCGGTCTGCTGGACGGCTCGCACCCGGTTCCCGACCTGCACGAACTCCAGGTCCACCGGTCCTGAGCGGAACCCGCCGTCGGCACAGTCGCCGACGGATCCGCCCCTCCTCCCACTCCAGCTGACCGCCGCCACCGACCGGTGCGGCGGGGACAAGGACGACCACCATGGGTTCCGCCTCCAAGCAGTCCAACAAGCCCGGCGCCAAGCAGGGCAGCTCCGACCGTCGCGCCCGCATCGCCGAGCTGCGCGCCATCGAGCAGCGCCGCGAGCGCCGCAACAAGATCGTCGCTTCGGTGGCGGCCGGCGTGCTGGTGATCGGTGCGATAGCCACCGGTACCTGGATCGTCATGGACCAGAACCAGAAGAAGAAGGACAAGGAGACCGCCGCCAGCGCGGACATCCCCGGCGTGAAGACCTTCGGCGAGCTGAGCCGCACCCACGTCAAGGAGAAGGTCACCTACCCGATGACCCCGCCGGTCGGCGGCGACCACAACGCGATCTGGGCGGACTGCATGGGCCACGTCTACGACCAGCCGGTCGAGAACGAGCGCGCCGTCCACTCGCTGGAGCACGGCGCGGTCTGGGTCACCTACAACGGCAAGGCCACGCCGGACGACATCAAGACCCTCTCCGACAAGGTCAAGAAGACCCCGTACTCGCTGATGAGCCCGTACATGGAGGAAGAGGGCACCATCACCCTGAACGCCTGGAGCACCCAGCTGATCGTGGACAGCGCCGGCGACCCGCGGGTGGAGCAGTTCTTCACCAAGTACGTCCAGGGCAAGCAGACCCAGGAGCCCGGCGCCTCCTGCACCATGGGGCAGATGTGACCGCCGACGCGGGCCACCCCGACGGGAGCGTGCCGGAGGACACGGCGGACGCGGCCGACGCGGCCGACGCCGCCGGGGAGGCCGGGGTCCAGGCCCCGCGCCGGCGGCGGATGTGGTGGCCGGCCGCGCTGGCCGCCGCCGTGGCGCTGGCGCTCGGGGTGCCGGCCCTGGTGGCGAGCGGGACCTCGGCGTCCGGTTCGTCCACGCTGTCCGTCCCGGCGGACGACTCGCCCGAGGCCGGGTTCGCCCGCGACATGGCGACCCACCACCAGCAGGCGGTGGACCTGTCGTTCGTCGTCCGGGACCGCACCGGCGACGAGCCGACCCGCACCCTGGCCTTCGACATCATCAACACCCAGGCCAACCAGCGCGGGATGATGATGGGCTGGCTGGACCAGTGGGGGCTGACCCAGCACTCGACCGCCACGCCGATGGCGTGGATGAAGATGGGCCACGAGTACCAGGCCCACGACGGTTCGCTGATGCCCGGCATGGCCACCAACACCCAGATCGCGAAGCTGCGCACGCTCAGCGGGCGGGATGCCGAGGTCTACTACCTCCAGCTGATGATCGAGCACCACAAGGGCGGCGTCGAGATGGCCCAGGGTTACGTCGACCTGGCCAGGAACGACACCGAGAAGCGGCTCGCGCAGTCGATGGTGGTCGCGCAGAACTCCGAGCTCCAGCTGATGACCGACATGCTCCAGGAACGCGGCGCCGCCCCCGGCGCGCCCGCCTCCTGAGCGGTCCCGCCCGGAGCCCGGCCCGCGTGGTCCGCACGTCCCGTGCGGCCGGTGCGGCCGGTACGTCGTGCGTGTTCCCCGGCCGGGCGGGGGGGCCGGGGGGGGGGGGGCCCGCCCCCCCCCCCCCGCCCCCCCGCCCCCCCCGCCCGCCCCCCCCCCCCCCCCCCCCCCCACCACCCATAGCCCCCCCCCCCCCCGCCGGGTGGGCGCCCCCGCCGGGCGCGGCCCGGGGGGGGGCCGCCGGCCCGGGGGGGGGGGGGGGCCGGGGCGGGGGGGGGGGCCCCCCGGCCGTCCGTCGTCCTTCCTCCCCGCCTCTTCCGGAGAACTCCGCATGACCCCCGACGCCCCCTGGCTGATCGCCGGACTGGGCAACCCCGGCCCGTGGTTCCGGCTGACCCGGCACAACGCGGGCTTCCTGGCCGTGGACCGGCTGGCCGAGCGGCACGGCGCCCGGTTCCGCCGCCGGGGGATCGCCACGCTGGTGGCCGAGATCGGCGTCGACGGCCGACGGGTGCTGCTGGCCAAGCCGCTGTGGTCCATCAACCTGTCCGGTCGCCCGGTGGCCGCGCTGCTGCGCCGCCACGGCGTCCCGGTCGAACGGCTGGTGGTGGTGCAGGACGACCTGGACTTCCCGCCCGGCTCAAGCGCGGCGGCGGCCCCGGCGGCCACAACGGGGTGCGTTCGGTGGGCGAGAGGCTCGGCACCCGGGACTTCGTCCGGCTGCGGTTCGGGATCGGCCGGCCGCCGAAGGGGCAGAGCGTCGGGGACTTCGTGCTGAAACGGTTCTCGGACGACGAACTCGCCGCCATGCCCGGCGAGTTGGACCGGTGTGCGGACGCCCCGGAAGCGCTGGTGCGGCGTGGCCCGAACCGGGCCCAGGACGCCCTGAACTCCCCCGGCACCGGCAGCACTGTCGGCAGCGGCAACACTGCCGGCACCGCGAACGCCCGTACCGAAGTCTGAGGTGCGGCCCTGGCCTCAGGGCCGGGCGGACCGGACCAGCCGGGTGCGCCCGGCGGCCCGGGCGGATCGGGCGGGCCTGGTGAGCAGCGCGGCCGCCGCCGCGACGGCGGAGAGGACGAACAGCACCGTCCGCCCACCGGACTCGGCGCCCGCCAGATGGACACCGAGGACCGACAGCGCCATGCCGAGCGCGGTACCGAGGCTGCGCGCCATGTTCACCATGCCGCCGCCGACCGCCGAGCACTCCGCCGGTATCGCCCGCATCACCAGCGCGTTGTTGGCGGGCAGCAGCAGGCCCAGCCCGTAGCCGGCGACCAGCAGCGGGGCTGCCGCCGCACCCGAGGCCGGCAGCAGTGCGAACAGCAGCAGTCCGGCAGCCGCGAGCAACGCGCCGAAGCGGCACCTGGCCACGTCCGACCAGCCCCGGGGCAGCAGCCCGCCGCCGACCGTGGCGGCGAACGCGAACGCGGCGGGCAGCAGGGTCACCACCAGGCCGGCGAGGGCCGTCGACATGCCGGCGCCGGTGAGCAGCACCGGGCCCAGTACCAGCGGGCAGAACAGCAGCAGGTAGCCGATCAGGGCGACCAGCAGGCCCGAGCGCACGCCCGGGGTGTTGACCAGCCCGGGCGCCAGGATCGGCCGGGCGGCCCGCCGCTCCTGGCGCACCAGCGCCACGGCCAGGACGGCGGAAGCGAGCAGCAGCGCGGCGGTCGCCCAGCCGGGCAGCGGCAGACCGGAGGCGGTGGACAGGGCGAGCAGCAGCGCGGTGGTCGCCCCGGTGAGCAGCAGCATGCCGGGCAGGTCGAAGCGGGCGTCCTCACGAGGTGCGGTCCGCTGGACCGCCGGTCGGCGGACTGCGGGCCGACGGGCCCCGTCCCGGTCGGCCGCGGCGCGGCGCCGGGGCCCGGGCACGACGGCCGCGACGCCCGCCGTACGGGTGCGCGGCAGCAGGTACCAGCCGGCCAGGATGCCGAACACGGCGATCGGCACGTTGACCCAGAACACCCAGCGCCACGAGGCGTGCTCCACCAGCAGCCCGCCGAGGCTGGGGCCGAGCGCCAGGCCGAGCCCCTGGGCGGAGGCCTGGATGCCGAGGGCCCGCCGCATCGCGTGTTCCGGGACCCCGCGCGCGACCAGGGCGACGCTGTTGGCCTGCATCATCGCGGCGCCGACCGCCTGGACGGCGCGGCAGCCGACCAGCACCCAGAGGCTGCCCGCGAAGCCGGCGCCGAGTGAGGAGAGCCCGAAGACCGCGAAGCCACCGATGTACATCGTCTTGCGGCCGAGCAGGTCGGAGAGCCAGCCGATCGGGGCCAGCAGGGCCACCAGGACCAGCAGGTAGGCGAGGGCGACCCACTCGACGGCGGCGAAGCTCGCGTCGAAGTGGCGGCCGAGGGCGGGGAACACCAGGGCGATGACGCTGGCGTCGAGCTGACCGAGGAAGGCACCGAGACAGACCGTGCCGACGGCCAGCCAGTGGGCGTGGCGCCAGCCGGCGATGCCGCGGGGCCGGGGCCGCTCGGCGAGCAGCCGCGAGGCAAGGGCGGTGGCGTTCATGGCACGAATATATCGGATACAGATATGTTCTCTCTACGAGCAGGTCGCCCTGCGACAGGATTCGTCTCACGGTGCGGACGGTGCCGGACGGGCGCCGGCCGATGTCGAGCGGGCCGCGGGCGGGACACCGGATGACGCCCGTGCCGGACCCCCGCACCGGAGCCCGCGCCGGAGCCCCGAACCCGGTCCTCCGAGGCCCGCGACAGACCCGCGCCACAGCCCGGACCCCGGGCCCGCACCGGCCGCCGGACCGACCCGTACCAGGCGATACGCTGTCCGCCATGCCGTCGTCACCCAACGTTCCCGACCCCGCCACCGGAGGCCCCGACCCGGCGGTCGAACACGCCCGGAGGCTGACCGACACCGTCACCCGGCTGCGTCGCGCGCTGCGCAGCAGCATCCGCACCGACTACCCGTGGGAGTCCCTGCCGATGGCTCAGGTCGAACTCCTCCAGACGCTGGCCGCCGCCCCGCTGCGGGTCGGCGAGCTGGCCGCGCGGCAGCGGCTCGCACCCAACACCGTCAGCGGACTGGTCGGGAAGCTGCTCGACGCCGGCTTCGTGGACCGCCAGGCCGACCCCGGCGACCGCCGCACCGCCCGGATCGCCCTCACCGAGGCCGGCCGGCGGCAGCTCGACGACTGGCAGCACGCCCACGAGCGCCGGATCGCCACCGCGCTCGGCACCCTCGACCCGGACGACCGCGCGGCGGTCGTCGACGCCCTGCCCGCGCTGGAACAGCTCGCCCGCGCCCTCGCCCAGCCGGGCGGCGGGACGGAGCAGGGGTCCGTGGCCGGGTAAAACCGCTGGTCGCCGAAGTGCGCCCGGAGCTACCGTCCCCGGCATGACCACCACACGGGTACGGATCGAGCCCTGGACGGACGGCGACCTCGCACTGCTGCGCCGGGTCAACACTCCGGAGATGAAGAAGCACGTCGGCGGGCCGGAGAGCGAGGAACACCTGCTCGTACGGCACCGGCGCTACCTGGACTTCGTCCCGTCCGGGCTCGGCTGCATGTACCGGATCGTGCTGCTGCCCGAGGGCGTGGCGACGGGGGCCTCGGCGGCAGGGACGGCGGCGGAGGTTGTGGCGACGGAGGCGGTGGGGACGGAGGCGGTGGGGACGGTCGGCTACGGCACCCGGACCTGGGAGGGCCGGACCGTCCACGAGATGGGGTGGAACGTGCTGCCCGGCTTCCAGGGCCGGGGCATCGCGGTCGCCGCCACCCGGGCGGCGGTCGCGGCCGCCCGCCGCGAGGCCGCGCACCGCCACCTCCACGCCTTCCCCTCGGTGGACAACCCCGCCTCCAACGCGGTCTGCGCGAAGGCCGGGTTCACCCTGCTCGGCGAGACGGACTTCGAGTTCCCGCCCGGGCGGTTCATGCGCAGCAACAACTGGCGGGTGGATCTGCGGAGTTGAGCGCTCCCGGCGCTGCTGTCCGGCGGGCGGACGCTCGGGGCTCGGGGCCCGGGCCTTCGAACTCAGGCCCGGGCCTCCGGCCCGGCCAGGACGGTCAGAACAGGGTGCCGCTCTCCAGCTCCAGCAGCCAGCGCTTGCGGTCCACCCCGGCGGCGAAGCCGGTGAGCGCACCGTTGGCGCCGAGCACCCGGTGGCAGGGGCGCACGATCAGCAGCGGGTTGGCGCCCACCGCGCCGCCGACCGCGCGGACCATCCGCGGCTCCTGCCCGGCCAGCACGGCGAGTTCGCCGTAGGTGACGGTCTTGCCGTACGGGATCTCGTCCAGCGCGGACCAGATCCTGCGGCGGAACTCGGTGCCCTCGGGCGCGAGCGGGAGGTCGAAGCCGGTGCGCTCACCGGCGAAGTAGGCGGTCAGCTGGGCCACCGGCTCGGCCAGCGACTCCGGGTCGAGGGCCCAGTCGTCGGCGGGCTCGGCCAGCGCGTACTTCTGGCCGGGCACGGTGACGGTGGCCAGCGCGGCCGGACCGCCGTCCTCGGGCAGCACACCGCTGAGCAGCAGCCGGCCGAAGGGGCTCTCCATGGTGGTGTAGACGGTGGTGCTCATGCTCGTCCGTTCTCCGTTCCGGTGCTGATGGCGCTGGTAGCGCCGGCGGCGCCGCTGGCGCTGGTGTTGCCGCTGGCGCTGATGTCGCTGATCGCGCTGGTGTCGCTGGTGTCACTGTTGCTGCTGGTGGCGCCGAGTTCGGTGCCGGTGCTCGCGGCGCTCGCCCACAACCGGTGGACGGCGTAGGAGCGCCACGGGGCCCAGGCCTCGGCGGCGAGGGCGGCGGACTTCGGGTCGCCGGGGACGCCGAGGCGCAGCAGGCCGTGCTTGACGCCCACGTCGCTCGGGAGGAAGACGTCGGGGTCGGCCATGGCCCGCATCCGCAGGTAGCCGACCGTCCAGGGACCGATGCCGGGCAGGTCCAGCAGCCGGGCGGCGGCCTCCTCCCGGTCGACCCCGCTGTCGAGGCTGACCACGCCCTCGGCCAGCGCGGCACACAGACCGGTGAGCGCGCGGCGGCGGGCGGCGGGCATCGCGAAGTCCTCCGGGTCGGCGGTGGCCAGGGCCGCGGCGGTCGGGAAGAGCAGGCGCAGGCCGCCCCTGGGCTCGGGCAGCACGGTGCCGTACTTCTCGGCGAGCCGCCCGGCCAGGGTACGGGCGGCGACGACGCTGATCTGCTGGCCGAGCACGGCGCGGACGGCGAGTTCGTGCGGGTCCACGTGGCCGGGCGAGCGCAGGCCGGGGCGCTCGCGGACCAGCGGGCCGAGCAGCGGGTCGGCGCCGAGCTGCTCGTCGACCGCGAGCGGGTCCGCGTCCAGGTCGAAGAGGATGCGCAGGCGCTGGACGGCGGTCGGCAGGTCGCGCAGGTCGGCGAGCAGCAGCCGGCAGTCCAGCCAGCCGCGGGTGCGCGGCTCGTCCCGCGCCAGGCCGTCGACCTCGGCGATGCCGTGGCCGTAGGGGAGCGCGAGGGTGCGGCGGTAGGTGCGCACACCCGGACGCGGGCCGGGGACGACCTCCTCGACGCCGGGGACGGCGCGCAGGGCCAGGAAGTCGATCAGGTGGTCGCTGTCGAGCGCGCCGCGGTAGGCGAGGCGCAGGGTGAGGCCGCCGGCCGGGGTCGCGGTGCGGCGGCCGGCGGTGACCTCGGCGCGCAGGCCGCTGGGGGTGCGGTCGTAGACCTCGCGCACGGTGTCGTTGAACTGGCGGACGGACGCGAAGCCGGCCGCGAACGCGATGTCGGTGACGGGCAGTTCGGTGGTCTGGAGGAGGAGGCGCGCGGTCTGCGCGCGGCGGGCGCGGGCCAGCGCGATCGGGCCGGCGCCGAGTTCCGCGGTGAGCTGGCGTTGCAGCTGGCGGGCGCTGTAGCCGAGGCGGCCGGCCAGGCCGTCGACGCCCTCGCGGTCCACCACGCCGTCGCCGATCAGCCGCATCGCGCGGCCGACCAGGTCGGCGCGGTGGTTCCACTCGGGCGAGCCCGGCACGGAGTCGGGGCGGCAACGGCGGCAGGCGCGGAAGCCGGCCCCCTGGGCGGCCGCGGCGCTCGGGTAGAACACGCAGTTGGTGCGCTTGGGGGTCACGGCGGGGCAGCTCGGACGGCAGTAGATGCCGGTGGAGGTGACCGCCGTGAAGAAGACCCCGTCGAAGCGGGAGTCGCGGCTGTCCACGGCTCGGTATCGGATGTCGTCGTCGATCACGTTGTCCAGTTTGCGGCACTGAGTGAGGGGTGACTGGCGGAAATCGGACATCGCCGTTGATCGCTCCTCCCGAAATTCGCGGGCCCGCCGGACGGCCCGCCGATACTCTCGCCCCATGAGCGAGCAGCACCCGTACAGCGGCCCGGACGACCCGCGCGTCGTCGCCCTGCCCCCGTCCGAGTTCGCGTTCCCCGGCCCGCTGCGGGACCAGCTGGTCGCCGCGATCCTCGACGGTGCCAAGACCAGCACCACGGGCCTGGTCGCCGACTACGAGCACGAGGACGAGCCCCTGCCGCAGGCCGGCGAGCGCTCCGCGGTCCTCGACTCGGACGGCCGCAGGGTCGCCGTGATCGAGACCACGGACGTCCGGGTGGTCCCGCTCGCGGAGGTCGACCTCCAGCACGCCCTGGACGAGGGCGAGGGCTGCACCAGCGTGGCCGAGTGGCGCGCCGTGCACGAGGGATTCTGGCGCAGCCCGGAACTCCTCGACGCCCTCGGTGACCCGGGTTTCACCGTGGACGACGCCACTCCGGTGGTCCTGCAGCGCTTCCGCCTGGTGACCGACCTCCGCTGAGCCGGGAGGGCCCGGCGGGTACCGGCCGGCGGCCCGTGCGCGGCGGCCGGCCGGTACCCGGGATCAACGCTTCACCGGACCTCCCGCGGCTCGCATCGACTTGTTGATCGTCTTCCACTTCTGCAACCGCGCCTTGGCCACCCGGGCGTCCGTGCGCGAGGCGATCCACTCGCTCTCGCGCTGGAGCTTGAGGTAGCTGTCCATCCGGCGCTGCGGCAGGGTGCCGTCGGCCAGCGCCGCCCGCACCGCGCAGCCGGGCTCGGTGTGGTGGCCGCAGTCGTGGAAGCGGCACTCCTCGGCCAGCTCGGCTATGTCGGCGAAGGCCAGGTCGACACCCTCGCCGCCGTAGAGGCCGACCTCGCGCAGCCCCGGGGTGTCGATCAGCACGCCACCGCCGGGCAGCGGGATCAGCTCGCGGGTGGTCGTGGTGTGGCGGCCCTTCTGGTCGACCGCGCGGGCCTCCTGGACGGTCATCACCTCGGTGCCGACCAGCGCGTTGGTGAGCGTGGACTTGCCGACGCCGGACTGGCCGATCACCGCCGTGGTGCCCGGAGTGCAGGCGCGGAGCACGTCCATGCCGTCACCGGTCTCGGCGCTCACCACGAGCACGGTGACCCCGGGGGCGACCGCCTCGACGTCGGCCCGGATGAAGTCGGCGTCGTCGACCAGGTCGGCCTTGGTGAGGACGACCAGCGGATCGGCGCCGGACTCCCAGGCCAGGGCGAGGAAGCGCTCGATCCGCCCGAGGTCGGGATCGGTCGCGAGGGAGGAGGCGATCAGCACGGTGTCGACGTTGGCGGCCAGCACCTGGCCGTCGGACCGCTTGCCGGCCACCTTGCGGATGATCGCGGTGGAGCGCGGCAGCAGCGCGGCGACGGAGGCCATCGGCCGGGCGTGCGGGTCGACCGCCGCCCAGTCGCCCGTGCACGGGCAGTTGATCATGTCGGCATCGCCCACCGGCCGGGTGTCGAACCGCACGGTGCGCGGCTCGCCCGTCTCCGGGTCGGCGATCACGGCGTCGCACTGGCCGCGGTCGACCCGGACGATCCGGGCCGGGAGCAGCCCGGCCTCGCCGAACGGGGTGAACAGCTCCGCGAGCTCCGCCGTCCAGCCGTAGCCGGTCAGCGCCGACGCGTCGGCGGAGGGAGCGGAGGCGGCGAGAGCGGAGGAGGCCCCGGAAGCAGAGGAGGAAGAAGAGAACGACGGAACGGAGGCAGCGTTGAACAACGCAGTGGCCCTTCGGGAGGAAATGGTCCCGGCGGGCTACGGCTGGCGCGAAGGGCTCAGCCGGCGGCCGGGAAAAGGAGGCGAACGCGAGTGCTGCCCTGGGCAGCTATCGGGGCGACAACGACCACGGGGTTCACCTCCTGCTCTCTACTCCTCGGGCGGCCCAACGGCTCCCGAACCGGACGTGTCACACGCTAGCGGAGCGGGGCATGCCGGCCAACCCATTTTTGACCTGCGGAAACGCGATGCGGAGGCTGCCAGGAGGGCCCGAGCGGAGCAAAATTGGCCCTCCACAGCATCGGCCCGCCACAGCATCGGCCCTCCACAGCATCGGCCCGCCAGCACACCGGCCCGCCACAACGGTCGCCCAGCCGTCCCCCGCACGGGCTCTAACCCCCGTACCGGCGCCCGAGATCCGGGTCGTCCAGCCACCACGGCCGCATCCCGGTCTCCTCCTCCGCCGGCCGCCCGGCCGCCCGCGCCCGCACGGCGGCCGCCTCGAAGCGGGCGTCCAGCTCGGCGTCCACCACCCTGTTCTCCTCGCGCCCCTGCACCACCATCCGCCGCACCAGCGCGGCCAGGAACGGCAGCCCGACCAGGTCCCCGAGCACCCAGAACGCGTTTCCGCCCCAGGTCTGGTCCTGCGCCGGGCTCGGCCCCCACGGCCGCCCGAGCGCCACGTAGTAGTGCCCGGCGACCAGGTGCCCGCCGTAGATCAGCACGATCCCGAGCCCCGCGTCGAAGATCACCTCGGCGAAGGTGATGAACAGCCCGACCAGGTGCGGGTACTCGTGCCCGACCGGATCGAGCTGGAGCCGCGGCCAGAAGTACGCGAGGCCCAGCAGCACCAGCGCCAGGTGCAGCACCGCGTTCCCGAGCCCGCTGGACACCGACCACGCGTACCAGGGCGTGAGGTAGAGCAGCCACGGCGGTGCCATCAGCAGTGCGGTGGAGACCGCGGGGAACATCAGCACCTTGGACGGACGGCTGCGCAGCGCCCGCAGGACGCGCTCCCGCCGGGCCGCCGGCGCCGCCGAGACCAGCAGCGAGACCGGCGCGCCGAGCGCGAGCAGCAGCGGGACGACCATCAGCAGCAGGACGACCTGCACGGCCCGGTCGGTGAAGAGGATCCGCTCGTACACACCGAGGCCGGAGCAGGTGCACCAGACCCACAGCAGCAGCCCGCCCAGGAAGGCGGCGGTCCTGGTGGGCTGCCAGCGCCCGCCGCCGTTCCGCCGGACGGTGCGCACCGCGGCCAGGTACCAGGTGCCGAGCAGCACCGACAGGACGAGCACCAGCGGTTCGGCCGTCCAGGACCCGGCCAGGTCGGACCACCGCCACGGCGGCGGCCCGCCGTACGCGAGCACCGCGGCGGGACCGCCCGCCGCACCGTGCACCGCCACGTCCATCCGTCCGCTCACCCCGCTCGTTCCGGTGGTCCCCGGCCGCTCCGGAACGCCACCGCCGGGACGCCCCGGCGCCCGGCCATGCTGCCCCTCCCCGACGGCCCCGGCGCGCGCGGGGCCCACCTCTATACCCGGGCCTGGGCAAGCCTTTGCCGAAGCCCCGCGAAGCCTTGCCCAGGCAAAGTTCTGCCCACGGACCGCTCTCCCCCGCAACCGCGTCAAAATCCCGGACGTCTGCCAGGGTGCACGTCGGCGGGACCGCCGGATGGTGGACAAGGGGACTGGAACAGGTGCGAAGCACTGCACGCCGCGAGGGCCGCCGGCCGACGACGCGCCACCGCGACATCGAACTGGGCCTGCTGGTCCTCGCGGTGGCCGTCTGTCTGGCAGGACACGTCGACGCCGACCTGGCACTGACCGGCAGGATGCCGCCCGGGCTGCTGGTGCACGGCCTGTCGCTGGGCGCGCTGGCCGGGGCGGCACACCTGGCGGTGCGCCGGTTCGCACCGTACGCCGATCCGCTGATCCTGCCGCTGGGCGTCTTCCTGACCGGCTTCGGGCTGGTGCTGCTGGACCGGCTGGACTTCAGCTACAAGGCCGCGCACGCCGCCAAGGGCGACTACCAGAAGATCCCGGCCGCGCCCTCCCAGCTGATGTGGGTGTTCGTCTCGGTCGGGGTCGCGATCGCGCTGATCGTCCTCGTCAGGCACCACCGCGTCTTCCAGCGCTACGTGTACCTGCTGATGACGGGCGCGCTGATCCTGCTGACGGCGCCGGTGTTCTCCCCCGGCGACAGCTTCGGCGCCAAGCGCTGGATCCGGCTGTTCGGGCTCTCCTTCGAACCGGACGAGTTCGTGAAGGTGGCGATCACGGTCTTCTTCGCGGGCTACCTGATGGCCGCCAGGGACGCGCTGGCGCTGGCCGGGCGGAGGGTCTGGGGGATGACCCTGCCGCGCGGGCGGCACGTCGGACCGGTGCTGGCGATCTGGGTGGTCAGCCTGCTGGTGCTGATCTTCGAACGCGACCTGGGCACCTCGCTGATCTTCTTCGGCGTCTTCGTCGTGATGCTCTACGTGGCGACCGAGCGCACCAGCTGGGTGGTGCTCGGCCTGCTGATGGCGGTCGGCGGCGCGGCGGTGGTCGGCACCGTGGAACCGCACGTGCACGGCCGCGTCGAGGCCTGGCTGCACCCGCTCGACTACTACAAGCCGGTGCACGACAAGGCGATCTCGGAACAGCCCGCCGAGGCGCTGTTCAGTCTGGGCACCGGGCACCTGACCGGGACGGGCCTGGGTTCGGGGCGGCCCTGGCTGATCGGCTTCGCCGGGCGCAGCGACTTCATCTTCACCACCATCGGCGAGGAGCTGGGCCTGGCCGGGGTGACCGCGGTGCTGCTGGTCTACGTGCTGCTCGTCCAGCGGGGCCTGCGCACCGCGATCGGCCTGACGGACCCGTTCGGCAAGCTGCTGGCCACCGGCCTGTCGGCGGCGCTGGCGCTCCAGGTGTTCGTGGTCGTCGGCGGGGTGAGCGGGCTGGTCCCGCTGACCGGCAAGGCGCTGCCGTTCCTGGCGGCCGGCGGTTCGTCCCTGCTGGCGAACTGGCTGATGGTCGCGCTGCTGATCAAGCTGAGCGACTCCGCGGGGCGCACCGCCCTGACCCCCGCCACCGCCCCGGCCCCCGCGACCGACCCTGCCCCGGACCCGGCCCCAGTCCCGGCCGCCTGACCCGCCTGACCCGCCTGACCCGCCACCAGCACACAGGGCCTCCCCCGCACCCGCGGAGGAGGCCCTGCCCGTACTGCTGTCACGCTGCCCCGGCTACCGCTGCTCCCACGGCGCCCGGGGCGGCCGCGGCGGGTGCCCCGGCACCTGCTGCCCGGACGGCCCCTGCACCGGCGGCGGCTGAGGCGGCTGCGGCGGCTGCTCCGGCCGGGGCGGCTGCCGCGACGACGGCGACGGCCCCGCCGGCCGGTCGCTGTCCGGCGGCGGCGGGGTGGGCCGGTGGTGCGGCCCGCCGCGCGCGGTGAGACGCCCGCGCACGTTGTCGGCGGCCAGCACGTCGGCCCACCGCTCCGGGTACTCGGAGGGCACGTCGGCGTCCTCGCCCTCGTCCTCGCCCCACTCCTCCTCCACGCCCTCGGCGAGCCCGAGTTCGCGGGCGCGCCGGGCCCGTTCGACGGCCCGCCGGGCGGCGACCTCGCGGACCACCGCGGCGGCCGCCTCCTCCTGGGCACGCTCGTTCTCGGCGCGCGCGTCGGCGGTCTCCAGGGTGGGCCAGCGGCGGTCTATCGCGGCGTTCATCGCGGCACCGATGAGGACCGCGAGCGCCACCACGAAGATCCACAGCAGGACGGCCACCGGCGCCGCCAGCGAGCCGTACACCGAGACGGAGGGGCCCTCGATCGAGCTGACCAGGTAGAGCCGCAGGCCGACGCTGCAGAAGACCAGCACCACCAGGGCGACCAGGGCGCCGGGGATGTCCTCGCGCCACGGGGTCGAGACCGGGACGGCCAGGTGGTAGAGGGTGGTCAGCGAGACGATCAGCAGCACGATCGCGACCGGCCAGTAGAGGGCGCCGACCAGCCCGGCGATGCCGGGCACGGCGTTCTCCACCAGCCCGGGCCCGGTCGTCAGCAGCGGCAGCACCAGCGAGCCGATCACCAGGGCGCCGAAGTAGAGGCCGAGCGACATCAGCCGGGTCTTGACGATGCCCCGCTTGCCGTCGAGCCCGTACATGACGGTGATGGTGTCGATGAAGATGTAGAGCGCCCTGGAGCCCGACCAGAGGGACAGCAGGAAGCCGATCGAGACGAGGTCGGGCCGGGCGGTGTCGAACACCTGGTTCAGCAGCGGGACCACGACGTCGTTGACGGAGGAGTCCGACAGCACCGTCCCGGAGGCCGAGACGATGTCGTGCTTGAGCCGGTCGATGGTCTCCGCGCCGAGGAACTGGTCGAGGTACCCGAGGGTGCCGGCCAGGCCGAGCAGCAGCGGTGGGATCGACAGCAGGGTGAAGAAGGCCGCCTCCGCGGCGAGCCCGGTGACCCGGTACTCGACGCAGGTGTTGGTGGTGTCCTTCACCAGGTCCCACGCCGTGCGGTGCCAGGTGGCCTGTTTGGCCGCGCGCCGGGAGCCCTTGCCCCGGCGTCGGGAGGGCCGCTCGGCGTTCGTTCTGCTCGTATCGCCTGCTGCTTGCACAGGGCCAACCGTATCGGGCCGGGGGGCCGCGGTTGATCTCCCCGGGGTGCGGGCGCGTGGCCGGGCGTCCGCCCGTGGAGCGGCGGGAACCTCCGACTGTCCCACATGACGAAACATCAGCGTCCAGTATCCGGATGTTAGTGGACCGCGAGTCCCGCGCCGTGCGAATCTCTTGCCATGCGTAGCGCCGGAACCACCCTAGTAGGTCGACTCCACGTCGATCTCCTTCGCGTGTCCAGCGCCATCTGTCCGGTGTCCTGAGCTCCCCCTCCGCCGTACCACCGCACCCGGCGCCGATCTTCCCGCCATCCCCGCCGAAGCGGATGCGCAGGCGCCCGCCCGGTCCCGGTCACTGCCCTTGAGGCCTTGAGAATCCGCAGGTCAGAGCAGCACCGCACGGCCGAGCACGCCCCGCGACCCATCCCGCGCCAGCGCCATCTGCCCAGAAGGACTTCACCATGGCCACCTCCCCCGAGACTGCCGAGCCCCCGGCCGACCGTGCCGCCGAGCGCCGGCCCGCCGCGGCCCGCAAGGTGACCCGTCACCGCGGCGAGGGTCAGTGGGGCATGGGCCACCACACCCCCCTGAACGCCAACGAGCAGTTCAAGAAGGACGACGACGGTCTCAATGTGCGGACACGTATTGAGACGATCTACGCGCACCGGGGCTTCGACTCGATCGACCCCGCCGACCTGCGCGGCCGGATGCGCTGGTGGGGTCTCTACACCCAGCGCAAGGAGGGCATCGACGGCGGCAAGACCGCGATCCTGGACCCGCACGAGCTGGACGCCGAGTTCTTCATGCTCCGGGTGCGCATCGACGGCGGCCGGCTGACCGTCCCCCAGCTGCGGGCGATCGCCGAGGTCTCCGAGCAGTACGCGCGCGGCACCGCCGACCTGACCGACCGCCAGAACATCCAGTACCACTGGATCCGGATCGAGGACGTCCCGGCGATCTGGCAGAAGCTGGAGGCCGTCGGCCTGTCCACCACCGAGGCCTGCGGCGACACCCCGCGCGTCATCCTCGGCTCCCCGGTGGCCGGCATCGCCGAGGACGAGATCATCGACGGCACCCCCGCCATCGAGGAGATCCAGCGCCGCTTCATCGGCAACCCGGACTTCTCCAACCTGCCGCGCAAGTTCAAGAGCGCCGTCTCCGGCTCCCCGCTGCTGGACGTCGCGCACGAGATCAACGACGTCTCCTTCGTCGGCGTGGTCCACCCCGAGCACGGCCCCGGCTTCGACCTGTGGGTCGGCGGCGGCCTGTCCACCAACCCCAAGCTGGGCGTGCGGCTGGGCGCGTGGGTCCCGCTCGACGAGGTGCCGGACGTCTACGGCGGGGTCATCGGCATCTTCCGCGACTACGGCTACCGGCGACTGCGCAACCGCGCCCGGCTGAAGTTCCTGGTCGCCGACTGGGGCGTGGAGAAGTTCCGCCGGGTGCTGGAGGACGAGTACCTCAAGTACCAGCTGGTCGACGGCCCCGCCCCCGCCGAACCCGCCGCCCGCTGGCGCGACCACGTCGGCGTCCACCGCCAGCAGGACGGCCGGTTCTACGTCGGCTTCGCCCCGCGCGTCGGCCGGGTCGACGGCCCGCTCCTCGGCCGCATCGCCGACCTCGCCGCCGCCCACGGCAGCGACCGGGTGCGCACCACCGCCGAGCAGAAGATGCTGATCCTCGACATCGCCGAGGAGCACGTCGAGTCCGTCGTGGCCGGCCTGGAGGCGCTCGACCTGCGGGTCACCCCCTCGCCGTTCCGCCGCGGCACCATGGCCTGCACCGGCATCGAGTACTGCAAGCTCGCCATCGTCGAGACCAAGGAGCGCGGCCGCACCCTGATCGACGAACTGGAGCGGCGCCTGCCGGAGTTCGCCGAGCCGCTGACCATCAACATCAACGGCTGCCCGAACGCCTGCGCCCGCATCCAGGTCGCCGACATCGGCCTCAAGGGCCAGCTGGTCACCGACGAGCACGGCAACCAGGTCGAGGGCTACCAGGTGCACCTCGGCGGCGCGCTCGGCCTGGAGGCCGGCTTCGGCCGCAAGGTCCGCGGCCTCAAGGTCACCAGCGAGGGCCTGCCCGACTACGTCGAGCGGGTGCTGACCCACTACCAGGCCGACCGCACCGAGGGCGAGCGTTTCGCCCAGTGGGCGGCCCGGGCGAGTGAGGAGCAGCTCTCGTGAACGAGCGGAGCGTGGGGGTCCCCCGGCCGGAGGCCGGGGGAGAACCGATCAGGCAGGGCGTTGTTCGCGAAGCGGACGCTCAGCGCAGCGAGGTGGGCGATGAGTGAGCGCGCCGCGCCGTTCTTCTGCCCGTACTGCGGGGACGAGGACCTGCGCCCCTCCGAGACCGGACACGGCGCCTGGGAATGCCACGGCTGCCGCCGCGCCTTCCAGTTGAAGTTCCTCGGCCTGCTGTCACCGACCAACCACGGGGGTACGTCACATGAGCAGCACCGTGACTGACTACGAGGCGACAGCCCTGCGGGCCGGCCGCGAGCTGGAGGAGGCCACCGCACAGGAGATCCTGGCCTGGGCGGCGGACACCTTCGGCCGGCGGCTCTGCGTCACCTCCTCGATGGAGGACGCGGTCGTCGCCCACCTGGCCTCCTCGGCGCTCCCCGGCGTGGACGTGGTGTTCCTGGACACCGGCTACCACTTCCCGGAGACCATCGGGACGCGGGACGCGGTGGCCGCGACCATGCCGGTCAACGTCATCACGCTCACCCCGCTGAGGACGGTGGCCGAGCAGGACGCCGAGCACGGGCCGGACCTGCACGACCGCGACCCGGACCTGTGCTGCGCGCTGCGCAAGGTCGAGCCGCTCAACCGGGGCCTGGCCGGCTACGACGCCTGGGCGACCGGGCTGCGCCGCGACGAGTCGCCGACCCGGGCGGGCACCCCGGTGGTGTCCTGGGACCCGAAGCGCCGCAAGGTCAAGATCGCCCCGATCGCCCGGTGGACGCAGCAGGACGTGGACGCCTACGTCGCCGCAAACGGCGTGCTGACCAACCCGCTGCTGTGGGAGGGCTACACCTCGATCGGCTGCTCCCCGCTGTCCTGCACCCGCAAGCCCGCCGAGGGCGAGGACGCCAGGGCCGGCCGCTGGTCCGGCTCCGGCAAGATCGAGTGCGGCATCCACCTCTGACCCGTCGTCCGTTTCTGACATATCGTCAACTACCGTGTGAGGAAGTTCCCGTGACAGTTCACACCCCGGCCGCCGACGGAGCCGCAGAGGCGGCCCTCCCGGCCGCCCCCTGCGAGCGCGGCGCCACCGTGTGGCTGACCGGGCTGCCCAGCGCCGGCAAGACCACGCTGGCCTTCGCGCTGGCCGAGCGGCTGCGCTCCGAGGGCCACAGGGTCGAGGTCCTGGACGGCGACGAGATCCGCGAGTTCCTCTCCAGGGGGCTGGGCTTCTCCCGCGAGGACCGCCACACCAACGTCACCCGGATCGGCTTCGTCGCCGAGAAGCTCGCCGCCAACGGCGTCAAGGTGCTCGCCCCGGTGATCGCCCCGTTCGCGGCCTCCCGCGCCGCCGTGCGCGAGCGGCACGCCGCGAACGGTACGGAGTTCCTGGAGGTGCACGTCGCCACCCCGGTCGAGCTGTGCGCCGAACGCGACGTCAAGGGCCTGTACGCCAAGCAGGCCGCCGGGGAGATCTCCGGACTGACCGGCGTCGACGACCCGTACGAGGCACCGGAGAACCCGGAGCTGCGGGTCCGGACGCAGGGCCGCGAGGTGGCCGACTCCACCGCCGAGCTGCACGCCTTCCTGACCGAGAGGGGCCTCGCATGACCACCGCGACCGACAGCCCGGGCCGTACCGACACCCCCGGCCAGAACGCGCGGAGCCCCTTCGCGCTGTCCCACCTGGACGCGCTGGAGGCCGAGTCGGTGCACATCTTCCGCGAGGTCGCGGGGGAGTTCGAGCGCCCGGTGATCCTGTTCTCCGGCGGCAAGGACTCCATCGTCATGCTGCACCTGGCGCTCAAGGCCTTCCACCCCGCCGCGGTGCCGTTCTCGCTGCTGCACGTCGACACCGGGCACAACTTCCCCGAGGTCATCGCCTACCGCGACCGCGTCGCGGAGCAGCACAACCTGCGCCTGCACGTCGCCCACGTCCAGGACTTCATCGACCGCGGGGTACTGCGCGAGCGCCCGGACGGCACCCGCAACCCGCTGCAGACCGTGCCGCTGCTGGACGCCATCGAGAAGAACCGCTTCGACGCGGTGTTCGGCGGCGGCCGCAGGGACGAGGAGAAGGCCCGCGCCAAGGAGCGCGTCTTCTCGCTGCGCGACGAGTTCGGCGCCTGGGACCCGCGCCGCCAGCGCCCCGAGCTGTGGTCGCTCTACAACGGCCGGCACGCGGTCGGCGAGCACGTGCGGGTCTTCCCGCTGTCCAACTGGACCGAGCTGGACGTGTGGCAGTACATCGAGCGCGAGGGCATCGAGCTGCCGGAGATCTACTACGCCCACGAGCGGGACGTCTTCGCCCGCAGCGGCATGTGGCTGACCGCCGGCGAGTGGGGCGGCCCCAAGGACGGCGAGCCGGTCGAGCGGCGGCTGATCCGCTACCGCACCGTCGGGGACATGTCCTGCACCGGAGCCGTCGACTCCGACGCCACCACCATCGAGGCCGTGATCGCCGAGATCGCCGCCAGCCGCCTCACCGAGCGCGGCGCGACCCGCGCCGACGACAAGCTGTCCGAGGCCGCGATGGAAGACCGCAAGCGCGAGGGGTACTTCTAACATGACCAGCACCATCCGGGAAGCCACCGCCACCTCGCTGCTGCGCTTCGCCACCGCCGGCTCCGTCGACGACGGCAAGTCCACCCTGGTCGGCCGGCTGCTGCACGACTCCAAGTCGGTGCTCGCCGACCAGTTGGAGGCCGTCGAGCACGCCTCGCGCAGCCGCGGCCAGGAGACGCCCGACCTCGCGCTGCTCACCGACGGCCTGCGCGCCGAGCGCGAGCAGGGCATCACCATCGACGTGGCGTACCGCTACTTCGCCACCCCCCGGCGCCGGTTCATCCTCGCCGACACCCCCGGGCACGTGCAGTACACCCGCAACATGGTGACCGGCGCGTCCACCGCCGAGCTCGCCGTGGTGCTGGTCGACGCCCGCCACGGCGTGGTCGAGCAGACCCGCAGGCACGCCGCGGTCGCCGCCCTGCTGCGGGTGCCGCACGTGGTGCTGGCCGTCAACAAGATGGACCTGGTCGACTACGCCGAGCCCGTCTTCGCCGCGATCGCCGAGGAGTTCACCGGTTACGCCGCCTCGCTCGGCGTCACCGACGTGCTGGCCGTCCCGATCTCGGCGCTGGCCGGGGACAACGTGGTCGAGCCGTCCGCGCACATGGACTGGTACGGCGGCCCGACCCTGCTGGAGCACCTGGAGACCGTCCCGGTCGGCAGCGACCCCGACGCCGTGCCGGCCCGCTTCCCGGTCCAGTACGTGATCCGCCCGCAGACCGAGGAGCACCCCGACTACCGCGGCTACGCGGGCCAGCTGGCCTCCGGCGTGCTGCGCGTCGGGGACGCCGTCACCGTGCTGCCCTCGGGCCACACCACCACGGTGGCCGGGATCGACGCGCTCGGCCGCGAGACCGACGTCGCCTGGGCCCCGCAGTCGGTGACCGTCCGGCTCGCCGACGACATCGACGTCTCCCGCGGCGACCTCATCGCGGCCGGCCCGGCCCCCGTGCCGGCCAAGGACATCGAGGCGACCGTCAGCCACCTCAACGAGCGGCCGCTGCGCGCCGGGGACAAGGTGCTGCTCAAGCACACCACCCGTACGGTGCGCGCGCTGGTCAAGGAGATCTCCTACCGGATCGACATCACCGCGCCGATCGGCGAAGGGGGCCTGGAACAGCGCAGCGCCCCCGAGGGGCTGAACGTCAACGACATCGGCCACGTGGTGCTGCGCACCGCCGAGCCGCTGGCCCTCGACGACTACACCGACAACCGCCGCACCGGATCGTTCCTGCTGATCGACCCGGCCGACGGCACCACCCTCACCGCCGGCATGGCGGGCGAGGCCTTCGCGACCGTACGCACCACCGGAGCACCCGACGAGGAGGACTGGGTCTGATGCCCAGCGAGGCGTTCTCGGGCATGGACAAGGAAGGCGGCCGCATCGGCAGCGGCGTCCTCGGCAGCGGCCAGGGCGGCCTGACCCGATGTGTGGGCCGACAGGGCTGAGAACGCCCTGTCACCGGGCTGTCTACCCCCACAGCCGCCCGGCTTGCCCCGGCACACCGCTGCCGCGCGCACCACCTTCCGCACCTTCCGCCCGAGACCGTCTCCTGACGGTCCGTCCGCGAACAGGACTCCTCCATGGCACCGAACCCGGCACCTTCGCATACCCTCTCCCGCCCCGACGCCGGGCGGATCAGACGCTCCGCCGCGGCCGCCGTCGCCGGCCTGACCGCGGTGGCCCTGCTGTCGGCCTGCGGCTACGGCTCCAATGCCGACAAGCCCTCCGGTACGAACAACGCCGCGGCCACCGCCGGGGATTCCGGGGTGAAGCTGTCCGCGGACACCGTGAAGATCGGCTACTTCGCCAACCTGACCCACGGCACCCCGCTGGTCGGCCTCCAGGAAGGCATATTCCAGAAGGAGCTGGGCTCCACCCAGGTCAAGACCCAGGTCTTCAACGCGGGCCCGGCGGAGATCGAGGCGCTCAACGCCGGCTCCATCGACATCGGCTGGATCGGCCCCTCCCCCGCGATCAACGGCTACACCAAGTCCGACGGCCAGTCCCTGAAGATCATCGGCGGTTCGGCCTCCGGCGGCGTCAAGCTCGTCGTCAACCCGGAGAAGATCACCTCGCTGGACGACCTCAGGGGCAAGAAGATCGCCACCCCGCAGCTCGGCAACACCCAGGACGTCGCGCTGCTCAACTACCTCGCCGAGAAGGGCTACAAGGTCGACGCGGCCTCCGGCGCCGGCGACGTCTCGGTGGTGCGCACCGACAACAAGGTCACCCCCGACGCCTTCCGGCAGGGCTCCATCGACGGCGCCTGGGTGCCCGAGCCCACCGCCTCCAAGCTGGTCACGCTCGGCGCGAAGGTCCTGCTCAACGAGAAGGACGTCTGGCCGGACAAGAAGTTCGTGATCACCAACATCATCGTCTCGCAGAAGTTCCTCAAGGAGCACCCGGACGTGGTGGAGGCCGTGCTGCGCGGCTCGGTGAAGACCAACGCCTTCATCAAGGACAACTCCGAGAAGGCCAAGGCCGACGCGAACGAGGCGATCAAGAAGGAGGCCGGCAACTCCCTGGAGCCGGCCATCCTCGACCCGGCCTGGGCGGACATCGACTTCCTCGACGACCCGCTGGCCGGCACCCTCCAGGCCGAGGCCGACCACGCCGTGACCGCCGGGCTCCTCAAGAAGCCCAGCCTGAAGGGCATCTACGACCTCACCCTGCTGAACAAGGTCCTCGCGGCCCAGGGCCGGCCCGCCGTCGCGGACGCCGGACTCGGCGCCAAGTAGCCCCGGCCGGGCGGCCCGGGTGCCGCCCACGGCCCGGCCGCCCGCCCCCCGACTCCGCGGTCCGGCCCCGCCCGCCCGGTCGATCCCCGATCGATGCCCACCGGGCGGGCGGGGCCCGGACCACGGCCCCGCCTCGCAGACCTTTCCCTCCGCGCCCGCCACCGGGCGGGAGGGGCCCATGACCACTCACGCAGGAGGTGCCCGGATGACTCCGGCACTGACCACCGAACAGGGCGCCGCCGGTGCCCCCGCCGGCGCTCCCGCCGTCCGGCTCTCGCACGTGCACAAGTCCTTCGGCCGCCCCGGCTCCCAGACCCACGTCCTGGACGACATCACCCTCGACGTCGCCCCCGGAGAGTTCGTCACCCTGCTCGGCGCCTCCGGCTGCGGCAAGTCGACCCTGCTCAACCTGGTCGCCGGCCTCGACCAGCCGACCGGCGGCACCATCGAGGTGGCCGGCGGCCGCCCCGCCCTGATGTTCCAGGAACACGCCCTGTTCCCCTGGCTCACCGCGGGCAAGAACATCGAACTCGCCCTCAAGCTGGCCGGCGTGGCCCGCCCCGAGCGCCGCCCCGAGGCCGAGCGGCTGCTCGAACTCGTCCGGCTGAACGGCTCGTACGGCAAGCGGGTGCACGAGCTGTCCGGCGGCATGCGCCAGCGCGTCGCGATGGCCCGCGCGCTCGCCCAGGGCAGCAAGGTGCTGCTGATGGACGAGCCCTTCGCCGCCCTCGACGCCATCACCCGCGACGTGCTGCACGACGAGATCACCCGGATCTGGGCCGAACGGCAGCTGACCGTCCTGTTCGTCACCCACAACGTCCGCGAGGCCGTCCGCCTGGCCGAGCGCGTCGTCCTGCTCTCCTCCCGGCCCGGGCGGGTCGCCCGCGAGTGGCACATCGACCTGCCCCAGCCGCGCCGGATCGAGTCCGCCGGCGTCGCCGACCTGTCCATCGAGATCACCGAAGAACTGCGTGGGGAGATCCGTCGCCATGTCCAGCACTGAGACCACGCTCACCAAGCCCGCCGACGGTACCGACGGCACCGGGGACTCCGCTTCCGTCGGCGCCGGACTCGACGCCCTGGACGCCGTCACCGCGCACCGCAGACCGCTCGGCGAGGCCCTGCGGTCCAAGGCCCTGCCGCCGCTGCTCGGCGTCCTGGTCGTCATCGCGCTGTGGCAGGGCGCCTACAGCCTGCACGTCACCTCGTCATACAAGCTGCCCAGCCCGGCCGACGTCTGGCGCTCCGCTCAGGACCTCTGGTACCAGGGCACCCTGCTCACGATCATCTGGACCAGCGTCTGGCGCGGCCTGTCCGGCTTCCTGCTCGCCGTCGTCATCGGCACCCCGATCGGTCTGGTGGTCGCCCGCGTCCGGCCGGTGCGCGCCGCCATCGGCCCGGTCCTCCAGGGCCTCCAGTCACTGCCCTCGGTCGCCTGGGTACCCGCCGCCGTCATCTGGCTGGGCATCAACGACTCGATGATGTACGCGGTCATCCTGCTCGGCGCCGTCCCCTCCGTCGCCAACGGCCTCGTCGCCGGCATCGACCAGGTCCCGCCGCTGTTCCTGCGGGCCGGCCGCACCCTCGGCGCGACCGGCCTCAACGGAGCCCGCCACGTCCTCATCCCGGCGGCGCTGCCCGGCTACCTGGCCGGCCTCAAGCAGGGCTGGGCGTTCTCGTGGCGCTCCCTGATGGCCGCCGAACTCGTCGCCTCCTCCCCCGACCTCGGCCGGGGACTGGGCCGGTTCCTGGAGGACTCGCGCGAGTTCTCCGACATGTCCGGCGTGCTGCTCGGCATCATCCTCATCCTGTTCGTCGGCATCGCCATCGAACTGCTGGTCTTCACCCCGGTCGAGCGCCGGGTGCTGCGCAACCGCGGCCTGCTGGCCGCGAGCAAGTGAGGCACCGCTGATGTCCGCCCTCCTCCTGATCGCCCACGGCAGCCGCGACCCGCGCCACGCCGCGACGGTGGCCGCGCTCGTGGAGGAGGTGCGGGCCCAGCGGCCCGGCACCGAGGTCGCCACCGCCTACCTGGACCACTGCGCGCCGCGGATCCCCCAGGTGGTCGGACGGCTGGCGGACGCGGACGCGGTGGCGGTACCGCTGCTGCTCAACCGGGCGTTCCACGCCAAGCACGACATCCCCGCCGCGCTGCGCGCCGCCGGCTCCGGACTGCCGGTGGCGGACGTGCTCGGCCCCTCGCCCCTGCTGCTCACCGCCCTGGACCGCCGCCTCGCCGAGGCCGGCCTGGCGGTCGGCTCACCCGCCGTCCGGGCCCGTACCGGCGTGGTGCTGGCGGCGGCCGGCTCCTCCGACCCGGCCGCCGACGCCGCGACCCGCGCGGTGGCCGCCGAGTGGCGCCGCACCCGCGGCTGGGCCACCGTCGAGGTCGCCTACGCCTCCGCCGCGGGCCCGCGCGTCCCCGACGCCCTCGCCGCCCTGCGCGCCGCCGGCGCCCGGCACACCGCCGTCGCCCCCTACCTGCTGGCCCCGGGCCTGCTGCCCGACCGCATCGCGGCCGCCGCCGACGGCGCGGACACGGTCGCGGCCGTCCTCGGCGCCACCCCCGAACTGGCGGCCCTCCTGCTGCAACGCCACGACGAGGCCCTCCGGGCCACGGCCGCCACCCGGGCCCTCACCGCCTGAGCGGAACCACGCCGGCTCCGCCGTCGTCACCGACCCCAGCCGTGCGTCATCGTCCGCCACCTGCCACCCTCCGCTCTCCGCCGCGCCCCAGCCTGCCGTCGGCACCGGGCGCACGACCAGCCGCCTTCACCCCCTCGGGTGACGGCGCCCGGAAACGCCGACGGCGCGCACGGCGAGCCGTGCGCGCCGTGCCCGGCATCGGCCTGCGGCCGAAACGGCCCGTGCCCCCGATGCCCTCGTGGCGAGGGCGTCGGGGGCACGGGCCGAACGATCAGGCCTGGCCGGACGTCAGTCGAACGTGCGGCGCTGGCGCCCGGTCCCGTAGTTGGAGCCGGACTTGGCACCGCTGCCGGGCTTGGCGCGGCCGGCGGAGCGGCCGATGAAGCCGGCCGCCTGCGGGCGCTCGCCCTGGGTGGCGGCGCCCATCCGCTGCTTGGGGCGGGGGCGGCGCGGGTTGCCGTTCATGTCGACGTCGGCGGGCAGCGCGGAGCGCTTGCCGGGCCGGCGGCGCGAGGAGCCGGACTTGGCACCGGCGGCCTTGTCCGCACCGGCCTTGCCCGCGGCGGCCTGGTCGGCGGCGACCGGCACGGCCAGCGTCACCGGGACGCCGCTCGGCGTGCGGGCGCCGGTGATCCGGGTCAGGTCGGCGTCGCCCGGGCGGATCTTGGTGACGGTCGGGCGGATGCCGGCGACCGTCATCAGCCGGTTGACCTCGCGGCGCTGCTCGGGCAGCACCAGGGTGACGACCGTCCCGGACTCGCCGGCCCGGGCGGTGCGGCCGCCGCGGTGCAGGTAGTCCTTGTGGTCGACCGGCGGGTCGACGTTGACGACCAGGTCGAGGCCTTCGATGTGGATGCCGCGGGCGGCGACGTTGGTGGCGATCAGCGCGGTGACGTGGCCGTCGCGGAACTGGTCCAGGACCCGGTTGCGCTGCGGCTGGGACTTGCCGCCGTGCAGGGCGGCGGCCATCACGCCGTTGGCCAGCAGCTGCTTGGCCAGCCGGTCGGCGCCGTGCTTGGTGTGCACGAACATGATCACCCGGCCGTCGCGGGAGGCGATGTGCGCGGTGGCGGAGGCCTTGTCCGTCGCGTCCAGCTGGAGGACGTGGTGGTCCATGGTGGTGACGGCGCCGGCCGAGGGGTCGACCGAGTGGGTCACCGGGTCGGTCAGGAAGCGCTTGACCAGCCGGTCGACGTTGCGGTCCAGGGTGGCGGAGAACAGCATCCGCTGCCCGCCCTCGGCGACCTGCTCCAGCAGCTTGCTGACCTGCGGCAGGAAGCCCATGTCGGCCATCTGGTCGGCCTCGTCGAGGACGGTGATCGCGACGTCGGAGAGGTTGACGTCACCGCGCCCGATCAGGTCGTCCAGCCGGCCGGGGGTGGCCACCAGCACCTCGGTGCCGCGGCGCACCGCGTTGGCCTGCTTGTTGATCGACATGCCGCCGACGACGGTGGTGATCCGCAGGTTGACCGCGGTCGCGTACGGGGTGAGCGCGTCGGTGACCTGCTGGGCCAGCTCGCGGGTGGGCACCAGGACGAGGGCCAGCGGGTACCGGGAGTCGGCGCGCTTGCCCGCGGTACGGGCGAGCAGCGGCAGGCCGAAGGCCAGGGTCTTGCCGGAGCCGGTGCGGCCGCGGCCGAGCACGTCGCGCCCGGCGATCGAGTCGGGCAGCGTGGCGCCCTGGATCGGGAAGGGCTCGGTGACGCCCTCGCGGGTGAGCGCGGAGAGGATCCCCTTCGGCAGCTCCAGCTCGGCGAAGGTCGCCGCCGGGGGCCGGGCCGGGGTGCCCTGGACCACGGTGAAGTCGGTGGCCTCGGGGACGGCGGCGGGGCGGTTCTGCTTGGGGGCGCCGGCGCGGTTGCGCGGCTTGCGCGGGTGGTCGCCGCCGCCGGTGCTGCGGCGGGCCTGGTCACCGCCGCGGCGGGTCTGGTCGGTGCTGCGGGAGCCGCGGTCGCGCGGCGGGCGGGCAGAGGTGGTCACGAAATCTCCGTCGGTCGGTCGTCGGCAGCCCGCGGTGCGGACTGGGTCGGCCGTCGGAGGGAAATTCGCCGCCCCGGCCGTACGGCGGCATGAGCGGGGGCCCGCACCGTGCGGTGCGGGCCCCCGCTTCGCGATGATCGCGAGTCAGCGTGGAGCTGACGTCAGCCGATGATCGAGATGTTCTCGGCCTGCGGGCCCTTCTGGCCCTGGGTCACGTCGAACTCGACCTTCTGGCCCTCGAACAGCTCACGGAAGCCCTGAGCCGAAATGTTCGAGTAGTGGGCGAACACGTCAGCGCCGCCACCATCCTGCTCGATGAAGCCGAAGCCCTTTTCGCTGTTGAACCACTTCACGGTGCCGGTAGCCATAACCGTCTCCTCTAACTGGGGCATCAGAGATCCACACCTCGTGGATCCCCAAGTAGCCGCGATCCCCATCCGGAGGCTGAAACACCGGACAAAACAAATGCGCCTGTCGGTTGGTACCAGCAGGCGCACACCACGTTCATGGGAACCAAAACTGCAACTGCTTCGACTGTAGCACGGTGCCACCCCGGTTGACCGGGGATTTTCCCGCCTCGTAGATCACGTTTGGCGGGCCGGGGAAAGGGGCAGGCCGCGCCCCGCCGAAGCGGGACGCGGCCTGGTGCCCAGGACCGGTCGGTCAGCGCCGTCCGGCCGGCTCCGGCACCCCGTGGGTGCCGGTCAGCGGGGCCGGGCCCCCGCCGTGGCCGTGGCCGTGGCCCGGGCTGTCCGCGTGGCCGGGCCACCAGGCGCGGTGGCCGAGCAGCGCGGTGAGCGCCGGGGTGAAGAACATCGCCATCACGAAGGCCGCCAGCACGATGCCGAAGGCCAGCGAGAAGCCGAGCTCCATGAAGAGCACGTTGCCCGCGAGCATGAAGGTAGCGAACGAGGCCGCCAGGATGAAGCCGGCCGCCGCGACGGTCGGGCCGCCGTGCTTGACGGCCTCGCTGGCCGCCTCGCGCGGGCTGCGGCCCTCGCGGGCCTCCTCGCGGAGGCGGGCGATGATCAGGATGTTGTAGTCCGTGCCGATCGCCACCACGAAGAGGTAGATGAAGATCGGCAGCATGAACATCAGGCCCGGCTCGCCCTTGACGTTCTGGAACAGCAGGGTGGTGGCACCGAGGGTGGCACCGAAGCCGAGGCCGACCGAGGCCATCAGGTACCAGGGCGCGACGACGCTGCGCAGCTGGAGGCCCAGGATGATCATGATGAGCAGGGCCGCGATCGGGAAGACCAGCGTGTAGTCGTGCACCATCGCGGTGTTGATGTCCTTGTACACCGCGGTGACGCCGCCGACCAGCGCCTTGCTGTCGGACGGGGCCGACGCGTGGGCGGTGTCCCTGACCTTCTGGATGGTGTCGATGGCCTTGTTGGAGGCCGGCACGTCCTTGAGCAGGACGGTGAAGTCACCGGTGGCGCCGTCGGCGCTGATCGTCTTGGCCTCGGCGGTCGGCGCGACCACGCTGGCCACCCCGGGGACGCCCTGGAGCTTGTCGGCGAAGTCCTTGATCGCCGCGTCGTTCAGCTTGGCTCCGCTGCTGGTCAGGAAGACGTGGCTCGGGTCGGCGGCGCCGGCCGAGAACGCCGTCATCAGCTTCTCCTCGACGACGATCGACTCCTTGCCCTTGGGCATCGAGCTGCCGGCCAGGTCGTAGGTGCCGTTGTAGTTGACGCCGGCCAGGGCCAGTACCAGCAGGACGCCGCCGGAGACCAGGGCGACCAGACCGGGCTTCCTGCCGGTGATCCGGCCCAGCGCGGCGAAGCGGGCGTTCTTCGGCTCCTGCATCCACTTCTTGCCCGGCCAGAACACCCCGCGGGAGGGGATGACGGCGAGCACGGCGGGGGCCAGGGTCAGCGAGACCAGGGCGGTCGCGACGACCGCGATGGCCAGCGCCGGGCCGAGCGCGGTGAACATGCCCAGGCTGGAGAGGATCAGCACGGCGAAGGCGACGGCGACGGCACCGGCGGCGGAGGCGATCGCCTCGCCGACCCGGCCGACGGCGTTGGCCACGGCCGTCTTGCGGTCCTCGCCCAGGCGCAGCCGCTCGCGGTAGCGGAAGGCCAGGAAGAGGAAGTAGTCGGTGCCGACGCCGAGGACCACGATGATCAGGATCGCCGAGGTCATCGGGGACGACTTCAGGTCGAACATCTTGATCGCGTCGGCGATCAGGCCGTTGGACACCGGCATCGCGATCGCCAGCGAGAGGATGACCGGCAGGATGCCGGCCAGGATGCTGCGGAAGATGACGCCGACGATCAGGATGACCAGCAGCAGGCTGCCGAGCATGACGATGGCGTCGGTGGCGCCGGAGGACTCCTGCTGGTCCAGGGCGCTCGCGGCCCCGCCGCCGACCTGGAACTTCAGGCCGGAGCCGTCGGCGAGCCTGGTGCCCTCGCT
The DNA here is from genome assembly GCF_044757205.1 of Kitasatospora sp. NPDC091335. Taxonomy (NCBI): domain Bacteria; kingdom Bacillati; phylum Actinomycetota; class Actinomycetes; order Kitasatosporales; family Streptomycetaceae; genus Kitasatospora; species Kitasatospora sp. NPDC091335. Next base: position 744,485 of record NZ_JBIVUM010000001.1, on the reverse strand, counting down.
GCGCAGCTTCTTCGCGGCTTCGGTGTACTCCTCGCTCTGCATCTTGGTCTTGTCGATGGCGACCATGGACAGCGCGTACTTGCCGTCCTTGGACTTCGAGGTCTTCGGGTCGACGGGCACGACCGTCTCGACGGCGGGTATGTGCGCGTCGGTGAGGCCCTTGACGACCTTGTCCATCGAGGCCTGGTCGGCCTCGTTCAGCGCCTGGCCGTCGTTGCGCTCGAAGAGCAGCAGCGCGGCCGGGGTGAAGCTCGACGGGAAGGCCCGCTCCTGGAGCTGCGCCGCCTGGATGGATTCGTAGTGCTTGGGCAGGAACGCGGACTCGTCCGTCTGCGAGGTGACCTTCGGCGCCGTCATGACGATGGCGAGCATCGCGACGACCCACGCGGCGATCACCCACCACGCGCGACGAACGACGAACTGTCCTAGTCGGTGGAACATGCTCGAATGCCTCCTGGGCATGGTTCACCGCAGCCCTTGGGGGACGGGACGCTGGGCGACGGCATGACCGGTGCGGGGAATGCCCGGCGGCACTCCCTTGCCGGTCGGCAGGTAAGTAGGTCTGGGGCGTCATCCTACGAGTACTTGCTTGCCGCCCGGCAAGGAGCCCCCGTTGTGCATTCAACCCCCGTGGGGCGCCCATGGGCGGCCCGGCCCCAGTCTCCCCCGAACACGGCCCCGCTGACCTCGTGCTGCGGGTGGAGTCTTCTCCCCCTCAAGGTGGAGGCACATCCCCTACCCCCCGGGAGGAGATCTCGGGGTCCAGGGGTAGGGAAAACCCCACCCCGGCCCCGAGGAGAGCCCCAGGAGAAGGCCACCCGCCAGCCGGATTACCCGTCAACTCCCGCCTCCCTAGGGTTGATCGGGACGCCGGACGGACAGCCGGCGCACCGCAGCCGGCGGCCCCGACCAGGGCCGCCGCTCCCGTCCGGCGACACCCGCCGACGTCCGAGGGGGGAACCACCGTGAAGCCCGTGAAGTCCAGACTCGGTCTGGCGGCCGCGATGGGCGCCTGGAGCGCCCGGCACCGCAAGACCGCCGTGTTCGGCTGGCTGCTCTTCGTCGTCCTGGCCGCCGCGCTCGGCACCGCGCACGGCAGCACCAAGGTGACCGACGCCGAGTCGATACCCGGGCAGGTCTCCAGGGCCGCGGTGATCCTCGACGAGGCCGGACTGAAGACCCCGGCGGGCGAGACCGTCCTGGTCCAGAGCGCCACCCGCCTCGCCGACGACCCCGAGTTCCGCACCGCCGTCGGCCAGGTGGTCGCCGCCGTGAACGGCACCGGCCTGGCCGCCGAGGTCCGCTCGCCGTACGACACCGGGGCGGTCTCCGCCGACGGCCACTCCGCGCTCGTGACGCTGACGCTCAAGGGCGACCGGACCGAAGCCGCGGAGCACGTCCAGTCGGTGCTGGACGCGGTGGCCGGCGTGCAGGAGCGGCACCGGGACCTGACCGTGGTCCAGCTCGGCGACGCCAGCTCCGGCAAGTGGATGCAGGACCAGTTCGCGAACGACTTCGCCCGCGCCGAGTGGACGGCCGTGCCGCTCGCCCTCGGCATCCTGCTGGTCGCCTTCGGCGCGCTGGTCGCCGCCGTGCTGCCGGTGGTGCTCGCGCTCACCGCCTTCGTCGCGGCCGCCGGACTGGTCGCGCTCAGCAGCGGGTTCCTGCACACCAGCAACGACGCCAGCTCGGTGATGCTGCTGGTCGGCCTCGCCGTCGGCGTCGACTACTGCCTCTTCTACCTGCGCCGCGAGCGCGAGGAGCGGGCCGCCGGACGGGACGCGGCCACCGCGCTGGCCGTGGCCGCCGCCACCAGCGGCCGGGCGGTGCTGGTCTCCGGCGTCACCGTGGTGGTCGCCATGGCCGGCATGTTCCTCACCGGGATCGCCACCTTCCGCTCGATGGCCTTCGCCACCATCGTGGTCGTGATCACCGCCGTGCTCGGCTCGCTCACCGTGCTGCCCGCGCTGCTGTCGATGCTCGGCGACCGGGTCGAGAAGGGCCGGGTGCCGTTCCTCGCCAGGCTGCGCCGCCCGGACGCCGCGCGGACCGGCGGACGGTTCTGGAACGCGGTGCTCACCCCGGTGCTGCGCCGCCCGCTGGCCGCCACCGTGCTCGCCGGCGCCTTCCTGCTGGCCCTGGCCGCGCCGATGCTCACCATGAACACCGCCAACCTGACGTTCCAGCAGCAGCTGCCCGCGGGCAATCCCCTGGTCGCCGCCTCGCAGAAGATCGAGGCCGCCTTCCCCGGCAGCCCGGGGCCCGCCGGCGTCGTGATCAAGGCCGCCGACATCGACTCCCCCGCGATGACCGCCGCGATCGCCGACCTCAGGGCGAAGGCCCTGGCCAGCAGGCTGATGCACGGCCCGGTCGAGGTCACGGTGCACGCCGACAAGAACGTCGCCACCGTCGACATCCCGCTCAACGGCACCGGCAACGACGCCACCAGCAACGACGCCCTGCGGAGCCTGCGCGAGGACCTGGTGCCCGCCACCGTCCTCAAGGTGCCAGGCACCGAGGCCCCGGTCACCGGCCGCACCGCCGGGTCGTACGACTTCAACCACACGATGACCGGCTCGATGCCGCCGGTCTTCGCCTTCGTGGTCACCTTCGCCTTCCTGCTGATGCTCACCTCCTTCCGCTCGCTGGCCGTCGCCGTCACCGCGGTGGTGCTCAACCTGCTGTCGGTGGGCGCCGCGTACGGGGTGCTGACGCTGGTCTTCCAGCACGGCGTGGGCGCCTCGCTGCTGGGCACCGCCGGGGTCGGCGCGGTGGAGTCCTGGGTGCCGCTGTTCCTCTTCGTGATCCTCTTCGGGCTCTCGATGGACTACCACGTCTTCGTGGTCTCCCGGATCAAGGAGGGCCACGACCGCGGCCTGCCGACCAGGGCCGCGATCGCCGACGGCATCCGCTCCACGGCCGGGGTGGTCACCAGCGCCGCGGTGATCATGGTGGCGGTGTTCTCGGTCTTCGGCTCGCTGTCCATGCAGGTGATGAAGCAGATGGGCGTGGGCCTGGCGGTCGCGGTGCTGATCGACGCCACGGTGATCCGCGCGGTGCTGCTGCCCTCCGTGATGACCCTGCTGGGCGACCGCAACTGGTACCTGCCGCGCTGGCTGAACTGGCTTCCGGACCTCTCGCACGGCGAGTCCGTCCCGCCGGCCGGCGCCGAGCAGGCCCTGCCCGAGCGGCCGGCCGCCCCGGCCGAGGGGGCGCGCCACCGCAGGGCCGGGGTCTGACCCGGCACCCCCGAACCGACCGCCCCGACCCGCACCGGTGCCGGGCCCCGCAGCGCGCGGGGCCCGGCACCGGTGCGTCATGATGATCACCGTCCGGGGTCCCCCGGATGAACGTCGGCGAAACGGAACCCAGTCATGATCCCCTTCGACGAGGGCCGCGCCCGGCTGCTGCTGGCCCAGGCCTGCGAGTCCGCCGGGCTGGCCGCCCCCGACGGGGCCACGCTGCTCGCGCTCGGCGAGAACGCCGTCTTCGACCTCGGCGACCCGGCGGTGGTCGCCAAGGTCGGCCGCGGCCCCGAGCTGTACGACCGGGCCCGGCGCGAGCTGGCCCTCGCCCACTGGCTGGCCGGGCAGGACGTGCCCGTGGTGCGCCCGTACGACGCGGTCCCGCCCGAGCCGCAGCTGGCCGACGGCCACCCGGTCACCTTCTGGCACCGCCTCGCGCCCGCCGTCCGCCCCGCCCGCCCGGTCGACCTCGCCCCGCTGCTGGGGGCCCTGCACCGGCTGCCGCCGCCGCCCTTCACGCTCGGCCGGCGCGACCTGCTGGCCCCGGTCGAGCGCTGGCTGGCCTCCGCCGAGGGCCACGTCGACCCGGTGGACGTCGCCTTCCTGCGCCACCGCAGGGACGCCTTCGCGGCCGCCCTGCCCGACCTCGTCCCCCGGCTGCACCCCGGGGTGATCCACGGCGACGCGCTGCCGCGCAACGTCCACGTCGGCCCGGACGGCCCGGTGCTGCTCGACCTGGAGTTCATGGCGAACGACCTGCGCGAGCACGACCTGGTGGTCCTCGCGCTCAGTCAGGACCGGTACGGCGTACCCGTCGAGGAGTACCGCGCGTTCACCGACGCGTACGGCTGGGACGTCCGCGAGTGGCCCGGCTTCACGGTGCTGCGCGGCGCCAGGGAGACCGCCAGCGCCTCCTGGGTGGCGCAGCAGGCGGCCAGCAGCCCGGCCGCGCTGAAGGAGTTCCGGCGCCGGGTCGACTCGCTGCGGGACGGGGCCACCGAGGTGCGCTGGTACCCGTTCTGACGGCCGTCCGCGGTACCCGCGGCGGCGCGGGACCGCCACCGGGGCGAGTGTGAGAAGACTCTTACGGCGCTTCGGTCCGGTCGGCAACCGGGGCACGTACGATCGGCGTCCTATCGGACAGTCGTCCTGACCTGTAGTGATCGGCACCGTCCTTCGCACCTCAGGAGCCGCCGCCATGCACCGGACCGCCCGCCGCCCCGCCGCCCCGATCCGACCGTCCCGCTCCCGGCGCCGGCTGTTCGCCGGATGCGTCGCGGTGACCGCCGCCCTGGGGCTGGCCGCGTGCGGGACCGCCAGCGGGGCGCTCCGGCCGCCGAGCGCGGCGGCGCCGTCCGGAACCCAGTCGCCGGCCGCCGCCCAGCCGGACGGGACGGCCGCGCCCACCATCGCGCCGGCCCCCGGCTCGGACGCCGTGCCGCCGGGCGCGGGTTCCCCGGCCGCCTCCGCCCCGGCGCCGTCGAAGCCGGCCCCGCCCGCGGCCACCGGCTCCCCCGTCTCCGCCACGCCCACCGCCCCGGCCGCTCCGACGGCGCCGGCCGCCGGCCCGTCCTCGCCCGCCGCGCCGCCCCCGCACCCCGGGGCGGGCACGGTGATCGGCTCCACCGCCTCCGGCGGCCGCACCGTCGCGCTCACCTTCGACGACGGCCCGGGCCCGGCCACCGGTCAGATCCTCGACCTGCTGGCCCAGTACCACGTCAAGGCCACCTTCTGTCAGGTCGGCCAGAACGCCGCCGCCAACCCGGCCATGGTCAAGCGCGTCCTGGCCGCCGGGCACCGGCTGTGCGACCACAGCGTCCACCACCCGCAGCCGTTCGCGAAGCTCCCGCACGACAAGGCGGTGTACGAGATCACCGCCGCCCGGGACATGATCGTCCAGGCGGGCGGCCCCGGCACCGAGGTCGGCTGGTTCCGCGCCCCGGGCGGCGGCTTCACCGCCGACAACGAGCGGATCACCGCGGGCCTCGGGATGTCCTCGCTCGGCTGGTCCGTCGACCCGCGCGACTGGTCGCGGCCGGGGGTGCCGGCGATCGTCTCGGCCGTGCAGAAGCAGCTCAAGCCCGGCGGGGTGATCCTGATGCACGACGGCGGCGGCGACCGCGGCCAGACCGTGGCCGCGGTCAGGCAGCTGCTGCCCTGGCTGGTCGCCCAGGGGTACGACTTCGACTTCCCGGCCGGGTAGCGCCGTCGGGGCCCTCGCCCCGGAACGTCTCCCCCTCGGTCACCCGGCGGGCCGCCCTCCGGCCCGGTCCGTTCCGGTGCCGGCCGGGGGCCGGTCGACGCCCGAACGGTCGACGCCCAGCCGGTAGACCTGCCGGGAGCCGCCCTCCGGGCCGGGCTCCGCCGCCTCGGCCGGGGTGAAGCCCAGCCGTTCGTAGAAGACCCGCGCCCCGCTCGTCACCGCGCCCGGGTGGTCCGGTCCGAAGGTCACCACCTCGACGGTGGCCGGGCCGCGGACGTGGCGGCGCAGCACGTCCTCGACCAGCTCCCGGCCGACGCCGGTGCCCCTGGCCCGCCCGGCGACCACGAGCCAGTGCAGGTGGTGGAGCCCGGTGCCTCCGGTGCCTCCGGTGCCGAAGAGCAGGCCGCCGAGCAGCCCCCGGCCGTCCTCGGCGACGGTCGCCAGGCCTGCGTCGATGCTGTCGCGCACCGCGCGGTGGAAGCCCGGTTCGGCGACCATCGGGCCGAACCAGTGCTCGACCTCGGCGGCGAGGGCGAGGAAGCCGGGCAGGTCCGCGGGGCGGGCCGGGCGCACCTCCGTCACCGGGCGGGCCAGCGCGGGTCGACCACCGCCTGCGGGTCCTTGCCGCGGCGCAGCCAGGCCTGGAGGCCCTCGGCCCACTCCCGGTACCAGTCGACCTGCCGGCGGTGCAGCTCCGCGGGCGCCACCGCGCCCACCTCGGCCGGATAGCGCTCGGCCAGGGCGACGGCGACCCGGACGGCGGCCAGGGCGTCACTGCCCGCCTCGTGGGCGTCGGTCAGCTCCACCCCGTACAGCTCGCAGACCCGTTGCAGGGTGCGGGAGCCCTTGCGGTACTTGTCCACGGCCCGGTCGATCACCAGCGCGTCCAGCACCGGCCCGACCGGCCGGCCCAGGCGCTCGGCGAGCGTGGCCAGTCCGTGCCGGTTCAGCTCGGCGTCGAGCAGCGAGAGGTCGAACGGCGCGTTGAACGCCACCACCGGCCGGCCGGCGGCCATCCGCTCGCAGAGCGCTGCGGCTATCTCCTCCACCGCCTCCTTCGCCGGTCTGCCCTTGCCGCGCGCCACCTCGTCCCCGATCCCGTGGATCGCCTCCGCCTCGGCGGGTATCGGCACCCCGGGGTCGAGCAGCCAGTGCGCGGCGCCCACCCGGGCGGCCCCGACGGTGTCCACGAGGGCGGCCGTGACGATGCGGTCCACGGCCGGGTCGGTGCCCGTGGTCTCCAGGTCGAAGCCGACCAGTGGCTGCTGCCACCAGCTCATCAGGTGTGTCCTTCCGTCCTGTCTCCCGAAACAGCCCCTATCATCACCCGCCCCACCGACAACCCGGCCCCGGGGGGAGCCGGAGCCGGTGGGCGGGACGGCGGCAGGGCGGCGGGCTACCGTACGCCGGTGGGCAGTTCGGGCCCCCGGGCCGGACGGAGCATGGCGACGTCGACCGGGTCCTCGTGGACGACGGCGAAGCCGTGCCGTTCGTACAGCCGCTGGGCGGCGCTGCCACGGAGGACGACGAGGCGGACCGGGTCCCCGGCGGCGTCGGCGTCGGCGAGGAGGTGGCGCAGGACGGCGCTGCCCAGGCCCCGGCCCTGGAGGTGCGGGGCCAGGTAGAACAGCTCCAGGTGGCGCCCGCCCTGCTCGTCGGGGCGGACGGTGACGCAGCCCGCGAAGGCGCCGTCCACCAGGAGCACGGAGGTGTGGCGGACGGAGAAGGACTTCCGCACCCGCTCCCGGGAGCGGTCCTGGTCCCAGCGGCCGAGGCGTTCCAGGTCGGCGCGCATGACCCGGGCCTTGAGCGCGGTGACGGGTTCGAGGTCGTCGGCCGTGGCGGGGCGCAGGCTCCACCGGGGGTCACTGTTCACGGCCCGCATCCTCGCAGCCTCGTCCGCCGCCCCGACCGGCGGCCCCCGAGGTGGGCACGGCTCAGGACACCGGCCTGGAGTCGGCCCAGATGCCCTCGAACTCCTCGCGGTAGACCTCCAGCAGTCCGGACTCGGTGCCGCCCGGCTGCTGGCCGGCGCCGCCGCGCAGCACCAGGGCCGGGGACTCCATGCCGCGGGCGCGGCGCAGGTAGGGCTGGATGACGCCGAGGTCGCGGCCCTGCCGGCGGCCGCCCGCCTGGCCGGCCGTGCGGGGACCCTCGACCAGGTAGGCGGTGAAGCGCGGGGTCTCGTCGAAGACCCTGATCTCGAAGCCGCCCTGGTCCCGCAGCCGGGCCCTGACCCGCCGTACGTGCATGATGTTCATCTCGATCGAACGCGACAACTCGCTGCGCCCGAGGCCGAGTTCGCGTTCGCGGCGGCGCACCGCGCTGCTCGCCGGGTTGAGGAAGAGCAGCCGCACCCGGCAACCCTCGCCGGCCAGCCGCACCAGGCGTTTGCCGGTGTAGTTCTGGCAGAGCATGCCGAGGCCGATGCCGAGGGCGTCGAGCCGCCTGGCGCCGTCCAGCAGGTCCTCGACCGGCAGGTCGCGCTGGAGCCGGACCCGGTCGGCGTGCACCGCGACCACGTCGGCGTACCGGCCGGCCACCAGGGACTCGACCACGTCGGCGGGCACCCCGCCGGCGCCGCCGTCGAGGACGGCGAGCAGCCGGGCGGCGGCCCGCTCGGTCTGGGCCAGCACGGTCTGGGTGAGCACCCGGTTGCGGGAGACCACGTGCCTGGCCACCTCCAGCTCGTCCAGCGCCAGTTCGATCTCGCGCCGGTCGGCCAGGTACGGCTCGAAGCAGGGCCAGTGCTGGACCATCAGCTCGCGCAGCTGGGGCATGGTGAGGAAGACCAGCGGGTCGTCGTCGGCCGGGTCGAGCAGGTAGCCCTTGCGGCGGCTGATCTCCCGTACGGCCCCGGCCCGGTGCGCCCACTCCTCGCCCGCCGGACCGGCGGCGGCGGTGACCCAGTCCTCGCCGTGGGCGGGGGCGTAGATCGGGTGCAGCACCTCGTCGACGAGGGCGCGCAGCCGCTGCTCGACCAGGTTGAGCCAGACGTAGGCGCGGCCGGACAGCCGTACCCGCTGGTAGGCGTCCTCCCACTCGGCTGTCGACCAGGCCAGTGCGGGTATCTCGACCGGGCCGCCCTGCGCGGGCACCAGGGCCCGGCCGGTCAGGGTGGGGCGCATGACCACCGTGGGCGCCTCGCTGCGGGCCGCGCCCCGGTCGGGGCCGCCGGGCCCGGAGCCACGGCCGCCGGCGGGGAACACCATGCGCCACCTCATCTGGTTGCTGCGGCTGACCCCCGCAGGCGCGGGGACCGTCGAATCCCGGTCGGCCCGCCCCGGGCGGCCGGACGATCAAGGGTACTGCCCGCCGCGAGCCGCTCGCAGCCGGATGCCGGGGGCCTTCCGCACCCCCGACGCGTTCTTCACACGATTGCCCGGCGGGCGCTCGTTCGGCCCAACCCGGGCCGGATCTCCCGGCCGTCGGGGACGGGCTCGGGGAGTATGCGCTGTGCCGTGCGTCACGGCGCACGGGTCCGCACATGCCCGGCCGTCCGGCCGGGAAGAGAGCGTCCGGGGTCGGGCGGACGGCCCGGACGGTCCCGCACCCGTTGTCGGATCACACGTCAGTTTCCGTCGGCAGCAAGGAAGTTGAGGAGTCATGCAGGTCTGGCCCGGTACGCCCTACCCGCTCGGCGCCACCTACGACGGGGCCGGCACCAACTTCGCGGTGTTCTCCGAGAGCGCCGACCGGATCGAGCTGTGCCTGATCGCCGCGGACGGCTCCGAGACGGCCGTCGAACTGCGCGAGACGGACGCCTTCGTCCGGCACGCCTACCTCCCCGGCATCCAGCCGGGCCAGCGCTACGGCTTCCGCGTGCACGGCCCGTACAACCCGGGCCTGGGCCAGCGGCACAACAGCGCCAAACTGCTGCTGGACCCGTACGCCAAGGCGATGAGCGGGCACATCGACTGGGACGAGTCGGTCTACGGCTACCACTTCGGCGCCCCCGAGCGCCGCAACGACCTGGACTCCGCCCCGCACACCATGCACTCGGTGGTGATCAACCCGTACTTCGACTGGGGCACCGACCGGCCGCCGCGCACCGACTACCACCGCACCGTCATCTACGAGGCCCACGTCAAGGGGCTCACCCGGCTGCACCCCGGCATCCCCGAGGAGATCCGCGGCACCTACGCGGGCCTCGCCCACCCGGCGGTGATCGAGCACCTGGCCAAACTCGGCGTCACCGCGATCGAGCTGATGCCGGTGCACCAGTTCGTCCGCGACCACCGGCTGCGGGACCTCGGCCTGGCCAACTACTGGGGCTACAACACCGTCGGCTTCTTCGCCCCGCACTCCTCGTACTCCTCCACCGGCGACCGCGGCCAGCAGGTGCAGGAGTTCAAGTCCATGGTCAAGGCGCTGCACGCGGCCGGGATCGAGGTGATCCTGGACGTCGTCTACAACCACACCGCCGAGGGCAACCACCTGGGCCCGACGCTGTCGCTGCGCGGCCTGGACAACGTCTCCTACTACCGCCTCGCCCAGGACCAGCGCTTCTACGAGGACACCACGGGCACCGGCAACAGCCTGCTGATGCGCAGCCCGCACGTGCTCCAGCTGATCATGGACTCGCTGCGCTACTGGGTCACCGAGATGCACGTGGACGGCTTCCGCTTCGACCTCGCCGCCACCCTGGCCCGGCAGTTCCACGAAGTGGACCGGCTCTCCTCCTTCTTCGACCTGGTCCAGCAGGACCCGGTGGTCTCCCAGGCCAAGCTGATCGCCGAGCCCTGGGACCTCGGCGAGGGCGGCTACCAGGTGGGCAACTTCCCGCCGCTGTGGACGGAGTGGAACGGCAAGTACCGGGACACCGTGCGCGACCTGTGGCGCGGCGAGACCGCGGCCCTCGCCGAGTTCGGCTCCCGGCTCACCGGCTCCGCCGACCTCTACCAGGACGACGGCCGCCGCCCGATCGCCTCGATCAACTTCGTGACCTGCCACGACGGCTTCACCCTGCGCGACCTGGTCTCGTACAACGAGAAGCACAACCAGGCCAACGGCGAGGACAACCGGGACGGCGAATCCTTCAACCGCTCCTGGAACTGCGGCGTCGAGGGGCCCGCCGCCGACCCTGCTGTCGACCCGGCCACCGACCCGGCCGTCGAGGAGCTGCGGGCCCGCCAGCAGCGCAACTTCATCGCCACCCTGATGCTCTCCCAGGGCGTGCCGATGCTCTCGCACGGCGACGAGCTCGGCCGCACCCAGCTGGGCAACAACAACGCCTACTGCCAGGACAACGAACTCACCTGGGTGCACTGGCCCGAGGGGGACGGGCCACGGGCCAGACTGCTGGAGTTCACCCAGGGGATGATCTGGCTGCGCCGCGACCACCCGGTGTTCCGGCGGCGGCGGTTCTTCCACGGCCGACCGGTGTCCGGGCGTCCGCGGCCGGGCGCGCCCGGTTCGACGGCGCCGGGGCCGGCGGCGAAGGGCTCGACGGCGCCCGGCCCGACGGCACCCGGTCAAGGTCTGCCCGCCTCCGGCGGGTTCGACGACCTGACCGACATCGCCTGGTTCACCCCCGCCGGGGAGGAGATGACCAAGCGCAACTGGGGCACCAGCTACGCCAAGTCGCTGACCGTCTTCCTCAACGGCTACGCGATCTCCGAACCCGACCGGCGCGGCGGGCGGATCGTCGACGACTCCTTCCTGCTGATGTTCAACGCGCACTTCGAACCGCTGGAGTTCACCGTGCCCGCCGAACACGGGCAGGAGTGGCAGGTCGTGGTCGACACCGCCCAGCCCCGGCTGCCCGCCCCGGGAACGGGGGCCCGGGTCAAGGCCGGCGACAGCCTGTGGCTCACCGACCGCTCCCTGATGGTGCTGCAACGGCCCGCCTAGGGTCCGTCTTCAAACTCCCGTCGTCCGCCCGGAGGGCGGGCGGGGCGGCGTTGGGGTGCGTGCATCGCAAGGCGGAGGTGGGGGCACCTCCCGGCCGAAGGCTGGGGGCGGAGCCACTGCGGTGGGGGCACCTCCCGGCCGCCAGGCTGGGGGCCATTGGCGACCGACGACAACGCGGCGAGGCGCGTGCCGCGGCGTCGCCCCGCAGGCGCGAGTTTGAAGACGGACCCTAGGAGCGGCCCCAGGGCCCTGACCTGCCCGGACGGCCCGCGGCCGGACGCGCGCGGAGCGGCGCGGCGGCTCCGGACGGCCGGGGCGGTCACCTGTTCGGATCAGCAGCGGGTCTTGGCGCCGGGCTCCCCCGGGTACCTATGGAGCTATGACCCCCGCCGCCGAGCCCGCGCAGCCCCGCCCGGCCGCCACCGTCCCCTCGTCCACGTACCGCCTCCAGCTCCAGCCCGGCTTCACCCTCCGCGACGCCACCGCCGCCGTCCCGTACCTGGCCGCCCTCGGCGTCTCCCACCTGCACCTCTCCCCGCTGCTGGAGGCCGTCCCCGGCTCCACCCACGGCTACGACACCGTCGACCACACCCGGATCAGCGAGCAGCTCGGCGGCGAGCCGGCCCTGCGCGAGCTGGCCGCCGCCGCGCACCGCCACGGACTGCGGCTGATCGCCGACGTGGTGCCCAACCACATGGCCGTGCCCGCCCCCGAGCGGCTCAACCGGCCGCTGTGGCAGGTGCTGCGCGACGGGCCCGACTCGCCGTACGCGCGCTGGTTCGACATCGACTGGACCGCCCAGCCGGGCCCCGCCGACGCCCCGGCGCGCGGCCGGGTGCTGCTGCCGCTGCTCGGCGACCGGCTCGGCGCCGTGCTCCACGAGTTCACCGTGGACGCCGGCGTGCTGCGCTACCACGAGCACGAGCTGCCGCTGCGCCCCGGCACCGAGGAGCTTCCGCTGCCGGAGCTGCTCGCCCGCCAGTGGTACCGGCCGGCCTGGTGGCGGCTGGCCCGCACCGAGCTCAACTACCGGCGCTTCTTCACCGTCAACGAGCTGATCGCGCTGCGCGCCGAGGACCCCGAGGTGTTCGCCGCCACCCACGCCGTGCTGCTCGCCCTGCACGCCGACGGCGTCCTGGACGGCTTCCGGATCGACCACCCGGACGGGCTCGCCGACCCGCGCGGCTACCTGCGGCGCCTCGCCGGGGCGACCGGCGGCGCGTACGTCGTGGTCGAGAAGATCCTCACCGGCGAGGAGCGGCTGCCCGAGGACTGGCCGGTGGCCGGCACCACCGGCTACGACGCGCTGCGCCGGATCGACGGCGTGCTCACCGACCACGCGGGCGCCTGCCGGCTGGCGGGGGCGTACGAGTCCTTCCGGCACGGCGGCCCGGTCCGGGACCTCTGCGCGGACCCGCACCCCGCGATCGCCGCCGCCCGGCGGGGGCGGGCCGACATGACCGGCCCGGACGGCGAACTCGCCGCCGAGGTCGAGCGGCTGGCGCGGATCGCGCTGCGGATCGGCACCGCCGAGCCCGCGCACGCCGACCACTCCCCCGCGCGGCTGCGCGCGGCGCTCGGCCGGCTGCTCACCGGCTACCCGGCGTACCGGCCGTACACCCGGCCCGGCGAGCCGCCTCCGCCGGCCTCCGAGGACCAGCTGCGGGCCGCCCTGGACGGCTCCGCCGACCCGACCGACCGGCTGGTCGCCGCGCTCGCGCTCGGCGAGCTGGGCCGGGGCGCGGACAAGGACGAGTTCTGCGTGCGCTTCGCCCAGACCGCCGCCGCGGTGGCCGCCAAGGGCGTCGAGGACACCGCCTTCTACCGCTGGAACGCGCTGCCGGGCCTCAACGAGGTCGGCGGCGAGCCCGCCAGGCCCGGGCTGCACCCGGCGGAGTTCCACGACTGGTGCCGCCGGCAGGAGCGCGCCTGGCCGCACGGCATGACGGTGCTCTCCACCCACGACACCAAGCGCAGCGCGGACGCCAGGGCCCGCCTCTCCGTGCTCGCCGAGCGGCCGGACGCCTGGGCCGCCGAGGCCGCCGCCTGGTCCACCGCGGCCGGGCCCGGTTTCGACCGGGACGCCGACTGGCTGCTCTGGCACACCCTGGTCGCCGCCTGGCCGGTCACGCCGGACCGGCTGGTCACCGCCCTGCTCAAGGCCGCCCGCGAGGCCAAGCTGCACACCTCCTGGACCACCCCCGACGCCCGCTACGAGCGGGCCCTGGAGCAGCGGGCCCGCTCGGTCCACGGCCACCCCGGGCTGCTGCCCAGGATCGAGGGCGCCGTGCACGCCCTCGCCCCGTACGCCCGCGCCAACACCCTGGCCGCCGCGCTGCTGCACCTCACCGTGCCGGGCGTGCCCGACCTCTACCAGGGCAGCGAGGAGCCGCTGTACACCCTGGTCGACCCGGACAACCGGGGCGTGGTGGACTTCGGCGCGCTCGCCGTCCGGCTCACCGACGCGGCCGCGCCGCGCCCCGGCGACCTCGCCCGGGAGAAGCTGCACCTCACCGCCACCGCGCTGCACCTGCGCCGCTCCGGCCCGTTCGGCCGGTACCGGCCGCTGGCCGCCGTCGGCCTCTCCGCCGACCACCTGCTGGCCTTCGCCCGGGGCGAGGACGTGATCACCGCCGTCACCCGGCTGCCGTACGGGCTGGAGCGGGCGGGCGGCTGGCGCGACACCGTGCTGGAGCTGCCCGCGGGCGCGCCGTGGACGGACGGGCTGACCGGGCGGAGCTTCCCGGCGGGCGCGGTGCCGGTGGCCGAGCTGCTGGCGGCCCTGCCGGTGGCGCTGCTGACGAGGAGGGGCTGATGCCGGTCTACGAGGTGTGGGCACCCAACGCGGGTTCCCGGGTGCGGGTCGAAGTCGACGGAACGGCACACGAGTTGGCCCGCAGCGCGGACCGGGCGGGCTGGTGGTCCGGCGAGGCCCCGGCGGGCGACTACGCCTTCCGGCTCGACGAAGGGCCGCCACTGCCCGACCCGCGCTCGCCCCGGCAGCCGCACGGCCCGCACGGCCCCAGCCGCCCGGTGGACCACGCCGCGTTCCGCTGGTCGCACCCCGGCCGGCGCGGCCGGGCGCTGCCCGGCGCGGTGCTGTACGAGCTGCACGTGGGCACCTTCACGGCCGCCGGCACCTTCGACGCCGCCGCCGGACGCCTGGACCACCTGGTCGAGCTGGGCGTGGACTTCGTCGAGCTGATGCCGGTCTGCCCGTTCCCCGGCAGGCACGGCTGGGGCTACGACGGGGTCTCGCTCTGGGCCGTCCACGAGCCCTACGGCGGGCCCGAGGGGCTCAAGCGCTTCGTCGACGCCGCCCACCGCAAGGGCCTCGGGGTGGTGCTGGACGTGGTGCACAACCACCTCGGCCCTTCGGGCAACTACCTTCCCGCGTACGGCCCGTACTTCACCGACCGGCACCACACCCCGTGGGGATCCGCGGTCAACCTGGACGCGCCCGGCTCGGACGAGGTGCGCGCCTACCTGGTCGGCAGCGCGCTGGCCTGGCTGCGCGACTACCGGATCGACGGGCTGCGACTGGACGCCGTGCACGCCCTCGCGGACGACCGGGCGGTCCACTTCCTGGAGGAACTCTCCCGTGAGGTTGCGAAGTTGGCGGTCGCCACCAACCGGCCGCTGTTCCTCGTCGCCGAGTCCGACCGCAACGACCCGGCCACCACCACCCCCCGCGAGGCCGGCGGGCAGGGCCTCACCGCGCAGTGGAGCGACGACTTCCACCACGCCCTGCACTGCGCGCTCACCGGCGAATCCCAGGGCTACTACCGGGACTTCGCGCGCGAGCCGCTCGCCGCCGTCGCCAAGGCGCTCACCCGGGGGTTCTTCCACGACGGTGGCCGGTCCTCCTTCCGCGGCCGCCGCCACGGACGCCCGTTCGCCCCGCTCGGCGAAGGGCACCGGCTGCTCGGCTACCTCCAGACCCACGACCAGGTCGGCAACCGGGCACTCGGGGACCGCCTCTCCGCCGGCCTCTCCCCCGGCCGGCTCGCCTGCGGCGCCGCGCTGGTGCTCACCTCGCCGTTCACCCCGATGCTGTTCATGGGCGAGGAGTGGGGCGCCGCGACCCCCTGGCAGTACTTCACCGACCACACGGAACCGGACCTCGCCGAGGCCGTCCGGCGGGGCCGGCGGCGGGAGTTCGCCGAGCATGGCTGGGCCGCCGAGGCCGTCCCCGACCCCCAGGAGCCGGCCACCCTGCTGCGCTCGGTCCTCGACTGGACCGAGCCGCGGCGCGGACCGCACGCCGAACTGCTGCTCTGGTACCGGACGTTGATCAGGCTTCGGCGCGAACGGCCGGAGCTGTCCGACCCCGACCTCGGCGCGGTACGGGTGGCGTACGACGAGGCGGCGGGCTGGCTGGTGGTGCACCGGGGGCCGTACCGGGTCGCGGTCAACCTCGGCCCCGGCGAGGCCTCGCTGCCACTGGGGACCGCCGGGCGCGAGGTGGTGGCGGCCTTCGGTGCGGCGGCACTGGAGGGGACGGCGCCGGAGGGGATGGCGCCGGACGGGGCGGCGGTGCGACTGGCGGCGGACACGGTGGCGATCGTCGCCGTGTAGCGACCCGAGCGACTACCAGAGGAAGGTGCCGATCCGCTCCCGGAGCGACGGGGCGTCCAGGCCGTAGGCGGCCAGGTGCTCCTGGATCGAGCCGTAGTGCCGGTGCTCCTCGCGCGGCACGCCCAGCGCCAGCACCCGGTGCGGGCGGTCGGCCAGCGCCGCGTGCGCCTCGTTGGCCGAGGTGCCCGCCAGGTACGGCTCGACCAGCACCACGTCCGCCCGGTCGCCGAGCGCCGCGCGCAGTCCGGCGGCGTCGAAGGGGCGCACCGTCGCCGCGTACTGCACCGTGACGTCCAGGCCCTCGGTGGCCGCGAGCACCGCGTCCAGCATCGGCCCGACGGCGAGCACCGTGCCGCGCGAGCCCGTACGGACGGTGGTGAAACGGCCCGGCTCGACCGGCACCGGGGCTCCGTTCCGGTGCTCCGAGAGCCGGACGTACACGTTGCGGTCGCCGTCCGCGTAGGCGTGGCGCAGCAGTTGCTCGGCCTCGTCCGGGTGGCCGGGGACGTGGACCGTCCAGTCCGGCAGGGTGTCCAGCAGGGCGACGTCGCCCGGGGACATGTGGGTGCGGCCGCCGGCCGGCCAGTCGTACGAGCCCGCGGCGCTCACCAGGACGGCGCCGACGCCCTGGTGGACGAGGTCCAACTTGACCTGCTCGAAGGGGCGTTCGATCAGAAAGCTGGCGAAGGTGTGGGCGATCGGACGCATCCCGGTGAGCGCCAGGCCGCCGGCCGCGCCGATCAGCAGCTGCTCGCGGATCCCGACGTTGACCACCCGGTCGGGGTGGCGCTCCTGGGCCGGGGCGAAGGCCGCCGCGGTGATGTCGGCGAGCACCAGGGCCAGCCGGGGGTCCTCGTCCAGCAGTCGGCTGGTCACGTCCACGAAGCGGTCGCGCATGGTGTCCATCGGTGAAGTCCCTTTCGTTGTCTGCGGATCGGCAGTGATCGAGGCGCTCAGAGGCCCTTGGGCTCGACCCGGGCGACCACCACGTGCGGGCGGCCCGGGTGCTCGGCGGTGAACGCCCGGTACAGCGCCTCGTGGTCGCGCCCGTCCACCGTCTCGGCGGACCATCCCTCGGCCGCGAACCGCCGGGCGATGCCGCCCTGCCAGCCGTGCGTGGCCGAGGAGTTGTCGATCACCACCACGTGCAGCCGGTCCAGTCCGTAGGCCCCGGCGAAGGCCACCGCCTCGGCGTTGGAGCCCTCGTCGAACTCCGCGTCGCCGACCAGCACCCAGACCGCCGGGCCGGCCAGGCCCTGCGCCCGAAGCCCGAGCGCGGTGCCGACGGCCAGCGGCAGGCCGTGCCCGAGCGAACCGGAGGCGATCTCCACGCCGGGGAGCAGCGTGCGGTCCGGGTGGTGGCCGAGCGGCGAGTCGTAGCCGCCGAAGCTCGGCAGCACCTGCGGGTCGAGGAAGCCCTTGGCAGCCAGCACGGCGTAGTAGGCCATCGGGCCGTGGCCCTTGGAGAGCAGGAAGCGGTCGCGGTCCTGCGCGTCGGCGGTGTCCGGGGCCACCCGCAGCACCCGGTCGTACAGCACCCAGAGCGCGTCCAGGGTGGAGGTCGCGGCGGGGCCGTGCTTCTCGGCGCCGGTCATCAGCCCCATCAGCGCGGGCAGGTCCTCGAAGCGGGTGCCGGTCGCGGTCTTGGCGGTCGCGTTCGTCGTCATGACCACGATGGTGCAACTTAAAGCCAGCTTGAGGTCAAGCGGCTACAGTGGGCTCCCATGACCGCCCACTCCGACGGCCGCCGCACCGGCGGCCCGCACCACGGCGACCTCCTCACCATCGGCCAACTCGGCGACCGCAGCGGCCTCGCCGCCTCCGCGCTGCGCTACTACGAGAGCCTCGGGCTGATCCAGGCCACCCGCACCGCCGGCGGCCAGCGCCGCTACACCCGCGGCACGCTGCGCCGGATCGCCTTCATCCGCGCCGCCCAGCGGGTCGGCCTCTCCCTGGACGAGGCGAAGGTCGCCCTCGACCGCCTCCCCGAGCGCCCGGCCCCCAGCGGCAGCGAGTGGGACCGGGTCGCCGAGTCCTGGCAGAGCCGGATCGACGAGCAGATCACCGAACTCCGGCTGCTGAAGGCCAAGCTCACCGGCTGCATCGGCTGCGGCTGCCTCTCGCTCTCCCGCTGCGCCCTCTACAACGCCGCCGACCGCGCCGGCGAGGCCGGGCCCGGCGCCCGCTACCTGCTCACCCGCAACCCGGACGACGGCCCGGAACCGGCCTCCTCGGACGCCGACGCCCGCGGGAGCCGCTGCCCGTCCTGACGCCGAACGACCCCTGAGGGCACGGGCGTCAGCCCGTGCCCTCCACCTTGCACGCCCGCACCCCTCCACGCCCACGGCGCCCCGCCGCGCCGAAGCCGACGCGCCCTACTCGCCGTCGGCGGTCGTCCGCGCCCTGGCCCGGTAGGCGCGCTTCTTGACGAGAGCGCCGCAGGTCTTCATCGAGCACCAGCGCCGGGCGCCCGCCCGGGAGGTGTCCACGAACGGCGTGCCGCAGGCGGGGTTTCCGCAGATCCGCACGCGCGCGCGGTGTTCGGAGTCGCAGAGCGCGATCAGGTCCCGCGCGACCATGGAGAGCACCGCGCCGGCCCCGCCCCCGCGCCAGCGCACGGAGGCCGCGTCGGCCGAGAGCTCGGGCACCGAAGTGGGCTCGGCCGCGGCGCCGTTGACGAGCGCGATGTCCTCGGCGGCGGGCGGCGCCGCGTCCGCCAGGGCCCGGCCCGTCCGCTGGATCGCCTCGCGCAGCGCCCTGGCGCGCTCCAGGTCGGCTTCGGTGCAGACCGGCGCGGCCGTGGTGCAGCCGCTCTCCACGCACCAGCGGCTCAGGTCCTCCGGCAGGACCAGCCGTTCGACGTGCACGTCCGCGCCGCGGTCGGCCAGCGTGCCGGCGAAGGCGAAACACAGCCGCGCGTCGTCGAACCGGAAGTCGGTCTTGGCGCGCTGGCGCCCTTCACGTCGGCCACCCTCGTCGTTCATGTCCACCACTTTATGCGGTTGACATGAAGCTCGGCAAGCACATAGCTTCCAAGTCCACCGCTTGAATCGGTGGACATTGCGAGGGTCCGCCGCTCCGCAGCACCGACCGCGGACCGCTCGCCACACCGCTCACCAGACACGAGGAGGTCGCGCCCATGCGCGCCGCAGTCATCGAGGAACTCCACCAGCCGCTCGTCATCCGCGAGGTGCCCGACCCGGTGTGCCCGCCGGACGGCGCCGTCCTGCGCGTCGGGGCGAACGGCATCTGCCGCACCGACTGGGCCCTGTGGGCCGGGGACTTCTGGACGGGAGGGCCTCGGGTCGAGGCCCCGTTCGTGCTCGGCCACGAGTTCGCCGGCACCGTCGTGGAGGTCGGCCGGGAGGTGCGGGGCTGGCAGGAGGGCGACCGCGTCATCTTCCCGATGAACCCCGGCGAGGGGAACTGCGAGATGTGCCGCAGCGGCAACCAGCACGTCTGCGACCACGTGGACTCGCTCGTGCCCGGGGTGTCCTACTGGGGCGCCTTCGCCGAGTACGTCATGGTCCGCTTCGCCGACGTCAACCTGGTCGAGATGCCGGAGTCCGTCGGCTTCGTCGACGTCGCCGCCCTGGCCTGCCGCTACATGACCGCCTTCCACGGTGTCGTCGACCAGGCCCGGGTCCGCGGCGGGGAATGGGTCGCGGTGTACGGAGCCGGCGGCGGCATGGGCCTGTCGACGGTGGAGATCGCCGCGGCGACCGGCGCCAACGTCATCGCGATCGACATCGACGAGGAGAAGCTGGCGGCCGCGCGCGCCCTGGGCGCCGTCCACACCGTCAACGCTGCCACGGACGATCCGACGGAGGCGGTGAAGACCCTCACCAGGGGCGGCGCCCACGTGTCCGTCGACGCCGTCGGGATCGCCGAGGCCTGCCGCAACTCCGTCCTGTCCCTGCGGACGCGCGGCCGCCACCTCCAGCTCGGGCACACCACCGGCGCCGAGAAGGGTGACGTCGCGCTGCCGGTCGACGTGATGATGGTCAAGGAGCTGGAGTTCCTGAGCGCGTTCGGCATGCAGGGCCAGCGCTTCGGCACGATGCTCAACATGATCGAGGCCGGGCGCCTCAACCCCGGCCGGATCGTGACCCGCACCGTCGGCCTGCACGAGGCGAGCGGGGTCCTGGAGTCCCTGGAGACCTACGGGCCGACCGGAGTGGTCGTCATCGACGAGTTCCGGGCCTGAATCCCCCGCTCACCCACCGACAACGGCGCCGGTCCGCGGCGCCCTCCCCATGGAAAGCAGGCCCACCCATGCCCGTCTCCCGTCTGCTGATGGACCGGGAACTCGGCCAGGCCCTCGACGGCGTCCCGATGACCCCCAACGGCGCCTTCGACCTGACCGACATCGCCGCGACCCGCGAGGCACTCCGCTCCTTCGCCGAGTCGGTCGCCGCCGGCACGCCCGACGACCCGTCCGTCGTCACGGAGGAACACCGGGTGAGCCGGCCGGACGGCCCGGACGTACCCGTCCGCCTGCTGCGGCCCACCGCCGCGCCCGGACCGCTGCCGGTGATGCTCTGGTTCCACGGCGGCGGGCAGGTGCTCGGCTTCGCCGCCCAGGACGACCCGTGGCTCAAGCGGCTGAGCTCCCGGCTCGGGTGCGCCGTCGCCGCGGTCGACTACCGGCTCGCCCCGGAAACCCCCTCCCCCGGCGCCGCCGAGGACGGCTTCGCCGCCTACCGGTGGCTCGGCCGCGAAGCCGGCGTCCTGGGCCTGGACGGAGCCCGCATCGGCATCGCGGGCCAGAGCGGAGGCGGCGGCATCGCGGCGGCCACCGCGCTGCTGGTCCGGGACCGCGGCGGCGCGGCACCGCTGTTCCAGTCGCTGACGTACCCGATGCTCGACGACCGCAACCTGACCGCGTCGAGCCACGAGATCACCGACATCGGCATCTGGGACCGCTCCACCAACATCCTCGCCTGGCAGACGATCCTGGGCGACCGCGCCGGAACCGACGAGGTCTCCCCGTACTCGGCGCCCTCCCGCGCGGACGATCTGGGCTCGCTGCCGCCCACGTTCATCGCGGTCGGCGAACTCGACTGCTTCCGCGACGAGGACCTCGACTACGCGACCCGCCTGCGCGCCCACGGGGTCCCGGTCGAAATGCACCTGTACCCCGGCGCCTACCACGCCTTCGACCTGTTCGCCCCCGAGTCGCAGCTCGCGGCCACCTTCCAGCAGACCTGGTTCAGCTACCTCGCCCGGAAGTTCGGGGACGCGGCCCCGGACGGGCACCGCCCGGGGCGGGTCTAGGCCCGGGGGTCGGTGCGCAGCAGGCTGTAGCGGACGACGTCGCGCCACTCCCCGGCGCGGAAGGTCACCGCGCGCTGGACGCCCTCCCGGGTGAAGCCGAGCTTCTCCAGGACGCGCTGCTCGGCCAGGTTGCCCGCCTCCGTGTCCGCCTCCAGCCGCATCACCGGCGTGTGCGCGAACAGGTAGTCCACCAGCAGCCGTTGGGCGCGCGTGCCGATCCCCCGGCCGCGCGCCTTCGGCAGCAGCTGCACGCCGAGGGTCCAGTACGGGGCGGCCGGCCGCACCCCGGCGCGGCCGGCGGCGACGAAGCCGGCGAACCCGCCCCCGGCGACGACCGCGAACACCCACTGCTCGTCCCCGAGCAGCCCGTTCTCCGCCCACCGGCGGCGGAACCGCTGCGGGTCCTGCCAGCCGTACCACTGGAACTCGCCCAGCGCCTCGGGCTCGTTCAGCAACACGTCGATGGCGGACAGGTCGGCCTCGACGACCGGGCGCAGCGAAACGCCTTCCTCGGCTCTCTCATCACTCATGCAGGCGTCAACGCGCGTGGACGGGGTGACGGTTCCTCATACCGCCGGGGGAATGCGCGCGGATGCCCCGCGGGCCTGCGGTTCAGCGCGCCGCGGCCTCCCCCGCCGCGCCCGCGCTCCCTCCGGAGAGCGACCGCGCGAGCCGGAAGCCCACGTCGTCGATCCGCAGCGTCGGGTGGCTGCGGCGGCGGACGGAGGCGCGGCAGCTCCAGTGCTCGTCGAACCAGCCGCCGCCGCGCAGGACGCGGTAGTCCCCGTACACCGCGGGGTCGTAGCGGTCCCAGCACCACTCCCAGACGTTGCCGAGCAGGTCGTGCAGCCCGTGGGCGTTCGGGCGCAGCCCGCCGACCTCGTGCGGGCGCTCGTCCGAGTTGCCGCGGTACCAGGCGATCTCGTCCAGCGGGCCGTAGCGCGGGCCTTCGGTGCCGGCCCGGCAGGCGTGCTCCCACTCGGCCTCGGTGGGCAGCCGGTAGCCGTCGGCGGTGCGGTCCCAGGAGACGTCCTCGCCGTCCGCCGCGTAGGCGGGAGTGCGGCCCTCGCGCCGGGAGAGTTCGTTGCAGTAGTGGACGGCGTCGAGCCAGGAGACGCTGTGGGCCGGGCGGCGGTCACCGGTCGCGCCTTCGTACTGTTCGCGGGTCACCGGACAGGCCGCCAGCTCGTACGAGGCGACGTCGACGGCCCAACTCTGCTGGGTGCGACGGTCGGAGAGCGTGACGCGGCCGGACGGAACGGTGATCATCCGGCGATCCTAGGACGTGTCCTCACGCTCGCGCCCGCGGGGCGCCGAACGGCCGGGCCCTAGCTGCTGCGCGAGGCGAAGGGCCGTTCCCAGATCAGCGCCCGGACCGCGAGGTAGGTCCAGCCGATCACCGTGACCGCCGTGAACACCCAGGCGACCACGGCCGCGCGGCGGCCGCACTCGCCGCCCCTGGCCCGCTGGAACCCGGCGATCAGGCCGGCGATCGCGGTGGCCGGGAGGGCCAGGAGGGTGAGGAGGGCGAGGTAGGACAGCCAGCCGCCGACGAGCAGCGCGACCATGACGCCGAAGAGTCCCGTCGGCACCGACACCGTCGCCAGCGTCATCCCGGCGGCCGCGCAGGCGACCCGGAAGTGGTCGCGCCGCCGGAAGAACGGCGGAACGGCACACGGCACGACGCACAGCATGACGCACAGCAGTCCGAACGCGGACAGCACACCCTGCCCGGAGCCCGCCGCCACGGGGATCAGCGGCAGCAGGAACGCCCCGACCCCCAGCCCGGACATCCACCGGGCACTCACCGGCACCGCCACCATGCTCTCCCCCTGCACACCGGCTATCTGAACGCGCTCAAAACCTAGCACCCGGGGGGGCTGGATCGCCGAGCGGGCGGGCGTGACGGCGACGCCAACGGTGATGGTGACAGTGGTCAACCGCTCCCCCGACTCGGAGGAGGGCCTGTCCGCCCAGGCCCTCGACCGGGCCTACCCGCCCGCCGACCGCACGGTGACCGTGCACAGCCGCTTGGTGGCGCGGGTGAGGGCGACGTACAGGTCCCGCTCACCGGCCGGGCGGGCGGCGACGATCCCGTCCGGGTCGACCACGACGGCCTCGTCGAACTCCAGGCCGCGCGCCTGCGAGGCCGGCACCAGCCGGGCGTACCGCTCGACCCCCGCGGCGGCCAGCTCCGCCACCCTGTCGTCCGCGCACACCACCCCGAGCAGCTCGCCCGGGTGCGCCGCGCTCTGCGCCCGCAGCTCCCGGAGGAGGTCCCCCGCGAGCCGCCGCGGTTCCACCGCGACCGTACGGGGTTCCTCGCCGTGCCGGATCGACCGGACGGGCGGCTGCCCCGGGGCGATCCGGGCGAGCAACTCCCCCGTGGTGGCCAGGATCTCCTCCGTGGTCCGGTAGCTGACGGTCAGCGTCCGCAGGTCGAAGCGCCGGCCGACGTGCGGGTCGAGCGCCTCGCTCCAGTCCCGTGCGGCCGTCGCCGGGCCCGCCTGCGCGAAGTCGCCGACCAGTGTCATCGACCTGCCGGGGCAGCGGCGCACGACCGTCCGCCACTGCATGGCGGTCAGCTCCTGCGCCTCGTCGACGACGACGTGCCCGAAGGTCCGCCCGGGCGGGCCGTCGACCAGGCTCGCCGCCTCGTCGAGGAGCGGCAGGTCGGCGTCGGTCCACGGCGCTCCGGGTGAGCGCAGCAGCAACGCCCGCTCCTCGTCGGTGAGTTGCGGCAGGTGCTCGGCCAACGCGTCGGGGTCGGCCAGCAGGGCGCCGACGAGGTCGCCGGGCACCAGCCGCGGCCAGAGCCCGTCGACGGCCCGGTCGAGGTGCGGGTCGTCCAGGAGTGCGGCGCGGACGGCGTCGGCGTCGAACTCGTCGGCCCCCGTGGCGGGCGCGTCGTCGATGCCGAGGTTGCGCAGGTCCCGGGCCGCCATCCGGTCGAGGTCGACCCCGGTGAGCTGCATGACCTCGGCATCGAGCCGCTCCAGCGTCGCCGCCGTGTCCCGGGCCAGCGCGCCGGTCAGGGCGTCGACCAGCAGCTCCAGGAACACCCGGCGCGCCCGGTTGTGCGCGAGACCGCTCGCCTGGGCCGCCTGCCGCACCCCGGCGACCTCACCCTCCTCCAGCCGGACCCACTCCTGCCCGACCCTGACCGTGAAGTCCCCGTCCGGGGCCTGCCGCGAACGGACCAGCCCGGCCAGCGCGTCGGCCAGCGCGGCACCGCCCTTGAGCCGCGCCGCCCCGAACCCCTCCACCGCGCCCGGCACGACGCCCGCCAGTTCCCCGCACGTCGCCAGGACGACGTCGTTCTCCCCGAGCGAGGGCAGCACCTGGGAGATGTAGTCCAGGAACCGCGCGTTCGGGCCCAGCACCAGCACCCCGTGCTCGGCCGCCTTCGGGAACGCGTACAGCACGTACGCGGCACGGTGCAGCGCCACCACCGTCTTTCCGGTCCCGGGGCCGCCCTGCACCACCGTCACCCCCCGGTGCGAGGACCGGACGATCGCGTCCTGCTCGACCTGGAGCGTCGCGACCGCCGTCCCCATCCGCCCCGTACGCCGCGCCTGGAGTGCCGCCGCCAACGGGCCGTCGCCGACGACGTCCCCGGCGGTGGGCTCCGAGCCGTCCAGCAGTTCGTCGCTGAGCCCGACCACCGTACGGCCCGTCAGGCTCAGATGACGGCGGCGCCGCAGCCCCATCGGATGGACCGGCGTCGCCTCGTAGAAGGAGCGGGCCGCCTCCGCCCGCCAGTCCACCAGGAGCGGCAGCTCGTCCTCGTCGCGTTGCAGGCCCAGCCGCCCGATCCGCAGCACCATCCCGTCCGCCAGGTCGATCCGGCCGAACACCAGCCCGCCCTCGGCCCCCTCCAGCCGCCGCACCTCACCGGCCAGCCGCCCGGCCGCCACCTCCCGCTCGTACACCTCGCCCGCACCGTCCGCCACCGAGGCCAGCACCTGCCCCAGCGACGCCCGCGCCCCGGCGAGCCGCTCGTCGAACAGCGCGCCGATGGCGGACACCCGCGCCCGCTCCAACTCCACCTGGCGTTCGGCGTTCTCATTGATCTGCGACAAGGAAGGCCCCTCTCGGTTCGACCCGTCACTATGCAGAGGGATTCCGGAAATGTAAATGTTGACTTGCCCGGACCGAATGTGTCCCTCCATTCCCCGCATTCCATTTCCCGGACGGAATTCCACCGCCGATCGCCGGATACCGGGCGCCGCCGGAGGTTTGACCGAAGCGTTACGCCGGCCCCCGTTCCGGCCCCTCTCCCCGCCCCGCGGAAAGGCCCCTTCCCGGCTCTGGAGAAGGGCGCCGCCAAGCGCCGCTCCGGCCCCGAAGGGCCCGGCTCCGGTCTGCCGCGGAAAGCCCCGGTCACCCACCGCACAGGGGATGAGGAGCGCGCCCGCGAGGCCGGCACCGGCCTCCGGTTCCACCGGGCCGACATCTTCGACGCCGAACTCCCCCACGCCCACTACGACCTGGTCTACGACTCCGGCTGCCTGCACCACCTCGCGCCGCACCGGCGGGTCAGCTACCTCGCCCTCCTCGACCGGGTCCTGGCGCCGGGCGGACACTTCGGCGTCACCGCGTTCGCGGCCGGCGCGATGGGCTCCGAGCGGTCCGACGAGGAGCTCTACCGGCTGGGCACCCTGGAGGGCGGCCTCGCCTACTCACCGGACGAACTCCGCTCGCTCTTCCGCGAGTTCACCCCGCTGGAGATCCGCCCGATGGCCGCCCAGGCCGCGGGCTCCGGGCTGTTCGGCGCCCCCTTCCTGCTCGCCGCGCTCTTCCGGCGGGCCACCCACGGCTAGCGCGCACGGCTGACACCCGCGGCCGGCCCGCGCGTCAGTCCCGCTCCCGCCCCACCGCCGCCTCGTACGCCAGCAGCGTGTCGACCACCAGACGCCGCTGCGCCGGGCCGAGCGGTCCGAGGGCCGTGCGCCAGGCGGCGGCGCCCGGGGCGAGCCAGGCCTCGATCGCGGGCAGCTGCCCCGGGGTGACGGCGACGATGCGGCGCCGGCGGTCGGCCTCGTCCTCGCGCCGTTCGAGGATGCCCTGCCGGCTGAGGTCGCCGACCATCAGGCTGACCGTGGTGGGGGCGACCTCCAGCCGGGCGGCGAGGTCGTTGACGCCCATCGGCCCGTCCAGCAGCAGACAGGCGAGCAGCGACAGGTGACGGGGCGCCAGCGCGAAGCCGCGCAGCGGTTCGGGGACGGGGATCCGCTTGGCCCGCCCGACCAGCCGGGGCATCAGCAGCAGCATCGACCGCACCGCGTCGTCGAGCCCCTCCCCGCCGGCCGGCTGCCCGTCGCGCGGTTCTCCCCCGGGCGTTGACATCGCACACCCCTCCCCAGTTATCTTTGATAGCAAAGCTGTTTTACGTGCAAAGTGAGTCTGTCCGTCCATGGTACGAACCGAGCCGAACGGAGCTCCACCATGCCGCACCTGAGCCTGCACATCCGCGAGGAGTCGCTCGACGCCGACGTCGAGCCGAAGCTCATCGCCGCCCTCACCGGGGCCGTCGCCGCGGTCTTCGGCGAGCGGTTCCGCCCCCTGGTCGCGGTCGAGCTGATCGGGGTCCCGCAGCGCCGCCGGGGCATCGGCGGGGTGCCGACCGAGGAGGCCGCACCGGTGGTCACGCTGAGCATGCGGGAGGCGGCCTACCACCTGCCGCAGGTGCCGGACGCGCCCGCCCGCCTGGTCGCGGCGGCCACCGGGGCGATCACCGACGTGCTCGGCGAGGCCGTCGGGAAGCAGACCGTGGTCACCCTCGACGGCGTGCCGGCGGGCCGCTCCGGCGTCGGCGGCCGGGTCGGCTGACCGCGACCGCCCACCGGCCGCCGGCACTCCCGTACGGCCCGGCGCACCCGCCCCCACCAGCACGGATGCGCCGCCCGGGCCCGCGCAGGACGCGATCGCGCGCCCCCGGCACACCCCGCACCCCACCCGGCAGAGCCCCCGCGCCCGCTCACACCCGGCCCACCGGCCCCGTCGGCGCCGATCGGGAATCCGTCCCTCCGGCCGGAACCCGGCTTTGCTCCCGGCGGTCCGGTGGCATAGGTTTTCGACGCCGTCGACGCGCCACCGCTGCTGACCGCCCCTCAGTCCCCGGGCGGACGAGGGCGCGAGGAGCCCGGCGGCCGTACGCACGGGGGAGGAGCCGCCATGCCGCAGGCCCGCGACCACCGGTCGACCGGGTGGCGAGGACCGACGGACCGCACCGCCCACCGGCGGCCCGCGGCCGGCCCGCGACCGACCCCGATCCACGCCACCGGACACCCGAGGAACCGTCAGTTGCGCACCGTCAGACTCGTCACCGCCACCGCCGCAGTCCTCGTCTGCCTGGGTGCCCTGAGCGCCTGCGGCCCGGAGGACTCCGGCGAGGACGCCGGAAAGACCGCCGCCCCGGCGGCCGGCGGCACGCCCACCACCAACCCCACCAAGCCGACCGGGTCCGAGAAGGGCATACCGGACAAGGCCTGGATGGACACCAAGAGCATCCCGATGGACGAGAGCTACCACTACACGCCGCTGGCGGCCAACGCCAAGCAGCTCTCCGGCCCGGTCCAGTTCAAGGGCATGGAGCTGTGCCGCGAGGCGCTCGCCAAGGACGACGAGCCGCTGTTCACCGGCACCGCCACCGCGAAGGCCTCGGTCGGCTTCGGCGGGGACCGCTGGACCGCCCAGCAGACCCTGCTGTTCCACGGCGACCCGACCCGCAGCAGCGCCGTCAAGCAGTCCGCCAAGCTGGCCGAGGGCCGCCTGACCGAGGCGCTCAAGTCCTGCGCCAAGACCGCGCCCGGCGCCACCGTGAAGGTCGACAGCGCCCAGGACGCGCCCTACTTCGCCGCCGTCCTGACCGTCCCGCAGGCCGACGGCGGCACCGTCACCCTGCACGAGTACGTGGTCAGCGACGGCGGGGTGGTCAGCGAGCTGGCCGTCTGGGCCACCGCCAAGGCCGGCGCCCAGCCCAAGGACCCCTGGAAGGCCCCCGAGGACAAGTACGTCGGCACCGGCATGACGGCGCCGATGTGCGAGGCCCTGCCGGGCTGCGACGGGCACTGACACCCGGCGGCCGTGCGGGCGGGCGCCCGCCCGCACGGCCGGGCCCCTGGCGGCTCCTTCAGGCCCGCTCCCGGGGAGCCGGCCTCACAGCCCCAGGACGCCGAGCGCGGTGGTCCAGTCGTTCGCGATCGCGCCGCGGGCCGCGTCGAGACCGACCCGGCCGCCGCACACCGCGTTCTTGAGCTTGGTCTCGACGGAGTCCTTGCTCTGCGCCGGCTGGCTGCCGTAGCGCGGCTCGGGCCACAGGTTGGCCGGGTCGCGCGGGGCACCGCCGAGTTCCAGCGGGACGAAGTGGTCCTCCTCGTAGTCCGCCGTGCTGGTGTCCGCGTAGCCGTAGGCCGCGATCTGCTGCACCTTCAGCGCGTTGGTGTAGCTGGTCGGCGGGCGGACGGTGGCGGTCCAGCCGGAGACGCAGATGGTCTGCCCGATGGTCGCCTGGGTGACGTCCGGGTTGTACGCACCCGGGGTGCAGTTCGGGTCGGGCAGCGGCAGGTACGCCTGCGAACAGCCCGTCGCGAGCGGGGCCGGCCCGGCGACGGGTCCGGCGGCCCGCGCGGTGCCGGCGGCGAGCCCGGCGGCCGCGAGGGCGGCCGCCGAGGCGATGACGGCGAGACGGTGACGGAGCATCATGGGGGAAGCACTCCTTGACCGGCCCGGCCCCTCGCCGGGCGACTGCGTTCATGACAGCACCGTCCGGCCGGCCACCGTCAGGCCCGGGGGCGTGAACGCCTGGTGCCCGCGCCTCCACAACCGTCGTGGGGCCCGCGCGCCGGGCCCCGCGCCCCACCTCCCGTCGGCCGGTCAGCCTCGCGGGACCGCCAGTTCGGTCTCCCTGCGGGTCCGGTCGCCGGGCACCGGCAGTGCCACGCCGGTGCGCTCGAAGCCGGCCTTCAGGTACATCGCCTCGGCCCTGGCGTTGTCCTCGTGGACGAACAGCCGCACCCGCTCGATCCGGGGCTCGGTGAGCGACCACGCCCACTCCTGGACGGTCCGGATCAGCTCGCCCGCCAGCCCGGTGCCCCGCGCCCGCGGCCGGACGTAGACCCCGACCACGTGCACCTGGTCGACCTCGACGACATCGCCCTCCAGGGCCCCGTTCCCGCCGGCCCGTTCGACCACCCCGGTCATCGAGCCGAGCCAGCTCCCGTCCCCGGCCTGCGCGATGAACTGCGCCACGTGCGGGTCCGTCGCGGCCCGGGTGGTGCGCTCCTGCCAGAACTCGTCCGGCCTGGTCACGGCCTGCTCGTGCCTCTCCAGGAAGGCCACGGACGCGACCGGGTCCAGCAGCGCTTCCAGGCGGAGGTCCCTGGCCTGCGGCCAGTCCTCGATCCGTACCCGTCTGATGATGATTCCGGTGCTCATCGCGTGATCATGTCACCGGCACCGGCGGCCCACGCAACCCGGTTTTCGGCGCCGCCGGCCGGCCCTCAGGCCCTGGACCGCTCCAGCAGCAGCGCCAGCAGCGCCGCCGGCCCCTCCGGCAGGCTGCCGTGGACGAGTTCGGTGCGGTGCACCAGCCTGGGCACCGCGATCGGCGCGTACCCGACTCCGAGCGCCGCTCCGCCGCCGTGGCGCACGCGGACGCGGGCACCCCGGCCGCTCCGACCACGCCGACCGCCACGGCCACCCCGACCGTCATGACCGCTCCGTCCGCCACGGCCTGAGCGCACCTCACAGCGGCAGCGAACGCAGCCGCACCGGCCCCTCCGGCCAGCCGGCCCCCGCCACCAGCGGCGCCCACATGGTCCGCAGCGGCATCTGCGCCAGCCGCCCCTCCGGCTGTTCCACCGTCACCGCCTCCGCCACCTTCCGGAATCCGAGCTCCCGGTAGAACGCGGCCAGCGGCGGACGGCAGAACAGCAGCGCGTACCGGTGGCCGAGCGTGGCCGCGTGGTCGAGGGCGGCCCCGGCCACGGCCCGCGCGAGGCCGCCGTGGCGCCGGTGGGGCGCGACGCAGACCCCGCCGACGCCCATCGCCGCCAGGTCGGTGCCGCCCACGGTGAGCGGCAGCGGCCGCAGCCCGGCGTGGGCGACGAGCCGGCCGTCGTCGGCCCGGACCCCGAAGTGGATCTCCTTGGGCAGGAAGGTCAGCCCGGTGTACGCGACGCCGTACGGGTCGTCCGTCGGGCCGAGGATCTCCTCCTGCTCGGCGCGGCCGTACCGGGCGAGCCGTTCGACCACCGGGGCCCCGGTGAGGTGCTGCTCGGGAGAGAAACGATCATTCATTCCGCCATGCTCCCCTCCCACCAGGGCCGATAACCAGTCCCTTCCCGGCCACTCGATCCGATGATCGTCCCGGAGCCGCGCCGGCGCCCGGCCCGTCACCGCGGCGGCCCGACCGAGCCACTGAGCCCCCGAGTCGCTGAGCCGCCGAACCGCCGAACCGGCGTCAGGCCGCCGCGCGCCGCGCCAGCTCGGCCCAGACCTCCGCCACCCGCGCGTCCAGCTCCGCCAGGCCGGCGCTGTTGTCGATCACCAGGTCCGCGATCGCCAGCCGGTCCTCCCGGGAGGCCTGCGCGGCCATCCGGGCCCGGGACTCCTCCTCGGTCGTCCCGCGCAGCCGGACGAGCCGCTCCAGCCGCACCTCGTCGGCCGCGTCCACCACCACGACCAGGTCGAACAGCGGCGCCAGCCCGTTCTCGGCCAGCAGCGGCACGTCGTGCACCACGACCGCGTCCGGCGCGGCCGCCGCCTCCAGCTCGGCGGAGCGGGCCCGCACCAGCGGGTGGACGATCGCGTTCAGCGCCTTCAGCCGCTCCGGGTCGGCGAACACGACCGCTCCGAGCGCCGGACGGTCCAGCGTGCCGTCCTCCCGCAGTACCTGCGGGCCGAACTCGGCGACCACCGCCGCCAGACCGTCCGTCCCGGGGGCGACCACCTCGCGGGCGATCACGTCGGAGTCCACGATCACCGCGCCGCGCGCGGCGAACAGCCGGGACACCTCGCTCTTGCCCGCACCGATGCCGCCCGTCAGTCCGATCTTCAGCATGCCCGTCAGGCTACCGGCGCGGCACCGGAAGCGTCAGCACGGGGCGTCAGCACGGGGCGTCAGCACCGTGATCCCACACCACCGGCACCCCGGTCAGCCCAGCTCCAGGCTCTCGCCCTCGCCCAGCACCGCCAGTTCCGCCCCCGTCCCCGGCCCCTCGGGCCCGACCAGCCGGGTCTGCACGGCGAGCCCGATCGGGCTGAGCACCGCCTCGTGCACCGGCACCGCCCGGCGCGGCCCGGCCTCCCGGACGTAGTCGATCACCTCGGAGGCCTTGCTCCAGGGCGCCGCGAGCGGCAGCAGCAGGGTCTCCACGGCGTGCGGCGGCACGGTGAACGCGTCGCCGGGGTGGAACAGCCGGCCGTCGAAGAGGAAGCCGATGTTCGGCACCCGCGGGATGTCCCGGTGGATCTCCGCGTGCCACTCGCCGTGCACCGAGACGCTCAGCCCGCCGGGCCCGCCGATCTCGAAGACGTCACCCTCGCCGACCACGCCGACCCGCTGCGCCACGCCGTCCAGCCGGTCGGCGACGGCCCGGTTGGTCCACACCCGCAGCGCCGGGTCGGCCTCCAGCGCGGCGCGCAGCCGGGACTCCTCGAAGTGGTCCATGTGCTCGTGGGTGATCAGGACGGCGTCCGCCCCGGCCAGTGCGGCGGGGTCGGTGAACGCCCCCGGATCGACGACGACGGTGCTGCCGCCGTGCTCGACGCGTACGCAGGCGTGTCCGAACTTGGTGATTCGCATGCCCGAAACCCTACAGCAAAGCTGTACAGCAAGGCTGGATACATTCCGGATAGACTCCTCCCATGACCAGCGACACCCCCCGCCCGGACACCCTGGAACTCGCCGCCGACCTGCGTGCCGCGCTCGGCCGCCTGGTCCGCTCCCTGCGCGACGGCGACGAGCTGCCGCAGAACCAGGCCGCCGTCCTCGGCCGGCTGGTCCGCGACGAGCGTTCCCGCACGGTCGCCGAACTCGCCGCGCTCCAGCGGGTCCGCCACCAGTCGATGGCCCGCACCGTCACCCTGATGACCGAGGCCGGACTGGTCACCCAGCAGCCCCACCCCACCGACGGCCGCAAGCTGCTCGTCGCCGCCACCGGGGCCGGCCGCACCGCCCTGCTCGACCAGCGGGCCCGCCGCGAACACCGGATCGCCACCGCCATCGAGTCCCGCCTCAGCCCCGCCGAGCAGGACCGACTCCGCGCGGCGGTCGCCCTACTGGACCGCCTGTCCTGAGCCGACCAGGCCCTTGGCCACCGACTGCTCCGCCGACTGTTCCACCGGCTCTTCCGCCGACCGCGGCGCCGGGACCGCCGCCGCGCCGACCTCCGGCAGGTCGACGTGCTCGCTCAGCCCGAACCGCCGGTGCAGCCGCCGCAGCGGTGCGGGCGCCCACCAGTTGAACTCGCCGAACAGGCTCATCGCGGCGGGCACCAGCAGGCACCGCACCAGCGTCGCGTCCACCGCGACGGCGACGGCCAGCGCGATGCCCATCT
Organism: Kitasatospora sp. NPDC091335; assembly: GCF_044757205.1. Taxonomy (NCBI): domain Bacteria; kingdom Bacillati; phylum Actinomycetota; class Actinomycetes; order Kitasatosporales; family Streptomycetaceae; genus Kitasatospora; species Kitasatospora sp. NPDC091335. Next base: position 711,765 of record NZ_JBIVUM010000001.1, on the reverse strand, counting down.
GCTTGACCATCAGCATGTCCCCGAGCGCGAACCCGGCGAAGACGATCACCATCAGCAGCGCCGCCGAGGTGATGATCCGACCGCTGCGCTGCACGCCCAGCTCCACCGCCCGGACGCAGTCGTGCCCGCGCAGGGTCAGCTCCCTGATCCGGGAGAGCAGGAACACCTCGTAGTCCATCGACAGCCCGAAGGCGAACGCGAAGACCAGCACCGGGATGAAGGTCTCCAGCCCGCCGGTCGGACTGAACCCGAGCAGCCCGCTGAACCAGCCGTCCTGGAACACCAGGGTGAGCGCGCCGAGCGAGGCCCCCAGCGAGAGCAGGTTCATCAGCAGCGCCTTGACCGGCATCACCACCGAGCCGGTCATCAGGAACAGCAGCACCAGCGTCCCGGCCGCGACCAGACCCAGCGCCCACGGTCCGCGCGAGAGCAGCTCGTCCTGGAAGTCCACCACCGAGGCCGCGCCGCCGGTGACGTACGTGGTGAGCCCGCCCCGGTCGGCCCGCAGCTCCCGCACCACCTGCTTGGCCTGCCCGCCCTGCGGGTCCCCGTGCACCAGCACGTCGATCGTGGAGGCCGCGTCGCCCACCGGCGAGACGGCCCGCACCCCGCTCACCCCCGGCAGCTTGGCGACCACGTCGTCCGCGTACGCCTGCGCCACCTTCGCGCCGCCCTCGACCACCACCGTGACCGGCGCCTCCGAGGCCTGCGGGAAGCGCTGGTCGATCGTCTCGGCGACCTGCCGCCCCGCCGAGGAGACGGGCAGCACCGCGGCGCCGGAGCTGCGCATGTCCGCGTGGAGGAAGGGCGCCCCGGCCGCCATCAGCAGCGCCACCGAGGCGAGCGTGACCGCGACCGCCCGCTTGCGCACCCGGCGCACGGTCCGGCTGAAGAACCCCTCGTCCGCGACGGGCGCGGTGGGCGCCTTGATCCGCGCCCCGGCGAAGCCGAGCAGCGCGGGGATCAGCGTCAGCGCGGCGGCGACGGCGATCACCACCACGCTCACCCCGGCCGCCGCCACCGCGCCGAGCACCGGGCTGGTGAAGACGAAGAGGCCCGACAGCGCGACGGCCACGGTCAGTCCGGAGAAGGCGACGGTGCGCCCGGCGGTCGCCGCGGTGCGTTCGACGGCGGCGGCGATGTCGGCGCCGTGGCCGCGCTCCTCGCGGAAACGATTCACCATGAGCAGCGCGTAGTCGATCGAGAGGCCGAGCCCCAGCACCGTGGCGATCGGCAGCACGCTGGTGTCGATGTCCATGATCCGGCTGAAACCGAACATGGCCAGCAGCGCGCCACCCACCGAGGCGACCGCCCCGATCACCGGCAGCGAGGCCGCCGCCAGACCGCCGAAGACCAGCACCATGACGATCAGCGTGAGCGGCAGCGTCACCAGCTCGCCGAACCGGGTGTCCCGCTCGGTCTGCTTCTTGACCTCCTGCTGGAGCACCAGGTCCCCGCCGACCGTGACGTGGGCGCCGCCCGTCCCGTCCAGCGCCGCGAGCCGCTGGGTGACGGCGTCGGTCTGGGCGGTGCTCGCGCTGTCGGCCATCCGTACGGTGACCAGGCTCGCCGTCCCGTCGGCGGAGCGCAGCGCGGCCGGCGCCGGGCCGGGACCGTACGCGTCGAGCGCGGAGGAGACCCCGGGCAGACCGGCGATCTCGGCGGTGGCCCGTTCGACGGCGGCCCGCACAGCCGGATCGTCCACCGGCCGGCCGTCCACCACGGCGGTGACCGTTCCCTTGGCCGGGTCGGCCGCGGTGACCACCGCGCTGCCCCGGTCGGCCTCGGCGCTGGCGGAGGAGGCTCCGGCCACCGAACTCTCGAAGACCCGGCCCCCGATCAGCACGCCGACCGCCAGGACGACGGCCCAGAAGCCGAGCACCCAGCGACGGTGGCGGAAGCAGAACCGGCCGACGGCCGCGAGCCGGCCGCCGACCACGGCGGTGGGGGCGGCGGAGGAGGGGTTGCGCATGAGGAGCCTTTCGGGCAGCTCCCCTCAATCTAGGTGCAACCCGAACTCCGGCCTATAGATGGGCAATGAGCCCCATCTCACACTTTCCTTCACATGAACATCACATAAGTGAAGGCGGGATAAGCCGGGCCCGGACCGCGGGAAGAGCCACCGCGGACAACGAAATGGGCCCCACCCGGAAAGTCCGGGTGGGGCCCACCGTCTAGCTATCGGCTAGCGGGAAGCGAGAGCCTCAGCTCTGGCCGCCGGCCAGCTTCTCGCGCAGGGCGGCGAGGGCCTCGTCGGAGGCCAGGGCGCCCGAGCCCTCGTCGCTGCTGGACGAGTAGGAACCACCGGCGGCAGCGGCGACGGCGTCGCCACCCTCCTCGGCGGCCTGGGCGTCGGCCTCGCGGCTCTTGATGACCTGCGCCTGGTGCTGCTCGAAGCGGCTCTGCGCCTCGGCGTACTGGCGCTCCCACTCCTCGCGCTGCTTCTCGAAGCCGGACAGCCAGTCGTTCGCCTCGGGGTCGAAGCCCTCCGGGTAGATGTAGTTGCCCTGGTCGTCGTACGAGGCGGCCATGCCGTACAGGGTCGGGTCGAACTCGACCTCGGCCGGGTTGGCACCCAGGGCCTCGTTGGCCTGCTTGAGCGACAGGCTGATGCGGCGACGCTCGAGGTCGATGTCGATGACCTTGACGAAGATCTCGTCGCCGACCTGGACGACCTGCTCCGGGATCTCCACGTGGCGCTCGGCCAGCTCGGAGATGTGGACCAGACCCTCGATGCCCTCGTCCACGCGGACGAACGCACCGAACGGAACCAGCTTGGTGACCTTACCCGGAACGACCTGGCCGATCTGGTGGGTACGGGCGAACTGCTGCCACGGGTCCTCCTGGGTCGCCTTCAGCGACAGGGAGACACGCTCGCGGTCCATGTCGACGTCGAGAACCTCGACGGTGACCTCCTGGCCGACCTCGACAACCTCGGACGGGTGGTCGATGTGCTTCCAGGACAGCTCGGAGACGTGCACCAGGCCGTCGACGCCACCCAGGTCCACGAAGGCACCGAAGTTGACGATCGAGGAGACGACGCCGGAGCGCACCTGACCCTTCTGGAGGGTGGTGAGGAAGGTCTGGCGGACCTCGCTCTGGGTCTGCTCCAGCCAGGCACGGCGGGACAGGACCACGTTGTTGCGGTTCTTGTCCAGCTCGATGATCTTGGCCTCGAGCTCCTTGCCCACGTAGGGCTGGAGGTCGCGGACGCGGCGCATCTCGACGAGCGAGGCCGGAAGGAAGCCACGGAGGCCGATGTCGAGGATGAGACCACCCTTGACGACCTCGATGACGGTACCGGTGACGATCCCGTCCTCTTCCTTGATCTTCTCGATCGTGCCCCAGGCACGCTCGTACTGAGCGCGCTTCTTGGACAGGATGAGACGACCCTCCTTGTCCTCCTTCTGGAGAACCAGGGCCTCGATGTTGTCACCGACGGCGACGACCTCGTGCGGGTCAACGTCGTGCTTGATCGAGAGCTCGCGGGACGGGATGACGCCCTCGGTCTTGTAACCGATGTCGAGGAGGACCTCGTCACGGTCGACCTTCACGATGACGCCCTCGACGATGTCGCCATCGTTGAAGTACTTGATGGTCTCGTCGATGGCGGCGAGGAACGCCTCGGCGTCGCCGATGTCGTTGACCGCGACCTGCGGGGTGGTGCTGAGGGAGGAGTCGGTGGGGCTCGTCATTAGGAAAAGGGCTCCGGTACGGACATGAAAGTCGTAGGTAATGCCACGCGGAGGGCCCGTATCGCTCCCACCGAAAGCCGGACAGCCAAGAACACGGCGCACCGGGATTCCCGTGAACAACGAGAACCGGCGTCCGTCTTGCGACCGTGGGGTCTTCGACAGATGCGAGCGCGACCTGCTCCGTCCGAGGCGCGCAGGCCCGCAGCGCAACTTGTAGCATACGGGGACGGCCAGGCACGGTCAATGCCGAAGGACGGCAAGACGGTGGAGCCCGGTACGGATCAGGCCATATCCTCCGAATGCGCGCCTCGCGGCGGCGCCCGAAGGGGCCTTCTGTCCCCGGATGCCACCGCCAGGATCCGAGCCCTCACGGGCCGGTTCGCGGCAGCGGCGCTTCCGCACTCCATACCCTACGCGATGGGCATTGTCACCGTGGCCACCACCCCCCAGTCCGACTTCCACGATCTTGACACCTCCGTGGCCGGACCCTTCACGGACGCCGACGAGACCGAGGACGGCGACGACGCGGTGCGCCGCGAGGCCGGCACCGGGGAGAGCAGCCGGGCCAGCCGGCACTGGTGGGACCGCAACGCCGACGAGTACCAGGACGAGCACGGCGAGTTCCTCGGCGACGACCGCTTCACCTGGTGCCCCGAGGGCCTGGACGAGGCGGACGCCCGGCTGCTCGGCGAGGTGGCCGGCCGGGACGTGCTGGAGATCGGCGCCGGCGCCGCCCAGTGCTCCCGCTGGCTCGCCGCCCGGGGCGCCCGGCCGGTCGCCCTGGACATCTCCCACCGCCAGCTCCAGCACTCCCGCCGGATCGACCTCGGCCGCGGCACCGCGCCCGTCCCCGTCGTCCAGGCCGACGCCGCCGTGCTGCCGTTCGCCGACGCCTCCTTCGACCTCGCCTGCTCCGCCTACGGCGCCGTCCCGTTCAGCGCCGACACCGGCGCCCTGATGCGCGAGGTGCACCGGGTGCTGCGGCCCGGCGGGCGCTGGGTGTTCTCGGTGACCCACCCGATCCGCTGGGCCTTCCCGGACGAGCCCGGCGTCGAGGGCCTCACCGCGGCGTCCTCCTACTTCGACCGCACCCCGTACGTCGAGCAGGACGAGCAGGGCCACGCCAGCTACGTCGAGCACCACCGCACCCTCGGCGACCGGGTCCGCGAACTCGTCGCCGCCGGCTTCCGGCTGGTGGACCTGGTCGAGCCCGAGTGGCCGGCCGGCCTGGAGCAGGAGTGGGGCGGCTGGTCCCCGCTGCGCGGGCGGCTGATCCCCGGCACCGCGATCTTCGTCACCGAACGGGGCTGACGTCTTGCTGAACCCGGCCTGGCGCGAACTGCCCGTCCGCACCGCCCTGCCCGCCCTGCATGACGCGCTGGACGGGCCCGGCACCGCCGTCCTCGCCGCGCCGCCCGGCACCGGCAAGACCACCCTGGTGCCGCTCGCCCTGGCCGGACTGCTCTCCGACGGCCGGCCCGTACGGCGGGTGCTGGTCGCCGAACCGCGCCGGCTCGCCGTACGGGCCGCCGCCCGGCGGATGGCCTGGCTGCTCGGCTCGTCCGTGGGGCGCGAGGTCGGGTACACGGTGCGCGGGGACCGGCGCGTCGGGCCGGACACGGTGGTCGAGGTGGTCACCACCGGGGTGCTGCTCCAACGCCTCCAGCGCGACCAGGAGTTGCCCGGGGTGGACGTGGTCGTCCTGGACGAGTGCCACGAACGGCACCTGGACGCCGACACCGCGCTCGCCTTCCTGCTCGACGTCCGGGCGGCGCTGCGGCCCGAACTGCGGCTGGTCTGCGCCTCGGCCACCTCCGACACCGGGGCCTGGGCCGAACTGCTCGGCGGCGCACCGGTGGTGGAGGCGCACGGGACCTCCCACCCGGTCGAGGTGCTCTGGGCGCCGCCGCCCCGCGCCGTCCGGCCCGCTCACGGAACCCGGGTGGACCCGGCGCTGCTCGACCACGTCGCGGCGGTGGTACGGCGGGCCCTGGGCGAGCAGGACGGGGACGTGCTCTGCTTCCTGCCCGGCGTCGGCGAGATCGCCCGGGTGGCCGGGCAGCTGGGCGGCCTGCCCGCGGAGGTGTTGCAGCTGCACGGCCGCGCCCCGCAGGCCGTCCAGGACGCCGCGCTCACCCCGTCCTCGGCACGGCGGGTCGTGCTCACCACCGCCGTCGCCGAGTCCTCGCTCACCGTGCCGGGCGTACGGGTCGTGGTGGACGCCGGACTGGCCCGCGAACCCCGCACCGACCACGCCCGCGGACTGGCCGGGCTGGTCACCGTCCGGGCCTCCCTCGCCGCCGCCCGCCAGCGCGCCGGCCGCGCCGGGCGCGAGGCCCCCGGCACCGTCTACCGCTGCTGGAACGAGGCCGAGGACGCGCTCGCCGCCCGCTTCCCCACAGCGGAGATCGCGCTCGCCGACCTCACGTCGTTCGCCCTCCAGGCCGCCTGCTGGGGCGACCCGGACGCCACCGGCCTCGCCCTGCCCGACGCCCCGCCCGCCGGGGCGATGGCCGCCGCCCGGCAGACCCTCCAGGCCCTCGGCGCCGTCTCCCCGGACGGGCGGGCCACCGAGCGCGGCATCCGCCTCGCCCGCACGGGGCTGCACCCCCGGCTCGGCCGCGCCCTGGTCGACGGTGCTCCCGCCGTCGGCGCCCGCCGGGCGGCCGAACTCGTCGCGCTGCTCTCCGAGGAGCCGCCCCGGGCCCTCGGCGACGACCTCGGCGCGGTCTGGCGGACGGTCCGCACCTCCCGTGACCCCTACGCGGGCCGCTGGCGCGACGAAGTCCGCCGCCTGCTGCGCGCCACCTCCGACGAACCCCCCACCGGTCTGCCGGATGCCACCGCCGCCGGGCTGGTCGTCGCCCTCGCCTTCCCGGAGCGGATCGCCCGCGCCCGGGTGGAGCGGCCCGCCCCCGGCGAGCGCAGCCCGTACCTGATGGCCGGCGGAACGGCCGCCGAACTCGCGCCCGGCACGGTGCTCGGGGCGCTGCCGTGGCTCGCCGTCGCCGTCGCCGACCGCCCGGCGGGGTCGCACTCGGCCCGCATCCTGCACGCCGCGGCCCTGGACGAGGCCACCGCGTTGGTCGCCGGGGCGGCGCTGGTCGCCGCTCGCGACGAAGTCCACTGGGACACCCGGCGCGGCGAGGTCGTCTCCCGCCGAGTCGAGTCACTGGGCGCCATCGAACTCGCGGAGAAACCGCTCAACCGCCCCGACCGGGCCCTCGTCCGGGGCGCCCTCCTCGAAGGGCTGGCCCGCGAGGGCGTCAGCACGCTGCTGACGTTCCCCTCTGGCCTTCGCGAACGCCTCGCCTTCCTCCACACCGCCCTCGGCGCCCCCTGGCCCGACGTCAGCGACGAGGCTCTGCTTGAGCGCGCCGACGAGTGGCTGGAGCCCGAACTCTCCCGCGCCCGCCGCCGCTCCGACCTGACCAGGATCGATACGACGTCCGCCCTCCAGCGCCTGCTGCCGTGGGCCACCGGCGAGGCGGGCCGCCTCGACGAGTTCGCCCCGGAACGCGTCACCGTGCCGTCAGGATCAAAGATCCGCGTCGACTACAGCACCGAACGCCCGGTCCTGGCCGTCAAGTTGCAGGAACTCTTCGGCTGGAAAACCGCCCCCGCCCTGGCCGGAGGCCGCGTCCCGCTGACCATCCACCTGCTCTCCCCCGCCGGCCGCCCCGCCGCCGTCACCAGCGACCTGGAGGGCTTCTGGCACAACGGTTACCGCGCCGTCCGCGCGGACCTGAGGGGCCGTTACCCCCGCCATCCCTGGCCCGAGGACCCGACCACGGCCGAACCCACCCGCCGCGCCAACACCCGGAAGTAGCAGCGGCGCGATCCGGCCACCTGTCCGTGCGTTCACGACTGGGAAGTGGCCGGATACGTGGCCACTCCCGCCGGATGCCGGAGATCCCCAGGAGGACGGCGCGGCGATCACCCGGTGAACGGCGCATGACGGGGTGATCGCCTTCCCCGCGCCGCACGTCCCGAATCCCTCGGACGGAACGCGGCGGTCGGCAAGCCGGTTTCCGTCAGGAGAAGCACGCCGGAACTCGCACCAGCACATGGGCACCTTCAGTGAAGGAGCGGCTTCGCAACGGTTCATCGGACACTCTTCCGATGTCGCGTCCGCCATGGACACGACATGAACCAGCGAACTCCAGGGAGAAGCATGTCCAAGTGGACCGGGAACCTCGCCAAGCTGCTCGTCGCCGGCGCCGTCGCCACCACCGGCCTGGTCGTCGGCGCCGGTAGCGCCCACGCCAACGCGTCGGCCTGCCGATCGGACACCACCCACAACTACGCCTACGTCACCAACAACATCTCCATCGACTCGTGTTACTTCGTCTCCGGCGGCTACACCATGTCCGGCGCCATCGCCTTCAACAACGACCCCGGCAGCACCGTCGTGTACTGCGCGCACGCGATCAACGTCAACACCGGCGGCTGGGCCCACGACTTCGGCTGCGCTCCGGCGACTTCGGCGAACACCGGCTTCGTGAACGCGGGCACCGGCGGCGGGGCCGCCGGGTACAGCCAGTACTGGAACGCGCCGGCCGGCACGTACGTGGTCTCCGCCGGCTTCTGGCTGAACGGCACCTATTACGGCGACGTCCAGAGCCCCCGCACCACCATCGGCGCCCACTGACCGGCCACCCGGCCCGGGACCCCACTGCCCGTCGAGGGGCAGTGGGGTCCGTCGAGTCCTCCGACGAGGCCCCGCGGGCGCGGTCCCGACCCCGGTCCCGGGAAGGCCGTTCGAACGGGGAAGGACACCCGCCATGGCACCGACTGTCCTGGTTGCCAGCCGCCCCTTCGCGGCTGACGCCGCCAGTGGCGTCAGCCGCGCCGGTCCGGCCGGATCGCGGAGAAGAGGACGAGCGCCAGGATCACGACGGTGAAGACGATCAGGAGCTCCCGGAAGCCCTCGGAACTGGCGGGCAGCCAGCCCTGGAGGAGCCCGACCAGCAGCACGATGTCGAGCACCACCGCGATCGCGTACCCTGGCCGCTTCATTCGCTCCCCCTCCCGGATCCCGCTCGCGCGATACCCGCCATTTTCTGGGAGGTCGAGCGGAATTTGACGATGCGACAGCCAACGTCGGCATCCCGGAATCCGCCCCCGTCAACGCGAGTGGCAGCGACTTCGCCCCGGGAGCGTCCAGGTCGTCACGCCTGGACGCGGTCCACCACCTCCGCCGCCCGGCTTGTCACAGCAGGTGTCGGCCGTCATGAGTCCGGACACTTGGTGCGGTGTCGCCCCGAAGCCCGTCCAGGACACGCACGGCATAGACCTCGGCCATGCGCTCGGAGACCTCGGCCGGTGTGAGCCAGGCGACCTCGACCGACTCTTCCGAAAGCCGTATCTCCTTGCTCTCCGGTCGGCAGCGAAGGACGAGGGCGACGATCCCCCGGCTCACGTTCTTGTAGACGCCGGTCAGCCGCTCCACGCCGACCTTGATCCCGGTCTCCTCGTAGATCTCGCGACGCACGCCGTCCTCGATGGCCTCATCCGGTTCCAGCACGCCACCCGGGGGTTCCCAAGTTCCGTTGTCAGCCCGACGAATCGCCAGCACGCAGCCGTCCTCGCGCACCACCACTCCGGCGACGGACACCGAGTGGAGCGGCGTTGACCGGGACTTCCCGGCACTGTTACTCATGTGCAGGAGAATAGGAGCCCTGAAGGACTATGGCGAATGGTGAAGTGGCCTCGTCGGCCACAGCGAAGTACCTACAGATAGCGGCCGACCTCGCCGCACAGATCAAGTCGGGCGTTCTACCTCCCGGCGCGATCGTGCCGAGCGAGGCCGAGCTCATGCAGCGGTATGGAGTCGCATCCGGGACAGCGCGCAAGGCCGTCGCCGAACTCCGAACGGCTCAGCTCATCGAGACTCACCACGGTCGAGGCTCGTTCGTCCGCTCCCGCCCGCCGGTACAGCGGAAGTCCGCGGACCGGTTCCGCCGCGCCCATCGCAAGGCCGGCAAGGCCGCGTACCTCGCAGAGGCGGAGACCTCTGGCGGCGTCCCGTCCGTGACCGTGCTTTTCGTGGGCCCGACAGCAGCGCCTTCTGAGATCGCCGATCGACTGGGTCTTCCCACCGGCACCCAGGTACTGGCTCGCAAGCGCCGGTACTTCCGCGATGGGACACCTACCGAGGAAGCCACGTCGTACCTGCCGTGGGACGTAGTCAGGGACATCCCTGAGGTCTTCGCCGACAACCCCGGCGGCGGCGGCATCTACGCCCGCCTCGAAGACCACGGCTACTCCCTGGCCGAGTTCACCGAGTCCGTACAGGCCCGGCTCGCAACCAAGCCTGAGACCAAAGCGCTCGCACTGAGCCCCGGAGCGCCGGTGATCCATCTCATTCGCGAAGCCATCACCACGGATGGCCGGGTGGTGGAGGTGTGCGACACCGTCATGGCCGCCGACCAGTTCGTTCTCGACTACCGGTTCCCCGCTCATGACTGACTGATAATCAACTTCCTCAACCCGTCGCGAGATTCTCCTCGCGACGGGTTGACTCATGTACAGGAGTCAGGCACTCTTCTACTTGCTACTCATGTACATAAGTACATGGCTTCGTCTCACGTCCATGAGGCGGCCGAGTCGTAGCACCCGGCTACTGGATGGCGCCACAGCAGGAATGTGTGGCGCGACGAGTCTCTCCATCCGTACACACTGACCCCCTGGGGTACTTCACCATGGTCAAAACCTGCTGCCGCCCCCACCCATGCCCGCACGGGCTGCTGGGCCGCCCGTCTGGACATCCCGGGCACCGTCACCGTCCGCTCCCGCCCGCACCCGAAGGCCCCGGGTTCGCCCGCAGGGAGGACATGGAATCCACCCATGGCGCCTGGGCCGCCCGGTCGCGCTCTGGCGTAGCTCCTTGTCCACACCCACAGGCGCTCTCCCCAACTGCGGAGTGACACCGCATCACGCACGCCCGATCCAAGACGTGCTTCCTCCCCGTCCTCCCGAGGTACCCCCATGCTCACGTCCCACCGGCCCCGCATGTTCGTCGCGCGCCTCGACTCCCGGATCGGATCCACGCCCCTGGCCCGCTACTTGCTGCGGGCCTACCCGGCCGGACTCCCCACCGGCGGCCGCTACACCGACACCGCCGAACTCCTCCTCGGCGAACTGTTCGCCAACGCCGTCCAGCACTCCGACGCCCCCGACGACTGCCACATCGAGATCCACTTCGCCCTCACCCCGGATGACCTGCTGCGCCTCGAAGTCCACGACGCCGGCGCCAACACCCCCACCCTCCACACCCCAACGCCCTTCAACGAATACGGACGGACGAGGACTCCACCTCGTCAACGAGCTCGCCGAACGCTGGGGCTACTCCCCCCGCCCGGGCGGCATCGGCAAGTTCGTCTGGACCCTCATCGCCCCCGCCACCACCTGAAAGCCCCCGATGAACCTCACCACCCTCGCCCGCCACGCCCTCACCCGCGGCCACACCCCCGCCGCCACCTACGCCCTCCTTACCAAACGCTCCGGCAAACCCCTGCCCTCCGCCCGCGCCGTCTGCCTCGCCCTCACCATCCCCCTCGCCGAGACCACCCGCCGCCTCACCGAATGCCACGACGCCCTGCTCACCGACCCCCGCCCCGGCGCCGAAACCGACACCGGCGAAGTCCTCGAAGCCCTCGGCATCTTCGACGTCCCCAAGTCCCTCACCGACACCGAACTCACCTACGCCCTCACCCAAGCCCAAGCCCAAGCCGCCAAGCACCAGAAGTCGGCCCCACCGACTTCCCGCGCGCCGAACGGACGCTGACGCCGAATGGAGAGGACCGACCGTGAGCACCACACCGACCCGACAGGACGCGGCCCTGCTGCGCCGCTACCAGCACCGGATCCTCGGCGTTCCCCGGAACCTGGTGGTCCAGCCAACCGGCTTCTGCAATCTGGACTGCACGTACTGCTATCTGCCCGGCCGCGACAACAAGTCCCCCATGCCGGCAGCGGTCGCCGAGGCCGTCGCACGATCGGCAAGCGAACTGGTGGGCCGCCATCGCAAACCCCTCGGGCTGATCTGGCACGCCGGAGAGCCGCTGGCACTCGGGCGTCCGCGCTTCACGGAGCTGCTCCAACCCTTCGAGGAACTGCGCCGCAAGGGCCTGTTGGAGCACGCCGTCCAGACGAACGCCACCCTGATCGACGACGAGTGGTGCGACCTCCTGACCGAGTACGGCTTCCGGGTGGGCGTGAGCATCGACGGCCCCGCAGACCTGACCGCCCGGCGCACCGACCGCAAGGGCGCCCGGCGTTCGACCGGATCATGAAGGGAATCGGGCGGCTGCACCATCACAACGTCCCGTTCTCGTTGATCGCCGTCGTCGGACGGGAGAGCATCGCCCACCCCGACCGGCTCCTCGACTTCCTTGCCGCACTCCGGCCGGTCAGCATCGGCCTCAACACCGAGGAGTTGGAGGGCGTCAACACCGAGCGGACCCCGCCCACCCGCGAACAGGCCGTCGGGTTCTGGCGCGAGGTTCTTGACCCGGCGCACCACCCACACACCGACGACATCCGGGCCTACGTGCGCGCCGGGCATCCCTTGCGCTGCCTACGGCTGCGGCTCGATCCAGGCGAGGGATACATCGCCCCCACCGAACTGCTGCCCCATGACGGATCCACGAGCGACCTCCCCGAACCTTCCACTGCCGCGTTCTGGCTCGACCACTGGCCGATCGGGGTGTTCCCCTCCCTGATCTGACCGACAGGACGCGGTGCCCGTGTGCGGTCCGGAAGAACGACCACCGCGCGCCCGCGTGGAAACATCTGGAAACCTTCCGCATCGCGAGGCACTGTCGTGCACGGGAAGTCGACCCCGCCGACGTCCCGCGCGGCCCGGCCTCGTCCTCTCGGGGAGTCCGGGCCCGGGGCGCCGCCCGTCGGTCACTCCCAGCGCCAGCCGTTCTTGTCCTCGCAGGTGAGGACGTGCCCTGTGGCATCGGTGCCGGTGTCTCCATGGGCGCTGTTGGGGCAGAACCTCCCCCGGACGATGCAGGCGCCCTTGGAGTCGGTGGTGCACCCGGCCGCCTGGTGCTGCGTGGGCGTGGGCTGCGGCGCCGGCGGGGTGTGCGCCGGAGCCGGTTCGTGGGTGGCCGGAGCGGCCGGGGCGGGCGTCGAGGTCGGTGCCTCGTGTACTGCCTCGGTCGCACTCGCGGCCGGGGGCGGCGGCGTGATGACCGGCGGGGCGGCCGGGGCAGCCCCCGGGCAGTCCTCCTCGTTCTTCACGACGGACAGCGTCACCGTCATGTCCTTCACCGAGGGTTCCCCGGCGGCCGGCTGCTGGGAGCAGACCTTCCAGTGGCTCGGCATGAGGACCGAGCGGGTGTGGGACTCGCCCGGGTGGACGTCCTTGAAGTCCACGTTCTTGGCGACGCGGGCGTCCCGCTGCTGCAAGGCGTCCTTGGCCTTGTCCCCGTGCATGCCGACGACACTCGGAACCGGTGTGCCGTTCGTCCCGGCAACGCCCGAAGCCGACGTGCCGTCAGCCTCGGCCTTGCAGCCGGCCATCACGAGCACGGCGGCGACCGCACCCGCACCGAGGACGGTCGCCCGCGCCCTGCGGGACGGACTCGCGGGACGGACTCGGCGCGGCTGGAATATCGGCGGCTGTATCACGGCAGGAAGACACACTTTCGAGTCAGTGGCGGCGCATCGCGCCGGGTTCCGAACGCGGAGAACGCCTGAACGTACCCCAGTCGAACTCGCGGTGGCATCCGCGCCCGAAATCCGGGCCCGCGCTGGCTGCCGACGCCGCCCCGCCCCGGCGTCAGCTCAGCAGGCCCGCCGCGTGCAGGTGGTCGAAGATGAGGCGGTCGACGGGCGACGTACGGTGCCTGTCGCCGTACGCGAGCCAGACCGCCTCCTCGATCTCGCTGCTCGCCTCCAGGCGCCCCTCGTACGCCGCGGTGTAGCAGGTCATCCGGACGACAACGCCGTCCGGATGCCCGTGGGCCTGGGCCTCGAACACGCCCAGCAGTGCCGCGGACTCGGGCGCGATCGCAACGGTGAGTTCCTCGGCGATCTCCCGCACCAAGGTGTCGAGGCCGCTCTCCCCGGGCTCCCGCTTGCCACCCGGCAGGTAGTAGGCGTCCTTGCCGCGGGAACGCGTGCTCAGCACCTTCCCGCCTTCCGTGTGGATCCAGGCCACCTTGTCGATGACGGTTGCCATGTCTCTTCCCCACTCCTCGACCGGTCCGGCCGGACTCGCCCCTGGAAGCCCCGGACACCGCCCACACCGACCCGCCCACCAGCGCCGCCAACCCGGCGGGGACCACCACCCGGGGCCACGGGAACCTCCGGGCCGCCTCCGGCTCGGGACCGCGACGGGCCCGGACACTCGCGTGCCCGGGCCCGTGCGACAGCGGTGCTGTCAGTGCGCGGCGGCCTCCCAGTCGGCGCCGACGCCGACCGAGACGTCCAGCGGGGCGCGCAGCGGGTAGGCGCCCGCCATCTGCTCGCGGACCAGGGCCTCGACCGGCTCGCGCTCGCCCGGGGCCAGCTCCAGCACGATTTCGTCGTGCACCTGGAGCAGCATCCGGGAGGTGAGCCCGGCCGTGCGCAGCGCCTCGTCCACCCGGAGCATGGCGATCTTGACGATGTCGGCGGCCGAGCCCTGGATCGGGGCGTTGAGCGCCATCCGCTCGGCCATCTCGCGGCGCTGGCGGTTGTCGCTGTTGAGGTCCGGCAGGTAGCGGCGGCGGCCGAGCAGGGTCTCGGTGTAGCCCGTCGCGCGCGCTTCCTCGACGACCCGGTGCAGGTAGTCGCGCACGCCGCCGAAGCGCTCGAAGTAGGTGTCCATCAGGCCCTGCGCCTCGCCGGGCTTGATGCCGAGCTGCTGCGAGAGCCCGTACGCGGACAGCCCGTACGCCAGGCCGTAGGACATCGCCTTGATCTTGCGGCGCATCTCGGCGTCCACCGCGGCGCCGGGGACCTCGAAGACCTGGGAGGCGACGGTGGTGTGCAGGTCCTCGCCGGAGGCGAAGGCTTCGAGCAGCGCCTCGTCCTCGGACAGGTGCGCCATGATCCGCAGCTCGATCTGCGAGTAGTCGGCGGTGAGCAGGGACTCGTAGCCCTCGCCGACGATGAAGGCGCGGCGGATGGCCCGGCCCTCCTCGGTGCGGACCGGGATGTTCTGGAGGTTCGGGTCCTGGGAGGAGAGCCGGCCGGTGGCGGCGACCATCTGGTTGAAGGTGGTGTGGATGCGGCCCTTGGGCGAGACGGTCTTGAGCAGGCCCTCGACGGTGGTGCGCAGCTTGGCCTGGTCGCGGTGGCGCAGCAGGATGACCGGCAGCTCGTTGTCGGTCTGGGTGGCCAGCCAGGTGAGCGCGTCGGCGTCGGTGGTGTAGCCGGTCTTGATCTTCTTGGTCTTGGGGAGCGCGAGTTCGCCGAAGAGGATCTCCTGGAGCTGCTTGGGCGAGCCGAGGTTGAACTCGTGCCCGGCGGCGGCGTGCGCCTCCTCCACCACGCGCTGGATCTCGGCGGCGAACTGCGCCTCCAGCGTGGTGAGCCAGTCGCGGTCGGCGGCGATGCCGTAGCGCTCCATCCTGGCCAGCAGGGCGGCGATGGGCAGTTCCATGTCGTGCATCAGCCCGGCGGCGCCGACCTCGGCGAGGCGGGTGTCGAAGAGCGCGGCGAGGTCGAGCACGGCGCGGGCCTGGAGCATCAGCGCCTGGGCTGCGGCCGTCTCGTCCTCCTCCGGTGCGTCGAAGGCGAGTTGGCCGCTCTCGGTGGCGGGGGCGGGGGTGAGCGAGCGGGCCAGGTACTCCTCGGCGAGCACCTCCAGGGTGAAGGTGCGGCGGCCGGGCTTCTCCAGGTAGGCGGCGAGCGCGGTGTCGGCGACGACGCCCTCGACGGCCCAGCCGCGCTCGGCGAAGGCGCGCATGACGTGCTTGGCGATGTGCAGGGCCTTGGGGGCGGCCGGGTCGGCGAGCCAGCCGGCAAGGGCCCGCTCGTCCTCCTCGGCGAGCAGTGCCGGGTCGAACCAGGCGGCGGACTCCCCTGCGGCGAGGGCGACTTCGGTGACTTCGCCGGTGCCGAGCGCCCACTGGTAGACGGCGGCCAGCGCGACGGCGGTCTTGCCGTCGGAGGCGTGCTCGGCCAGCCAGGCGGCCAGGGTGCCCGGGTCGGTGAGGAGTTCGCCGTCCACCTCGACGCCGGGGGCGAGTTCGGCGGCCTCCTCCTCGCCGCTGGAGGGGTCGATGCCGAAGACGCGGTCGCGGAAGTTGGCGTTGCGGAACTCCAGCGACTCCATCAGGGTGCCGACGGCGGACTTGTCGAACGGCTTGCGGTCCAGGTCGGTGACACCGAGCGGGAGTTCGACGTCGCGGACCAGCTCGGTGAGCACCCGGTTGCGCTTGACCGAGTCGAGGTTGTCGCGCAGCTTCTCGCCGATCTTGCCCTTCACCTCGTCGGCGCGGGCGACGAGTTCCTCGAAGGAGCCGAACTGGTTGACCCACTTGGCGGCGGTCTTCTCGCCGACGCCGGGGATGCCGGGCAGGTTGTCGGACGGGTCGCCGCGCAGCGCGGCGAGGTCCGGGTACTGGCGCGGGGTGACGCCGTACTTCTCGGCGACCTTCTCCGGGGTGAAGCGGGTCAGCTCGGAGACGCCCTTGGTGGGGTAGAGCACGGTGACGTGGTCGGTGACCAGCTGGAGCGAGTCGCGGTCGCCGGTGACGATGTCGACGTCGTAGCCGGCCGCCTCGGCGGCGGTGGCCAGGGTGGCGATGATGTCGTCGGCCTCGAAGCCCTCGGCCGTCAGCCGGGGGACGTTCATGGCGTCGAGCAGTTCGCCGATCAGGCCGACCTGGCTGCGGAACTCGTCCGGCGTCTTGGCGCGGTTGGCCTTGTAGTCGGGGAACTCGACGGAGCGGAAGGTCTGCCGGGAGAGGTCGAAGGCGACCGCGAGGTGGGTGGGCCGCTCGTCCCGGACGGTGTTGGCGAGCATCGAGGCGAAGCCGTAGACCGCGTTGGTGGGCTGGCCGGTGGAGGTGTTGAAGTTCTCCACGGGCAGGGCGTAGAAGGCCCGGTAGGCCATCGAGTGCCCGTCGAGCAGCATCAGCCGGGGCCGCGGGCCGGCCCCGCCGCCACCCGTCGCGCCCTTGTCCGTACTCTGCGTAGCCACGTCAACGTCCGTTCCTGCCGATTCCACTACCGGCCACCGATCCTATGGCCCGGCACCGACAAAAAGGACGCCGCGCCGGTTCTGCCACAGCTGTTACCTACGAGTAGGACGGTCGTACGATCACAGTCGGCACATACCCGAGCGGCAGGAGCTCCCCGATGACCGACGCGGCCCCCGACACCGCACCCGAGACCGTCTCCGCGGCCGTCCCCGACACGGCGCCCGGCACCGCCCCCGACACCGCCCCCGTCCTGGACGTCCCGCAGGACGTGCTGGACCACTTCGCCAAGCTCGGCGTGAACCCGGAGACCTTCTCCGGCGGCCACCTCGGCGAGAAGCTCGGCATCCGGATCGTCGAGGCCTCCGGCGACCGCGTGGTCGGCACCATGCCGGTGGAGGGCAACCAGCAGCCGTACGGGCTGCTGCACGGCGGCGCCTCGGCGGCGCTGGCCGAGACGCTGGGCTCGATCGGGGCGATGCTGCACGCCGGGCCCGGCCGGTACGCGGTCGGCGTGGACCTCAACGCCACCCACCACCGCTCGGCCACCTCCGGACTGGTGACGGGGGTGGCGACGGCCGTGTTCAAGGGCCGCACCGCCGCCACCTACGAGATCGCGATCACCGACGACACCGGCCGGCGGATCACCAGCTGCCGGCTGACCTGCATGCTGCGCGACCTCTGAGCCCCCCGGCCTCCGGCCTCCGACCCCCACCCTGACCTCCGCGCCGACAACGTCCGTACCGCACCGGAGAGTTCACCCGGGACGAGATCAAGTCCCTTTCCCGCCCCCTTGTTTGACCTTCCGCCACCCTGGGCAGGCGTTGGTCCGGACAAGGGGGCGTTCACATGCCCGGGCGCAGTCGGCGCGCAACCTGCGCTTGTAACGCTGCGTAACAAGTAGGAAATCCGATCAATTGCCGGTTCCGAGGGCCCCAAAACGCCCCGGGACCGCTTCGTCGCACCCTCGGTGTCCGAAATGCGGACGCTCAAGGCCGGAGGCAGGTCATCGGACACCAGTGTCCGATATTCGGTGATGCCAGCTGCAACCCCCATTTCTGGCCCTTACATCGGCCTACCAGGAAGTAAACGCCCGTCATCGCGGGATCGATCGAGCCAGAACGACCACATGATGAGACAATTGCTCTGTGTGCTCATAACAAGAGAATCACAGCCTGCTCGCAGCACTGCCCGAGCCGCCCAACGACATCTAGAGTCACGGCCAGTCACCGCGCCATTCGATTGGGCCAGGCCCTCCGCGCACTCCGGCTCCCGCCATTAAGGCGCGGGCGCCTCCTGAACCGAAGGGGACCCTCGTGCGTCACCGTTCAGCAGTTGTCGTGAGCATTGCCGTGATCGGCGCCCTCAGCCTCAGCGCCTGCGGCTCCCGCGGAGAGAAGAAGAACGCCGACGGCGGCGGCTCCAACTCCGGCTCCACCACCGTCGTCATCGGCGTCGACGCCCCGCTCACCGGCGACCTCTCCGCCCTCGGCCTCGGCATCCGCAACTCCGTCGACCTCGCCGTCAAGAAGGCCAACGAGACCAACGAGGTCCCCGGCGTCAAGTTCGAGATCAAGGCCCTGGACGACACCGGCAAGCCCGCCCCCGGCCAGCAGAACGCCACCCAGCTGGTCGGCGACCCCAAGGTCCTCGGCGTCGTCGGACCGCTCAACTCCAGTGTGGCGCAGTCGATGCAGCAGATCTTCGACGACGCGAGCCTGGTCCAGGTCTCCCCCGCCAACACCGGCGTCGCCCTCAGCCAGGGCGAGAAGTGGGCCAGCGGCGAGAAGAAGCGGCCCTTCACGTCCTACTTCCGCACCGCCACCACCGACGCCGTCCAGGGCCCGTTCGCCGCCCAGTTCCTCTACACCGACGCCAAGAAGACCAAGGTCTTCCTGATCGACGATCAGAAGACCTACGGCGCGGGCCTGGCAGGCACCTTCAAGGGCGAGTTCACCAAGCTCGGCGGCACCCTGGCCGGCGAGGAGCACGTCAACCCCGACGACCGCGACTTCTCCGCCATCGTCACCAAGGTCAGGAGCTCCGGCGCCGAGGCCGTCTACTACGGCGGCGAGTACCCCGCGGCCGGCCCGCTCTCCCTCCAGCTCAAGGAGGCCGGCGTCAACATCCCGCTGATGGGCGGCGACGGCATCCAGAGCGGCGACTTCATCAAGCTCAACCCCAAGAGCCAGGGCGACTACGCCACCGCCGTCGGCCTGCCGGTCGAGACCCTCGACACCGCCAAGAAGTACATCGCCGACTACAAGACGGCCGGCTACAAGGACGCCTACGAGACCTACGGCGGCTACTCCTACGACAGCGCCTGGGCCATCATCGAGGGCGTCAAGAACGCCGTGAAGGACAACAGCGGCAAGGTCCCCTCCGGCCAGGCCGGCCGCAAGGCCGTCCGCGACGCCGTCCAGAAGGTCACCTTCGACGGCGTCACCGGCAAGGTCTCCTTCGACGAGTTCGGCGACACCACCAACAAGCAGCTCACCGTCTACACCGTCAAGGACGGCAAGTGGGCCGTGGAGAAGTCCGGCACCTTCAAGGGCTGACTCTCCGTCACCACCCGTTCCACCGGCTCGACTTCTCCACACCGCGCGCGGGGGCGCCACGAGTGCCCCCGCGCGCGCCCACATCCACCACCCACGCGGACACCCCCGAACGCACTACGGAGGCCCAGCGGTGCACGACCTACCGCAGCAGCTGGCCAACGGCCTGATCCTCGGCGCCCTCTACGGGCTCGTCGCGATCGGCTACACGATGGTCTACGGCATCGTCCAGCTCATCAACTTCGCCCACGGCGAGATCGTCATGGTCGGCGGCTTCGGCGCCCTGACCGCCTACCTCGCCCTCCCCGGCGGCACCACCCTCTGGCTGGCCCTGCCGCTCATGCTGATCGCCGGCATCCTGGTCTCCACCCTCACCGCCGTCGCCGCCGAGCGCTTCGCCTACCGCCCCCTGCGCAACGCCCCCCGGCTGGCCCCGCTGATCACCGCGATCGGGCTGTCCATCCTGCTCCAGCAGCTCGTCTTCTCCTTCTACCCGGACGCCAAGAAAGCCCGGGTCTTCCCCAAGCTCCCCGGCGACCCGTTCAGCCTCGGCTCCGTCACCATCCAGCGCAGCGACCTGTTCCTGATCATCGCCGCCCCCCTGTGCATGCTCGCCCTCGGCTGGTTCGTCACCCGCACCCGCTCCGGACGCGCCATGCAGGCCACCAGCCAGGACCCGGACACCGCCAAGCTGATGGGCATCGACACCGACCGCATCATCGTCATGGCCTTCGCCATCGGCGCCGCGTTCGCCGCCGTCGCCGCCGTCGCCTACGGGCTGCGCAGCGGCCAGGTCGACTTCCGGATGGGCTTCATCCTCGGCCTCAAGGCCTTCACCGCCGCCGTCCTCGGCGGCATCGGCAACATCTACGGAGCCATGCTCGGCGGCCTCGCCCTCGGCCTCGCCGAAGCCCTCGCCACCGGCTACATCCAGCACCTGCCCGGCATGCACCTCTTCGGAGGCGGTGCCTGGAAGGACGTCTGGGCCTTCGTACTCCTCATCCTCGTACTCCTGATCCGGCCCCAGGGCCTGCTCGGCGAGCGCGTCGCGGACAGGGCGTGACCACCATGACCACCACCCACACCGAGACGACCCCGGTCGTCCCGCTGCCGGCCCGCGCCGCCGCGGCCGTCACCGGCCTCGGCGCCCTCCTCACCGCCGCCTCCGCCGCCATGGCCTGGACCTGGACCTCCGACTTCCCCGGCGACCTCACCTACTACGGTTCGCCGGCCGGCCTCCAGTGGCTCGCCCTCGCCTCCGGCCTGCTCACCCTGGTCCTGCTGCTCGCCGGCCAGGGCGTCCCCGGCCTGCGCTGGGCCGCCCCCGCCCCCAGCCACAACGCCGTGCTGTACGCCGCCACCGGCGCCCTCACCCTCGCCGTCTACTCGGCCGCCGCCATCTCCGCCGACCTCGGCGGCCTCGCCAACCTCGAACCCGGCGGCTGGGCACTCCTCGCCGGCGGCCTGCTCGCCGTCCTCGGCGCCCTCGGCCTGCCGCTCGACCGCCGCACCGCCGTCCCGCTGCGGATTCTCGACAAGCGCCTCTTCCTGCTCGTCCCCGCCGCCCCCCTCGCCTGGTTCGGCGCCCACGCCATCCCCGAGGACAAGCCGGTGGCCCCGGTCATGACCGCCCTGGCCGGCGGGATCGTCATCGCCGCCGGCGCGGTCCTGCTGCTCCAGCTCGGCCACCTCGCCAACAGCGGACTGCGGCTGGGCCGGATCGACCGCCCGCTGCCCGCGCCGCGCGCCCTGCCCTCCTGGGCCGAGGTGCTGGTGATCGTCCTCGTCTTCGGGCTCGGACTGTTCGCGATCACCTTCGGCATCGACACCGAGTACGGCCAACTCTTCACCGGCTACCTGCTGTTCGTCGCCCTCGCCGTCCCCGCCCTGACCAGGGCCGGCCTGATCGCCCGGCTGCGCGCGCTGACCGTCAAGCACCGCCCGGTCACCACCGGCGCAGCCTTCGCCGCCGCCGCCAGCTTCCCGTTCACCCAGACCAGCGACCAGTACACCTCGGTCGCCACCAACATCCTGATCTTCGCCACCGTCGCCCTCGGCCTCAACATCGTCGTCGGCCTGGCCGGCCTGCTCGACCTCGGGTACGTCGCCTTCCTCGGCGTCGGCGCCTACGCCGCCGCCCTGGTCTCCGGCTCCCCCGCCTCGCCCATCCACGTCCAGTTCCCGTTCTGGGCCGCGATGCTCACCGGCGCCGTGGTCTCGATGATCTTCGGCGTGCTGATCGGCGCCCCCACCCTGCGGCTGCGCGGCGACTACCTCGCCATCGTCACCCTCGGGTTCGGCGAGATCTTCCGCATCACCATGCTCAACCTCAACGGCACCACCGGCCCCAAGGTCACCAACGGCTCCAACGGCATCCCGCGCATCCCCGACCTGGAGATCCTCGGCTTCGACCTCGGCAACCCGCACACCGTGTTCGGCGTCGAACTCGGCCGGTTCTCCAACTACTACCTGCTGATGCTGCTGGTCACCGCGCTGGTCGTGCTGGTCTTCGCCCGCGTCGGCAACTCCCGCATCGGCCGCGCCTGGGTCGCCATCCGCGAGGACGAGACCGCCGCCGAGGCCATGGGCATCAACGGCTTCCGGCTCAAGCTGCTCGCCTTCGCCCTCGGCGCCCTGCTGGCCGGCCTGGCCGGCACCGTCCAGGCCCACGTCAGCTACACCGTCACCCCCGACCAGTACACCTTCGCCGAGGCCCTCCCGCCGAACTCCGCCTTCCTGCTCGCCGCGGTCATCCTCGGCGGCATGGGCACCATCAGCGGCCCGCTGGCCGGCGCCACCCTGCTCTTCCTCATCCCGAAGAAGCTCGAGTTCCTCGCCGACTACCAGCTCCTCGCCTTCGGCGCCGCCCTCATCCTCCTGATGCGGGTGCGCCCCGAAGGGCTCATCCCCAACCGCCGCCGGCAGCTGGAGTTCCACGAGGCCGACATCCCGGCCCAGACCGCCGGCGAGCCGACCGCACTCACCAAGGCAGGGGCGTGACCGACCCGATGACCACCACCACCGCCGCACCCCTGCTCGAAGTCACCGGCGTCACCATGCGCTTCGGCGGCCTCATCGCGGTCAACGACGTCTCGCTGACCGTCGGCGAAGGCGAGATCATCGGTCTGATCGGCCCCAACGGCGCCGGCAAGACCACCTTCTTCAACTGCCTCACCGGCCTGTACGTCCCCACCGAGGGCGCCGTCCGCTTCCGCGACACCCTGCTGCCGCCCAAGCCCCACCTGGTCACCCAGGCCGGCATCGCCCGCACCTTCCAGAACATCCGGCTGTTCGCCAACATGACCGTCCTGGAGAACGTCCTGGTCGGCCGGCACACCCGCACCAGGGAGGGCATCTTCTCCGCCGTCCTGCGCGGCCCCCGCTACCACCGCGCCGAGGCCGAGAGCCGCGAGAGGGCCATGGAACTCCTGGAGTTCACCGGCCTCGCCGAGAAGGCCGACCACCTCGCCCGCAACCTCCCGTACGGCGAGCAGCGCAAGCTGGAGATCGCCCGCGCCCTCGCCTCCGAACCCGGCCTGCTGCTGCTCGACGAGCCCACCGCCGGCATGAACCCCCAGGAGACCCGCGCCGCCGAGGAACTCGTCTTCGCGATCCGCGACAGGGGCGTCTCCGTCCTCGTCATCGAGCACGACATGCGCTTCATCTTCAACCTCTGCGACCGCACCGCGGTGCTCGTCCAGGGCCAGAAGATCGTCGAGGGCGACCGCGAGACCGTCCAGAACGACGAACGCGTCATCACCGCCTACCTGGGCGCCCCGCTCGAAGGCACCACCCCGGCCGTTACGGAGTCCGACCAGTGACCGCACTTCTCGAAGTCCAGGACCTCCGCGTCGCCTACGGCAAGATCGAGGCCGTCAAGGGCATCGGCTTCACCGTCGAACAGGGCGAGGTCACCACCCTGATCGGCACCAACGGCGCCGGCAAGACCACCACCCTGCGCACCCTGTCCGGCCTGCTCAAGCCCACCGCCGGACGGATCACCTTCGACGGCCGGGACCTCTCCACCGTCCCCGCCCACAAGATCGTCGCACTCGGCCTCGCCCACTCCCCCGAGGGCCGGCACATCTTCCCGCGGATGACCATCGAGGAGAACCTCCTCCTCGGCGCCTTCCTGCGCACCGACGCCGCCGGCATCACCGCGGACGTCGAACGGGCCTACGAGCTGTTCCCGATCCTCGGCGAACGCCGGCGGCAGGCGGCCGGCACGCTCTCCGGCGGCGAGCAGCAGATGCTCGCCATGGGACGGGCTCTGATGTCCCGGCCGAAGCTGCTGATGCTGGACGAGCCCTCGATGGGGCTCTCGCCGCTGATGATGCAGAAGATCATGGCCACCATCGTGGAACTGAAGTCCTCCGGCACGACCATCCTGCTGGTCGAGCAGAACGCCCAGGCGGCGCTCTCGCTCTCCGACCGCGGCTACGTCATGGAGACCGGCCGCGTCGTCCTCTCGGGGACGGGAGCGGACCTCCTGCACGACGAGTCCGTCCGCAAGGCCTACCTCGGCGAGGACTGAGCCTTCCGCACCCGAAAAGGGCCCGGCGGTAACGTTCTGCCGGGCCCTTCGCGCATGCCCTGTCCGGACGGGTCCTATTCGGACGTGCCCTCGTCCGCCTTCTTGCGGTCCTGGGCCTCGCCCTCCTCGATGACCGCCTCGGCCACCGCCGCCATCGTCATCCGACGGTCCATCGAGGTCTTCTGGATCCACCGGAAGGCGGCCGGCTCGTTCAGCCCGAACTTGGTCTGGAGCACGCCCTTCGCCCGGTCCACCAGCTTCCGGGTCTCCAGCCGCTGGCTGAGGTCCCCGATCTCCTTCTCCAGCGCCCGCATCTCCGCGTACCGGGAGACCGCCATCTCGATCGCCGGCACCAGGTCCGACTTCGAGAACGGCTTGACGATGTACGCCATCGCCCCCGCGTCCCGCGCCCGGTCCACCAGCTCCCGCTGCGAGAACGCCGTCAGCATCAGCACCGGCGCCAGGTGCTTGTCGTGGATCTGCTCGGCCGCGGACAGCCCGTCCAGCACCGGCATCTTCACGTCGAAGATCGCCAGGTCCGGCTTCAGCTCCTCCACCAACCGCACCGCCGTCTGCCCGTCTCCGGCCTCACCGACGACGGTGTACCCCTCCTCCTCGAGCATCTCCTTGAGGTCGAGACGGATCAGCGCCTCGTCCTCGGCGATCACAATCCGTGTGATCTGGGGCGTTTCGGTCTCAAGCGGCTGCGCCTGCTCGTCGGCGGTGCTCACGGGGCTCCTAGTTCCGGCGGGGTACTGCATGCACGAGGGTACCTAGACACGGTATGTTTGAACCCAGCAGGGTCGGGGGGCAACCTTCGAAACTGTGGATGCCCCGGTAGCCCAGTGGTGAGAGGCACGGCGCTCAAACCGCCGACAGCGTGGGTTCGAATCCCACCCGGGGTACCTTTCCTTCGATTTACAAGCCACTTAGGGCAACCTGATGGTTGGCGATCTTCATCCGTTCGGGCGGTAACCATCCCATTCGCCTGCGCGTTCGGCGCAGGGCGCTCAAGATCGCCCACATGGCAGTCCGATCCACCCGTGACGAGGCCGTTCACCTGCTGCGCCGAGGCGTTCGCAATGCCGACGTGGCCCGCCGGCTCGGAGTACCTCAGGGCACGGTCGGTGCGTGGAAGCACAAGGACCGGGCAAAGCGAGGCGAACTTCCCGGACGCAGACGCTCCACCTGCCCGCACTGCTACGGCGACCAACTGAACCGCCCGATGTACGCCTATCTTCTCGGCCTCTATCTCGGTGACGGCCATATCCTGTTGCCCAACGAATACCGCAGGACCCAGAGTCTCCAAATCACCTGCGACGAGAAGTGGCCCGGCATCATCGACTCCGCCGAACAGGCCATGCGCCAGGTCCTCCCCCACAACACGCCCTGCCGAGTCCGCCGAACCGGCTGTCGCGACGTGAAGGTCTACTCGAATCATCTGACCTGTCTCTTCCCCCAGCACGGCCCCGGCAAGAAGCACGAGCGCACCATAGCCCTGGCCCGTTGGCAGCAGGAGATCGTCGACGCCCACCCCTGGGAGTTCCTGCGCGGACTGATCCACTCCGACGGCTGCCGCATCACCAACTGGACGACCCGGGACGTCGGCGGCACCAAGAAGCGCTACGAGTACCCGCGCTACTTCTTCACCAACACCTCGACCGACATCATCGGCCTCTTCACCGCCACCCTCGACGCCGTCGGCGTCCAGTGGAAGGCCGCGGTACCCCGCCCGACCGGCCGGGTCAACATCTCCGTCGCCCGCAAGGACTCCGTCGCCCTGATGGACGCCCACATCGGCCCCAAGTACTGACGGCGGCGCGGCCCCCCGGAGGGCCGCGCCGCCGAAGGGCGGTCAGACGTCCAGCGTCCCCACGTGGTGGACGCGGACGAGGTTGGTGGAGCCCGCCAGGCCGGGCGGGGAGCCTGCCGTGATGACGACGATGTCGCCCTTCTGGCAGCGGCCGAGCGACAGCAGGGCCGCGTCGACCTGCTCGACCATCTGGTCCGTGGTCGGGGCGAACGGGCCGAGGAAGGTCTCCACGCCCCAGGTGAGGGCGAGTTGGCTCCGTACGGCCGGCTCGTAGGTGAAGGCGAGCACCGGGATCGGCGAGCGGTAGCGGGTCAGCCGGCGCGCGGTGTCGCCGGACTGGGTGAAGGCGATCAGGTACTTGGCGTGCAGGAAGTCGCCGATCTCGGCGGCCGCGCGGGCGACGGCGCCGCCCTGGGTCCGCGGCTTGCTGCCGGTGGTGAGCGGCGGGAGGCCCGCGGCCAGGATGTCGTTCTCGGCGGCCTCGACGATCCGGGCCATGGTCTTGACCGTCTCGACCGGGTACTTGCCCACCGAGGTCTCCCCGGAGAGCATCACCGCGTCCGTCCCGTCCAGCACGGCGTTGGCGACGTCCGAGGCCTCGGCGCGGGTCGGCCGGGAGGTGTTGATCATCGAGTCGAGCATCTGGGTCGCCACGATGACCGGCTTGGCGTTGCGGCGGGCGAGCTTGATGGCGCGCTTCTGGACCAGCGGGACCTGTTCGAGGGGCATCTCCACGCCCAGGTCGCCGCGGGCCACCATGATCCCGTCGAAGGCGTCGACGACGGACTCCAGCTCGTCCACCGCCTGCGGCTTCTCGATCTTGGCGATGACCGGGACGTGACGCCCCTCCTCCGCCATGATCCGGTGGACGTCCTCGATGTCCCGCCCGCTGCGGACGAAGGAGAGGGCGATCAGGTCGGCCCCGGTCCGCAGCGCCCACCGCAGGTCGGCGACGTCCTTGTCGCTGAGTGCGGGGACGGAGACGGCGACGCCGGGGAGGTTGAGGCCCTTGTGGTCGGAGACCAGGCCGCCCTCGATGACCAGGCAGCGCACCCGCGGCCCGTCGACGGCGACGACCTCCAGGGTGACCCGGCCGTCGTCGACCAGGATGCGCTCGCCGCGGCTGACGTCCCCGGCGAGTCCGGCGTAGGTGGTTCCGCAGCCGTCCTTGTCCCCCACGACGCCCTTGTCGGTGGAGATGGTGAACTCGTCGCCGCGTTCGAGAAGTACCGGCCCGTGGGCGAAGGTGTCGAGCCGGATCTTCGGGCCTTGAAGGTCGGCGAGGATGCCGACGCTGCGGCCGGTCTCGTCGGCGGCCTTGCGGACGCGGCGGTAGCGTTCCTCGTGCTCGGCGTGCGAGCCGTGGCTGAGGTTCAGTCGGGCGATGTCCATCCCGGCGTCGACCAGGGACTTGATCTGGTCGTACGAGTCGGTGGCGGGCCCGAGGGTACAGACGATTTTTGCTCGGCGCATAGTGCTGAGACTAGGCATTACCGGCGCGTAACCACGACGCGGGTCCGGACTGCGGGATGACCGTTGCCGTAAGGCGAGTTGAACAATCTGACACATCCTCGGACCGCTGTGCGAGCGCCCCGTTCCACGCCCCCGCCGCACCACTCCCGCGCCGGTCCCGGAGCCGCGGTCGATGCGATTCCGTGAAGGGGTGTTCACCCCCGGTTCACCGGTGCTTCCGTCACCGCTCCCCGCCCGGCGAGACGCTCGTCACCCACGGGTGACTGCCCGGGCTCGCCGGGCGACCACCCGGACGAAGTAGCGGACGAGGGGGAAGCGTTCGGCATGAAACGCGCACTGAGCGTGGTGGCGGCCCTGGCCCTGCTGGGCGGGGTGGCCTACGCGCTGATCCCCGACCCGAAGGACACCAAGACCGTCACCGTCACCGGCCTGATCGGCTCGGAGAAGCGTGACTTCTTCGACAACCCCGACGTCAAGGCCGAGTTGAAGAGGCAGGGCCTGGTGGTCAAGGCGGTGCCGACCGGCTCCTGGACGATGGACGAGCAGGCGAGGAACACCCCGAACCTGGACTTCGCCTTCCCGGCGAGCAGCGCGCCGGCGCTGGCCATCCAGCGGGACTGGCAGCAGAAGGACTCGCCGCGGGTGCAGTTCTACTCCCCGCTGGTGATCGTCACGCACCAGTCGGTGGCGGACGTGCTGAAGGCCAACGACCTTGCCGCCGTGAACGATTCGGGCGTCTGGACGTTCAACATGGACAAGTACGTGGAGGCCCTGAAGCAGGGCGGCCGGCAGTGGGAGACGCTGACGGACGCGGCCAAGCACCCGGAGCTGGCCGGCACGATGTACGTGTCGACCACGGATCCGGAGAGCTCCTCCTCGGGCGCCCTGTACCTGGCGGTCCTGTCCTACCTCGCGAACGGCAAGAAGGTGGTGTCCGACGACGCGGGCCTGAACGCCGTCAAGGGCGTCGTGTACGACGCGAACCGGTTCCAGGGGCTGCAGAAGGTCAGCAGTGACGGGCCGTTCCGGGAGTTCGGCGCGGGGGTCAACACGATGGTCTTCGCGTACGAGTCGCAGGCGGCCGCCCTGCCGATCCAGGGCAAGGAGATCGGGGACATGGTGGTGATGTACCCGACCACCACGATCAAGACGGACCACACCCTGGTGGCCAGGACGCCCGACGGCCAGAAACTGGCCGACGCGCTGGTGAACAGCCCTGAGCTGCGCAAGCTGGAGGCCAGGTTCGGCCTGCACCCGGACACCGAGCCCGACCTGTTCTGGAACGAGGTGCGGGGCAAGCAGCCGAAGTTCGTCCAGGACGTCCGGTCCGCGGGGCTGGCCCTGGCTCCGGTGCCCTCGCTCGAGTACATGAAGAAGCTCACCACCGCGGCGAAGACCGGGAGTGTGAAGTGACCCTCCGCACCAAGCGCCACAGCCGGCTCGCCGTGGCCCTGACGGCCGCTCTCGCCGCCGTGACCGCCTGCACCTCCGGCGGCGACGACCCCCGCCCCGGCCCCAGCGACCCGCCGGCCCCGACGGCCCGCGCCGGGGTGCTGCGCGTCCTGGCCGGCAGTGAACTCCAGGACCTGGCACCGGTCCTGGAGGACGCCAGGAAGGCCACCGGGGTGACGGTGCAGTTCTCCTGGACGGGCTCCGTCGACGGCGCCGACACCGTCTCCTCGGGCCGGGCCGACGGCAAGTACGACGCCGTGTGGTTCCCGTCCAACCAGTACCTGCGGCTCGATCCGGCCGGCCGGTCCAAGGTGGTCTCCGAGACCCCGGTGATGGTCTCGCCGGTGGCGATCGGGGTGCGCTCCTCGGTGCTCGGGGAACTCGGCTGGGGCGACGGCTCCAAGGTCACCTGGGCGCAGGTCGGCGAGGCGGCCGCGGCCGGCAAGCTGCCGTACGGGATGGCCGACCCGTCGCGTTCCAACTCGGGCTTCTCCACCCTGGTCGCGGTGGCCTCGGCCTTCTCCGGCGCCGGCGCGGCGCTGTCCGACGCGGACGTGCAGAAGGCCACGCCGCAGCTGAAGGAGTTCTTCAAGGGCCAGAAGCTGACCTCGGGCTCCTCCGGCTGGCTGGCGCAGGCGTACACCCGGGCCGAGTCGGGCGTGGTGGGCGCGCTGGTGAACTACGAGTCGGTGCTGCTGTCGCTGAACAGGACGCTGCCGCCGCAGCAGCAGCTGACGGTGGTGCGGCCGCTGGACGGCGTGGTGTCCGCGGACTACCCGCTCTCGCTGATGTCCGCCGCGTCGGCGGACCAGCGCGACGCGTTCCAGCGGCTGACCTCGTACCTGCTCAAGGAGGACGTGCAGAAACGCATCTCCGAGACCACGCTGCGCCGCCCCGCGACGGCGGGCGTCGCCCCCGCCGCCGGGCTGCCCTCGGACCGCCGCAGGGAACTGCCGTTCCCCGGCACCAGGCAGGTCGCGGACGGGCTGCTGGCCGCGTACCAGAACGAGCTGCGCCGCCCGTCCAGGACGGTGTACGTGCTGGACACCTCGGGCTCGATGGAGGGCTCGCGGATCGCCGCCCTGAAGTCGGCCCTGGGCCGGCTGACCGGGGCGGACGACACCCGCGGGGTGCGCCGCTTCCGGGACCGCGAGGAGATCACGCTGCTCTCCTTCGCCTCCGCGGTGAAGTGGACCAAGACCCACGTGGTGCCGCCCTCGGGCAGCCGGCCGGGCCCGGAGGCGGAGCTGGCGTCCATCGACGCGGACGTGCAGTCGCTGGCCGCCTCGGGCGGGACGGCGGTGTACTCCTCGCTGGAGGAGGCGTACCGGGTGATCGAGCGCCAGCAGGCGGCGGCCGGTGACGACCGGTTCACCTCGATCGTGCTGATGACCGACGGGGAGAGCAACGCCGGTGCCTCGGACGGCGACTTCAAGCGCTTCCACGACGCGCTGCCGGCCGCGGAGAAGCGGATCCCGGTGTTCCCGATCAAGTTCGGGGAGGCGGCGGTGGGCCAGCTCCAGGGGATCGCGGACCTGAGCGGCGGCAAGCTGTTCGACGGGACGGGCTCGCTGGACGGGGTGTTCGAGGAGATCCGTGGCTACCAGTGACGGATTCGGCTCCCGGCTGCTGCGCTACCTGGAGTCGCCCAAGAACCTGGTCGGCTGCGCGGGTGGCGCGGCCGGGCTGGGGCTGCACTTCGCCGGCCTGGGCGGGGCCTGGTGGCCGGGGGTGGTGGCCGCGCTGTACGGGGCGGGCGCGCTGCTGACGCCAGGCCCGACGCCCCCGCGGCCGCTCCCGGCCGGGCGGCCCGAGCCGCCCGAGGCCCCCGTACCGCCCGTACGGGAACCCGTGGAGCCCCCGCCTCCTGCGCCCGTTCCCGTGCCGGCCCCGGAGCTGGAGGCGCTGGCCGCCTACCTGGAGACCGTGCCGCTGCCGCCCTCCGCCGGGGTGGACGCCCTGGTGGCGGCGCTGCGCGCGGCCGGCCCCGGGCCGGTGGCCGAGCGGATCGTCCGGCACCGGCTGCCGGTCGCGGTGGCCGGCTACCTGCGGGCGCGGACCTGGCAGCCCTGGGCGGGCCCGGGCACGCCGGACCCGGCGGCCGAACTGGCCGCGGAGGTCGGCCGGCTGGTGGGCGACCTGTCCTGATCCGTCGCCGGCGGGCCGGCCCATTACCACCGCGCACCTCCCCCGCCCCCGTCACGAACGAGTCGCCAAGATCTCACCTCCTGGACACGTTCGGGGGCTACCCAGCGGCCCGGCCCGCACGGCACACTTCTACGCGCGTCCTTCTACGCGCGTCGACGCGTCGCCGCGTGCACGCGTGCAAGCTCACGCGCACCTGCTCACGAACACCAGTTGACGGCCCATCCGCCGTCGCCCCACTCGGGAGAGTCGTCCATGCCCCTGAACCGCCGTGACTTCGTCACCCGGTCCGCCGCCACCGCCGCCGGCGCCGCCCTGGCCGGTGGCGCCGCCCTGGCCGCCGCCCCCTCCGCCGCGGCCGCCCAGCCGGACACGGCGGCCGCCAAGGGTCCGCAGCGCAAGCCGCGCACCCAGGCCTTCACCGTCATGGGCACCACCGACCTGCACGGCCGGGTGCTCAACTGGGACTACTTCACCGACGCCGAGTACACCGACAAGGCCCACAACGCGGTCGGCCTCGCCAAGATCTCCACCCTGGCCAACCAGGTGCGCGAGGAGAAGGGCTGGAACCGCTGCCTGCTCATCGACTCCGGTGACACCATCCAGGGCACCCAGCTGTCCTACTACTACGCCCGGATCGAGTCGATCGACACCGAGGCCGACACCGTGCCGGACCACCCGATGGCCGTCGCCATGAACCTCATGGAGTACGACGCCGCCGCGCTCGGCAACCACGAGTTCAACTACGGCATCCCGCTCCTGAAGGCCTACCAGGACCAGCTGGAGTTCCCGCTGCTGGGCGCCAACGCGCTGAACGCGAAGAACGAGAAGCCGGCCTTCAAGCCGTACGTGATCAAGGAGCTGCGGCTGGGCGAGGGCCGGCCGCTGAGGGTCGGCATCCTCGGCCTCACCAACCCGGGCATCGCGATCTGGGACAAGGCCAACGTCAGCGGCAAGATGGTCTTCCCCGGCATCGTCGAGACCGCCGCCACCTGGGTGCCGCGGATGAAGGCTGCGGGCGCGGACGTCATCGTGGTCTCCTCGCACTCGGGCTGCGACGAGGCGACCACCTGGGGCGACCAGCTGCCCTGGGCCGAGAACGCCTCGGTGGCCCTGGCGGAGACCGTCCCCGACATCGACGCGGTGCTGGTCGGCCACGCCCACAAGGAGATCGCCCAGCGCCTGGTCGTCAACAAGAAGACCGGCAGGACGGTCGTGCTCTCCGAGCCGCTCTGCTACGGCCAGCGGCTGACCTGCTTCGACTTCGAGGCCGAGTTCGCGGGCGGTGCCTGGAAGGTCTCCTCGGTCTCCTCCCGGCTGCTGAACTCCAACACCGTGCCGGAGAACCCGGAGATCACCGACGCGATCGCCGGGCAGCACAAGAAGGTCGTCGCGTACGTCAACCAGAACATCGGCAGCAGCAAGATCGCGCTGTCGATCGCCGAAGCCCCCTTCAAGGCCACCCCGATCATCGACCTGATCGGCAGGGTCCAGGCCGACGCCGTCAAGACGGCACTGGCGGGCGGGCAGTACGCCGGCCTCCCGGTGCTGGCCCAGGCCGCCCCGTTCAACCGCACCGCCCTGATCCCGTCCGGCCAGGTGAAGCTGCGCGACGCCGCGGGCCTGTACATCTACGAGAACACCCTGGAGGCCCGCATCCTGACGGGCGCCCAGCTCAAGGACTACCTTGAGTACTCGGTGAAGTACTACAACCAGCTCGCCCCGGGCGCCCCGGTCGACAAGGACACCCTGACCGGCGCCGAGGCCACCCCGGACTACAACTACGACTCGGTCTACGGCCTGAGCTACGACATCGACATCGCCCAGCCGAAGGGCCGGCGGATCGTCAACCTGTCCTTCCAGGGCAAGCCGATCGACCCGGCCGCCGAGTTCGTCCTCGCCGTCAACAACTACCGCGCCAACGGCGGCGGCAACTTCCCGCACGTCGCCAAGGCCAAGATGATCTGGTCGGACTCCGACGAGATCCGCAACACCATGATCGCCTGGGTGAAGGCCAAGGGCACCATCGACCCCGCCGACTTCTTCACCGACTCCTGGCGCCTCGTCCGCGCCGGCCAGCCGGTCTTCTGACCGACGCTCCCACCGGAAGGCCGTCGCCCCCGTCGGGGCGGCGGCCTTCCGGCCTGTCCGGTGGAAGAATGGCTCCATGAGCGAGTTGCAGATCCCGGAGCGCCACGCGCGGCTGCTGGCCTACGCGCAGAGTCTGACGCCTCCCAGCGGTTGGAAGATCGAGATCTCCGGCGACGAGATCATCATGATGGCCGGCCCATCGGTGATCCATCAACGCAACCTGCTGCTTGTGCGCGAGCAGTTCGACGCCCACCGCCCCGCCGACCTGATGCCCAGCGAGAACACCGACCTCGCCTCCCCGAACGTCGGCAAGCTGCGCAACCCCGACCTGACCTACATCCCGCTTTCGGCGCTCGAGGAGGGCGGCAACCAGGTCCCCGCCGAACAGGCCGCCATCGCCGTGGAGATCGTCTCCCCGTCGAACCCGGAGAACGACCTGGTCGGCAAGGTCCGCGACTATCCGCTGATGGCCATCCCGCTGTACCTGCTGATCGACCCTCGCGAGGGCGAGCTGACGCTCTACTCCGAGCCGTCCGGCAGCGGCTACCACCGTCAGTGGAGCGGCAGGTTCGGGGACCCGGTCCCGGTCCCGGCCCCCTTCGACTTCACGCTCGCCACCGACGCCCTGGTCCGCTACCCGGCCTGAACGGTCGAGTGCCACGGGCCTCCCGGCGGCAGCCGCCGGGAGGCCCGCACATTCGACGTCCCCGGATCGGAACCGGATCGGAACCGGATCAGAAGGGGAAGACCGCGCGCTCGTGCTGGACGGAGATCCACTTCACGGTGGTGAAGGCGTCCACCGTGGCCTCGCCGTTGAGGCGGCCGACGCCGGAGTTCTTCTCGCCGCCGAAGGGCACGCCCGGCTCGTCGGCGATGGTGCCGCCGTTGACGTGGATCATGCCGGTCTCGACCCGCTGGGCGACCTTCACGCCGCGCTCGACGTTGCCGGTGTGCACCGCCCCGCTGAGCCCGAACGGCGAGTCGTTGGCGAGCCGCACGGCCTCGTCCTCGCCGTCGAAGGGCACCAGCAGCACGATCGGGCCGAAGAGTTCGTTGCGCAGGATCGGCGCGTCCTCCGCGAGGCCGGTGAGCACCGTCGGCGCCATCAGGCTGCCGACCGTGGTGCCGCGCAGCAGCGCGGTGGCGCCGGCCGCGACGGCCTGGTCGACCTGGGCGTCGAGGGCGTCGGCCTGGACGGGGTTGATCAGCGGGCCGATGTGGGTGGCCGGGTCCCTCGGGTCGCCGACGACGAGCGAGGCCACCTTGGCGACGAACTTCTCGGTGAACTCGGCCTCGACGGCGCGGTCCACCAGCACCCGGTTCGCCGACATGCAGACCTGCCCCTGGTGGACGAAGCGGCTGAACACCGCCGCGTCCACGGCGTGGTCCACGTCCGCGTCGTCCAGCACGATCAGCGCGCTGTTGCCGCCGAGCTCCAGGACCGTCCGCTTGAAGTGGCCTGCGGCGACGGTGGCGACGTGCCGGCCGACCTTGTCGGAGCCGGTGAACGAGATCACCTTGGGCACCGGGTGCTCCAGGAAGGCGTCGCCGACCTCGGCGATGTCCGTGATCACCACGTTCAGCAGGCCGGGCGGCAGGCCCGCCTCCTCGAAGAGCTTGGCGATCAGCCCGCCGCCGACCACCGGGGTCTCCTGGTGCGGCTTGAGGACGACGCCGTTGCCGAGCGCGAGCGCCGGGGCGACGGCCTTGAGCGCCAGGTACAGCGGGAAGTTGAACGGGCTGATCACGCCGACCACGCCGACCGGCAGCCGGTAGAGCCGGTTCTCCCGGCCCTGGGCGGGCGAGGTCAGCAGCCGGCCCTCGGGGGCCACGGACTGGTACAGGCAGTCCCGCAGCAGGTCCTTGACCAGCGACAGTTCGAAGCCCGCCTTCAGCGCGGTGCCGCCGAGCTCCGCCATGATCGCCCCGACGATCTCCGGCTCCCACTCCTCCAGAAGCCGCAGCGCCCGCTCGAAGACCAGCCGCCGCTGGTACGGGTTGGTGGCGGCCCACTCCTTCTGGGCGCGCTGGGCCGCGCGGTAGGCCAGGTCGACCTCGGCGACGGTGGCGACGGTGATGGTGGCGAGCTTGTCCCCGGTGTAGGGATCGACGTCGACGATGTCCCAGGAGCCGCTGCCCGTGCGCCACTCGCCGTCGATGTACTGCAGCGCCAACTCGGAGAAGTACGACATCTGATCCCTCTCATGCACCGACCTGATGAGACATCATCGTACTGACGTATTACAGCTCCTGGCGCACCGCGTACAGAAGATCGCGGGTCAGTTCCGGGCTCAGGCTGTCGGCGACCAGGTCGTCCATCGCCTGCCGGTACTCGGCCACCTCGGTCGGCTTGTCGAGGTAGAGCGCGGTGGTGAACTGCTCCAGGTACACCACGTCCGCCAGCTCGGCCTCGGCGAAGCCCAGGACGGTGAACGCGCCGCTCTCCGCGCTCAGTCCGGCGTTGCCCAGCGGCAGCACCTGGAGCCGGACGTTGGGCAGCTCGCCGAGCTCCAGCAGCCGGTCCAGCTGGCCGCGCATCAACCCGGGACCGCCCCAGGGCCGGCGCAGCGCGGCCTCGTCCAGCACGGCGACCAGCCGCGGCGCCCGCTCCCCGGTGAGCACCCCCTGCCGCTTGAGGCGTACGTCGACCCTGCGCTCGATCTCCTCCGGACCGTTGGCGTGGCAGCCGGCGGTGACCACGGCCCGGGCGTAGTCGGCGGTCTGCAACAGCCCGTGGACGAACTGGACCTCGTAGCTGCGGATCTCGGCCGCGGCCTCCTCCAGCCCGAGGTAGTTCTGGAACCAGCCGGGCAGCACGTCCCCGTACTCGTGCCACCAGGAGCTGGCGTTGGCGTCGCGCAGCAGCCCGAGCACGGTGGCCCGCTCCGGCTCGGCCTCGACCCCGTACAGGGTCAGCAGGTCGGCCACGTCACGCTCCTTGAAGCCGACCCGGCCGAGTTCCATCCGGCTGATCTTCGACTCGGAGGCCCGGATCGAGTACCCGGCCTCCTCCCGGCTGACGCCTCTGGCCTCGCGGAGCTTGCGCAGCTGGGTGCCGAGCAGCAGACGCCGTACGGTGGCGCCCCCGCCTGCCTGAGTCGTGCCCATCGAAGTCACCCTCCGCACTCGCCCAGCCCCCCGGCCGTCGGCCGCAGTCTGCCACCTGGCACCGACGAACAACAGCCCGCTGCCGGGGAACCGCCGGGGCCACGGACGACTCCGGCCACTGCCGGCCACCGTACGTCCGGGCCCCGCAGCTCAGGGCCCCGAAAGTTCCCGGCCCCGAAGTTCCGGGCCTCGAAGTCCCGGACCCCGAGGTGCTCGACCGCTCCCGGCGCCGCCACCGTCAGGGCACGCGACGGCGCCCGCCCTCCAACTGGTCGGGGAAGAGGGCAGGCGCCAGGAGACCGCGTTGGCCCGGCGACACTGGCGGGGGCAGCGGGTTGAGCTCCCGGCGATGCGGCGCCGGGGGTTCGGTGGGGCCGGTCGGACCGTCGGCCGTCAGACCACCAGGGGGCGGTCCGTGGGTCGGATCGGAGCGGGAAGCGGGGTCTTGCCGCCCAGGTACGAGTCCACCGCGGCAGCGGCCGAACGGCCCTCCGCGATGGCCCAGACGATCAGTGACTGGCCACGGCCGGCGTCTCCGCAGACGTACACGCCATCGACATTGGTGGCGAACCGGCCATCGCGGGCAATGTTACCGCGCGCGTCGAGGTCCGCTCCCAGCTGCTCGACCAGCCCGTTGCGCACGTCCGTCCCGGTGAAGCCCATGGCCAGGGTGACGAGCTGGGCGGGGACGGCCCGCTCGGTGCCCGGGACGGGCTCGAACCGGCCGTCCCTGAACTCGACCTCGACCAGGTGCAGTTCCTGGACGTTGCCGTCCTCGTCGCCGGCGAAGTGGGTGGTGCTGACGGAGTAGATCCGCTCGCCGCCCTCCTCGTGCGCGGAGGTGACCTTGTACGTCATCGGCATGGTCGGCCACGGCTGGTTCCCGGGCCGGTCCTCGCCGGGCCGCGGCATGATCTCCAGCTGGGTGACGGAGGCCGCCCCCTGCCGGTGGGCGGTGCCGACGCAGTCCGCGCCGGTGTCGCCGCCGCCGATCACGACCACGTGCTTGCCCTTGGCGCTGATCGGCGACTCCACGAAGTCGCCCTCCTGCACCTTGTTGGCCAGCGGCAGGTACTCCATGGCCTGGTACACGCCCTTGAGCTCGCGCCCGGGCACCGGCAGGTCGCGGGCCGTCGTGGCGCCGGCCGCGACCACCACGGCGTCGAAGCGCTCGCGCAGCTGCTGCCCGGTGATGTCCTCGCCGACGTGCACGCCGGTGCGGAACCGGGTGCCCTCCGCCCGCATCTGCTCGACGCGGCGGTTGATGTGGCGCTTCTCCATCTTGAACTCGGGGATGCCGTAGCGCAGCAGCCCGCCGATCCGGTCGGCCCGCTCGTACACCACCACGGTGTGCCCGGCCCTGGTGAGCTGCTGGGCGGCGGCGAGGCCGGCCGGTCCCGAGCCCACCACGGCGACGGTCTTGCCGGACAGCCGTTCCGGCACCTGCGGGATGACCCCGCCCCGGTCCCAGGCCTTGTCGATGATGGTGACCTCGACGTTCTTGATGGTCACCGCGTCCTGGTTGATGCCGAGGACGCACGCGGACTCGCAGGGAGCCGGGCACAGGCGGCCGGTGAACTCCGGGAAGTTGTTGGTGGCGTGCAGCCGCTCGATGGCACCGGTGAAGTCGTCCCGGTAGGCCAGGTCGTTCCACTCGGGGATGAGGTTCCCGAGCGGGCAGCCGTTGTGGCAGAACGGGATGCCGCAGTCCATGCAGCGGCCGGCCTGCTTGGTGATGATCGGCAGGAGGCTGCGCTCGACGTAGACCTCGTTCCAGTCCTTGATCCGCACGTCGACCGGGCGGCGCTCGGCCAGCTGCTTGGGCGTGGTCAGGAAGCCCTTGGGGTCAGCCATTTGCCGCCTCCATCATCTTGCGCGTGGTCTCGGCCTCGGAGAGGCCGTCGCGCTCGGCGGCGTCCTTGGCGGCGAGCACTGCCTTGTAGTCGGTCGGCATGATCTTGGAGAAGCGGGAGACCCCGCTGCCCCAGTCCGCCAGGAGCTCGGCGGCGACGGTGGAGCCGGTCTCCTCGTAGTGCTGCTGCACGGTCTCGCGCAGCCAGTCGCGGTCAGCGGCGGTGGGGGCCTCGATGCCCACCATCCCGTCGTTGACGTTCGCCGGGCGCAGGTCCAGGACGTACGCGATGCCGCCGGACATGCCGGCCGCGAGGTTGCGTCCGGTCTCGCCGAGGACGACGACCCGGCCGCCGGTCATGTACTCCAGGCCGTGGTCGCCCACGCCCTCGACCACCAGGGTGGCCCCGGAGTTGCGGACGGCGAAGCGCTCGCCGGCCTTGCCGCGCAGGTGGACGCGGCCCGAGGTGGCGCCGTAGCCGATGGTGTTGCCGGCGATGACGTGGTTCTGCGCGTCGTTGCCGATGGCCGCGGCCTCGCGGGCCGGGCGGACGACGAGCACGCCGCCCGAGAGGCCCTTGCCGACGTAGTCGTTGGCGTCGCCCTCCAGCCGCAGGGTCACGCCGCGCGGCAGGAACGCGCCGAAGGACTGCCCGGCGGAGCCGGTGAAGGTGACGTCGATGGTCCCCTCCGGCAGGCCCTCACCGCGGTACCGCTTGGTCACCTCGTGGCCGAGCATGGTGCCGACGGTGCGGTTGACGTTGCGGATCGGCAGCTGCACCCGCACCGACTCGCCGCGCTCCAGGGCGTCCTCGGCCAGTGCGATCAGCTGGTTGTCCAGGGCCTTGTCCAGCGCGTGGTCCTGGGTGGTGGTGCGGTGCCTGGCGGCGCCCTCGGGCAGCGCCGGCACGTGGAACAGCGGAGCCAGGTCGAGCCCGGCGGCCTTCCAGTGGTCGATCGCGGCCCTGGCGTCGATGTGCTCGGCGTGGCCGACGGCCTCCTCGATCGAGCGGAAGCCCAGCGAGGCCAGGATCTCCCGGACCTCCTCGGCGATGAACTCGAAGAAGTTGACCACGAATTCGGGCTTGCCGGAGAACCGCTCGCGCAGCACCGGGTTCTGGGTGGCGACGCCGACCGGGCAGGTGTCCAGGTGGCAGACGCGCATCATGATGCAGCCGGAGACCACCAGCGGGGCGGTCGCGAAGCCGAACTCCTCGGCGCCGAGCAGCGCGGCGATCACCACGTCGCGGCCGGTCTTCAGCTGGCCGTCGGTCTGCACCACGATCCGGTCGCGCAGCCCGTTCAGCAGCAGCGTCTGCTGGGTCTCCGCGAGCCCCAGCTCCCAGGGGCCGCCGGCGTGCTTCAGCGAGGTGAGCGGCGAGGCGCCCGTCCCGCCGTCGTGGCCGGAGACCAGGACGACGTCCGCGTGCGCCTTGGACACACCCGCCGCGACCGTCCCGACGCCGACCTCGGAGACCAGCTTCACGTGGATGCGGGCCGCCGGGTTGGCGTTCTTGAGGTCGTGGATCAGCTGCGCCAGATCCTCGATCGAGTAGATGTCGTGGTGCGGCGGCGGCGAGATCAGGCCGACGCCCGGGGTGGAGTGCCGGGTCCTGGCGACCCACGGGTACACCTTGTGGCCGGGCAGCTGGCCGCCCTCGCCGGGCTTGGCGCCCTGGGCCATCTTGATCTGGATGTCGTCCGCGTTGACCAGGTACTCGGAGGTGACGCCGAACCGGCCGGAGGCGACCTGCTTGATCGCCGAGCGGCGCTCCGGGTCGTACAGCCGGTCCGGGTCCTCGCCGCCCTCGCCGGTGTTGGACTTGCCGCCGAGGCGGTTCATCGCGATGGCCAGCGTCTCGTGCGCCTCGCGCGAGATCGAGCCGTACGACATGGCTCCGGTGGAGAAGCGCCTGACGATCTCGGAGACCGGCTCGACCTCCTCGACCGGGATCGGCTCCTGCCCGAGCCCGTTCAGCCGGAACAGGCCGCGCAGCGTCATCAGCCGCTCGGACTGCTCGTTCACCCGGTCCGTGTACTGCTTGAAGATGTCGTACCGGCGGTTGCGGGTGGCGTGCTGGAGCCTGAAGACGGTGTCCGGGTCGAACAGGTGCGGCTCGCCCTCGCGGCGCCACTGGTACTCGCCGCCGATCTCCAGCGCGCGGTGCGCGGCCGGGATGCCGGAGGCGGGGTACGCCTTGGCGTGCCGGGCGGCGGTCTCCCTGGCGAGCTCCTCCAGGCCGATGCCGCCGAGCTTGGTGGTGGTGCCGGCGAAGTAGCCGTCGACGAGGTCCTGGGAGAGGCCGATGGCCTCGAAGACCTGGGCGCCGCGGTAGGAGGCGACGGTCGAGATGCCCATCTTGGACATGACCTTGAGCACGCCCTTGCCGAGCGCCTTGATCAGGTTCTTGATCGCCTTCTCGGGCTCGACGCCCTCGATGAAGACCCCCTGGGCGACCAGGTCCTCGACCGACTCCATCGCCAGGTACGGGTTGACGGCACCCGCGCCGTAGCCGATCAGCAGCGCGACGTGGTGCACCTCGCGGACGTCGCCGGCCTCGACCAGCAGCGACACCTGGGTGCGCTGCTTGGTGCGGATGAGGTGGTGGTGGACGGCGGAGGTGAGCAGCAGCGAGGGGATCGGCGCGTGCTCGGCGTCCGAGTGCCGGTCGGAGAGCACGATGATCCGGGCGCCGTCGGCGATGGCGGCGTCGGCCTCGGCGGCGATCGCGGCCAGCCGGGAGGCCAGGCCCTCGCCGCCGGCGGCGACCTTGTACAGACCGGAGAGCGTGACGGCCTTGAGGCCGGGCTGGTCGCCGTCCGCGTTGATGTGGACGAGCTTGGCCAGCTCGTCGTTGTCGATCACCGGGAAGGTGATGCCGACGGAGCGGCAGGCGGCGGCCTCGGCGGCCAGCAGGTTGCCCTCCGGGCCGAGGTTGGACAGCAGCGAGGTGACCAGCTCCTCGCGGATGGCGTCCAGCGGCGGGTTGGTGACCTGCGCGAAGAGCTGCACGAAGTAGTCGAACAGCAGGCGCGGCTTCTCGCTCAGCGCGGCGATCGGCGAGTCGGTGCCCATCGAGCCGAGCGCCTCGCCGCCGGTCCGCGCCATCGGCGCGAGGATGACCCGCAGCTCCTCCTCGGTGTAGCCGAAGGTCTGCTGGCGGCGGGTGACGGAGGCGTGGGTGTGCGCGATGTGCTCGCGCTCGGGCAGCTTGGCGAGCTGGATCTGCCCGCCGTCCACCCACTCCTCGTACGGGTGCTCGGCGGCGAGGGCGGACTTGATCTCCTCGTCCTCGACGATCCGGCCCTCGACGGTGTCCACCAGGAACATCCGGCCGGGCTGGAGGCGGCCCTTCCTGACGACCTTCTCCTGGTCGATGTCGAGCACGCCGACCTCGGAGGAGAGGACGACCAGGCCGTCCTCGGTGATCCAGTACCGGGCCGGGCGCAGGCCGTTGCGGTCGAGCACGGCACCGATCCGGATGCCGTCGGTGAAGGTGACGCAGGCCGGGCCGTCCCAGGGCTCCATCAGGTTGGAGTGGTACTGGTAGAACGCGCGGCGGGCCGGGTCCATGGTGGCGTGGTTCTCCCACGCCTCCGGGATCATCATCAGCACCGAGTGCGGCAGCGAGCGGCCGCCGAGGTGGAGCAGCTCCAGGACCTCGTCGAAGGAGGCGGAGTCGGAGTGGTCCGGGGTGCAGATCGGGAAGATCCGCTCCAGGCCCTGCCCGTTCCCGTTGGCGGGGATGAGGTCGGTGGCGAGCTGGGACTCCCGGGCCCGCATCCAGTTGCGGTTGCCCTTGACCGTGTTGATCTCGCCGTTGTGCGCGACGAAGCGGTACGGGTGGGCGAGCGGCCAGCTCGGGAAGGTGTTGGTGGAGAACCGCGAGTGCACCAGGCCGATCGCGGACGCGTAGGTGCGGTCCGACAGGTCGGGGAAGAAGGGCTCCAGCTGGCCGGTGGTCAGCATGCCCTTGTAGACGATGGTGCGGGCGGACAGCGACGGGAAGTACACCCCGGCCTCGCGCTCGGACCGCTTGCGGGCCACGAAGGCGACCCGGTCCAGCTCGATGCCGGCCAGGCCGGCCTTCGCCAGGAAGAGCTGCCGGAACCGCGGCATCACGCTGCGCGCGGTGGCCCCGAGCAGGTCCGGGGTGACCGGGACGTCGCGCCAGCCGAGGACGGTCAGCCCCTCCTCCAGCGCGATCGCCTCGATCCGGGCGACGGCGGCCGCGCAGGTCTCGTCCTCGTCCGGCAGGAACGCGATGCCGACGGCGTAGGACCCGGCCGCCGGGAGCTCGAAGGCGACCTTCCCGCGCAGGAAGGCGTCCGGGATCTGGGTCAGGATGCCCGCGCCGTCACCGGAGTCCGGATCGGCGCCGGTGGCGCCGCGGTGCTCCAGGTTGCGCAGGACGTTCAGCGCCTGCTCGACGATGGTGTGGTCGGCGATGCCGGTCAGCGTGGCGACGAAACCGACGCCACAGGCGTCGTGCTCGTTTCGCGGGTCGTACAGGCCCTGAGCAGCAGGTCGCGCATCCGGCACGAGCGCGTACGGCCGGCGGGCGGCGCCGGCCTGGTGCTCGTTGGCGGAGTGCATGGATGCAGACAGCATCGGCTCTCCCGTCGTCGTCTTTCGGCAAGTTGATGCAAGGAGGGACGACGTTGGCCCTGATGCGATGGTGCAAGTTACATGATGCCCGTGATCCTGAGAAGCGAAATATCCCGTCCACATGGCGGAATGACGCGCAGGTCAGAGGGTGTGTGAGGGGACGCGCCACAGTGCGCGTCCCGACGATTGTGCCCAACCGTCCGCGGCCTGAAACAGCGGCGAAACCGGATCGTCATGGAAGCCGATCATGGTTGCCTGCGAATCCATCCCGGGAGCCCGTCCGCGGATGCGAATCCGCGGCGAAGGGGCTCGAATGATGAGACAGTGCCAGGCCCCGCTCGCCGTCCATGTGTGAAACGTCACGCACTGACCAGCATAGTCATGCACGCCCGCGGTTAGCCCACATGGCCGCCGATCAGCAACCCGAGCAGGTAGGTCACCCCGGCCGCGGCGCCGCCCAGCACCAGCTGCCGCAGCCCGCTGAACCACCAGCTGCGCGCCGTCACCCTGGCCACCACCGCACCGCACAGGAACAGCCCGGCGCCCGCCAGCAGCATGGCGGGCAGCAGCGTGGTCGCCCCCAGCAGGTACGGCAGCAGCGGCAGCAGCGCGCCGAGCGCGAAGCACAGGAAGGACGAGCCGGCCGCCACCAGCGGCGAGGGCAGGTCGGTCGGGTCGACGCCCAGCTCCTCGCGGGCGTGCACCTCCAGGGCCAGCTCCGGGTCCGCGGACAGCTGCCGGGCCACCTCGTGGGCCAGCTCCGGGTCCACCCCGCGCGAGACGTACAGCTGGGCCAGCTCGGCCAGCTCCCCGTGCGGGTTGCGGCTCAGCTCCAGCCGCTCGACCTCGATCTCGGCCTGGACGAGCTCCCGCTGCGAGGCCACCGAGGTGTACTCCCCCGCCGCCATCGAGCAGGCGCCGGCCGCCAGGCCCGCCAGCCCGGTGAGGATCACCGTCCCGTTGGAGGCCGCACCGCCGACCACACCCGTCATCAGCGCGAAGTTGGACACCAGCCCGTCCACCGC
Source organism: Kitasatospora sp. NPDC091335 (assembly GCF_044757205.1). NCBI lineage: Bacteria > Bacillati > Actinomycetota > Actinomycetes > Kitasatosporales > Streptomycetaceae > Kitasatospora > Kitasatospora sp. NPDC091335. The sequence continues at coordinate 668,266 of NZ_JBIVUM010000001.1, read as the reverse complement.
CCCGAACACGGCCGGCCGCAGCCAGCCCCCGTTGACGTCCCTGTGGTGGTCGGCCGCGGGTATCCGGGGCTGGTGTCCGGCGTCGGCCTCCACGGTGATCGCACTCATCGTCATTCCCCTCCGTCGTCGTTCGTCAGCCCTGAACGTAGCCCTTCTGACCTGGGCATTTCCAGCAAAGTAAGGCTGTCCGAACACCACTGAGGCCACCCTTCGCAAACCTCGCGAAGGGTGGCCTCAGTGCGGAGAAGTCCCAGGTCAGATCGGGTTCTTGGCGTCCTCGCCGGCCGTCTCCCCGTCCACGGGATCGGCCTGCTTGCGCAGAACCGGCTTCCCGTCGGCCTTCTCCTCGACGCTCTTGCCGTTCTTCTCCCCCACCGGGGCGTCCTCCGCCGGGGTGCCGTCCGCCGGCGCGCCCTCCACCACGTGCGCGGCCGGATCGACGCCCGCCGGGTCCTCCCGGCCGGGCCGGGTCCTGCCGACGATCACGAAGTACGCGACCGCGCCGAGGAACACCGCGATGGACACCCAGTCGTTCAGCCGCAGGCCGAAGTAGACGTGCGCGTCGTCAATCCGCAGCCACTCGATCCAGAACCGGCCCACCGTGTACGCGGCCACGTACAGCGCGAAGGCCCGGCCGTGGCCCAGCCTGAACCGGCGGTCCGCCCAGATCACCAGCAGCGCGACACCGACGCACCACAGCGACTCGTACAGGAAGGTCGGGTGGTAGACGCCCTTCACGACCTCGCCGTCGGGCAGCGTCTTGTCGATCTCCAGGCCCCACGGCAGGGTGGTCGACCGGCCGTACAGCTCCTGGTTGAAGTAGTTGCCCCAGCGGCCCAGCGCCTGGGCGAGCGCGATGCCGGGCGCGATGGCGTCGGCGTACGCGGGCAGCGGCACGCCCCGGCGGCGGGCACCGATCCAGGCGCCGACCGCGCCCAGCGCGACCGCGCCCCAGATGCCGAGGCCGCCCTCCCAGATCTTGAGGGCGTCCCAGGGGTTCTTCCCGTCGGCGAAGTACAGTCGGCCGCCGTCGGTGATCACGTGGTACAGGCGGCCGCCGACCAGGCCGAACGGCACGGCCCACACGGCGATGTCACCGACCGTGTGCTTGGCACCGCCCCGGGCGACCCAGCGCTTGCTGCCGAGCCAGACGGCGACGACGACACCGAGGATGATGCAGAAGGCGTAGGCGCGCAGCGGGATCGGTCCGATGTACAGGACGCCCCGCGACGGGCTGGGAATGTAGGCGATATCCATGGCAGTTCCGACGCTACAGGGTCCGACGGCCCCGTCGGACACCCCTGGGGTCACAGAAACCGAACAACGGGCCGCGCCACCCCCTCCGGACGGGGAGGGGACGGGCGGGACCGGGATCGCGCTCAGCCGGCCGTCGGCGACGGGTTGTTGGCCTCCGAGGCGGTGCTGGTCGGCGCCGGGGTCTGCCCGTGCGAGCCCGCCGTACCCAGCTGCTTGCCCTGGTTCGCGGCGTCCACCCACTTCACCAGGTTCGCCGGGGTGATCTCCTCGCCGCCGTTCTTCGGGTAGATCGGCTGGCCGTTGAGCAGCACCGTCGGGGTGGACTTGAAGCTGGACTTGTCGAAGTCCTGCTGCACCGCGGACACCCACCCGCCGAACTTGTTGTCCTTGACGCAGGACTGGAACTCGGGCGTGTCCAGGCCGTTGACCTGCTTGGCCAGGCTGAGCAGGACGGCCTTGTCGCCGAAGGCGTCGTTGGTCTCCTCCGGCTGGTTGCGGTACAGCACGTCGTGGAAGTCCCGGAACCGCCCGGCGTCCTGGGCGCAGCCCAGCGCGTTGGCGCCCGTCCTGGACCCCTTGCCCGACACGGCCCGGTCGATGAACGACACGATGTGGTAGTTCGTGAAGATCTTCCCGGCGTCCTCCAGCTGGTCGATGGTCGCCGAGAACTCCCGCTCGAAGGTGCCGCAGGCGGGGCAGCGCGGGTCCTCGTAGATGGTGAGGACGGAGGGCGCGTTGCCGGCGCCGACCGGGATGACCAGGTTCTTGTCGCCGATCGTCCCGGCCGGTACGGCGGTCGGGGTCTCCGGCTTGGAGCGCTGGTTCTGCACCACGACGCCGACGATCACCGCCGCGGCGATCACCGCGAGCACGGAGCCGCCCACGATCAGCTTCTTCCTGCGCCGGGAGGAGGCCTCATCGGCGGCCCGCTGTTCCTGCATCCGCTCGCGGGCGGTGCGCTTGCCTTCTCGGTTCTTATCGCTCATTGCCTTGACATCCACGGTCGGGGGCCTTCGTCGGGTGCGGGGATGTGGGGGTCAGCTCGCCAGCCAGCCGTCTGCCGACAGCCGGGTACGGGGCCGCCACAGCAGCCACCCGGCCAGCAACAGGAACCCGGTGTCGCGCAGGATCTCCTGGAGGTACTCCGTCCGGGACTCGTCGACGTGCCCGCCGCCGCCGAAGCAGCCGCAGTCGATCGAGATGCCACGGGCCCAGGCGGAGGCGATCCCGGCGATGAAGACCAGCAGCAGCAGCGCGGAGACCCCTGCCACCAGCCGGACACCGAGGCCCACCACCAGCAGCAGGGCCAGCGCCAGCTCCAGGAACGGCAGGCCGTAACCGATCGGCTTCACCAGGCCCTCGGGCAGGATCTCGTACGCCCGGACCGCCTGGGCGGCCTCCGCCGGATCGGAGACCTTGGCCAGTCCGGCCCACCCCCAGACCACCGCGAGACCGAGCCGGACGACGGTGCCGAGCCACTCGCTCCAGACCGGCACCGGCCGCCGCGCCATCGGCGCGGGCGCGGAACCACCGGGCTGCGCGGCCATCAGGGAACCCCCCTCGGGAAACTCGTTCACTCCCTGATGAACCGTAAGGGACGAAGGCCGGTTCCTCCGTATTCAGGAATTAAGCCGGATGAGTGACGTTCTGTCCGAATAACTCGAACACTCACGCGTCACCGGCACCCCGCCCGCCACCCGGAATCGAACAGATCGGGATGCCGAGCCGCCTCCGCACAAGCCACCGCCTCCCGCTCCGCCCGCTCGGCCCCCCGCTTCGCCAACGCGTGCCCCACCTCGACATGCACCCCGACCGCCGCCCCCAGCGCCAACGCGGCCACCACCGCCCGCAGCAGAACGGCCCGCTGGAGACCCCGCACCGGCTCACCCCTTCCGCTCACCCCACAACCCCGGCACACCTCGTTCGTGCACTCCTCCCTCCACTCAACGCCGCCCACCCCCACCCGATGCGTCCCCCCACCCCCAGTTCACCCGTTCGGGTCCACCCCCACCCCCGACACCCCCTCACCCTCACCGCGCCACCCCACCCCCAGCCCCCACCCACCCTCCCGAAAGCCCCCCGACCACACCCCCACCCCACCCTCCCGAAAGCCCCCAGAAAACCCGACGACCCCCCACTCCCCAAGGAGTGAAGGGCCGTCAGCCACCCGCTCTACCGCGCGTCAGCGCCTCCGCACGCCCCCAGCCAACTCCCCCGCCAGCCCCCGCACCGCGTCCAACGCCCCCGCCTCATCCTGGCCCGCGGCCAGGATCCGCTTCACGAACGCCGACCCCACGATCACCCCGTCCGCGAACCGCGCGACCTCCGCCGCCTGCACCGGGTCCGAGACCCCGAGCCCGACACAGACCGGCAGGTCCGTCGTCGCCCTGGTCCGGGCGACCAGGTCCTCGGCCATGGAGCCGACCGCCGACCGCGTCCCGGTCACCCCCATGACGGCGGCCGCGTACACGAACCCGCTGCCCGCCGCGGTGACCTCCGCCAGCCGCGCGTCCTTGCTGCTGGGGGCGACCACGAACACGGTGTCCAGCCCGTGCTCGTCCGCCGCCTTGCGCCACTCCTCGGACTCCTCCACCGGCAGGTCCGGCAGGATGCACCCGGCCCCGCCCGCGGCCGCGAGGTCGGCCGCGAACCGCGCCACCCCGTAGCGGTCGACCGGGTTCCAGTACGTCATCACGAGCACCGGCGCCTCGGGGTGCGCAGCGGCGACCTCCTGGACGGTCCGCAGCACGTCCTTGATCCGCACACCGCCCCGCAGCGCGATGTCGTCGGCGGTCTGGATGACCGCGCCGTCCAGCACCGGGTCGGAGTGCGGCAGCCCGACCTCGACCACGTCGCAGCCGCCCTCGATCAGCGCGTTGATCGCCCGGATGCCGCCGTCCACCGTCGGGAACCCGGCCGGCAGGTACCCGATCAGCGCGGCCCGGTCCTCCGCCTTGGCCGCGGCCAGGACACCACTCAGCTTCGAAGTCATGATCACTTACCCCCCTCGGCGGAGCCGTTGCCGGCACCGTTCCCAGCGCCTTCGCCCGCGGACCCCGCACCCGGCTCGTCGTACAGCCCGAAGTACTCCGCCGCCGTGTGCATGTCCTTGTCCCCGCGCCCCGACAGCGAGACCAGGATGGTCGCCTCGGGCCCGAGCTCGCGCCCCAGCTCCAGCGCCCCGGCGAGCGCGTGGGCGCTCTCGATGGCCGGGATGATGCCCTCGGTGCGGGACAGCAGCCGCAGCGCCTGCATCGCCGCGTCGTCGGTGACCGGACGGTACTCCGCCCGCCCGGTGTCCTTCAGCCAGGCGTGCTCGGGGCCGACCCCGGGGTAGTCCAGCCCGGCCGAGATCGAGTGCGACTCGATGGTCTGCCCGTCCTCGTCCTGGAGGACGTACGTCCGGGAGCCGTGCAGCACCCCCGGGTCCCCCTTGGTGAGGGTGGCCGCGTGCCGCGGCGTCTCGGCCCCCTCGCCGGCGGCCTCGCAGCCGACCAGCCTCACCCCGGCGTCCGGGATGAACTCGTGGAAGATCCCCATCGCGTTGGAGCCGCCGCCGACACAGGCCACGACCGCGTCGGGCAGCCTGCCGGTCCGGTCGAGAACCTGCTGCCGCGCCTCGACCCCGATGACCCGGTGGAAGTCGCGGACCATCATCGGGAACGGGTGCGGCCCGGCGACGGTGCCGAACAGGTAGTGGGTGGAGTCGACGTTGGCGACCCAGTCCCGGAACGCCTCGTTGATGGCGTCCTTGAGCGTCCGGCTGCCGGACGTGACGGCCACCACCTCGGCGCCCAGCATCCGCATCCGGGCGACGTTGAGCGCCTGGCGCCGGGTGTCGACCTCGCCCATGTAGATGGTGCAGTCGAAGCCGAACAGCGCGCAGGCGGTCGCGGTGGCCACGCCGTGCTGGCCGGCGCCGGTCTCGGCGATGATCCGGGTCTTGCCCATCCGCCTGGTGAGCAGTGCCTGACCCAGCACGTTGTTGATCTTGTGCGAGCCGGTGTGGTTGAGGTCCTCGCGCTTGAGCAGGACACGCGCGCCGCCCGCCTCGGCGGAGAAGCGGTGCACGTCGGTCAGCGGGCTCGGGCGCCCGGTGTAGTCCTTGAGCAGCGCGTCGAGCTCGGCGGCGAAGGCCGGGTCGGTCTTGGCCTTCTCGTACTCCTCGGCGACCTGCTCGACCGCGGCGACCAGCGCCTCGGGGATGAAGCGGCCGCCGTACGCGCCGAAGTAGCCGCGCGCGTCCGGCACCTGGGCACCGGGCAGGTAGTCCTTCTCGGACATGGTTATTTCCCTTGACGAAGACGGAGATGAACGACGATGACGTCCGATCGGCTGGTTCAGCCGGACGTCACGCGCCATCGCCGCCCCGGCACCTGCCCGGGCTCGCAGCCGATGACGTAGCGCACCCGCCGCCCCAGCACCCGGCGTGCGGGCGCGCGGCAGCCGCGCGGGCGGCAGCCGGGGGCGAGTCGGGCGGCGATCTTCATCGGGTGGTGTCAGTCCTTGTGCCGGACGGCGGGGTGGGCCCCGGCGGCGACCAGGTCGGCGACCGCGGCACGCGGGTCCTTGCCGGTCACCAGGGATTCGCCGACCAGCACCGCGTCGGCGCCGAGGTTGGCGTAGCCGATCACGTCCAGCGGGCCGCGCACGCCGGACTCGGCGATCTTGACGATGCCGTCCGGGATGGTGTGGGCCACGTTCTCGAAGGTGTTGCGGTCCACTTCGAGGGTCTTGAGGTTGCGGGCGTTGACGCCGATGATCCGGGCGCCGGCGTCCGCCGCGCGCTTGATCTCCTCCTCGTCGTGCACCTCGACGAGCGGGGTGAGGCCGATCGACTCGGCGCGCTCGATCAACGACACCAGGGCCGACTGGTCGAGGGCCGCGACGATCAGCAACGCGAGGTCGGCGCCGTGCGCGCGGGCCTCCCACAGCTGGTAGGCGGTGACGATGAAGTCCTTGCGCAGCAGCGGGGTGTCCACCGCGGCGCGGACGGCGTCCAGGTCGGCCAGCGACCCGCCGAAGCGGCGCTGCTCGGTCAGCACGCTGATCGCGGCGGCGCCGCCGGCCGCGTAGTCGACCGCCAGGGCGGCCGGATCGGCGATCGACGCCAGGGCGCCCTTGGAGGGGCTGGAGCGCTTCACCTCGCAGATCACCCGGACCCCGTCGCCCTTCAGGGCGGCGACGCCGTCCTTGGCCTCCGGTGCCTTGGCGGCGAGCGCCTTGAGCTCGTCCAGGGAGACCCGGGCCTGCCGCTCGGCGAGGTCCTCGCGGACCCCTTCGATGATCGAGTCGAGCACACTCACTCAGGAGCCCCCATCTTTTCTGCCAGTTGGCCGGCACGAGCCGGCGGGCGACAGCCCACCGGTTCTTCGATGGTATCGGCACCCGGCGGCGGGGGGCGCACCAGTCCTCCCGGCGTCTCGCGGACCGGACGCCCGCTCCAGCGGTCCCCAGCTGCGGGTTCACCGCTTCTGCACGGCTTTCCGGCCGGCCCTCGGGCCCGGTCCCGGCGCCGGCGCGGCAGGGCGACCCAGGTGGCCGGCAGGAGTGGCACGGGTGGCACGGCGGCCGGATCGGACCGGTCCGCTCAGACCAGCGGCGGTGCCAGCCCCGCCCCGACCGACGAGTTGCGCACCACCGTGAACACCAGCACCAGCAGGCCGATCAGCACCCAGCGCCTGGCCCCGACGGTGGTCCTCGGCGGTGGCCCGCCGGTCAGCGCGGCCCAGCCCCAGCGCAGCCAGAGCACCGCCAGCACGCCGAACAGCAGGACGGCGACGGCGTTGTCGTGCAGGGCGCCGGTGAGGTCCCCGTGGGTCAGCGCGTGGACGCAGCGCAGCCCCCCGCAGCCGGGGCACCACCAGCCGGTGGCGGTCAGGAACGGGCAGTCGGGGTAGTGCCCGGGGGTGTTCGGGTCCACCACGGCGACGTACGCGGTGGGGACGGCCACCGCCGCCAGCGCGGTCAGCGGCGGGCTCAGCCGGCGCAGTACGGGCGGCGGGGCGGGGGCGGCGGGGGCGGAGGTCACGCCCCGATTCTGCCCGGGGCGGGCCCGGACACGACGGAACGGCGGGCGTGGCGCGCCCGCCGTTCCGATGTACGACAAACGTGTGGTGCGACGAGCTCGCCGTCAGGCGGTGACGGCGGCGGCCTGGCGGGCCGCGGTCTGCTCCTCGACCGACTTGTAGACGTTGGCGCTGGCCTGCTGGCCCATGCCGGCGAGCGACATCGCCTTGCCGACCACGCCGCCGGCCAGGATGACCGCCAGGCCGACCCAGACGAGCAGCACCGACGGCAGGATCATCGCGACGCCCGCGACGCCGAAACCGACGAAGGAGATGACGACGCCGGTCCAGGCGGCGGGGGTGTGGCCGTGTGCTGCTGCTGCCATCGGTGGTGCTCCTTGGCTCTCGGGGCCCGGCCGGGCCTGCGGGGCCGCCGGCGGGTTGACGGGTTCCATTGTGCCGGGCCACACACCGGTGGCCCAAAGCGGGTGGCGGGTCTATCGCGTCACACGGACGCGGCTCACACCGCGGTGGGGTCCTCGCCGCGGTCCAGGGCCTTCCACAGGTCGCCCGGCGTCTCGGTCTTCGCGGGCGCCTTGCGGGTCGGCGCCTCGTAGCGGCTGCCCATGGCCGGCCAGCCGCGGCCGTAGCGCAGGGTGAGCAGCCCGGCCAAGGCCAGCAGCAGCCCGCCGGCCAGCGCGACCCAGGGCCAGCCGGTGTGCGCGACCTCGGTGGCCGCCGAGCCGGTCAGTGCCAGCTTTCGGGCGGCCTCGGCGTCCAGCGCGGCGGTGTCGCCCGCTCCGGCCACCGAGGCGGCCGCGGCGCCGAGCCCGGCCAGCAGGGTCAGCGCGCCGACCGCCAGCCGGCCGGCGCCGCGCACCGCGAACACCGCGACGGCCGCGGCGAGGCCCACCAGGGCCAGCCCGCCCGGGAGTTCGGAGATCCTGCCGCCGGTGACGGACACGTCCAGGGTGCCGGCCCGGCCCTCGGCCCAGGTCCGCCCGGCCGCGGTCAGCACCAGGACGGCGCTCAGCACGGTGAGCAGCAGCATCACGCCGAGGGTGCGGCGGCTGGGGGTGGCGGGGGCGGGGGTCTGCTCAGCGGTCACCCGTCCACTATCCCCCGGCCGACACCTCAGGCCGTACCCGGGGTCGGGAACGGGGCCGGGTCGGGCAACGGGAACGGGGCTGGGGTGGGGAACTCGTCGGTCCGCAGCACCACCGTGCGGCCGCCGAGCGGCAGGAACAGGTCGTTGCCGAAGGGCACCCGCTCGGCCTCCCGGTACACCCCCTCGGGGGACGGCGCGGTGTGCACGGTGCAGACCGCCGCCGCCGGGTCGACCACCACGTACAGCGGGACGCCGCTGCGCGCGTACGCCCTCGCCGCCTCCGCCAGGCCGGGCCTGGCCACCTCCAGCACGGCCTCGACCCCGGCCGCGCCGAACCGGCCCCGGGCGCCGCGCACCGCGTCCCCGGCGAGCACCGCCAGGTCCGGGGCCAGCACCGCCGGGTCCGGGGCCGGCACGGCCTCCGGCCCGGGGCCGCCGGGTGCCGCCGGGAAGTCGACCGCCACCCCGGACAGCACCCGGCCGTGGCCGGCCGGCTGCTCGCCGAGCTGTCCGGCGGCGCCGAGCACGACCGCCCAGCGCAGTTCGTCGTACGGCACCTCGGGCATCCCGGCCGCCTCCTCGCGCGTTCCGGCAGTCACCGCACCGGCCCCGCGACCGCTACGACGGTTCCGGCGTCCGCAGCGTATTGGCGGTGGCGACGGCCCGCAGCACGGCGGCCGCCTTGTTGCGGCACTCGGTGTCCTCGCCGTGCGGGTCGGAGTCGGCGACCACGCCCGCACCGGCCTGCACGTACGCGGTGCCGTCGCGCAGCACCGCGGTGCGGATCGCGATCGCGGTGTCCGAGTCCCCCGCGAAGTCCAGATAGCCGACGCAGCCCCCGTACAGGCCGCGGCGGGTGGGCTCCAGCTCCTCGATGATCCGCATCGCCCGCGGCTTGGGCGCGCCGGAGAGGGTGCCGGCCGGGAAGCAGGCGGTCAGCACGTCGAAGGCGGTCCGCCCGGGGGCGACCTTGCCGGTGACCGTCGACACGATGTGCATCACGTGGCTGTAGCGCTCGATCTGCATGAAGTCGACCACCTCGACGCTGCCCGGCTCGCAGACCCGGCCGAGGTCGTTGCGGCCGAGGTCCACCAGCATCAGGTGCTCGGCCCGCTCCTTGGGGTCGGCGAGCAGCTCGGCGGCCAGCGCCGCGTCCTCGTGCGGGGTGGCGCCGCGGTGCCGGGTACCGGCGATCGGGTGCAGCATCGCCTCGCCCTCGGTGACCTTGACCAGCGCCTCGGGGCTGGACCCGACCACGTCGAAGCCGCCCTCGGCCCCGCCGTCCGGGCCGGGGAAGCGGAACAGGTACATGTACGGGCTGGGGTTGGTGGTGCGCAGCACCCGGTAGACGTCCAGCGCGGAGGCCGGGCAGGGCGCCTCGAAGCGCTGCGAGGGCACCACCTGGAAGGCCTCGCCGGCCCGGATCCGCTCCTTGATCTCCTCCACCGCGGCCCGGTACGGCTCGCCGCCGAACGGCGAGTGCACCTCGCCGGGGCCGGCCGGGGTGAAGGTGGCCAGGCCCGGGTCGACCGGCTTGGACAGCTCGGCCTCCATCGCGTCCAGCCGGGCCACCGCGTCCGCCCAGGCCTCGTCCACGCCGCTGGCCAGGTCGTTGTGGTTGACGGCGTTGGCGATCAGCAGCACCGTGCCGTCGACGTGGTCGAGCACCGCGAGGTCGGTGGCGAGCAGCATGGTGAGCTCGGGGAGCCGCAGGTCGTCCGGGTTGAGGTCGGGCAGCTTCTCCAGCCGGCGGACGATGTCGTAGCCGAGGTAGCCGACCAGGCCGCCGGTGAGCGGGGGCAGGCCGTCGTCCTCCTGGCGCGGGGTGTGCAGCGCCTGGAGCGCGGCCCGCAGCACCTCCAGCGGGTCGCCGGTGGTGGGGATGCCGACCGGCGGGGTGCCGAGCCAGCGGGCCCCGCCGTCCGGGCCGACGGTGAGCGAGGCGGCGCTGCGCACCCCGACGAAGGAGTAGCGCGACCAGCTGCGGCCCTGTTCGGCGGACTCCAGCAGGAAGGTGCCGGGGCGCTCCTCGGCGAGGCTGCGGTAGAGGCCGATCGGGGTGAGGCCGTCCGCGAGGAGCCTGCGGGTGACCGGGATGACCCGGGTGTCGACGGCGAGCTTGCGGAAGGCTTCGAGTTCCATGACGGGCGGCACCTTCTGGAGTTGTGGGCGGAGTGGGGTCAGGACAGCGGGAGCACGTCGGCGTCGAAGCAGGTGCGGTCGCCGGTGTGGCAGGCCGCGCCGGTCTGGTCGACCTTGACCAGCAGGGTGTCGCCGTCACAGTCCAGGGCCACCGACTTGACCACCTGGACGTGGCCCGAGGTGTCGCCCTTCACCCAGTACTCACGGCGGCTGCGGCTCCAGTAGGTGCAGCGGCCGGTGGTGAGGGTGCGGTGCAGCGCCTCGTCGTCCATCCAGCCGAGCATCAGCACCTCGCCGGTGTCGTACTGCTGGGCGACGGCCGGGACCAGCCCGTCCTCGGTGCGCTTGAGGCGGGCGGCGATCCCGGGGGCGAGGGCGGTGCTGCCGGGAGTGGCGGGTGTGGTGGACATGGGCCCCATTGTGTCAGCCCGGCCCGCCGCCGCCGCGGCGCCCGCCCGCGCTACCACCTGCGGGGCGGCGCTCCCCTCGGCTTCCGCGGGACGAACCGGATCGCACCGGGCCCGCTACGGGCGCAACTGCCCGGTCAGCTTGGGGCCGCCCTGCTTGTTGCTCACGGTCAGGGTGCAGGTGTAGTCCCGCCAGCCCTGCTGGTAGTTGGCCATGGCCGGGCCGAACTGGCGGCCGTAGTAGGTCTTTCCGTCGCCCTGGCGGGCCTTGGCGGCGGCTTCGGCGTCCTTGCAGCCCTCCCGCATGGCGAGGGCGAGCGGGATCTCCCCGGTGAGGCCGTCGGCGAGCTGGAGGTCGGCGATCACCTCGCCGTCGTGCTCGCCGGCGCACGGGCGCTCCTCCGCCTTGGTGATCACCGGGCTCAGCTGGGGGTGGTCGAAGCAGGCGCCGACCGGGAAGAAGGCGTACGGCGGCGGCGGCTTGGTGGGGGTGGGCGTCGGCGTGGGGGTCGGCGTCGGCGTGGCCGTGGGGGTGGGCGGCGGCGGCGCGGCGGCCGGCTTCTTGTCGTCCGGCCACAGCACCGCGGTGGCCACCACCGCGAGCAGGACGACCAGCACGGCGGCAACGGTGAGGACCAGGCCGCGGGACGGACGGGAGTCGGCTGCGGGCGGCGGCTGCTCGGAGGTCATGGCCACGAGGATGGCCCACACCGGCCCCGCTCGGCAGCCGCTTCGCCGAACTCACCCGTACGGGCTGCCGGAGCCGAAAGCCCGCCACAGGGCACCTGATCTCACAAACAAGAATGACTTCAGACAAAAGAGGAAATGGGCTGATCCAACAAAGAGGGGCCTCAACGGGCGGACAACACATCGAATGTGCGGCTCCCCTCGGCGGCGCCGAGGGGAGCCGCGCCAAGAAGCCGAACGAATGGAAACGCGAACCGGATTCGGGTGCGGCCTCTCGGAATACCGAGAGGCCGCACCCCACACACCACCCCAGGCATGCCACCCACGGGGCAGGGGACTCGGCACCTCAGGGATCATCCGGAAGGCCACCTCGCCCGAGGCGATTTCACGTGTCGGGACCGCCAACCGGCGTCCACTCGTGTTCCAGGATCGAGTAGGTGATGGAGTCGCGCCAGGCGCCGTGGACGAAGACGTGGTCGCGGATGCGGCCGTCCTCGGTCATGCCGGCGCGCAACAGGGTGCGCGCCGATGCCTCGTTGAGCGGTGAGCGAGCCGCCCAGATGCGATGCAGCCCCAGGGCGTTGAAGCCGAGCGCGCACAGCAGGTGGACGGTTTCCGTGCCGAGGCCTTTGCCCCACTCGGCCGGGTAGAGGGCGAAGCCGATGGTGGCGGCCTGCTGTGGCTCGGTGGCCAGGCGGGCGTAGCCGATCAGCCGGTGCTCGCCGCGTCGGGTGACGGCGAGACAGTACTCGTCGCGCGGGGTGGCGTTCGCGGAGGCGATGGAGCGGGCGGTGATCGCCTGGACCTGCTCGCGGGTGCGGGGTTCGAAGCTGAGGTGCCTGGTGGCCTCGGGGTCGCCGTAGATGGCCAGGAGGTCGTCGGTGTCCTCGGGTTCGACCTCGCGCAGTGCCAGGCTGGGGCCGGTCAGGTCAACTGGGGTCATGGCGGCGGAGCCTATCCGTGGGGTCACCGGACGAGGACGGAGGTCGGGGTGGCGGTGAAGGCCTCGACCTCCTCGCGCAGTCCGGCCGCCGCGCTGCCGCTGCGGCGGCCGTCGCCGTGCAGAGCGACGTGGACGCGCTGGGCGCTGCTCACGATGCCGAAGTTCCGCTGCTCGACGGGGAGGTCGAGCACGGGGCGGACGGCCTCGGCGGCGCCCTCGATCTCGCCGCGGGCGATGCGGGCGAGTGCGAGGTCGGTCTGGGCGCCGGCCTGGTCGCCGAAGGCCCACTCGTCCTCGGTGGCACTGCGGTAGGCGACGACGGCTGCTTCGGACTGGCTCTCGCCGAGTGCCGGGTCCTCGCCGAGCTGCACGGTGGCCTCGGCGACGTAGTACAGCTGGCGGGGCACCGGGAAGGTCATGATGCCGCCGAAGGCGTCGAGATCGTCGGGTTCGACCGCCGCGCGGGCGTCCTCGGCCCGCAGGATGGCCGTACGGGTGGCCTCGCCGTCGCCGAGGAGGGAGTGGGCGCGGGCGGAGAGGCAGGCCAGCCAGACGCCGGTGGTCCCGTGGACGTCGCCGGCCACGCTCTGCCCGAGTGCCGCGTACTCGGCGGCCTCGCCGGGGCGGCCTGCCCAGTAGGAGATGAGCGATTGGAGCGAGCGGACCCAGGCGCGCATGGCGTGGTGGTCGGCGTTGTCGGCGCAGACGAAGGCGGTGCGGGCCTGCATCATCGCGGCGCTCGGGTTGCCGAGGTCGTGGCTGGCCTTGGCGAGCATTCCGGAGGTGATCCCGGCGAGCAGGTACAGCTCCCGGGCCTGCAACGGCTTGACGCGGCCGTGCTCCAGTAGCCGGAAGGTGAGGTCCTGGACCTCGACCAGGTCGCCGAGCAGGGCCGGCAGGGCCAGCTTCGGGTAGGCGGCGGTCAGTCGCCGTACCTCGTCGTGGATCTGGCCCAGGGTCTCCGAGCCGATGCTGCTGCCCTCCGCCATCGCGGTGAACCGAAGTGCCCGACGAGCCGCCATCATGACCTGCCTTTCCAATTCCGTTGTGCCCGCGTCGAAGCGGGGTTCGCTGCTGGACGGGCCACCGACAGGCAGTGCCGCTGCCTGCTCGGATGGGAGGAGGACAGGGACCGGCCGTGGTGGCGGGACGACGAACGAGGCGGTGTCGGCGTGCGGGTGGCCGGCCGGTGCGGGTGCGAGGAGTTGGCCGACGCCGACGCCGAACATGGCCTCCAGCACCCGGCACTGGTCCGGGTAGGGGCGGGTCTTCACCGCTCCGCCGTACCAACGCTCGAACTGCCGCTTGGAGACCGACAGGCCCCGGAGTCGGGGGTCGCGCTCCTGCTCGGCGGCCGAGTTCGCCGTCGCCTCGAACCGGAGGCGGAAGGTCTCGTAGACCTGCCAGTGCCGCTGAAGCGTCAAAACCCGTAGGAGTGTGGGAGTTTCAGCCACCGCGGATCATCTCCGTCCCCGTTCGTCTGCTCTGACGATAGCCATCGTCGCTCGACAGGAAACCCGTTCGAGGCCGTACCGGACCAGATGACGGCGGCCATGACGGCAGTCACGACGCACACCGCCATGACACTGGCCTCGCCGCCCTCAGGACGACGGGATGGTGACGGCAGCCTCGTCGTATCGATGCCGCACCCTGCGCCGCCATCCTGAACGCCACCTCGCCGTCCGTGCATAGCCGACAGCGAAGCGTGAGATCGAGGGCGCTGGGACCGGCGCCCGATCGACCCCATCCAGCACCACGTGCACTCCGGCTCGCCATGCCGCGAGCCGGCCCGGGAGGGAACCGATGGACAGCACCCTGACCGCTCTGGCCGGGCAGATCGCCCAGCTGGACGCCGTGGACTCCGCCCATCTGGAGCGGATTCGCCACGAGGCCCTGACCGCCCATGCGCCCTGGAAGGAGGAGTACGGCGCCTACCAGTCCGGCGGCTGGTGGACCACCTCACTGATGAACGCGTCCGGCGACGCCGCCGACGTGACGATCGGCGACTGCGCCGCCCGTCCGACCGACCTGCTGGGGCGGATGCCGGCCACCGCCGCGTTCCTGGCCGGCCTCGGCCTGCACTTCATGTGGGTGCGGCTGGCCCGGCTGGAGGGCAACGCCTTCCTCTGGGAGCACCGCGACTACAACGAACTTCACCAGGTCGAGCGGCACCGGCTGCACGTCCCGCTGCACACCAACAGGTCCGCCTTCCTGGTCACCGGCAGCACCAAGGTGCACATGACGGGCGGGCGGATCTGGCGGCTGACGCCGACGTACGCCCACGGGGTGTGCAACCTGCTCGGCCCGGACCGGATCCACCTGATCGCCGACGTGTACGCCGACGACGCCTACCGGCACCTGGCCCGCCGGCCCGCGCTCAGCCCGACGGTCGCGGAGCCGCTGCCCGTCGCCGACCAGAACATCCTGGCCGCGCGACTGGAGAGCGCCCGCACCATGGCCACCCTCGGCTACACGGAGGCGGCCGAGCGGATGCTGCTGCGGCTCTTCTACACCTACGCCCTGCCGGAGGGCACGGCCTACGACCTGATCGCCGAACTGCACACCTCCCTCGGCGACATGGAGGCCGCGACGCGCTGGGAGGCCGCCAAGCGCCGCCTGCTCGCTCTCCCCGCCTGATCCCAGCCCGCACCTACGCCCGGAAGGAAGAAGCGCATGCCCACCCTGCAACTGGCGGCGATCACCCAGGCCAACCGGCCCGCACAGCTGCCGCTGCTGTCGAAGCTCGCCGACATCCTGGCCACCTCCCTGTCGGTGACCCATCTGATGGTCCGCGGCTCGCTGGCCCACGGCACCGCCGACCGCCTGTCCGACGTCGACTTCGTCGTCGGCGTCCACGACGCCCAACTCCCGGCCTTCGTCGAGGCGCTGGAAACCCTGATGCCGGTCGAGGCCGGCGCCCTGCTGCCCGGCTGGCGCGACACGATCGTCGCCGACCTCGGTGGCGTCGGGATGGTCTTCCTCGTCCCGGACGAGGGGAAGCTCCACCAGATCGACCTCTACGTCGCACCGGCCTCCCGGATCCCGCGGCTGCAGGCGATGGTCAGCACCGCCGTCCTCCTTGACCGCCGGCCCGGACCGGTCGACGTGGCGGACATCGCGGCGGCCGAGAGCTTCGTCGCCGCCTTCGCCGCCCGGCCGCGCTCCTGCGCCGAGCTGCTGATCGAGCACTTGGTGCTGGCCGTGCTCCTGCACAAGCGGATCCGGCGCGGCCAGCGGTTCGTGGCGTACTCCGAGTGGCACCGGCTGCACACGGCTACGAAGGACCTGATCAAGACGGCTCTGGCCCCGGCCTCGCGGTACTGGGGCTGGTACCAGCTGCGCGAGGAGATCGCCGTCACCCCGATCGGCCGGGCCTGCCTGGGTGACCTGGATGCGGCGATCGGTGGCCCGGCCATCCCGGAGGCGGCCGATGTCACCAAGGCGATCGAGCGGGTGCTCGCCTTGACGGAGCGGGCCTGCCCGCAGGCGCTCGACGGCCTGCGCGACGCGATCGCCGCCTACCGCACCTACCAGGAGCTGGTGTGAACGCACTCCACCTCGCGGGCCCGGCCGCCAGCCGGGCCCGCGAGGGCCTGACCGCCGTCTTCTTCGGCGGTGTCGTCCCCGCCTCGGCCGAGGAGGAGGCACTGGCCGAGGAGATCGGCCGGAGCTTGGCCCAGGCCGGGTACCAGCTCCTGCACGGCGGCTACAACGGGCTGATGGAGGCCGCCGCCCGCGGAGCCGGAGGCCAGGGAGCCACGGTCACCGCCGTCACGCTGATCGGCAAGCACGACGAGTGGGGCGCGTTCAACCCGCACACCACCCTGTCCGTCCACCTGCCCGACCCCGGTGCCCGCCTCAACCACTACCTGGAGCACGCCGACCTGATCGTCGCCATGGGCGGTGGTGTCGGCACCCTCCACGAGCTGACCGCCGCCCTCTACTACGCGACCGCCATCCGGCCCGTCCCGGTCTGTGTCGCCGGACCGGCAGCCCTGCGTCTGCTCGCCTTCCTGCGCGAGGAGCGGTGGCTGTACGAGACCCCGACCCGGCCGCTCGGCTTCCTCGCCACCGCGGGGTCCGCCGACGCCTTCCGCGCCCACCGCCGAGGCCCTGCGCCGCCAGGACACCTACCGCGAACTGTCCTCCCGCCACGGCCGCACCGACTTCACCGGCTACGAACGCCTCGACGCCGAAGCCACCATCCTCGGCCTCATCTCCGACGGCACCGTCGTGCCCGGCGCCGACCAGGGCACCACGCTCGAACTCGTCCTGGACCGCAGCCCGTTCTACGCCGAGTCCGGCGGCCAGGTCGGCGACACCGGCACCATCCGCACCGCCGGCGACGCGCTCCTCGAAGTCCTGGACACCAAGCTCGGCCTGGAGGGCTTCCACGTCCACACCGTCCGCGTCCGCGAAGGCGAGATCCGCACCGGCGAACAGGCCGAAGCCCTCGTCGACGGCCCGCGCCGCGACGCGGTCGCCCGCTCCCACTCCGCCACCCACGTCCTGCACGCCATGCTCCGCCGCACCCTCGGCGACCACGCCCGCCAGCACGGCTCCCTCGTCGACGCCGGTCGCCTGCGCTTCGACTTCGCCCACTTCTCCGCCCTCGACCGCGCCCAGCTCGCCGCCATCGAGACTCTCGTCAACGACCACCTCCTCGATGACCCCGAAGTCCGCATCTGGCACGCCACCCGCTCCGAAGCCGAGGCCGCCGGAGCCACGGCCCTGTTCGGCGAGAAGTACGGCGACCACGTCCGCATCGTCGACATCGGCGACTTCTCCCGCGAACTCTGCGGCGGCACCCACGTCCCCCACGGTGCGGGTGCCGGTCCCGTCCGCATCCTCGGCGAAGCCAGCATCGGATCCAACCTCCGCCGCATCGAAGCCCTCACCGGCCGCGACGCCCTCACCTACCACGACACCGAACGCCGCCTCCTCGAAGAACTCTCCAGCCTCCTCGGCACCCGCCCCCAGGACGCCCCCGACACCCTCCGCAAGCGCCTCGACGCCCTGACCACCGCCCAACAGGAACTCGCCCGCCTCCGCGACACCGAGCTCCGCAACCAGGCCCAGCAGCTCGCGGTCTCCGCCCGCACCGTCCCCGGCGGCCGGATCGTCACCGAGAAGGTCACCGGCCTCGGCCCAGACGAACTCCGCACCCTGGCCACCAACACCGCCGACCTCCTGGGCGACGACCACGCCGTCGTCGTCCTCGGCACCGAACACGACGGCAGGGCCCTCTTCGCCGCCGCCATCACCCGCAGCCTCCACGACACCGGCACCCACGCCAGCCAGATCCTCACCGCCGCCGCCCACGCGGTCGGAGGCGGCACCGGTGGCAAGGGCCATGTCGCCAACGCCGGCGGACGCCAGCCCGAGGGCCTCGACGAGGCCCTCACCATCGCCGCCCAGGACGCCGCCCGAGCCCTCGGCCGGTAGGGCCAGGTCGCCAGGCGCGGGCGGAGCCTCCCATTCCCGGGGAGGCTCCGCCAGTCCTTGCGACCCCCTCGTCAGACCACCAGGTTCTTCAGCAGGACCACGCTCTGGTAGTTGGTGACATCCCAATGCCACGTCCCGACCGGCACGTACCCCCGCCGGCGATACCAGCCGACCAACTCGATGGCCTCGGCCGACGTATCGATGACGGCCACCGTGGACCCGAGCGCAACGATCCGTTCCTCCGCCAAGGTCAGCAGCCTGTGCCCGAGGCCCGTCCCCCTGAACCCGGGATCCACCGCCAGCTGCCAGAACGAGCCTGCTCCCGCTGGGGCTGGATACCCTTCCGGGACCTCGTGCGGGGCCGCTACCGTCACGGTGCCCACCGGCTCAGTCTCATGCAGAGCCAGCCAGCACTCGCCCCTACCCACCCGGGTAGCCGTGTCCTCGATGGACTGGTAGGAGGCGAAGAAGACTCGCCCGGCGGCTGCGTGCTCGGAATACGCGCGGCGAAGCAGACGCGTGAGCTCTTCAGCGGAGTCGCCCTCGGTGAATCGCCGCACCTCGATCGTCTCGCCGGAACATGGCGAACTCGACCCGTGGGCTGATCGTGTCGTCACGGGATCAAGTGTCGGCTGAGCACCGACCTGCCGCCCGCTGAACCGTGGTCACGCTCCTACGCGCACGACGCGGCCCGCTCCGAAATGGCGGAGCACCACGCCGGGCCGGTTCTGGGAGGCTGTGCGCCGTGACCACCACCCGTGTCCGCTGGACGGACCTGCCCGACTCCGTTCGCCTGGCCGCTTCTGCCCGGCTCGGAGGGCGGGTCCTCACCGCGGAGACCGTCCCGGCCGGATTCAATTCCGAGATCGCCGCCAGGCTCGCTACCGCGGAGGGCAGTGTGTTCGTCAAGGGCATGCGGCTGAGCCACCCGCGGGTGTGGACCCAGCGACGGGAAGCGGAGATCAACCCCTTCCTTCCAGGGCTCACCCCAAAGGTGCTGTGGCTTCTGGAGGTTGACGGCTGGAGCCTGGTCGCGTTCGAACACATCAAGGGCCGTCACGCCGACTACGAGGCCTCCGGGGACCTGGAGCTCATGGTCGACGTCCTCAGCCGACTCGGCAGCACGCCATGCCCCGAGATCGGGATTCGTCGTGCCGAGCAGCGCTGGTCCGCATACGTGGACGATCCCGGGATGCCGGCCCGATTCGCCGGCGGTTCCCTGCTGCACACCGACCTGAACAACGAGAACGCGTTGATCCGCCAGGATCGCGCGCTCCTGGTCGACTGGGCGTGGGCCACCCGTGGAGCGCCCTGGATCGACCCGGCTCTGTGGGTGATCTGGTTGATCGCCGCGGGCGGCCACAGTCCGGCCTCGGCGGAGGCGTGGGCTGCCAGGGTTCCGGCGTGGCAGCGCGGCGAGCCGGCCGGTGGTGGACGCCTTCGCGGGGGCCCAGGCCCGGATGTGGGCCGACATCGCCGGAGCGGATCCGGACCCGTGGACTGCCGGGCTGCGCCGGGCAGCTCAGCGGTGGGCCGGCTTCCGGGGTGGTCGGTGACATCCCGGTCGGCAGAGGTCGGCCCCGACCGGGTTCCGGTCGGGGCCGACGTCATTGCGCGCCGCGGGAGGCCGCCGCCCGGCCCCCGGTCAGGCCGCTCGCCCGGGGGCCGGGCGGGGCAGGCGGCGGCGGACCGCCCAGACGGCCGCGGCGAGGGCGAAGCCGTAGACGGAGACCAGCCCGTGGCCGTTGTCCTGGGCGATCCACATCGCGAGGCCGAGCGCGGGGACGCCGGCCGCCAGGGCGATTTCCCTGGGCAGACGGGTGCGGGTGAGGAAGGCGAGGGCGAGGCCGGCGCCGAGGAAGTAGGTGGCGCCGGAGCTGCCGGCGAAGTTGCGCGGGTCGGTGCTGGGGCCGTCGCCGAGGCCGAGCAGGGTGTCGATCCGGCCGGGCAGCAGGATGCCGGCGAGGAAGAAGCCGAGGGTGAGCGGGCCGCCCCAGTACCACTGGGCGAGCGCGGCGACGGCGGCGAGGGTGACGAGGTTCCACAGGCCGCCGAAGAGGCCGCCGTTCTGCATGAACACCGAGGTGAACTCGCGCCACCAGCCGGACCTGGCGGGGTCCGCGTCGAGCGCGTCCATGGCGCCGGACCAGACCAGTTGGAGCAGCACGCCGCCGACGGCGAGCGCGGTCAGGCCGATCGCCGCCCACGGGAGCGGCCGCCCCCGCAGGGTCTCGCGGCCGACCACGCCGAGCCCGCAGTTGACCATCATGACCATCAGCGCGGCCGTGGTCACGTTGAAGACGATCGCCCCCATTGCCTGGCCCCTCCCCCCCGGTTCCGACGCTTTCCAACGCCGTTCGAAAATCCGACGGCGCAAAGCTAGCACAGTTTTCGAACAGTGTTGGAATGCGTTGTACGGTAGGCCCATGAAGCTCACCAAGGACCGCATCGTCGACGCGGGCATGGCCGTCTTCGCCGAGGTCGGCTACCAGAACCTGTCCATGCGCCAGGTCGCCGACCGCCTCGACGCCCACGCGGGCAGCCTCTACTACCACGTACGCGGCAAGGACGAACTGCTCGCCCTGATGGCCGACCGGGTCTGCCGACGGGCGTACGACGCCGGCACCGAAGCCCTGGACGGCCTTCCGGCCACCGCCACCTGGCAGGACCGCGTCCGGACCCAGGCCACCGCCCTGCGCCTGAGCATCAAACAGCACCCCGGCGGCGCCCAGCTCCTCGCCGAGAGCCCCGGCACGCTCAGCACCGGCGCCCTCTCCCTGATGGAACGCCTGCTGCGCACCCTCCTCGACGCCGGCCTGCCCGCCGGCCACTGCGCGATCGCCGCCGACACCCTCCTCAGCCACGTCACCGGCTTCGTCCTCCAGGAGCAGAACCAGCCGGCCGCGCCGCCGCCCGTCACCGCCGAGCTGTACGCCGAACTGTGCGAGCGGTTCCCCCTGGTCATGGGCCCGTCGATGCCGCGCCTGAGCCAGGACGAGAAGTTCACCCGGAGCGTCCGCCTGCTCTGCGCCGGCTTCGCGGCCACCCCCGGCTGACGGCACCCGGGAAACGGGACCCCAGAGAAGGGACCCCGGAGACCCCGACCGGCCGGACCGGCCCGGCACAGGACCGACCCCCTAGGCTGACGCCATGTCGAACCACGCCCTCGCCGAACGCCACCGGCTCGCCCGACTGCTCACCGCCGCCGGGCCGGACGCCCCCACCCTCTGCGCCGGCTGGACCACCCGGGACCTCGCCGCCCACCTGGTCGTCCGCGAGCGCCGCCCCGACGCCGCCGCGGGCATCCGGGTCGGCGCGCTGGCCGGCTGGACGCAGCGGGTGCAGGACGGCTACGCCGAGCGGCCGTACGAGGAGCTGGTGCGGCTGTTCCGGGCCGGCCCGCCGGTCTACTCCCCGTTCGCCCTGCCCGGTGCCGACGAGGCGGCGAACACCGTGGAGTACTTCGTCCACGCCGAGGACGTGGTGCGCGCGGCCGAGGACTGGACCGGGCAGTCCGTCCCGCCCGGCCGCGCCGAGGCCCTGTGGCGCCGCCTCCCCCTCATCGCCCGCTTCGAGGCGGGCCGCCGCTCCCCCGTGCGACTGGCCCTCACCCATCCGGACGGCCGTTCCCTCACCGTCGGCCCGGCCGGCGCCCCCACCGTCCACCTCACCGGCGAACCCGGCGAGCTGGTCCTCTTCGTCTACGGCCGGGGCGACCGGACCACCCTCGCCGTCGACGGCGCCCCCGACGCCGTCGAGGCCCTCCGCCACGTCCTGCCGCTGCCGTGACCGACGTCCGATCAACGCGGAGGTGCCGCACGTTGACCGGCCGTCGATACGCCCCCGGCGGGAGCGGCTACGACGGCATCTCCTCGCCGTCCCGCACCTGGCACAAGGCCGGGGGCTGAGCCCGGGACGGGCCCGCCCGGGCTCCCCTGACCGTGCTCCGGCTGCGGATGTCGGTGCCCGGGTGCAGACTCGCAGGTGGCCGGGGAGCGGGCGGGCGCGCGCCCGACGGAACCGCCCCGGTCATGTCGCCGAAGCGTCGAACCGTCGAAGGGGCACCCTCCCATGATCACCACCGACTTCCCCATCGGCTCGCCCTGCTGGATCGACCTGGGCAGCCCGGACATCCCCGCCACCGCCGGCTTCTACCGCGAGGTCTTCGGCTGGACGTTCCTGGAGATCCCCGAGACCGGTGGCTACGGCTTCGTCCAGCTGAACGGGAGGACCGTCGGCGCGATCGGCTCGCTCGACGAGGGTGACCAGTCCACCTGGACGACGTACTTCCGCAGCGCCGACGCGGACGCCACCGCCAACGCCGTGCAGCAGGCCGGCGGCAAGGTCCTGGTCGAGCCCATGGACGTGATGCGGGAGGGCCGGCTGGCCCAGTTCTCGGACCCGCAGGGCGCCCGCTTCGCCGTCTGGCAGGCGGGCAACACCAAGGGGCTGGACGCCGTCTCGGAGGAGGGCGCCCTGGTCTGGGCCGAGCTGCACACGTCCGACCAGGACGGCGCCTTCACCTTCTACCGGCAGCTGTTCGGCTGGCGGGTGGAGAACTTCGAGCCGTCGCCGGGCATGAACTACCGGGTGGTCTCCACCGCCGAGGGCGACCAGCGGGACACCGGCTTCGGCGGGATCGCTCCGACCATGTCGCCGGAGCAGCCCCCCGCCTGGACGCCGTACTTCGCCGCCGAGGACGTGGACGCGGTGGTCGCCAGGGCGACGGCGGCCGGCGGCTCGGTGCTGATGCCGGCCTCGGACGTGGAGAACGTCGGCCGGCTCGCCTGGCTCGCGGACCCGAACGGCGCACCCTTCGCCCTGATCAAGGGCGAGCCCCGGGAGTCCTGAGCCCGCGGAGAATCCGGGAGTCCTGAGCCCGCGGAGAAACCCCGGGAGTCCTGAGCCCGCGAGGAACCCCGGGAGTCCTGAGCCGACGAAAAAGCGGTGCCCGTCCGCGAACGCGGACAGGCACCGCTCGACAAGATCACCGCACCGGGTGCCCGGCCTCCCGCAGCGCGCCCTTGACGTCGCCGATCCGCAGGTCCCCGAAGTGGAACACGCTGGCCGCCAGCACCGCGTCCGCGCCCGCGTCGACGGCCGGCCCGAAGTCCGCGAGCCTGCCCGCCCCGCCGGAGGCGATCACCGGCACCGAGACGGCCTTGCGCACGGCCCGGATCATGTCCAGGTCGTAGCCGTCCTTGGTGCCGTCCGCGTCCATCGAGTTGAGCAGGATCTCGCCCGCGCCCAGCTCGGCGGCGCGGCCCGCCCACTCGACGGCGTCGAGCCCGGTGCCCTGGCGTCCGCCGTGCGTGGTGACCTCGAAACCCGACTCGGTCTCCACGCCGGAGGGGCAGCGCCGGGCGTCGACCGAGAGCACCAGCACCTGCCGCCCGAACCGCCGGGCGATCTCCCGCACCAGCTCCGGCCGGGCGATCGCGGCGGTGTTGACGCCGACCTTGTCGGCGCCGGCCCGCAGCAGCTTGTCGACGTCCTCGACGGCGCGGATGCCGCCGCCCACGGTCAGCGGGATGAACACCTGCTCGGCGGTGCGGCGGACCACGTCGTAGGTGGTCTCCCGGTCGCCGGAGGAGGCGGTGATGTCGAGGAAGGTCAGCTCGTCGGCGCCCTCGGCGTCGTAGAGCTTGGCCATCTCGACCGGGTCTCCGGCGTCGCGCAGGTTCTGGAAGTTGACGCCCTTGACCACCCGCCCGGCGTCCACGTCGAGGCAGGGGATGACACGTACTGCGAGGGTCACGGCTGTTCGCCTTCCGGGGCTTCCAGGGTCTTTGCCAGCCCGGATCGGTACGCGTCGAGCTCGACCTCGACCAGCATCCGGGAGTCGATCAGTCCGTCGACCACCACCATGGTGGCCACCGGGCGTGCGGCGCCGAAGAGTTCGCGGTGGGCGCGGCCCACCTCCTCGGCGTCGCGGACGTGGGCGATGTACATCCGGGTGCGGACGACGTCGTCCGTGGTCAGACCGTACGCGGCGAGGGCCGAGAGCCCGACGCCGAACGCGGCGAGGGTCTGCCGGTACGGGTCGCCCTCGTGCTCGATCCGGCCGTCCACCCAGGCGGTGGAGCCGGCCACGTGCACGTGGTCGCCCGCGGCGACCGCCCGGGAGTAGCCGAACTCGTCCTCCCAGGGGGAGAATCCGCCGACCCTGCCACGTACGATCCGACCGTCCGTCATCCTGAAACCGCCTCCAGGGCCTCTTCGAGGGTGAACTTCTGCTCGTAGAGTGCCTTGCCCACGATGGCGCCCTCGACACCCTCGCCGACCAGCGAGGCGATGGCGCGCAGGTCGTCCAGCGAGGAGACGCCGCCGGAGGCGACCACGGGCTTGTCCGTCGCGGCGCAGACGTCGCGCAGCAGCTGGAGGTTGGGGCCGGTCAGGGTGCCGTCCCGGTTGACGTCGGTGACGACGTAGCGGGCGCAGCCCTCCTGGTCGAGGCGGGCCAGCACGTCGAAGAGCTGGCCGCCGTCGCGGGTCCAGCCGCGGCCGCGCAGGGTGGTGCCGACCACGTCCAGGCCGACGGCGATCTTGTCTCCGTGCTCGGCGATGGCCTTGGCGACCCACTCCGGGGCCTCCAGGGCGGCGGTGCCGAGGTTGACCCGGGTGCAGCCGGTGGCGAGCGCGCGGGCCAGCGACTCGTCGTCGCGGATGCCGCCGGACAGCTCGACCTTGATGTCCAGGCTGCCGGTGACGTCGCGCAGCAGCTCGTAGTTGCTGCCCGTCCCGAAGGCGGCGTCCAGGTCGACCAGGTGCAGCCACTCGGCGCCTGCGTTCTGCCAGGCGAGGGCGGCGGCGAGCGGCTCGCCGAAGGAGGTCTCGGTGCCGGAGGCGCCCTTGACCAGGCGGACGGCCTGGCCGTCGCGGACATCGACGGCGGGCAGAAGTTCGAGGCTCATCAGTTCCAACTCTCAGGCAGTCAGAGGGTGTTGACCCAGTTGGTCAGCAGGGCGGCGCCGGCGTCGCCGGACTTCTCGGGGTGGAACTGGGTGGCCCACAGCGGGCCGTTCTCGATGGCCGCGACGAACGGCTGTCCGTGCGTGGCCCAGGTGACCAGCGGCGGGTTGATCCGCGCGCTGTGGGTCTCCAGCTCCCAGTGCCGGACGCCGTAGGAGTGCACGAAGTAGAAGCGGGTCTGCGGGTCGAGGCCGGCGAACATCCGGGTGCCCTCGGGCGCGTCCACGGTGTTCCAGCCCATGTGCGGGACGACGGGGGCGTCCAGCGGCTCCACGGTGCCGGGCCACTCGTCGCAGCCGGCCGTCTCGACGCCGTGCTCGACCCCCTTCTCGAAGAGGATCTGCATGCCGACGCAGATGCCCATGACCGGTCGGCCCCCGGCGAGCCGGCGGCCGATGATCCAGTCCCCGCGGACGGACTTGAGCCCGCGCATGCAGGCCTCGAAGGCGCCCACGCCGGGGACGAGCAGGCCGTCCGCGGCCATCGCGGTGTCGTAGTCGGAGCTGACCGTGACGTCCGCTCCGGTCCGCTCCAGGGCGCGCTGCGCCGAGCGGAGGTTGCCGGAGCCGTAGTCGAGGACGACGACGTTCTTGCCCATTGTTCAGGTGTCCAGTCTCTGTGCGGCGGGCGGCTGGCGGTGGTGGCTGGCGGCGGTCTACAGGCGCATGAGGCCGGAGGCCAGGCACATCACGGAGCCGAAGGCCAGCACCAGGATGACGCTCCTGGAGTGCTTCTGCTTCCAGAAGGAGATCACTCCGCCGCCCAGGAAGAGGCCGACGAAGATGAGGATCATCGCGGTATTGCTCACAGCGCACCCTTGGTCGACGGAAGGATTCCGGCCGCGCGCGGGTCGCGCTCGGCGGCGTAGCGCAGCGCCCGGGCCAGCGCCTTGAACTGGCACTCCACGATGTGGTGCGCGTTGCGCCCGTACGGCACGTGGACGTGCAGCGCGATCTGCGCCTGGGCCACGAAGGACTCCAGGATGTGCCGGGTCATCGTGGTGTCGTACGAGCCGATCATCGGTGCGATGCCCTCGGGCTCGGTGTGCACCAGGTACGGCCGGCCGGAGAGGTCCACGGTGACCTGGGCGAGCGACTCGTCCAGCGGCACGGTGCAGTTGCCGAAGCGGTAGATGCCCACCTTGTCGCCGAGCGCCTGCTTGAAGGCCGCGCCGAGCGCGAGGGCGGTGTCCTCGATGGTGTGGTGGGTGTCGATGTGCAGGTCGCCGTCGGTCTTGACGGTGAGGTCGAACAGACCGTGCCGGCCGAGCTGGTCGAGCATGTGGTCGTAGAAGCCGACGCCCGTGGAGATCTCGGTCCTCCCGGTGCCGTCGAGGTCTATCTCGACCAGGACGGAGGTCTCCTTGGTGGTGCGCTCGACGCGTCCGATGCGGGACATGGGGGTCACAGCTCCTTGCTGACTCTGCGGACGGCGTCCAGGAAGGCGTCGTTCTCGGCGGGCGTGCCGGCGGTGACGCGCAGCCACCCGGGGACGCCGTTGTCGCGGACCAGGACGCCCTGGTCGAGGATCGCCTGCCACACCGCGTGGGTGTCGGCGAAGCGGCCGAACTGGACGAAGTTGGCGTCCGAGTCGGTGACCTCCAGGCCGAGCCCGCGCAGCGCGTCGACCAGCCGGTCGCGCTCCTCCTTGAGCCGCCCGACGTACCCGAGGAGGGTGTCGGTGTGCTCCAGGCAGGCCAGCGCGGTGGCCTGGGTGACGGCCGACAGGTGGTACGGCAGCCGGACCAGCTGCACCGCGTCCACCACGGCCGCGTCGGCGGCCAGGTAGCCCAGGCGCAGCCCGGCCGCACCGAAGGCCTTGGACATGGTGCGGCTGACCACCAGGTTGGGGCGGCCCTCGATCAGCGGCAGCAGCGAGGGGCGGTGCGAGAACTCGACGTACGCCTCGTCCACCACCACCAGGCTGGGCCGGGCGGCCTGCGCGGCCTCGTACAGCCGCAGCACGGTGCCGGCGTCCACGGCGGTGCCGGTCGGGTTGTTCGGCGAGCAGACGAACACCACGTTCGGCCGGTGCTCCGCGATGGCGGCGACGGCGGCGTCCACGTCGATGGTGAAGTCGTCGTTGCGCGGGCCGGAGATCCACGCGGTGCCGGTGCCGCGGGAGATCAGCGCGTGCATCGAGTACGAGGGCTCGAAGCCGAGCGCGCTGCGGCCGGGGCCGCCGAAGGTCTGCAACAGCTGCTGGAGCACCTCGTTGGAGCCGTTGGCGGCCCACACCTGCTCGCGTCCGACCGGGAAGCCGGTGGTCTTCCCGAGGTACCCGGCCAGGCCCTCGCGCAGCTCGACCGCGTCCCGGTCGGGGTACCGGTTCAGCCCGCGGGCGGCCTCGGCGACCCGCTCGGCGATCCGGGCCACCAGCTCCTCGGGCAGCGGGTACGGGTTCTCGTTGGTGTTCAGCTGGACGGGCACGTCCAGCTGCGGCGCGCCGTACGGGGACTGGCCGCGCAGCTCCTCCCGGATCGGGAGGTCGTCGATCCGGGTCGTGCTGTTCGTACGGGTCACAGAAGCCTCACGAGTCACGAGCCGGGAACCGTCCAGTCGAAGCGTGCCTTGATCGCGTCCCCGTGCCCCGGCAGGTCCTCGGCGTTGGCCAGGGTGACCACGTGCGCGGCGACGTCCGCCAGCGCGTCCCGGTCGTACTCGACGACCTGGACGCTGCGCAGGAACGTCTGCACCGACAGCCCGGAGGAGTGGCAGGCGCAGCCGCCGGTCGGCAGCACGTGGTTGGAGCCGGCCGCGTAGTCGCCCAGCGAGACCGGGGTCCAGCGGCCGATGAAGATCGCGCCGGCGTTGACGACCCGGGCCGCCACCGCGTGGGCGTCGCGGGTCTGGATCTCCAGGTGCTCGGCCGCGTACGCGTTGACCACGGCGAGGCCCTGCTCCAGGTCGTCGACCAGGATGATGCCGGACTGCCGGCCGCCCAGCGCCTCGGCCACCCGCTCGCCGTGCTTGGTCCTGGCGACCTGCACGGCCAGCTCGGCCTCGACCGCGTCGGCCAGCGCCGGGGAGTCGGTGACCAGCACCGAGCCCGAGGTCGGGCCGTGCTCGGCCTGGCTGATCAGGTCGGCGGCGACGTCGGACGGCAGCGCGCTGTCGTCGGCGAGGACGGCGATCTCGGTCGGGCCGGCCTCGGAGTCGATGCCGATCCGGCCGGCGAAGTAGCGCTTGGCGGCGGCCACGTAGATGTTGCCCGGGCCGGTGACCATGTTGACCGGCGCGCACTCCTCGGTGCCGAGGGCGAACATCGCGACCGCCTGGGCGCCGCCGACGGCGTAGACCTCGTCCACGCCGAGCAGCGCGCAGGCCGCCAGGATGGCCGGGTGGACCCGGCCATCGAACTCCTTCTGCGGCGGCGAGGTGACCGCGATGCCCCTGACGCCCGCCTCCTGGGCCGGCACCACGTTCATCACGACGGAGGACGGGTAGACCGCCAGCCCGCCGGGCACGTAGAGGCCGACCCGCTCGACCGGCACCCAGCGCTGGGTGACCGTGCCGCCCGGCACCACCTGGGTGGTGTGCCCGGTGCGGCGCTGGTCCCCGTGCACGACGCGGGCCCGGCGGATCGACTCCTCCAGGGCGGCCCGCACCTTCGGGTCCAGCGTCTCCAGGGCGGCGGTCAGCTGCTCGGCCGGGACCCGGGTCGACTCCAGCCGGACGCCGTCGAAGCGCTCGGTGATCTCGATCAGCGCCGCGACCCCGCGATGGCGTACGTCCTCGGCGATCGGCCGCACCTTCTCCAGGGCGTCGGCAACGTCGAACTCGGCACGGGGCAGCAGGTCACGCGGGTCGTCCAGCGAGCCGCGGAGGTCGATTCGAGAGATCACGCCACCCAGTGTAAGGAGTGGCCGGAACCGCTGGTCCCGCATTTCAGTCCGTGATACGAAGGGCGAGACGACCGGGGGGACGGGGGAACCATGGCGGAGCGCGCTCCGGAGGGCTGGAACGGGGTCGAGCGAAGGCTCTGGGAGGCCTACCGCCAGGGCGAGATCCTGGATCTGCGAACCGGCGAGGCGGACACCGACGACCCCTTCGGCGACGCCGTCTGGGGCCCCGACCGCACCGTCCGCGCCGAGGTGCTGGCCCATCTGCTGCTGGCCGGCCCGGCGCCCGCCCCCGGCAAGGTCGCCTCGCTGCGGCTCAGCGGCGTGCTGGTGACCGGCGCGCTCAAGCTGGCCGGCGCCACCATCGACCGCTACGTCGAGGTGCACGACTGCCGCTTCGAGCAGAAGATCCTCGTCTCCGAGGCCGCGGCCCCCACGCTGCGCTTCGTGCGCTGCCTGATCCCCCGGCTGGAGGCCTCCCGGCTCTCCACCACCGGCGACCTCCACCTGGCCCGCTGCCGCGTCCCCGGCGGCATCCGGCTCACCGACGCCAGGATCGGCACCGACCTGCTGCTCAACCAGACCGTCATCGGCGGCGACCGCCACGCCCGCGCCCTGTCCGCCGACGGGATCGCCGTCAACCAGGACTTCGAGGCCGAACGCCTGGAGACCACAGGCGAGTTGAGCATCCGCACGGCCCGGATAGGCGGCCGCCTCTCGCTGCGCGGCGCCCAGCTGCGCGCCATCCCGCGGAAGAACCGCATCTGCCTCAACGCCGTCCGGATCAGCGTCGGCCACACCCTCTACCTGACCGGCTCGGCCGACCTCGGCTGGGTCGGCTCCCGTGGCTACTACGGCTCCGGCTACGGCGAGTACCCGCCGCCCGACGGCCCCGTCACCCCGTTCCGCGCCTTCGGCCGGGTGCGGCTGTCCGACTCCCGCTTCGAGGGCGCCTGCCTGATCTCCGGGGAGTTCCACCTGGAGGGTGACGACGAACTGGCGCTGAGCCGCATCCACACCCCCGAGCTGCGCTTCTCCTGCAAGTTCCGCCCCACCGGCACCGTCTCGCTCTCCCGCGCCCGGATCGGCAACCTGGTCGACGACCCGCAGGCCTGGCCGCTCGGCAGGCACCTGCGGCTCACCGGCTTCGTCTACGAGAACCTGCGCCCGATCACGTCCTTCACCGTCCGGCAGCGGATCGCCTGGCTGGAGGGCTCCTCGGTGGACTTCCAGCCCGAGTCCTACGAGCAGCTCGCCGCCGCCCTGCGCCGCGACGGCGCCGACGACGACGCCCGCGAGGTGCTCTACGCCAAGCAGCGCCGGCGCCGCCGCACCCTGCCACTGCCGGCCCGGGTCTGGGGCGCCGTCCAGGACGCCACCGTCGGCTACGGCTACCGCCCGGGCCGGGCGGGCCTGTGGCTGCTGCTCGCCTGGTTCCTCGGCAGCCTCTGGTTCGCCACCCACCCGCTGGAGCCGCTCAAGGCCGACGAGCGCCCGCACTGGAACCCGGTGCTGTACACCCTCAACCAGCTGCTGCCGATCGTGGACCTCGGCCAGGGCGGCTGGAACCCCGGCGGCCTCGCCCAGTGGATCTCCGCCGGGCTGGTCGTCGTCGGCTGGCTGCTCGCCTCCACCGTCGTCGCCGGCGCCACCAGGATGCTCCAGCGGGGCTGAGGCCGTTATCCGTGCGACAAGGGCCCGGTCCGGGGAACTACGCTGTCCGCCGTGACAGAACGGCTGCCGCTCTTCCCCCTGAACACCGTGCTCTACCCGGGCCTGGTGCTGCCCCTGAACGTCTTCGAGGAGCGCTACCGCCGTCTCGTCGCCGATCTGCTGGAGCAGCCCGAGGACGCCCCCCGGCGGTTCGGCGTGCTCGCGATCAAGGACGGCAGGGAGGTCGCTCCGGTCAGGCCGGAGGACGGCCCGGCCGGTCCGCTGGACGGCCTCGGCACCGTCACCGGGGACCCGCTGGAGGCGGTCTTCCACATCGGCTGCGTCGCCGACGTCGCCTCCGTCCAGCACCAGCCGGACGGCCGCTACGAGCTGCTGGTCACCGGCACCACCCGGTTCCGGCTGTGCTCGGCGGACGTCTCGGGGCCGTACCTGACGGGGGAGGTCGAGCAGATCGAGGAACGCCCCGGGGAGGGCTCCGGCGCGCTGGCCTCGGAGGTGGAGCGGGCGTTCCGGGTCTACCAGAAGCGCCTGGCCGGCGCCCGCGAGGCCAGCACCGTCGGCCGCCAGGACCTCCCGGACGACCCGCAGGTGCTCTCGTACCTGGTCGCCGCCGCCTCGGTGTTCGAGACCCCGGTCAAGCAGCAGCTGCTCGCCTGCCCGGACACCGCCCAGCGGCTGCGCACCGAACTCGACCTGCTGCGCCGCGAGACCGCCGTCCTGACCTGGCTGCCCTCGCTGCCCGCCACCGACCTCACCCGCCAGCGCTTCAGCCCCAACTGACCGGGGCCCCGAGGAAACCGAGGACCCCCGCATGGCCAAGAAGACCAGGAAGGGCGGCCAGGGCACGCCCGCCACCGTCGCCCTGGAAGCCGCCGCCGTCCCGTTCACCGTGCACTCCTACGACCACGACCCGGCCGCCGCCTCCTACGGCGGTGAGGCCGCCGAGGTCCTCGGCATCGCCCCCGACCGGGTCTTCAAGACCCTCGTCGCCGACGTGGACGGCACCCTCACCGTCGGCGTGGTCCCGGTCGCCTGCCGGCTCGACCTCAAGGCCCTGGCCGCCGCCGTCGGCGGCAAGCGCGCCGTCATGGCCGACCCGGCCGCCGCCGAGCGCAGCAGCGGCTACGTGCTCGGCGGCATCTCACCGCTGGGCCAGCGCCGCCCGCTGCGCACCGTCGTCGACGCCAGCGTGCTCGGTCACCCGACGGTCTACGTCTCGGCGGGCCGCCGGGGCCTCGAAGTCGAACTCGCCCCGGCCGACCTGGTCACCCTGACCAAGGCCCGCACCGCCCCGATCGCCCGCTGAGGAACCCCCGCGCCCCCGGGCCCGCCGGCCAGGGCCCACGGCCCGGTCAGCGCTGCGTGCCGCTCTCCGTGCCGCGCTGCGCATCGCTCCCCGTACCGTCCTGCGGTCCGGGCGGCCCGGACGGCCCGGTCTCCGGAGCGGCCCACGGCCCGGTCGGCGCCTGCGCCGCGGGCACCCCCGCCGGAACCCCCCAGTACGGCGGCGGGTCCTCCTCCCGCTTCCCGAACGCCGCCGAGAGCAGGAGCAGCACCACCATCGCCGCCATCGGCCAGACCAGCAGCGCGCCCAGCGCCCCCAGGTCGATGCTCGCGTCGAAGTGCCCGCCGTCACCGACCCGCCGGGCCTCGCCGATCAGGTCGTTGCCGGGCCCGAGCCACCGCCCGATCCGCCAGGCCCCGATCGATCCGAGCAGCCCGCCGACGGTCAGCCCGAGCGCGACCGCGATGCCGCCCCCGCGCCGCCGGGTCACCAGGAAGGCCCCGAGCGCGGTCACGATCCCGGCGCCCAGGCCGATGAGCACGAACACCGCGTCGGCGCCGGCCCGCTGCTCCCCCTCGGGGTCCGCGTAGAGGATCCGGTCCCCGTCCACCACCAGCGGCACCTTCGGCGCCAGCCAGGCCCACAGCCCGGCGAACACCACGCCGGCCACCAGGCAGGCCACGACGACACCCGCCCCGACCCGTACCTCCGGCAGCAGCCGCCGCCCCAGCGGGGGCGCGCCGTCCTTGAGGGCGGTGGCCCCCGGCGGCGGCGCGAACGGGTCGGGCGCTGCGTCCGGCACCGCCCGCGCATCGGCGTCGGCGGGATCCGGAGGTGTGTTCGGTGCGGTCACGGGCCCATCGTTTCACGACGGCCACGCGGACGGCCCACCCAGTCGGCGGCCCGCCCCCGGCCCCCTCCCCCGAGAAACGGCCCGCCCCGGATCGTCCTGCCACGAAGGACCTGCCGCGAGGGGCCCTGCCGCGAAGCGTCCTAGCGGGAGACCGCCCGCCGGTACGCCCAGGTGGCCACGGCCAGCGACACCACGCCCACGCCCGCGCAGACCGCGAGGTCCACGAGCACCCCCACCCAGTCCGGGTCCGGCGTGAACGTCCGCGCGAAGGCCTCCACCCCGTACGTGGACGGCAGCAGGGCGCGCAGCCACAGCACCGGCTGCGGCAGGTGGTCGGTCGGCAGCACGCCCAGCAGCAGTGCGGCCGACATGCCGAGCTGCCCGAGCATCGTCGCGATCTCCTGCCGCGGCGCGAGCAGCCCGCAGGCCGCCCCCAGCCCGGACAGCGCCGCCCCGGCCAGCGGCACGACCGCCAGCAGCACCCAGAGCTGCCCGAGCGGCAGCCCGAACAGCACCGCCCCGGTCGCCGCCGTGACGAGCGTCCCCGGCAGGGTGAACGAGGCGTACGCCGCGGCCGTCCCCAGCACCACCGAGGCGGCCGGCACCGGCAGCGTCGCGTAGTGGTCGAGGCCCCCGGTGGCCCGCAGCTTCCCGAAGTACTGGGCGAGCAGGTTCAGCGCGACGAACGCCACCACCAGCACGCTCGCCCCCGCGACCACCGACCGCGCCCCCGAGGACTGCCCGGCCTCCACGACGCCCCGCATCATCACCAGGATGCCCAGCGACTGGAAGGTGGCCACGAACAGCAGCGGGATGCGCGCCACCCGCGCCCGGGCGAGCTGCGCCCGGTACACGGCCGCGAGCCCGGGCAGCAGCCCGGCCGCGGGGGCGAGCGGAGCGGGGGCGGCCGTGGACCGGCGGGTCTCCGGCGGTACCGAGAGCAGCGTCACTTGGCCAGTCCTCCGTGGCGGCCGCCCAGCTTGAGGTAGGCGTCCTCAAGGCTCGGGGTGGCGAGGGTGAAGTCGTCGAGCGCGGCGAAGGCCGGTCCCGTGGTGACGGCGGCGACCAGTTCGCGGGCCTGCTCGGGGGTGGTGCGGACGGTCCAGCGGCGCCCGGCGCACTCGGCCCGCTCGCGCAGCGCGGCGACGGCGGGCACGCCGACCGGCGCCTCGTCCCGCCAGACCAGGTCGAGCCGGACGTCACCGTCCACCAACGCCTTGAGCCCGCCGGGCGTGTCGCAGGCGATCACCCGGCCCTCGTCCACCACGGCGACCCGGTCGAGCACCGTCTCCGCCTCGATCACGTTGTGGGTGACCAGCAGCACCGTGGTCTCCTGCTCGGCGCGGCGCCGGTCCACGGCGGCCCACACCGCGCGCCGGGCGACCGGGTCCATGCCGGTGGTCGGCTCGTCCAGGACGAGCAGCGGCCGGTCCCCCACCAGGGTGGCCGCGAAGCAGGCGAGCCGCCGCTGCCCGCCGGACAGCTTGGCGAGCGGCCGGGCGGCAAGCGGCTCCAGCCCGAGTTCGGTCAGCACGTCGGCGGCGACGCTCCTGGCCCGCGCCCGGGTGAGTCCGCGCAGCCGGCCGGTGGTCTCGGCGGCGAGCGCCACCGTCAGCTCGTCCAGCGCGGTGGATTCCTGCCCGAGGTAGCCGAGCAACCGGGCGGCCCGCTCCGGGTGCCGCACGATGTCGTGGCCGAAGAGTTCGACGGATCCGGAGTCGGGGCGCAGCAGCCCGGTGAGCTGGCGCACCAGCGTCGACTTCCCCGCTCCGTTCGGCCCGAGCAGCCCGAAGACCTCGCCCGGCCGGACGGTGAGGCTGATCCCGTCGTTGGCCCGGATCTCGCCGGCGGCCGCGCCGCGCCCGCTGCGGTAGGTCCTTACCAGGTCGCGCACGGCGACGCACGGCTGGGGTTCCTCGGGTGCTCGCCCGGCCGTCTCGTTCACGACCGAAGACTCTACGCGTTCATACGGGCGAACCGGACAACGGGGCCCGTCCCGGCGCCCGGGCCGTTCCTCCCGCGGTGTCCGGAGCCCGTCAGTCGTCGACGACCATCGACCCGCCCGGCACCCGTGCCGCCAGTTCCTTCCAGAAGCCGGCCCTGATGGCGTAGCGGTCGTGCTCGTCGATCTGGTCGTCCTTGTGCGCCAGCAGCCCGAAGCGGGCCGCGTAACGCAGCAGTTCGCCGTCCACCCGGTGCGGGATGCGCGGGTAGTCGGGCCAGAGCGTGGTGAGTCTCTCGGCGTCGCCGACGCGATCGCTCCAGCGGCGGGCGAAGACCTGCCCGACCTCGTGGGCGTCGCCGCCGATGGAGGTGATGTCCTCCTCGCGGTCGGCCCAGCGCTGTTCGGCGGTGGTGAGCTGGGCGAGCGTGGGCAGGCTGTCGCCGGCGGTGACGGCGGGCTCGGGGGCCGGCCGGTCCACCCAGCCGCGGTCGGAGGACCAGCGCAGCACAGGACCGGCCTGCGCGAGCGCCCCGTGCCCGTTGGCGCCGTTGGAGCCGTTCGCGCCGTGTCCGTTGGTGCCGGGGCCGACGGCGCCGTTCGCCACCGGGGTGATCGGGGTGACCGAGGAGGCCCGCCCGGCGAGGTCCTTCGGTGTCGGTACGACCTTGAGCGCGGCCGCGGCGGCCGGCTGCGGCCCTCCGTCGGCGGGGGCCGCGCTCGCCGGGGCGGCGGCGGCCGGGGTGACCACCGGCGGTGCCGCGGCGGGCGGGGCGGGCGGGGCGGCGAGGATCTTGGCGATCTCCTGCCTGGCCCCCGGCGCCGGGAACACGCTGGAGTGCTCCCGCAGCGAGAAGGACCCCTCGATCCACTCCCGGTCCAGCACCCGCCGCTCGTCCGCCTCGCCGACCAGGTCCTCGGACTGGTTGAAGTCGCCGTCGGCGGCCTGGAGGGCCCACAGGTGGACGGCCACCCCGTGTTCCTTGGCGGTCATCATGCCGGGCAGCAGGTCCCCGTCCCCGGTGATCAGCACGACGTCGGCGCAGGCCCGGTTGCGGGCGAGTTCGGAGAGTTCGGCGTGCATCGCGGCGTCCACGCCCTTCTGCACCCAGCGCCCCTCGGCCCGGGTGAGCGCGCCGAGCCGTACGGTGACCCTGGGCAGGACCCGCAGCCGCCGGTGCTCGGGCATCGGGCGCCGGTCGGGCGCGGCGTCGAACCAGTAGATCCGCAGCAGCGGCAGCCCGGTCTCCGCCTCGGCGCGCTCGCGCAGTGCGGTGATCAGGGCCGTGTGGTTCACGGTGACCTTGGACCGGGATGGATCTCCCGCGAGCAGGCTGGCGGCGGCGCCCAGCAGGTATCCGGCGTCCACCAGGACGACACAGCGGTCCATCGCGCACCTCTTCTCGCTCGCCCTCGGATCAGTCGGGTGGATCGTTTCGGGAACGGGCGGTCCGCCCGCCGTCCGGGCGTGCCGAGGTGAGGGGCCCCCGTCGTCCGATCGGTGGGTCACCTTTTACCCGCGGTTCGCCCGCCGAACCTCGCGTGTTGTCCCGGTACCGCAACAGCCGCCCCGGCGCGGAGCGAACGAAAGCGGGGGCGGGCCCCGTACAACGACGAGGCCCGCCCCAGGTCACGCAGCGGTGTTCCGACCGGTGGACGCCGGTCCGCCGTCCCGGGGGCCTTGCCGTCCCCGGGTCCGGCCCTTCCGTCCCGGCGCGTCAGCCCTTCAGCTCGGCGGCGACCAGCTCGGCCAGCTGGACGGCGTTCAGCGCGGCGCCCTTGCGCAGGTTGTCGTTCGAGATGAACAGCGACAGACCGTTCTCCACGGTCTCGTCCACCCGGATGCGCCCGACGTAGCTCGGGTCCCGGCCGGCCGCCTGGAGCGGGGTGGGGATGTCGGACAGCTCGACACCGGGGGCGGCAGCGAGCAGCTCGACGGCGCGCTCGGGGCTGATCGGACGCTCGAAGCGGGCGTTGATCTGGAGCGAGTGGCCGGAGAAGACCGGGACGCGCACGCAGGTGCCGGCGACCTTGAGCTCCGGGATGCCGAGGATCTTGCGGCTCTCGTGGCGGAGCTTCTGCTCCTCGTCGGTCTCGTTGGAGCCGTCGTCCACGACGGAGCCGGCCAGCGGCACCACGTTGAAGGCGATCGGCCGCTGGTAGACCTTGGGCTCGGGGAACTCGACGGCACCGCCGTCGTGGGCGAGCGCGGCGGCGCCGTCCACGACCTTGGCTGCCTGGTCCTGGAGCTCGGCGACGCCGGCCACCCCGCTGCCGGACACCGCCTGGTAGGTGGAGACGACGAGCGCGGCCAGGCCGGCCTCCTCGTGCAGCGGGCGCAGCACGGGCATGGCGGCCATGGTGGTGCAGTTGGGGTTGGCGATGATGCCCTTGGGGCGGTCCGCGATGGCCCCGGGGTTGACCTCGGAGACGACCAGCGGGACCTCGGGGTCGCGGCGCCAGGCGGAGGAGTTGTCGATCACGACGGCACCGGCCGCGGCGGCCTTGGGGGCCAGGGCCTTGGAGGTGGAGCCGCCGGCGGAGAAGATCACGATGTCCAGGCCCGTGTAGTCGGCCGTGGCCGCGTCCTCGACGGTGACCTCGGTGCCCTGCCAGGGCAGCGTGCGCCCGGCCGAGCGGGCCGAGGCGAACAGCCGCAGCTGCTCCACCGGGACGTCGCGCTCTGCCAGGATCTCGCGGACCACACCGCCGACCTGGCCGGTGGCACCGACAATGCCGATCTTCATCTCCGACTACTCCTCTGAATGGTGCTGTTCACAGCCGCACTCCGCCCATCATGCCTTGTCACGCGGGTCGGGCGGCCTGGTGTTCCACGGTGTGAGAGCGCGACTACTGGTCCAGACCGCTCGCCAGCGCCAGCGCGGCGCGGACCTCCGCCTCCCCGGCCGGCAGCAGCGGCAGCCGGACGTCCGGGGTCGGGATGCGGCCCTGGGCGTGCAGCACCCCCTTGGTCACCGTCGGGTTGGGGGCGGTGAACGCGGACAGCGCCAGCCCGGTCAGCCGGTGCCCGAGCGCCCGCGCCCGCGCCACGTCCCCGGCCTGCCAGGCCTCGACCAGTTCGACGAACCGGGCGGTCGCCAGGTGCGCCGAGGCGAGGATGCCGCCGGCCGCGCCGAGCGCCATCATCGGCGAGAGGAAGGCGTCCTCACCGGTGAGGAAGGCGAACCCCTCGGGGGCGTCGGCGAGCAGCTCGGCGGCCGTCTGGTCCAGCCCTCCGGTCGCGTACTTCACGCCCACCACGCCCTCGATCGCGGCGAGTTCGCGCAGCGCCGCGGTGGAGAGCTGCTGCCCGGTGCGGTACGGGATGTGGTAGACGACCAGCGGCAGCGGGCTGCTCGCGGCGAGCGCCCGGAAGTGCGCGACCGTCCCGGCCTCCCCGGCCCGGACGAAGGACGGCGTGGTGACCAGCGCCGCCGCCCGCGGCACCCGCGCGCCGAGCGCGGCCAGCGCCTCGCCGACGGCCCGGGTGTCGCCGCCGGAGGCACCGACGGTCAGCTGCGCCCCGCGCGCGGCACAGGCGGCCGCGGCGACGTCCACCACCGCGTCGCGCTCCTCGGCGGTCAGCGCGGCGGGCTCGCCGGTGGTGCCGAGCGCGACCAGTCCGGCCGCCCCGGCGTCCAGGACCTCGTGCGCGAGCTTCTCCAGCGCGTCGAGGGCGACGGATCCGTCGGCGGCGAAGGGGGTGATCAGGGGGACGTGGATGCCCGTGAGTTCCATGCCCACGATCCTGCGGCCCGGCGATCACTCAGGTCCAGTTCACATGTCCGACGCTTCTCGTAAGCTGAGCCGATGCTCGGCAGGGAATGTCCCGCGCCAGGGCCTAGGGTGGCCTGATGCTGGACGTCCGACGCCTGCGCCTGTTGCGCGAACTCGCCCACCTCGGCACCATCGCGGCCGTCGCCGAGGCGCTGTCCTTCAGCCCCTCGGCGGTGTCCCAGCAGCTGTCCGTCCTGGAGAAGGAGGCGGGCGTCCCACTGCTGGAGCGCACCGGCCGGCGGGTCGCCCTCACCCCGGCCGGTCTTGGCCTGGTCAGGCACGCCGAGGCGGTGCTCGCCCTGCTGGAGCAGGCGGATTCCGAACTCGCCCACGCCAAGCGGGGGTTGGCCGGTCCGCTGCGGATCGGCACCTACCCCTCGGCGGCCCGGGCGATCATCCCCGCGGTGCTCGCCGAACTGGCCTCCTGGCACCCGGGGCTGGAGCCGATGGTCACCGAGGTGGATCCGGCGGCCGTCGGCGCCGCGCTGCGGGCGGGCGAGCTGGACGTGGCGCTGGTGCACGAGTACGACCTCGTCCCGGCCGACCCTGAGCCGGGCCTCGCGGTGACCCGTCCGGTCTTCACCGAGCCCATGTACCTGGCCGCCCGCGCCCCCGGCACCGTCGCCGAGCAGCGCGGCGCGCCGTGGATCATGTCCCCGCGCGGCACGCTCTGCCACACCATGGCCGTCCGCGCCTGCGAGGCGGCCGGGTTCGCCCCCCGCGTCCGGCACCAGATCGACGACTTCACCACCGTGCTGGCGCTGGTCGCGGCCGGCCAGGGCGTCGCCCTGGTCCCCCACCTGGGCACCGCCGGGTCCCGGCCGGGCGTCGTCCTCACCCGCCTGCCGATGTACCGCCGCACCCGCGCCGCCTTCCGCGCCGGCGCGGGCTCCCACCCGGCCATCTCCGCCTTCGTCTCGGCGCTGCACACGGCGGTGCCGCCGGGGCTGGGCAGCGGGGCCTGAGGACCTCGCGTACGCGAAGGGCCCGGGGCGCCCGGCCCCTAGCCCTTCGTGACGGGTACGGCTAGACCACCAGGCAGCTCGGCCCGAGCAGCTGCTTCAGGTCCCCGAACAGCGCCGGGTCCGACTTCACCCGGTGCCGGTCCAGCCGCAGCACGGTGGTCTTGTTGCGGCTCTCCAGCCGCACCCGCACCTCGGTGGTGCCCCGGTGGCTCCCCAGCACCTCGCCGAGCCTGGCCACCAGCGGCGGGGTGACCTTCCCGCTCGGGATGTTGATGATGATCGGCGCGTCGGCGTGCGCGTTCGACAGGTCGGGGGCGGACAGCTCCATGCCCATCAGCCGCGGCACGTCCTCCCGCTTGTCCAGCTTGCCGCGCACGAACACGACGGCGTCCTCGACCAGTTGCGAGGACACCAGCTGGTAGCTGGCCGGGAAGAACATGCAGTCGATCGAGCCCGCCAGGTCCTCGACGGTCGCGATCGCCCAGGCGTTGCCCTGCTTGGTCATCTTCCGCTGGAGGCCCGAGATGATGCCGCCGATGGTGACGATCGTCCCGTCCGGCCGCTCCGCGAGGTCCGCCACCGCGCAGTCCGCCTTGTCGGCGAGCACGTGCTCGATGCCGTGCAGCGGGTGCGAGGAGACGTACAGGCCGAGCATCTCCCGCTCCTGGGTGAGCAGGAAGGACTTCTCCCACTCCTCCTCGGAGAAGACGACGTCCAGTCCGAAGCTCGGCTCGTCGGCGGTGGCGTCGCCGCCGAACAGGTCGAACTGCCCCTCGGCCTCCTTGCGCTTCACGCCGACCACGTTGTCGATCATCGGCTCGAACTGCGCGCTCAGGCCCTTGCGGGTGTGTCCGAGCGAGTCGAAGGCGCCGGCCTTGATCAGCGATTCGACGGTCCGCTTGTTGCAGACCACCGACTCCACCTTGTCCAGGAAGTCGGGGAACGACGCGAACTTCCCCTTGGCCTTCCGGGTGCGGATCATGGACTCGACCACCGGGCCGCCGACGTTGCGGATCGCGGTGAGGCCGAAGCGGACCAGGGTGTCACCGTGCGGGGTGAAGTCCGAGTCCGACTCGTTGACGTCCGGCGGCAGCACCTGGATGCCCATCTTGCGGCACTCGTTGAGGTAGACCGCGGACTTGTCCTTGTCGTCCTTGACGGAGGTGAGCAGGCCCGACATGTACTCGGCCGGGTAGTTGGCCTTGAGGTACGCCGTCCAGTACGAGACCAGCCCGTAGCCCGCGGTGTGCGCCTTGTTGAACGCGTAGCCGGAGAAGGGGACGAGGACGTCCCACACGGCCTGGATGGCCGCGTCGGAGTAGCCGCGCTCGCGGCAGCCCTTCTGGAAGGGGACGAACTCCGCCTCCAGGATCTCCTTCTTCTTCTTGCCCATGGCGCGGCGCAGCAGGTCCGCCTGGCCGAGCGAGTAGCCGGCCAGGATCTGCGCGGCCTTCTGCACCTGCTCCTGGTAGACGATCAGGCCGTACGTCGGCCGGAGCACCTCCTCCAGGGGCTTCTCCAGCTCCGGGTGGATCGGGGTGATGTCCTGCTGGCCGTTCTTGCGCAGCGCGTAGTTGGTGTGGGAGTTGACGCCCATCGGGCCCGGGCGGTACAGCGCCAGCACGGCGGAGATGTCTTCGAAGTTGTCGGGCTTCATCAGGCGCAGCAGCGAGCGCATGGGGCCGCCGTCGAGCTGGAAGACGCCGAGCGTGTCGCCGCGGGCGAGCAGTTCGTAGGTGGGCTTGTCGTCGAGCGGCAGCTTGAGCAGCTCGATCTTCTCGCCCTTGTTCCGCTCGATCGCCTTGACGGCGTCGTCCATGATCGTCAGGTTGCGCAGGCCGAGGAAGTCCATCTTGAGGAGGCCGAGGCCCTCACAGGTGGGGTAGTCGAACTGCGTGATGGTGACGCCGTCGGTGTGCCGGGTCCAGACCGGGATGTGGTCGGTGAGCGGCTCGGCGGACATGATGACGCCGGCGGCGTGCACACCGGGCTGGCGGATCAGGCCCTCGATGCCGCGCGCGGTGTCGATGACCTTCTTGACGTCCGGGTCGCTCTCGTACAGGCCGCGGATCTCGCCGGCCTCGCCGTAGCGGGGGTGGCTGCTGTCCGTGATGCCGGAGAGCGGGATGCCCTTGCCCATGACGTCCGGCGGCATCGCCTTGGTGATCCGGTCGCCCATCGCGTACGGGTAGCCGAGGACCCGGGAGGAGTCCTTGATGGCGGCCTTCGCCTTGATGGTGCCGTACGTGACGATCATGGCGACCTTGTCGGATCCCCACTTGTCCGTCACGTAGCGGATCACGTCGCCGCGCCGGCGCTCGTCGAAGTCGATGTCGACATCGGGCATGGAGATGCGCTCGGGGTTCAGGAAGCGCTCGAAGATCAGGCCGTGCGGGATGGGGTCGAGGTCGGTGATGCCCATCGCGTACGCGACCAGCGAACCGGCCGCCGAACCACGGCCGGGGCCCACCGCGATGCCCTGGCTCTTGGCCCACATGATGAAGTCGGCGACCACGAGGAAGTACGCCGGGAACCCCATCTGGATGATGGTGTCCATCTCGTACTCGGCGAGCTTCTTGTGCTCCTCGTCGTACCCGTCCGGGAAGCGCCAGTCCATGCCCTCCCAGACCTTGGACTTGAAGAAGTCCGCCTCGGACTCGAAGCCCTCCGGGATGGGGAAGCGGGGCATCAGGTTCTTGAACTTGAACATGCCCTCGGTGTCGACCCGGGAGGCGACGAGCAGCTGGCTGTTGCGGCAGCCCTCCTGCCAGGCGTCCGAGGAGTCCAGCGCGTACATCTCGGCGGCGGACTTGATGTAGTAGCCGGTGCCGTCGAAGCGGAAGCGGTCCGGGTCGGAGAGGTTCTTGCCGGTCTGGACGCAGAGCAGCAGGTCGTGCGCGCCGGCGTCGGCCTCGGTGGTGTAGTGCGAGTCGTTGGTGACCACCGGGGGGATGTTCAGCTTCTTGCTGATCTCCAGCAGCCCGTCGCGGACCCGCTTCTCGATGTCGAGGCCGTGGTCCATCAGCTCCAGGAAGTAGTTCTCCCTGCCGAAGATGTCCTGGTAGTCGGCGGCCGACTTCACCGCCTCGTCGAACTGGCCGAGCCGCAGGCGGGTCTGCACCTCGCCGGAGGGGCAGCCGGTGGTGGCCATCAGGCCGCCGGACAGGTCGGAGATCAGCTCCTTGTCCATCCGGGGCCACTTCACCAGCCAGCCCTCGGAGTAGGAGCGCGAGGTCAGCTTGAAGAGGTTGTGCAGGCCCTCCTTGTTCCGGGCCCAGATGGTCTTGTGGGTGTAGGCGCCGGACGCGGAGACGTCGTCGCGCTTCTGGTGCGGCTGGCCCCACAGGATGCGCTTGGTGTTGGAGCGGGACTCCGGGGCGACGTACGCCTCGATGCCGATGACGGGGGTGATGCCCGCGTCCGTGGCCTGCCGGTGGAACTCGGCGGCGCCGTACATGTTGCCGTGGTCGGTCATGGCGACATGGGTCTGGCCGAGCCGCTCGACCTCCTTGAACATCTGCTTCAGCCGGGCGGCACCGTCCAGCATCGAGTACTCGGTGTGGACGTGCAGATGCGCGAACGGCTGGTCGCTCAAGGCGGGGCCTCCGGGGGCTCTGGTGCTGGGCTGGTGGGCCGGCGAACGTGCGGGTCACAGGGGGTACCCCCGGAAATGGATGTGGTCCGGAGCGCCTCGCGGGGCCCGGACCATCACTCACACGTTCACCCGTCTACTCTAGCCCCCTCCGAACGGCTTCCCCCGCGCCGTTCGCGGCTCCCCTGGTCGGCCCGGCGAGTCGGGCTCCGGCGGCTTCGCGGACCTCCGGCGCCTCCATCGGATCGTCGCGGAGGTACGCCAGGCGGGTCCTCACACCGGGCCGCTCGGGTGCGTGCCCGACCCCGAGGAGCCGGGCCTCGGCCTGGCAGTCCCACAGTGACTCGGTGTACGCCTCGTCCAGCCCGGCGGGGTCGACGGCGGCCAGCGCCCTGAGGTAGGCGGGGCGCTCGTACGAGTGCGGGGTGCGGACCCAGAAGCGGCGGAGGAGGGGGACGGCGCCGGCCGCGTCGAGGCCCAGCCGGCCCAGGCCCTGCGCCATGATCATCGGACCGCACCAGGTGCGGCGCGCCCAGTCCCGCTCCAGTTCGGCGAGGAGCGCCGGGGCGTCCCGCGGCTCACCGTGCGCGGCCAGCACCCTCAGCCCCTCCCAGGCCAGCCAGCGGGTGTCCGAGGCGGCCCAGTCCCGGGCGGCGGGCACGGCGTGGGCGCCGAGCTTCCGCAGGACGCCGGTCACCAGGGGCAGCGAGTGTTCGCCGTCCGCCGTGCCGAGCGAGGGCACCAGCGGGAGGAGGCCGGGCTCCGGGTCCCGGTGGTGGTAGAGCACGTACAGGGCGTCCGACCTGCGGTCCTCCGACGCGGTGGGGTCGGCGAGGATCGCCAGAAGCTCCGCGTTCGCCGGCGCTGTCGGCAGGTGCGGCTCCGGGGGCCGGCGGTCCGGCCTGGGGATGGATATGCCCCAGTGCTCCCAGGCCCTCGCCCAGGGCGTCGGGTCGTCGTCAGCGCCGAGGCGGGCCCGCGCGACGTCGCGCAGGTCCTCCCACCACTCCACCGGCCAGCGCTCGGACACGGACTCCAGGACGGACAGCCAGTGCTCGCCCTCGCGGATGTACGCCCGTAG
The DNA here is from genome assembly GCF_044757205.1 of Kitasatospora sp. NPDC091335. NCBI lineage: Bacteria > Bacillati > Actinomycetota > Actinomycetes > Kitasatosporales > Streptomycetaceae > Kitasatospora > Kitasatospora sp. NPDC091335. Next base: position 624,287 of record NZ_JBIVUM010000001.1, on the reverse strand, counting down.
TGTCTCCCGCGCCTCGTCCGACCCGCCGAGCGCCAGCAGCTCCAGTACCCGGGCGGCCTGCCCACCGTCCTCCTCGTCCCCGGCCAGTGCGTCGGCCACCGGGTCGAGCGGGAGGGCCAGGTCCCGGAGGAGCCTGGCGAGGTACAGGTGGCGCTCGTCGACCAGCCGGTCCCAGCGCCAGTCCGTACGGACGCAGGCGTAGACGGCTTCGGCGGCGGTGGGGTCCTCGGCGGCGGTCAGCGCGCCCAGGCCCCGGCCGCGCTGGAGCAGGCCGAGGAGGGTGCCGGCCGGCGCGTAGCTCTCCGTCATGACTGCACAAGTCCGGCGAGTCGGACGGCAGCGGCTTCACGGACCTCCGGCGCCTCCATCGGATCGTCGCGGAGGTACGCCAGGCGGGTCCTCACCTCGGGCCGGTCGGGTGCGTGCCCGACCCCGAGGAGCCGGGCACGCACCTCGCAGTCCCACAGCGACTCGGTGTACGCCTCGGCCGTGCCGGCGGCTCCCATCGCCGCCAGCGCCTCCAGGTAGACGGGACGCTCGTACGAGTGCGGGGTCGAGAGCCAGAAGCGGCGCAGCAGGGAGACGGCGTCGGCGGCCTTCGATCCGAAGCGCGCCAGGCCGCGCGCGAGGGTGTCGGGGCCGCACCAGGTGCGGTCCACCCAGTGCCGCTCCAGCTCGGCGACGAGGGCCGGCACGTCGCTCTCGTCGCCGTGGGCGGCCAGCACTCCGAGGCCCAGCCAGGAGAGCCAGTCCTGCTCCGAGGCCGCCCACTGCCGGGCCGCCGGCACGGCCTGCCCGGCGAGTCGTGCGACCGCCCGCCCCAGGTACGGCACCTGCCGGGTGCCGTCGGCGGCGCCGAGCCGGGGTACCAGCGGGATCAGCGCGGGCTCCGGCGGACGGAGCGACAGCGCGTGGAGAGCGGTCGCCTTGGCGCCTTCGGGGGCTGCCGGATCGCGCAGCAGGGCGAGCAGGCTCGCGCTGTCGCGGTCGGGGTACGGGTCCTCCACGGGGTGGCGCGTGGTCGGCCCGTCCTCCTCCGGAGCGGATTCCGGCAGCGCCTCGCGGGCTTCCTCCGAGCCGGCGAGCGCGAGCAGTTCCAGAACGCGGGTGGCCCGGTACCGGGTGTCCTCGTCGCCGGACAGGAACTCCACCACCGGCGCGAGCGGAAGGTCCAGGTCCCGGATCAGCCGGGCGAGGTAGAGGTGCCGGTCGTCGACCAGCGAGTCCCACCGCCACTCCCAGCGGATGCAGCCGTACACCAGGTCGGCGACCGACGCCCGGTCCTCGGCGGCGATCAGCGCGCCCTGGCCCCGGCCGCGCTGGAGGAGGCCGGGGAGAGTGGTCGTCGGTGCGTAGTGGTCGGTGTGCATGGGGTCCATCGTGCCGGAGCCCCCGGCGCGTGGGCGGCGGGGGCCGGCGGGTGGTGGGTCAGGTGTCCTCGTCGGGCGGCGGGGCGGCGCGGAGGGCGGTGACGACGCCCAGGGCGACCGTGGAGACCGCGAGGGCGAGGAGGGCGGCGAGGGCCGTCCCGATCAGGTATCGCACGGGGTCCTGCGTTCGGCGTCGAGGAGCAGGGTGAGGAGGTTGAGGAGGGTCGACGCCGGCGCGGTGTTGAAGCGGACGAGGACGCGGCCGTCCATGGTCCTGTCGGTGTCGATCGAGGGGAAGATGAGGCCGAACTCGCGGCCCCGCTCCTGGACTTCGGCGAGGAGGGTGCGGATGTGGTCCTCGGTGTAGTACCGGATCCGGGGGTCGGTCGGCAGCATCGGGTGGCGGCCGGGGCGGTAGATCATCAGCCGGCGTCCTTCAGCAGCTCGAACCAGACCGATTTGGCACGCTCGTGGGGGTCGACGCCCCAGCGGTGGGTGAGGGCCTCGACCAGCTGGAGGCCGCGCCCCGACTCGGCGAGCAGCGAGAGCGGAGGGGCGGAGGGCAGGACCGGGCTCTCGTCCGTGACGGAGACGCGGAGCGAGTCGTTGACGGAGATGATCTCGACCAGCGGGGCGGGGGTGTCGGTGTGGCGCCACGCGTTGACAAGCAGCTCACAGAGCGCGAGCTGCGCGTCGGAGATCGTGGCGGGGGCCCAGCCGACGCGGGTCATGGTGGTGCAGAGGGTCTGACGGGCGACGGCGATGGTGGGGGTGTTGACGAGACGCATGGAAGTTCTCCGGGGATGCGAAGAAGTGGCTTGACAACAGCCAGAGCTGACGATCCATCGGATCGACGTAGCACTGACGATACCCCTCTGGAATCATGTGTGATCCCAGATCCGGATAGATTCATCCTCAAGTGGACCCCGAGCGCAGCAGCGCGGCAGACTTGGGGCACTTCGGCAAGGAAGGGACCAATGCCGCCACGAGTCAACCCGACGCTTCGTCAACGCCGCGTCGGGGCCGAGCTTCGGAAGATGCGCGAGGCAGCCGGACTGTCGACCTTGACCCTGAGCAGAGCCCTCGGCATCGACCGGACGCAGGTCAGCCAGATAGAGGCAGCGAAGGTCGGCGTCAGCCCGGAGCGGCTCCGCTCCTTCGCCGCCGCCTGCAAGTGCATGAACGAACCCTTGGTCGATGCCTTGGAGACCATGATTCAGGACCGCTCCAAAGGTTGGTGGGAGGAGTATCGCGGCACCATCCCAGACGGCTTCCTCGAAGTCTCCGAGCTTGAGAAGAGCGCGGACAGCCTCATGCTGTGGGTCCTCACGCACATGCCTGGCCCCTGCCAGACGATCAGCTATGCATCGTCGATGTTCGGACGATCGATCCCTCCGATCCCTCGACACGAGCTGGAGGCCCGGACCGCGTTCAGGATGCAACGCAAGGCCGATCTGCGCCGCGATCAGAAACAGATGACCTTCTTCATCTATGAATCCGCACTGTGGACTCGCTTCGGAGGCGTCGAGATCCTTCGGGAACAACTCGCATCGCTGCTCGAAGACTCTGGGCAATCATGGATGACCATCCGGGTCGTACCGTTCGGCATCGACACCTTCCCCGGGGCCATCGAGAACCTCACCTACGCGTTCGGCAAGGTCCCGGAACTCGACACTGTCGAGATCGAGTCCTCCCGAGGTCCGGTCTACATGGACGCAGTCAACGAGCTCACCAGCTACAGATCCATCTTTGCTCGCACCGAATCGATGGCGCTGAGCGAGGGCAAGTCTCGTAGCCTGATTCGCAAGATCGCGCAAAGCCTATGAAAGGCCGAACATGACCTACACCGAGTGGCAGAAGTCATCCTTCAGCGGCTCCGGCAGCGAGTGCGTGGAGGTCCGCACCGCGGGCAGGGCAGTCGAACTCCGCGAGTCCGACGAGGGCCACCTCACCATCCACACCACCCCCGCCGCCCTCGCCACCCTCCTCCACGGCGTCAAGGCCGGCGAATTCGACCACCACGCCTGACACTCCACGCCCCCACGCCCCCTCGCCCGCCCCGGGCGAGGGGGCGTAGCTCGTTCAGGTGATGACACGCTGCGGCCCCTCCCCCGCCTTCCTCCGACCACGTACAACTGTCGTGCACCTCGCCCGCACCGCGAAGGAATGACAGCCATGGCACAGCTGGAGTCCGGCCTCTACACCATCCAGAACGGCGACGCCAAGATCGGCCGAGCCCGTCACGAAGCCCTGGACCTCTCCCCCAAAGCCGTCTTCGCCCACACCGACGACCAGGACGCGGTCTGGGTCGTCGAGGCCTACCCCAACAACCACTACCGGCTCTACGCCAAGGGCGCCCCGACCGCCGTGGAGGACCTCAAGCCCGCCGGCCCGCTGGTCTCCCTCCTCCTCGACCAGGGCGACGCCCCCGAGTGGGAGTTGATCCCCGTCGACGGCGCCCCGGACACCTATCAGATCAAGTCCCCCCAGGGCTCCTCGTGGACCGTCCTCGAACCCAACAAGCAGAGCAGGATCGAGGTCATCCCCGTCCTCGAAGGCTCCACCGCCTTCACCTTCGAGAAGATCGACGTCTGACCCCCGCCGCACCGGAAGTCGGCCCGCCCGACTTCCGGTGCACACGCACTCCCCCGACGCCGGAACTGACCTGCCACCACAGCACGTTGGGGCTGACATGGTGATGACGGCGGGTCTGCTCCTCATGGCGGCGCTGGTGATCGTGCCCTTCACGCTCGCCTCCGCCCGGCACGTCGTCGCGCGCTCGGGCCATCCCGCCTGGCTGTCCCGACGGCTCTCGGCCCGGTCCCGATCCGGCGAACTCGGCCTCGGTGCCACCGCGACCGAGGAGTTCCACGCCTTCCTCAACGCCAACAAACGCGTGCAGATCGAGCAGCGCCAAGCCCGGCTCGTCCTGCGGGACGACGACCACGCCGGCGCCCCGCCCCGCACCGGTGTCGACCTTGACGGAGGCACCGCCGTCATCCCGCCCCGCCGGTAGCACCGCGCAGGAAGCCGGCCCGCCCCCCGAGCCCCCGAGGACCGTCCGGCGGTCCTGCTCCACTCCGACCCCGAGCGCATCGCGACGATCCTCGCGCGCGGCCACTTCACGGCCTCCGGCCCCTCGGGTGTCCACGCTTCGTCCCCGCACACGCGCGACCGACCCGCCCGCCGCGGTGCCCGGCGTCGAACCACCCGTCACCCGAACGGACGCACCCACACCCGTACGTCCGTCGGGCAGGCCCCGCCGCGCCGCGCCCGTCCGACCCGGCGGCCGGGGAGGTGCGCCGAGTGGCGAACCAGGGTGCGCAAGGAGATGGTGACCGGCAGAGACCCCTCACCAGAAAGGGCGATCATGCCCGAGGTCACCTCCCCGTACGCGACCGGCACCCCGTGCTGGGTCGATCTGATGGCCAAGGACCAGCAGGCCGCACTGGACTTCTACCGCGACCTCTTCGGCTGGCAGGGCCAGCCCGGCCCGGCCGAGTTCGGCGGGTACGCCGTCTGCGAGCTGGACGGCAAGGCCGTCGCCGGCATCGGTCCGGCGATGGCCCCCGAAGGAGCGCCGGAGCCGCCCACCGTCTGGACCAGCTACCTGGCCACCACCGACGCCCAGGCCACCCAGGACGCGATCGTCGCCGCCGGCGGCACCCTGCTCGCGCCGGTCATGGACGTCGGGAACCTGGGCCGGATGCTGATCGCCGCCGACCCGCAGGGCGCGGTGTTCGGCGCCTGGCAGCCGGGCGAGTTCTCCGGCGCCAAGGTCGTCAACGAGGCCGGCGCGCTGACCTGGAACGAGCTGCACACCAGCGACATCCCGGCCGCCACCGCCTTCTACGGCGAGGCGTTCGGCATCGAGATCGAGCCGCTGGACGGCGCGGACGCGTACTGGGAGCTGCGGGTCGGCGGCCGGCCGGTGGGCGGCGCCACCCTGCTCGCCAACGACCCGCCCGGCACCCCGGCGCACTGGCTGACGTACTTCTCGGTCGACGACGTCGACTCCACCGTGGACGCCCTGGTCAAGCGCAACGGGACGGTCCTCGCCCCGCCCTTCGACATGGTCGCCGGCCGGATGACCGTGGTCGCCGACCCGCAGGGCGCCCCCTTCGCCATGATCAAGCCCCAGCCGCTCTGACCCGCCCCGCCCTCACGACCCGCCGCCCGCCCGGCCCCCATCCGGGCGGGCGGCCGCCGTTCCACCCCCGCCGGACCCCGCTCGGGAACAGGAGGTCGGCCGGGCCGACTTCCCACGCACGGCCGGGGCACCGCTCAGTCCAGTTCCGCCAGGAAGGCCAGCGCCGCCGCCCAGGCCCGCTCCGCCGCCTGCGCGTCGTAGTCCGGCAGCTCCGGGTCGGTGAACAGGTGCCCGGCACCCCGGTACCGGTGCACCTCGACGTCCGCCCCGGCCCGCACCATCCGCAGGTACCAGGCGTTCAGCCAGTCCTCCGGCTCGAACGGGTCCGGCTCCGCGATGTGCAGCTGCACCGGGATCTCGGTGGCCGCGTCCTCCCGCAGGTCCGAGGTGCCGTGCAGGAGCAGCAGCCCGCGCGCCTTCTCGTCGGCCAGCGCCAGGTTCTGCGCCAGCGCGCCGCCCAGCGAGAAGCCGGCGTACACCAGCCCGCCCTCGGACAGCGGCGCGGCCGCCGTCACGCCCCGCCGCAGCAGTTCCTCGCTGCCGCCGAGCTCCTCCTGGAACTCCTGCGCCTCCTCGACGGAGTCGAAGGTCCGCCCGTCGAACAGGTCCGGGGTGTGCACGGTGTGCCCGGCGGCGCGGAGCCGCTCGGCGGCGGCCCGCACGGCGGGGCGCAGCCCGTAGGCGGAGTGGAAGAGGACGATCTGGGCCACGGTTCGGGTCCTTCATCAGGGGAGTCGGCTACCCACCCATGATCCCGCATCCCTCACCGGGCCCGACGATCCCACCTCCGGCTGGGGCTCCACGCCCGGCTACGAGACCACGTCCTTGCGCGCGAACCCCCGGAATGCCAGCGCCAGCAGCACCACCGCGTACGAGAGCGACAGCGAGACGCCCTGCACCATGCCGCCCCACTCCAGTTGCGGCTGGAGGGCGTCCGCCCAGGAGTACTGCCAGTGCGCCGGCAGCCACTCCCGCAGGTCGCCCAGCGCGGTGACGGCGTCCAGCACGCCCGTGATGATCGACGCGAACACCGCGCCGCCCACCGCGCCCAGCGGCGCGTCGGTCGCCGTGGAGAGCCAGAACGCCAGCGCCGCGATCACGATCTCGCCGAAGAACACGAAGGCCACCGCGACGGCGATCCGGGGCAGCGCCTCCCCGGCCGGCAGGCTGACCCCGGCGGGCAGCTTGAGGTCCCCCCAGCCGTACGCCGCGGTGCCGACGACCAGTCCGATCGCGGGCAGCATCACCACAGCCACGGCCGAGAACGCCAGTCCGACCGCGAACTTGCGGGCCAGCAGCCTGGCCCTGGGCACCGGCGCGGCCAGCAGGTAGCGCAGCGAGGACCAGCTCGCCTCGGAGGCGACGGTGTCGCCGCAGAACAGCGCGACCGGGATCACCAGCATGAAGCCGGTGCCGACGAACAGCATGGTGACCGCGAAGTTGGCCCCCGAGGCGGTGGCCAGCTCGATGAAGGTGGTCCGGCCAGGACGGCCCGGGGTGCCGCCGATCTGGAACGCTGCCAGGAGGACGAACGGCATGGCGGCCAGCACCGCGCCGATCACCATCGTGCGGCGCCGGCGCAGCTGGCGCATCGCCTCCACCCGCAGCGGCAGCGTCCGGCTCGCCCGGTACCCCTCGGCATGGTCCTTCGACTCGGCGAGGTCCGTCGTCGTCACGGCGCTCACTCTCCACCTCCGATCAACGACAGGAACGCGTCCTCCAGGCGCCGCTGCGGTCCGGCGCTCTCCACCGGCACCTCCAGCCGCACCAGCTCGGCCAGCAGCGCGCTCGCCGCCAGCCCGTCCAGGCGCACCAGCAGTCCGCCCTCGACGGCCTCCGCCGAGCCGACCCCGGCCAGCGCGGCGACCTTCCCGGCCACCGGCACCGGGTCGTACGGGCCGGCGATGCCGACCATCAGCAGCTCGCCGGCCCCCACGATGTCCCCGACCGGCCCGGCCGTGACGAGCCGCCCGCGGTCCATCACCACCAGGTCGGTGCAGCTCTGCTCGACCTCGGACAGCAGGTGGCTCGACACGATCACGGTCCGCCCGCCGGCCGCGTACCGGATCATGACCTCGCGCATCTCGCGGATCTGCGGCGGGTCCAGCCCGTTGGTCGGCTCGTCCAGGATCAGCAGGTCCGGCATCCCGAGCATCGCCTGCGCGATCGCCAGCCGCTGCCGCATGCCCTGCGAGTACGTCCGCACCGCGCGGTCCAGCGCCTCGCCGAGCCCGGCGATGGCCAGCACCTCGTCGAAGCGCGCGTCGGCCTCCGGCCGTCCGGTCGCCTGCCAGTACAGCCGCAGGTTGGCCCGCCCGGTGAGGTGCGGCAGGAAGCCGGCGCCCTCCACGAACGCCCCGACCCGGGACAGCACCGGGGCGCCGGGCCGCACCAGGTGCCCGAAGATCCGGATCTCGCCGGCGTCCGGGCGGATCAGGCCCATCAGCATCCGCAGCGTGGTGGTCTTGCCCGCGCCGTTCGGCCCGAGCAGTCCGAGCACCTGCCCCCGCTCCACCCGGAAGCCGAGGTCCCGGACGGCGTAGCGGTCCTGGGAGCCCTTGTAGCGCTTGCTCAGCCCGCTGATCAGCAGCGGCACCGCGGCCAGCTCCGGGTCGAAGCCGGGCCCGGCGGCCGCCCTGCGGCGTCGCAGCCGCGGCACCAGCACCAGCCCGGCGGCCACCACGACCGCGACCACCGGCAGCAGCCAGGTCCGCGAGGGCAGCGGCGCCGCCTCGGTGACCAGCTCCTCGACGGTCGGCACGGTGAGCGCCCCGGCCGGCGCCACCTGGTAGGTGGCCGGCTCGACCGGTGAGGCGTACGCCAGGTCGGTGCTCGCCAGCACCAGCCGCACCCGGTGCCCGGCCGGGAAGGTGTGGTCGACGGTCGGCAGCGCCACCGTGACGGTCTTCCCGGCGTCCGCGCCGGTCACCCGCAGCGGGGCGGCGAGCTGCTGCGGCAGCACCGCCTTGCCGTCCGGGCCGACGTCGTACAGCTTCGCGAACAGCACCGCGTCCGGCCGGTCGGCCTTCACCCGCACCGGCACGGTCGGCTGCCCGGTGAGGTGCAGCGGCGAGTCCAGCGGCGCCGAGTCGAAGGCCGCGTTCTGCCCGGGGAAGTCCAGCGACAGTCCGGCGCCCAGCGAGGCCGCCTGGCTGAGCGCGCCGACGCCGGGCAGCGTCGAGATCCCGGGCGGCGCGCCGCCGGGCGGGTTGACGAGGGTCTTCTCGCCGCCCGCCAGCTCGACGGGCCGCGAGCCCGTCCCGCCCAGCCCCGGGTACCGGTCAGCGGTGGCCCCGCGCAGCACGGCCTGGAAGCCGGTCGAGTCCACCCCGCCGGTGCGGGTGACCCGGAACGCGGCACCGGTGTCGGTGCCGCCGCCCTTCAGGCCGTGATCCTTCAGATACCGGTCGAACCAGGCGGTCGCCCGGTCGTCCACCCGGGCGCTGGTGTCCGTCCCGCCGTCGTGGCCGCCCGCGAACCAGTCCACCGCCACCGGTGCGCCGTTGGCGGCCACCGCCTTGGCGATGCGGTCGCCCTGGTCCAGCGGGAACAGCGAGTCCTGCTGCCCCTGCACCACCAGCGTGGGCGCCTTGAGCTGCGCCGCCACCGAGGACGGGCTGGAGCGCTCCAGCAGCGCGACGGCCTCCGGATCGGCGTGCCCGGCGGTGGCGACCTGGTCGTACATCGCGCAGAGCGACTCCAGGAACCGCCCGCAGCCGACCGGTCCGTCCGCCTGCGGCTGTGCGCCGCCGCCCGTCGGCGCCCCCGCGCCGCCGCTCTCCCGCGGCGCCTCGCCCGAGGGGCCGAGGTCCCCGGCCGCGCCGGTGGTGAAGAAGATCCCGGCCCACAGCTTCTTGAACACGCCGTCCGCCGCGCCCGAGCCCTGCACGCCCTGCGGGAACAGCGCGTCGGCCAGGTTCCACCAGGTGATCTGGGTGGCCACCGCGTCGATCCGGTGGTCGTACGCGGAGGCCAGCAGCGAGACCGCCCCGCCGTACGAGGCACCGGTGATGCCGACCTTCGGGTCGCCTGGCCCGTCCAGCCGCACCTCGGGCCGCTGGGCCAGCCAGTCCACCAGGTGCCTGACGTCCTCGACCTCGCGGTCGGGCGCGTTCAGGCCGATCCTGCCGCCCGAGTGCCCGAAGCCGCGCGCCGACCAGGTCAGCACCGCGTACCCCTGCCGGGCCAGCTGCTCGGCGCGGGCGCGCTGGCCCTCCTTGGAGCCGCCGAAGCCGTGGGCCAGCAGCACCGCGGGGCGCGGACCGCTGCCGGTGGTGAAGAACGAGGTGTCCAGCTGGACCTGCTGGTCACTGCCGGGCGTCTCGGGCATGGCGAGGAACCGGTCCTCCTGAAGGACCGCCTGCTCACCGCCGGAGGCCACCGTCACGGTGCCCGCTCCGGCCACCGCCACCAGGGCCACCGCCCCGGCCAGCAGCCGACGTCTGACCGATGTTCCCCGGGCGCGCCAGCGACGCCATGCCCCACCGAACTCCATGGGCGCTGATCGTATCCGCCGTCCGGGTAGGCCGCCGATAAAGCCGCCGCACGCTTTCGCCCGGTTCGCCCCGCTGTGCACGGGTATCGTACGGCCCATGCCCTGGCCGCTGATCTCGCTGCTCGCCACCGTCGCCGCCACCCTGGCGATCGGCTGGATCGTCGACCAGGCCCTCCAGCGGATCGCCGCCCGCCGGCCGGGGGCACCGGTCTGGCCGCTGCTCCGACGCTGCCGGATCCCGCTCCAACTCACCGTCGTGTCGGCCCTGTTGCTCGCCGCCAAGCCGCTCCAACAGGCCTTCCGCCTGAAGCGGGACGACGGCGCGCACCACCTGCTCCTGCTGCTCCTGCTCGCCTCGCTGGGCTGGCTCACCGTCCGCGTGGTGGCCGCCGTCCTGGAGGCCCTGCTCAGCCGGTACGAGACCCGGGTCGACGACCCGGCCCGGGTCCAGCGGGTGAACACCCAGATCAGCATGCTGCGCCGGGTGGTCAGCGCGGTGATCGTCGTGGTCACGGTGGCCGTGATGCTGCTGACCTTCTCCGCCATGCGCACCATCGGCGCCAGCCTGCTCGCCTCGGCGGGCATCATCGGCATCGTGGCCGGCATCGCCGCCCAGAGCACCCTGGGCAACTTCTTCGCCGGCCTCCAGATCGCCTTCGGCGACACCGTCCGGATCGGCGACACGGTGGTGGTGGACGGCCAGCAGGGCACGGTCGAGGAGATCACCCTCAGCTACCTGGTCGTCCGGCTCTGGGACTACCGCCGGCTGGTCGTCCCGGTCTCGTACTTCGTCAACAAGCCCTTCGAGAACTGGACCCGCAGGGACCCCGGCCTGCTCGCCGCCGTCCTGCTCCACCTCGACCACACCACCCCGGTGGACGAGCTGCGCGCCGCCCTGCGCGCCCGCCTCGACCGGAACCCGCTCTGGGACGGCGCCGAATGGGCCCTCCAGGTCACCGACACCACACCCAGCACGATGGTCGTCCGCGCCACCATGACCGCCCGCACCCCCGACGACGCCGCCCAGCTCCGCTTCGACGTCCGCGAACAGCTCATCGCCTACCTCCGCGACGAGCACCCCGACGCCCTCCCCCGCCTCCGCACCACCGGCACCTGACCCCCGCCGGCCCCGGAAACACGTGCCGCCCCCGGCCGAAGACCGGGGGCGGAACCGTGCGAGGAACGCCTACAGCACCCGCGTCATCGTCCGGTGCGGGATCCCCGCGTCGTCGTACACGGGCCCCTCGGCCACGTACCCCAGCCGCTCGTAGAACCCGAGCGCCTGGACCTGCGCGTGCAGCTCGACCTCCGCGCCACCGCGCCCGGCACCCGCGGCCTCGACCGCCCTGACCAGCTCCGCGCCCAGACCCGTGCCCCGGGCCGCCGCGACGACCGCGAGCCGCCCGAGCAGCACCCGCCCCTCGACGCCGCCGGTCAGCTCCCGGGCGTGGTCCCCGAAGATCAGCCTCGCGGTCCCCAGCCCGGCCCCGTCGGCCCCCACCGCCAGCAGGTGCACCGAGGTCGCGTCGTACTCGTCGTACTCCAGCTCCTCCGGCACGCCCTGCTCGACGATGAACACCTCACGCCGGACGGCCCGCACCAGCTCCAGGTCCGCCTCGCCCTCGGCGACCCGGACGGCAGTGGCCGACATGTCAGCTCTCCGCCGCGATGATGTCCAGCGCCTTCGTCAGGTCCTCCGGGTACTCGCTGGAGAACTCGACCCACTGGCCGTCCGCCGGGTGCTCGAAGCCGAGCGACACCGCGTGCAGCCACTGCCGGGTCAGCCCCAGCCGCTTGGCCAGCGTCGGGTCGGCGCCGTACGTCAGGTCGCCCACGCAGGGGTGCCGCAGCGCGGACATGTGGACGCGGATCTGGTGGGTGCGGCCGGTCTCCAGCTTGATCGTCAGCAGCGACGCGGCGCGGTACGCCTCGATCAGGTCGTAGTGGGTGATGGACGCCTTGCCGTCCTTGGTGACGGCCCACTTCCAGTCCGAGCTGGGGTGCCGTCCGATCGGCGCGTCCACCGTCCCGCTCAGCGGGTCCGGGTGGCCCTGCACCAGCGTGTGGTACCGCTTCTCGGTGATCCGGTCGTGGAACTGGCGCTTGAGGTCGGTGTACGCGCGCTCGGACTTGGCGACCACCATCAGCCCCGAGGTGCCGACGTCCAGCCGGTGCACGACGCCCTGGCGCTCGGCGGCGCCCGAGGTGGAGATGCGGAACCCGGCCGCGGCCAGCCCGCCGATCACGGTGGGGCCGGTCCAGCCCGGGCTGGGGTGCGCGGCGACGCCGACCGGCTTGTCGACCAGCACGATGTCCTCGTCCTCGTGGACGATCCGCATGCCCTCGACCGGCTCGGCGACGATCCGCACCGGGGCGGCCGGCGCCGGGATCTCGACCTCCAGCCAGGAGCCGGCGGTCACCCGGTCCGACTTCCCGGCCACGGCGCCGTCGAGCGTCACCTTGCCGTCGGCGGCCAGCTCGGCGGCCTTGGTCCGGGAGAAGCCGAACATCCGGGCCAGGGCGGCGTCGAGGCGTTCGCCCTCCAGGCCGTCGGGTACGGGGAGGCTGCGGATCTGCGCTGCGGTACTCACCCGTACGAGTATGCCGGAAACGCGACCCGCCCCCGCCCGCCGGTGATCCGGGGGCTACTTCCCGGCCTGCTCCGGCTTCTCGCCCTTCCCGTCCTTCTCGGGCTGCTGGTGGACGGTCCCGTCCGGGTTGCTGCCGCGGAAGGAGAGCAGCACCACCAGGATCCCGCCGCAGACGATCGCCGAGTCCGCGAGGTTGAAGACCGCGAAGTGCTGGACGGAGATGAAGTCCACCACGTGCCCGCGGAAGACGCTCGGCGAGCGGAACAGCCGGTCGGTGAGGTTGCCGAGCGCCCCGCCGAGCAGCAGCCCGAGCGCGATCGCCCAGGGCAGGCTGTACAGCCGGCGGGCGATCCGCCAGATCACCACGATGACGGAGGAGGCGATCATCGTGAAGACGACGGTCAGCGCCTGCCCCATCCCGAAGGCCGCGCCCGAGTTGCGGATCACCTGGAAGGTGACCACGTCCCCGATCACCTTGATCGCCGAGTGGTTCTCCAGCCGGGCGACCACCAGCGACTTGCTGGCGAGGTCGATCAGGAACGCGAGGACGGCGATGACCAGCAGCACGCCGATCCGGCGCGGGCCCCTGGGCTTCTCGGCCGTCGCGTCGTCCACGGGCGAGGCCTCGGCCGGCTCGGCCACGGGCACCTCCACGGCATCGGCGGGGGACGGGACGGCGTCGTCCCGGGTCTGGGGGGAACCTTGCGTACTGATGATCCGCTCCGCTGCCGATGGAGCTCCCCCGGTCCGCAGGAGGGGGAGGGTGGTGGGCCGATGACGGCCTGCCCGCGTTCACGAACGCGTCAGGCGACGTTTATTCAGGCGACGATACGGGGTCGAGCGTACGGCAAGCCCGACCCCCCACGTCGCTCCGGTCGCCCGGTTCAGCGGCGCTCCTGCTTGGCCTTGCACTGTACGCAGAGCGTCGCCCTGGGGAAGGCCTGCATCCGGGCCTTGCCGATGGCCTGCCCGCAGGACTCGCAGGTGCCGAAGCCGACGCCCTCCAGCCGCCCCAGCGCGCGTTCGGTCTGGGCCAGGCTGTCCCGCGCGTTGTTGGCCAGCGCCAACTCGCTCTCCCGCGAGATGTTCTTCGTACCGGCGTCCACCTGGTCGTCGCCGGCTCCGTCGTTGGAGTCGCGCATCAGTCCCGAGATGGCCGCCTCGGCGGCGTCGATCTCGCTCCGGAGCCGGTCCAGCTCGCTGATCAGCTCGTCGTGCAGCTCGTGGACCTCCGCCCTGGTCCACGGTTCCTCGCCGGGCCGGACCGGCAGCGTGGCCGGGTCCACCGACTCGGCGCCGTGCGGCCCGGTGACGGTGTCCTTGCTGGTCTTCGGTGCGGTAGTGGTCACGGTCCCCTCCCCTGGGTCGACCGCCACGGCCTTGCGTGCCCGCTTGGTGGCGGTACCCGCGCCGGTTCCCTTCTCAGCCATGGCTTTCGACCCCATCTACGAACGAATCGAGCCGCCGGTTCCCGGCGGCTTCCAGTGCCGGAACGATAATCCCGATCAAAACCGGTCACAACATGACATACCGACGCCTCATAACGATCCCACCCAGGCAGCCGCCCCAACCGTCACGCCCCGTACGCTCAGAGATTTGTGCCCAGATCGACTCCGGCTAATCTCCGCCGTCGAACGCCACGGAATGCCACCGAACGGCACCGCACGGCACCGCACGGCACCGCACGGCACCGCACGGCACCGGACAGCGCCGTACGCGCCTCCGCGTACGCGCCTCCCCGGGCGGCCCCGGAGAGCCCCCGGGGAACCACCCCGGGGGCCGCCCGCCGGAAACGGTTTGGACAAACCGCCTCACCCGGCCGATACACTGGCCGTGCGAGGCGCAGATGGGACGAGTACCGACGTACGCAGCCACCAGCGACCCGGGGACGGTGCGAGCCCGGGGGTGTGCACGGCGGGAAGATCACCCCGGAGCCGCCGGAAGAACGGCCACCGACCACGGCGGCCCACTAGACCCGGCAGCAAGCCCAAACAAGAGGGCCGCGAACGCAGCACCGCGGCCAAGGAGGGTGGTACCGCGGGGCGGCCAGGCCGTCTCGTCCCTCCGGAGGATCCAGTCCCAGTATCCGCCGGAGGTCGACGCCCGCGATGAGCAGCTCCTACAACCCCGTCCCCGCGCAGGTGGACCTGCCTGCCCTGGAGCACCAGATCCTGTCGTTCTGGCAGGACAACAAGATCTTCCAGCGCAGCCTGGAGCAGTCCGAGGGCCGCCCCGAGTGGGTGTTCTACGAGGGCCCGCCCACCGCCAACGGCATGCCCGGCGCGCACCACATCGAGGCCCGCGTCTTCAAGGACGTCTTCCCGCGCTACCGGACCATGAAGGGCTACCACGTCGCCCGCAAGGCCGGCTGGGACTGCCACGGCCTGCCGGTCGAGCTCGCCGTCGAGAAGGAGCTGGGCTTCTCCGGCAAGCAGGACATCGAGGCGTACGGCATCGCCGAGTTCAACGCCAGGTGCCGCGAGTCGGTGACCCGCCACACCGACGCCTTCACCGAGCTGACCACCCGCATGGGGTACTGGGTCGACCTGGACGAGGCCTACCGGACGATGGACCCGTCGTACGTCCAGTCCGTCTGGTGGTCGCTCAAGCAGATCTTCGACAAGGGCCTGCTGGTCCAGGACCACCGGGTCGCCCCCTGGTGCCCGCGCTGCGGCACCGGCCTCTCGGACCACGAGCTGGCCCAGGGCTACGAGACCGTGGTCGACCCCTCGGTCTTCGTCCGCTTCCCGCTGACCAGCGGCCCGCTGGCCGGCCAGGCCGCCCTGCTGGTCTGGACCACCACCCCGTGGACCCTGGTCTCCAACACCGCCGCCGCCGTCCACCCCGAGGTCACCTACGTGGTGGCCACCGACGGCGCGGAGAAGCTCGTCGTCGCCGAGCCGCTGCTGGCCAAGGCACTCGGTGAAGGCTGGGAGACCACCGGCGAGTCCTTCACCGGCGCCGAGATGGAGCGCTGGGCCTACCGCCGCCCCTTCGACCTGGTCGCGATCGAGGACGCCCACTACGTCGTCAACGCCGACTACGTCACCACCGACGACGGCACCGGCATCGTCCACCAGTCCCCCGCCTTCGGCGCGGACGACCTCGCGGTCTGCCGCCGCTACGGCCTGCCGGTGGTCAACCCGGTGCTCGGCGACGGCACCTTCGCCCCCGAGGTCCCGCTGGTCGGCGGCCAGTTCTTCAAGAAGGCCGACGAGGCCCTGGTCGCGGACCTCAAGGAGCGCGGCCTGCTCTTCCGCCACCTGCCGTACGAGCACAGCTACCCGCACTGCTGGCGCTGCCACACCGCGCTGCTCTACTACGCGCAGCCGTCCTGGTACATCCGGACCACCGCCGTCAAGGACGCGATGATCCGTGAGAACGAGGCCACCAACTGGTTCCCCGACACGGTCAAGCACGGCCGCTTCGGCGACTGGCTGAACAACAACATCGACTGGGCGCTCAGCCGCAACCGCTACTGGGGCACCCCGCTGCCGATCTGGCGCTGCGAGGAGGGCCACCTCACCTGCGTCGGCTCGCTGGCCGAGCTGTCCGAGCTCACCGGCACCGACCGGAGCGACCTCGACCCGCACCGCCCGTACATCGACGAGGTGACCTTCGCCTGCCGCGACTGCGGCGGCACCGCCACCCGCGTGCCCGAGGTCATCGACGCCTGGTACGACTCGGGCTCGATGCCCTTCGCCCAGTACGGCTACCCGTACCGGAACAAGGAGCTGTTCGAGAAGCGCTACCCGGCGCAGTTCATCTCCGAGGCGATCGACCAGACCCGCGGCTGGTTCTACACGCTGATGGCGATCGGCACCCTGGTGTTCGACAGGAACAGCTACGAGAACGTCGTCTGCCTGGGCCACATCCTGGCCGAGGACGGCCGCAAGATGTCCAAGCACCTGGGCAACATCCTCCAGCCGATCCCGCTGATGGACCAGCACGGCGCCGACGCCGTCCGCTGGTTCATGGCGGCCGGCGGCTCGCCCTGGTCGGCCCGCCGGGTCGGCCACGGCACCATCCAGGAGGTGGTCCGCAAGACCCTCCTCACCTACTGGAACACCGTCGCCTTCCAGGCGCTGTACGCGCGCACCTCGGACTGGGCCCCCTCCGCGGGCGACCCGGCCCCGACCGACCGCCCGCAGCTGGACCGCTGGGTGCTGTCCGAGCTGAACACCCTGGTCCGCGACGTCGACGCGGCCTTCGAGGCGTACGACACCCAGCGCGCCGGCAAGCTGCTGTCCGGCTTCGTCGACGACCTGTCCAACTGGTACGTCCGCCGCGGCCGCCGCCGCTTCTGGCAGGGTGACGCCGCCGCGCTCGCCACCCTGCACGAGGCGCTGGAGACGGTCACCCGTCTGATGGCCCCGCTCACCCCGTTCATCACCGAGCGGGTCTGGCAGGACCTGGTCGTCCCGGTCGCCCCGGACGCCCCGTCCTCGGTGCACCTGGCCACCTGGCCGGAGGCCGACGAGTCGCTGATCGACACCGAGCTGTCCCGGCACATGGCGCTGGTCCGCCGCCTGGTCGAGCTGGGCCGGGCCACCCGCGCCGAGTCCGGCGTGAAGACCCGTCAGCCGCTGTCCCGCGCGCTGGTCGCCGCCCAGGGCTGGGAGGACCTGCCCGCCGACCTGCGCGCGCAGATCGCCGAGGAGCTCAACGTCTCCACCCTGGAGTCGCTGGCAGCGGTGGGCGGCTCACTGGTCGACACCAGCGCCAAGGCCAACTTCCGCGCACTGGGCAAGCGTTTCGGCAAGGGCGTCCAGGACGTCGCCAAGGCGGTCGCCGCCACCGACGCCGCCCGGCTTGCCGCCGAGCTGCGCGCCGGCGGCGAGACCTCGGTCGAGCTGAACGGCGAGACGATCACCCTCTCTCCGGACGAGGTGATCATCACCGAGACCCCGCGCGAGGGCTGGGCCGTCGCCAACGAGTCCGGCGCCACCGTCGCCCTCGACCTGGCCATCACCCCGGAGCTCAAGCGCCTCGGCATCGCCCGCGACGCCATCCGCCAGATCCAGGAGGCCCGCAAGAACTCCGGGCTGGACGTCGCCGACCGCATCGTCCTGCGCTGGCGCGCCACCTCGGAGGAGACCGCCGAGGCCATCGCCGAGCACGGTCCGCTGGTCGCCGAGGAGGTCCTCGCCACCGACTTCGCCGCCGGCGCGGCCGACTGGGAGTCCGAGAGCTTCACCGACGACTCGCTCGGCCTCGCCTTCCAGCTCCGCAAGGCCTGATCCGCACGACGAAGCCGCCGTCACCCCCACGTGACGGCGGCTTCGCCATACCTGCCCCATATCCCACACCCACCCCAACTCCCGCACGCCCCCGTCGAGTTCCCCGCGCCCCTCAGCACTCCCACGCGCCCCCCGGCACACCCGCACGCCCCTCCCCACGCAGAGAGGCGCCCCCTCCCCGACCCGTGGGTCGGAAGGGGGCGCCTCCGAAAGGCCCTGCTACAACCTCAGTTGTCGCCGTCCTCGTCGATCAGGAAGCCCCGCATCGGCGCCGGAGCCTGCTGCATCGGCTGCGGCGGCTGCGGACGGACCGCCGCCATCGGCTGGGTCATCCCGGCCGGCTGCATCTGCGGAGCACCGCTGTTGCCACCGGCCGACTGCCCGCCGAAACCCGGCGCCGAGGAGCCGCCACCGAAGGAGCTGCTCCCGCCGAAGGACGGCGAGTTGCCACCGAAGGACGGCTGGTTGCCACCGAAGCTCGGCGCGCCGCCGCTCATCGCACTGGCACCGGCCGGCGCCATCGACGAGGCCGCCGGCGGCAGCGACGCGGTGGCGGGGATCCGCGGCGGGGCGAGCGAGTCGTCCGCCTGCGACTCCAGCTGACGCAGCTGGGTCTCCAGGTACGACTTCAGACGCGTGCGGTACTCACGCTCGAACGCCCGCAGGTCCTCGACCTTGCGCTCCAGCGTGGCCCGCGCGGACTCCAGCGAGCCCATCGCGACACGGTGCTTCTCCTGCGCGTCCCGCTCCAGCGCGTCGGCCTTGGCACGGGCGTCGCGCTCCAGGCCCTCGGCCCGGCTGCGCGCCTCGCCGACGATCTTGTTGGCCTCGGAACGGGCCTCGGAGATCGCCTGGTCGGCGGTCTGCTGAGCGAGCGCCAGCACACGGGCGGCACTGTCTCCGCCGGGGCTCTGCTGCTGCATCGGGCCGCCCATGGGGCCGCCCATCTGCTGCGGGCCGCCCATCGGGCCACCCATCGGCTGCATCTGCTGCTGGCCCATGCCCTGGCCCATCGGGTTGCCCATCTGCTGCGGGCCACCGGGGCCGCCCATGGGCTGGAGCATCTGACCGCCCATCGGCTGGACCAGCTGCTGCTGTCCGCCCATGGTCTGGTTCATCTGCTGCTGCTGTCCGCCGGCAGCCGGAAGCTGCGGCTGGGAGCCGGCGGGCAGGCCGAGCGGCTGGTTGCCCATCTGCTGCTGCGGGCCGCCGGGGCCCATCTGCTGCGGACCACCCGGACCCATCTGCTGCGGACCGCCGGGACCCTGCTGGCCGGGGACCGGCGGACCGGATATGGCGGCGGGCACCGGAGCACCACCCTGTCGGGGGGCGTCCTGCTGCGGCTCCTTGCGCAGGTTGGCCTGGTTCTGCGCGGCGGCACGAGTCGCGGCGGCCAGCTTGGCACGCAGGTCCTCGTTCTCCCGGAGGAGGCGGGTCAGCTCCCCCTCGACCTCGTCGAGGAAGGCATCGACCTCGTCCTCGTCGTAGCCTTCACGCAGGCGGACGGTCGTGAACTGCTTGTTCCGAACGTCCTCGGGGGTCAATGGCATCTCTTCACCTCAACGTGATCGTCGGCACACCGGCATCCTGTCGCATCGCTCACCTACGACTAGGGGTGCACAAGCGAGATCAGGACATACACAATGATCATCAGTACGAAGAAGGACAGGTCGAGCGCCACGCCCCCGAAACGCAACGGCGGAATGAGCCGCCGAAGAAGCTTGAGCGGCGGATCCGTGACAGTGTACGTGGCCTCCAGGACCAGGACCATGGCCTTGCCGGGCCGCCACGAACGCGCGAACTGGAAGACCCAGTCCATGACCAGCCGTACGAGCAGGAACACCAGAAAGACGGTCAGGGCGTAGTAGAGCACCGCCCATACGATGTCCATCCCGTTTCCCTCTCCCCGGTCCCGATCCCTCGGGCCTGCCGCTCGTCACCTGTCGCTAACCCACTGTTGATCAGATCCACACGTAAAGTCGTGGCCGGGTCAGCTCTGGTTGAAGAACCCACCCTCGGCGATCCGAGCCTTGTCCTCCGCCGTGACATCGACGTTAGCAGGCGACAGCAGGAACACCTTCTGTGTCACGCGCTCGATACTGCCGTGCAGACCGAAGACGAGTCCAGCCGCGAAGTCTACGAGGCGCTTCGCGTCGGTGTCGTCCATCTCGGTCAGATTCATGATCACGGGAGTCCCGCCACGGAACTGTTCCCCGATGGTACGGGCCTCGTTGTAGGTTCGGGGGTGCAGCGTGGTGATGCGGTAGGGCTCTCGTTCGTTCACTACCTTGGGCATGATCACCGGTGCGCTCTTCTCCAGGTTGTGGCGACGTTCGGGTGTGATGGACGACACGGGGGCCATCCTCGGAGTCTCCTGTCGGATCGGCACCGCCGCGGGCACCGGCTGCGGGGTGATCGAGGAGACCGGGGCCGGCGCGGCGGCCGCCGCGGCCGGGGCCGGACGGGGAATGTCCTCGGTCCGCTGTCCCGTCCGGATCGGCTCGGGATCCGCGTCGTAGTCGTCGTCGGGGTCGTACCCCTGGCCGTCGTACGTCTCGTCCTCCACGAGGCCGAGGTAGACCGCCATCTTGCGCATTGCGCCGGCCATGCTCCTGTCTCCTCCGCTCATAGCCACCTCGCTGACGCTCGGTGGCAGCTTCGCGATGCGCGCGCCTTCTGATGGTCGCTCGCTTCGCTCGCTCCGTGCGGACCGGCGCTCCGTCCCGGCAGCCCGGGCGCGTGACGGCCCTGCCTGCGGATTCCGCGGTCCCTCCACGACGGAACGTCAGCCCGACGGCCGGTCGGATTCGTGGTGTGGGGGCCGCGGAGCTGCGATCCACGGTTCGCTAGCGCTCCGGGGAGCTGCTAGATTCTGTCCTATTTTGTCCTGCTGTCTGATCTACTACCCGGTGACGTTACCTGAGGGGTGACCTCACTCCGAGTACCGCCGTTCCGACGCGCACATGTGTCGCCCCGGCGGCAATCGCCTGCTCAAGGTCGCCGCTCATCCCTGCGGAGACCATGGTGGCAGCCGGATGGTCCGCCCGTACGGCGGTTGCGATTTCCGCCAGCCGCTCGAAGGCGCGGGCCGGGTCACCGGCCAGCGGGCCTGCCAGCGGAGCGACGGTCATCACACCGTCCAGTCGGAGCCCGGGCGTGTCGGCGATCGCGTCGGCCAGTCGCACGACGTCCTCCGGCGCGACCCCCGCCCGGTGCTCGCCCTCCCCGTGCTCCTTGTCCAGCGCCACCTGCACCAGGCAGCCCAGCTCGGGGCGCTCCGACTTCAGCACCGCCGCGGAGAGCGACTCGACCAGCCGCGGCCGGTCCACCGAGTGCACGTGGTTCGCGTACCGGACGACCGAGCGGACCTTGTTGGTCTGCAACTGTCCGACGAAGTGCCAGTCAAGAGGAAGGTTTCTGCACTGCTCCGCCTTCGGCGCGGCGTCCTGGTCGCGGTTCTCCGCGACGTCCGTCACGCCCAACCCGGCCAGCAGCGCGCTGTCCTCGGCGGGGTAGGTCTTGGTGACGACGATCAGGGTGACCTCGTCCCGGGCGCGTCCGGCGGCCGCACAGGCGTCCGCGATCCGGCGCTCGACCACGTCGAGGTTGGTCCCGAGCTCCTCGTAGCGCGCCCGCTGGCCGTCCGTCAGGGCCGCCACGAACTCGGCGCCACCGGGGAACGGTCCGTAGATGTCGTTCGTCATCAGTGATCAGAGTCCAACCAGACGTAGCTCGCGAGCCGGCCCGTGCGCTGCTCGCGACGATAGGAGTAGTGATCGGCGGATTCGAGGGTGCAGACCGCTGATCGCACCACCTCGCTGACCCCCGCCGCCGCCAGCTGGGCCGCGACTCCCCCGGGCACGTCCAGGGCCGGGGTCCCCCAGGAGGTCTCGGCGAAGGCCTCCGGCACCACCGCGGCGACTTCGGCACGCAGTGCGGCCGGCACCTCGTAGCAGCGGCCGCAGACCGCGGGGCCGGTGGCGGCGGTGATCCGCCCGGGCTCCGCGCCCAGCTCGACCATCGCCCGGACGGCCGCGGGCACCACCCCGGCCGCCAGCCCCGGCCGGCCCGCGTGGGCCGCGCCCACCACGCCCGCCACCGGGTCGGCCAGCAGCACCGGGGTGCAGTCGGCGGTCAGCACCGCCAGCGCGAGCGGCCGGTCGGAGACCACCGCGTCCACCGTCGGCGCCTCGCCGAGCGGCTGGCGCCCGGTCACCACCGCGACCTCGGCGCCGTGCACCTGGTTCATCCACACCACGTCGGCCGGGTCGATCCCCAGCCGCCGGGCGGCGACCGCCCGGTTCTCCCGGACTGCCTCCGGGTCGTCGCCCACCGCGCCGCCGAGGTTCAGCTCCCCGTACGGCGAAGTGCTCACCCCGCCCCACCGTGAGGTGAAGGCGAAGTGAGCACCCGCGCGGATCGCGTGATCGATCACTTAAGGAAATCCGGGACGTCGAGCTCCTCGGCCGGACTCTCCACGAACGGCTGCCTGACCGGCTGCACCTGGGGCGGCACCGGGGCGGCGGTCGTGGTGGCCGAGGTCTCGGCGTTCCGGCTCGACCCGGAGGACTCGCCCTCCGAACGGGACGTCACCGAGCCGATGGTCCCGTACGGGCGGCCGGCCGGACGCTCCGGGGCGGCCGGCGGCGTGGCCGGGCGCTCCGGGGAGGTGGACTTGACCACCGGGTCGCGGACGATCGCCGGCGGCTGCCCGCCGTCGAAGCCGGCCGCGATGACGGTGACCCGGACCTCGTCGCCGAGCGCGTCGTCGATGACCGCACCGAAGATGATGTTGGCCTCGGGGTGGGCCGCCTCGCTGACCAGCTGGGCCGACTCGTTGATCTCGAAAAGACCGAGGTCGGAGCCGCCCGAGATGGACAGCAGCACGCCGCGGGCGCCGTCGATCGAGGCCTCCAGCAGCGGCGAGGAGATCGCCATCACCGCGGCGGCCTTGGCGCGGTCCTCGCCGCGGGCCGAGCCGATGCCCATGAGCGCCGAACCGGCCTCCGACATGACGGACTTGACGTCGGCGAAGTCGAGGTTGATCAGGCCCGGGGTGGTGATCAGGTCGGTGATGCCCTGGACACCGGAGAGCAGGACCTGGTCGGCCGAGCGGAACGCGTCGAGGACGCTGACCTGGCGGTCCGAGATGGACAGCAGCCGGTCGTTGGGGATCACGATGAGGGTGTCGACCTCTTCGCGCAGGGAGGCGATGCCGTCCTCGGCCTGGTTGGCCCGGCGCCGGCCCTCGAAGGTGAACGGACGGGTGACCACGCCGATGGTCAGGGCGCCCAGGGAGCGCGCGATGTTGGCCACGACGGGCGCGCCGCCCGTGCCCGTGCCACCACCCTCACCGGCGGTCACGAAGACCATGTCGGCCCCCTTGAGGACCTCCTCGATCTCCTCGCGGTGGTCCTCGGCGGCCTTGCGGCCGACCTCGGGGTTGGCGCCGGCGCCGAGGCCCCGGGTGAGTTCACGGCCCACATCGAGCTTGACGTCGGCGTCGCTCATCAGGAGGGCCTGCGCATCGGTGTTGATCGCGATGAACTCGACGCCCTTGAGACCGACCTCGATCATCCGGTTGATGGCGTTGACACCACCGCCGCCGATTCCGACGACCTTGATGACTGCGAGGTAGTTCTGCGGTGCTGCCACGTCGAAGGCCTCTCGCCTCGAATTTCCGGGTCGGCCCGCCCCGGAGCGGGGCCGTTCCGACGGATGTCGATGGGTAGGGAGCCTGGTTTCTGACTGAATGTCCGAAATGCCGACCGCCGACCCCAACCCTAAACTTGACCTTTAGGGTTAGTGCTGTGTCTCCGTCACGTCACCAGGAAACACAGTCTGGTGACACAGGACACTAGGTGGCTCCGGGCACGTGTTTCAACGAACACGCCGAGCTTCCCTTTTTCTTTTGAGCCTATGTGATCATCGGCCGGCTTAGGAAACCGGGGGTGACCACCAAGAGTCGGGCCGACACTTCAAGGCGTCAACCCCTCCCTCAGGCAGAGAACCTACCGGATCATCCGGACACCGCCGGCGCCTCCGGCGCCGTCACGTCGAAGGTCGTGCCCTTCTGGTTCATCAGCGCGACCAGGACCCTGGCCTTCCGGTCGATCTGCTCAGGACTCCCCCAGCGCACCGTCACACCCCCGCTGAGCTGCAGCTGGATGTCGTCGTACGAGTGCACCACCATCGAACCGGCCAGCTTGGCGACCTCCGGCGGCAGCCCGGCGGCCACCGCCACCGCGCCCTGCACCAGCTGCGGACGGGAAATCACCCCGTCCACGTCGTTCGCCTGCTGACTGAGTCGCAGCTCCACCACGGGAACGCCCTCCGGCGGGGCCTGCTCGGTGGCGAAGCTCACGCCCCCGGCATCCACCTGGGTGAACTGGCCGTCCTCACCCTTGACGGCGGCCACCGCCTTGCGCTCGACCACCTTCACCCGCAGGGTGTGCGGCCAGCCCCGCCACACCTCCGCCCTGGCCACCCGGGGGATCGCCTCCACCCGGTGCCTGACGTCGTCCAGGTCCACGCGCGCCAGGGGGCCGTCACCGAGCCCGCCGACCGTCTCGCGGACCTGGTCCGCCGTCAGCTTTCCGTCACTCGTCCCCTGGACGGCGACGTCGCGCACGTCCAGCACCGAGGAGAAGAACACCAGCCAGGCCAGCACGCCGAGCACCGCGGCGCCGAGCGCGCCCAGCACCACGATGCCCCGCCGGGAGAGCCGGAGGCGGGGAGCGGACTCCTCCACCTCCAGCTCCTCCTCCAACGGGTCGGCGAGCCGGCCGTCAGCCACGGCGGCGGCCGCCGCGGTGGGCCTGGATCGCCTCGTAGACCATGCCGACGAGCAGGTCGTCGGCGTCCCTGCGGCCGAACTCGGCGGCCGCCCGGCTCATGTCCCACAGCCGCTGCGGGTCGGTGAGCACCGGCAGCACGTTCTGGAGCACCCAGTCCGAGGTCAGCTCGGCGTCGTCCACCAGCAGACCACCGCCGGCCTTGACCATCGGCTGGGCGTTCAGCCGCTGCTCGCCGTTGCCGATCGGCAGCGGGACGAAGGCGGCGGGCAGGCCGACGGCCGCCAGCTCGGCCACCGTCATGGCGCCGGCCCGGCAGAGCATCATGTCGGCCGCCGCGTAGGCGAGGTCCATCCGGTCCAGGTACGGCACCGGGCGGTACGGCGGCATCCCGGGGACGTCCGCCACCTGCGGCAGCTCGTTCTTCGGGCCGACCGCGTGCAGGATCTGCACGCCGTACTGCTGGAGCCGCGGGGCGATCGCGGTGATCGTCTCGTTGAGCCGGCGCGCGCCCTGGGAGCCGCCGGAGACCAGCAGGGTGGGCAGCCGCTGGTCGAGGCCGAAGTACTGGCGGGCCTCGGGGCGGGCGGCACCCCGGTCCAGGGTGGCGATGGTCCGGCGCAGCGGGATGCCGATGTACCGGGAGTCACGCAGCTTGCTGTCCGGCGTGGAGACCGCCACGAAGTCGCTGTAGCGGGCGCCGATCTTGTTGGCCAGGCCGGGGCGGGCGTTCGCCTCGTGCACCACGATCGGCACGCCGGCCCGCTTGGCGGCCAGGTAGGCGGGCATCGCGACGTAGCCGCCGAAGCCGACCACCGCGTCCGCGTTGACCCGTTCGATGATCTCCTGCGCGGCCCGGACGGTGCCGCGCAGCCGCCCGGGGACGGTGATCAGCTCCGGGGTGGGCTTGCGGGGCAACGGGACGGCCGGAATGAGCTCCAGCTGGTAGCCGCGCTCGGGTACCAGCCGGGTCTCCAGTCCGCGCTCGGTGCCCAGGGCGGTGATCCCGACGGACGGGTCGTGCCTGCGGAGGGCATCCGCGAGGGCCATGGCCGGCTCGATGTGACCGGCGGTCCCCCCGCCGGCGAGTACGACATGCACCGAAATTCACCGCTCCCTGCGTGCCGGCCCCGGGGCCGGGCGCGCTGTGGTTCGTCGTCGTGGCAGCACCCGGGCCAGTTGTCTCCTGATCCGGGAGTTCTTGCTCCGGGCGGCCAGGGCCGCCTTCGCGCCCGAGGAGCTGCGCGCCAGGCACAGCAGCACTCCGATCGCGGACATGGCCGACAGCATGGCGGAACCGCCGTAGGAGAACAGCGGGAGCGGGACGCCCGCGATGGGCAGCAGTCCCAGCGCCGACCCCAGGTTGATCATGGCCTGCGCCATGATCCAGGTGGTGGCGGCTCCCGCGGCGTACCTGACGAAGGGGTCCTTCGTACCGATGGCCACACGGATACCCGCGTAGCCTAGTGCCGCGAAGAGACCGAGCACCGACAGCGTCCCCACCAGACCGAGTTCCTCGCCGGTCGCGGCGAAGATGAAGTCGGTGTGCGCCTCGGGCAGCTGGCCCCATTTCTCCACGCCGGCGCCCAGGCCGGTGCCGAAGCCTCCGCCGTTGGCGAACGCGAAGGCGCCGTGCAGGGCCTGGAAGCAGGCGCCCTCGGGATCGATCTTGGTGACGCCGATGCAGCTCAGCCGCTCCGCCCGGTGCGGGACGGTGACCACCAGGGCGGTGCAGACCACCACCGCCACCCCGACGGTGGCCACGAACAGCCGCAGCGGCGCTCCGACCATCCAGAGCAGCGCGAACACCATGGCCACCAGGATCATCGAGGTGCCCATGTCGCCGCCGAACATGATCAGCGCGAGCAGCAGCAGGGCGCCCGGCACCAGCGGCACCAGCAGGTGCTTCCAGGAGTTGAGGGTGCCGGCCTTCTGCTTGCGGGCGAGCAGGTCGGCGCCCCAGAGCACCAGTGCCAGCTTGGCGAACTCCGAGGGCTGGAACTGGAAGAAGCCGAAATCCAGCCAGTTCTGGTTGCCGTTGATCCGCATCCCGATGCCGGGGATGGCGACCAGCGTGAGCGCGCAGATCACCGCGAACATCACCGGGTAGACGATCACCCGCAGCACCGCCACCGGGACGGAGGCGAAGCCGATCAGCAGGACCAGGCCGAGGACGGCCGCGATCAACTGCTTGAGGAAGTAGTACTGCGCCGAGTGGTGCTGGTTCAGGGCCAGGATCTGGGAGGCCGAGAAGACCATCATCAGGCCGAGCACGACCAGCAGCAGGGTGCTGCCGAGGACCAGCAGGTACGGGGTGAGCGGCCGGTCCAGCCAGTACCGGACCCGGGCCCTGAGGGCCTGGACCCGGCCCAGCGGACCGGCCGACTTGTACTTGGTCGTGGTGGCGGAGATCACTCTCATCGGCTCGGCGGCGTCCCGCTTCACAACGCCGGAATCCGCTCTGCCCTGCCCCGCCACCGCTCCCCGCCCACTCTCTCCGGCCGACATCCGTGCCGGCCCGCCTACTCGCCCGCCAGCTCCAGGACGGCCGCCGCGAAGAGGTCGCCGCGCTCGCCGTAGTTGGTGAACATGTCCATCGAGGCGCAGGCCGGTGCCAGCAGCACGGTGTCACCCGATCGGGCGAGCGACGCGGCCGTTCGAACGACCTCGGCCATCGCCATCGCGCCAGTCTGGCCCTCGGCCGCCTCGATCACCGGCACATCCGGAGCGTGTCGCTCCAGCGCCTCCCGGATCAGCGCCCGGTCCTGGCCGATCAGCACCACCGCGCGCAGCCGCCCTGCCGCGCCCCGCACCAGGTCGTCGAAGGCCGCGCCCTTGGCCAGGCCCCCGGCGATCCAGACGACCGGCCGGTAGGCGGCCAGCGAGGCGGCCGCCGCGTGGGTGTTGGTGGCCTTGGAGTCGTCGATGTACGTGACCTCGCCGACCACCCCGACCTCGGCGATCCGGTGGGCGTCCGGACGGAAGGCCCGCAGGCCCTCCCGGACGGCCTTCGGCTCGACGCCGTACGCCCTGGCCAGCGCCGCCGCGGCGAGCGCGTTGGCGATGTTGTGGGGCGCCGGTGGGTAAACATCCTCGACGGCGCCCAGTTCGGCCGCGTTCTTGGCCCGGTCCTCGACGAAGGCCCGGTCCACCAGCAGGCCGTCCACCACGCCGAAGTTCGACGGGCCCGGCGCGCCGAGACCGAAGCCGACCGCCCGGCAGCCCTCCTCGACGTCGGCCTCGCGGACCAGCGCCTCGGTGGCCGGGTCGGCCAGGTTGTACACGCAGGCGACGACGTTGCCCTCGTAGATCCGGCCCTTGTCGGCGGCGTACGCCTCCATCGAGCCGTGCCAGTCGAGGTGGTCGGGCGCCAGGTTGAGCACCGCCGCCGCGTACGGGCGCAGCGAGGGCGCCCAGTGCAGCTGGTAGCTGGAGAGCTCGACGGCGAGCACGTCGTACGGCTCCTCGGCGAGCACCGCGTCCAGCACCGAGACCCCGACGTTGCCGACCGCGGCGGTGCGCTTGCCGGCGGCGGTGAGGATCGAGGCGAGCATCTGGACGGTGGTGGTCTTGCCGTTGGTGCCGGTGACGGCCAGCCAGGGGGCGGGCTCGCCGGTGCCGGGCAGCGGCTTGCGCAGCCGCCAGGCCAGCTCGACGTCGCCCCAGACCGGTACCCCGGCCGCCTCGGCGGCGGCGAACAGCGGGCTGTCCGGCGCCCAGCCGGGCGAGGTGACGATCAGCTCGGTGCCCTCGGGCAGGCTCGCGCCGTCGCCGAGCCGCACGGTGACGCCCAGCGCCTCCAGCTCGGCGGCCCTGGGGGCCAGGCCGGGCCCGCTGCCGCCGTCCACGACGGTGACCCGGGCGCCGAGGCCGTGCAGGACGCGCGCGGCGCTGATGCCCGAGACGCCGAGCCCGGCGACGGCGACCGGCAGGCCGCCGAAGTCCGGGTTGGTCAGCTGGGGGTCTGTCATCCGGTCACCCATCCCGCGTAGAACAGGCCGAGGCCGACGGCGACGCACAGGCCCTGGATGATCCAGAACCGGACCACGATCAGGACCTCGGTCCAGCCCTTGAGTTCGAAGTGGTGCTGCAACGGCGCCATCTTGAAGACGCGCTTGCCGGTCATCCGGAAGGAGCCGACCTGGATGATCACCGACAGGGTGATGATCACGTAGAGGCCGCCGAGCAGGGCGAGCAGCAGCTCGGTGCGGGAGCAGATCGCCAGACCGGCCAGGGCGCCGCCGAGGGCGAGCGAGCCGGTGTCACCCATGAAGATCTTGGCGGGCGAGGTGTTCCACCACAGGAAGCCGAAGCAGGAGCCCATCAGGGCGGAGGCCACGACGGCGAGGTCCAGTGGGTCGCGGATGTCGTAGCAGTTGGCGGTCGCGGTGATCGCGTAGGCGCAGCTCTGGGTGTGCTCCCAGATGCCGATGAACGTGTAGGCGCCGAAGACCATCACCGAGGCACCGGTGGCGAGGCCGTCCAGACCGTCCGTCAGGTTCACGCCGTTCGACATCGCGGCGATCATGAAGTACGCGAAGATGACGAACAGGACGGGGCCGACGGCCCACTTGAAGTCCCGGACGAAGGAGAGGCTCTGGGACGCCGGGTTGAGCCCGCGGTCGTCCGGGAACTGCATCGCCAGCACCGCGAACCCGAGGCCGACGATCGACTGCCCGGCCAGCTTCGCCTTGGCCCGCAGGCCCAGCGAGCGGCGCTTGACCACCTTGATGTAGTCGTCCAGGAAGCCGACCAGGCCGAGGCCCGCGGTCAGGAAGAGCACCAGCAGCCCGGAGGCCGTCGGGCTCTCGCCCGTTATCGCCTTCGTGGCGAAGTACGCGATCAGGGTCGCCAGGATGAAGGCGATGCCGCCCATGGTGGGCGTGCCCTTCTTGCTGTGGTGCGCCTTGGGGCCGTCGTCACGGATGTACTGGCCGTAGCCGTGCTTGGCGAGCACCTTGATCAGGGCCGGGGTGCCGAGCAGCGACAGGATGAGACCGATCATCCCGGAGAAAAGGATCTGCTTCATTATTCGGTCACACCGTCCGCCAGGAGGGTCTCGGCCACCTTCTCCAGCCCCACCGAACGGGAAGCCTTCACCAGGACCACATCCCCCGGCCGAAGCTGACTGCGCAGCAGCTCGACCGCCGCGTCCGCGTCGGACACCAGCACCGACTCCTCACCCCACGAACCTTCGTTCCTCGCGCCGAGTTCCATGCAGGCCGCATCGCGTCCGCCGACCGCCACCAGCTTGGTGACGTCCAGCCGGACGGCGAGCCGCCCGATGGCGTCGTGCTCGGCCAGGCTCTCCTCGCCGAGCTCCCGCATCTCGCCGAGCACCGCCCAGGTGCGGCGGCGCTCCGGGCCCCTGCCCCCCATCGAGACCAGAGCCCGCAGCGCGGCCCGCATCGAGTCGGGGTTCGCGTTGTAGGCATCGTTCACGACGGTGACACCATCGGCCCGGTCGACGACCTCCATGCGCCAGCGGGACAGCGCACCCGCCTCGCCCAGGGCGGCGGCGGTGTCGTCGACGGACATCCCGAGCTCCACCGCCACCGCGGCGGCGGCGAGGGCGTTCGAGACGTGGTGCTCACCGTACAGGCGCAGCTGCACGGGCGCGGAACCGGCCGGGGTGGTGAGCGTGAACGACGGCCGCCCGGTGGCGTCCAGACGAACGTTCACGGCCCGTACGTGGGCATCCGGTGATTCCCCGAACAGGACCACCTTCGCCTTGGTACGGGAGGCCATCGCGCGCACCAGCCGGTCGTCCGCGTTGAGGATCGCGACGCCGTCGGCGGGCAGCGCCTCGACCAGTTCGCCCTTGGCCTCCGCGATCGCCTCCTGGGAGCCGAACTCGCCGACGTGGGCGGTGCCGACGTTGAGGACGAGGCCGATCCGGGGCGGGGTGATCGAGGTGAGGTACTCGATGTCGCCCTTGTGCCGGGCGCCCATCTCCATGACCAGGTGCCGGGTGCCTGCCTCGACCCGCAGCGCGGTCATCGGGTGGCCGATCTCGTTGTTGAGCGAGCCGGGCGGGTAGACGGTCTCGCCGCGGCGCTGGAGCAGCTGGGCGATCAGGTCCTTGGTGCTGGTCTTGCCGGCCGACCCGGTCAGCGCGACGACGGCGGTGCCGTCGGCACGGGCGACCACGGCGCGGGCCAGCCTGCCGAGCGCCTCCACCACACTGTCGACCAGGACGGCGGGCACGCCGACCGGCCGGGAGGCCAGCACCGCGAGGGCGCCGTCCTCGACCGCCTTGGCCGCGTAGTCGTGGCCGTCCGCGTGCTCGCCGACGAAGGCCGCGAACAGGCCGCCGGGGCTCACCTTCCGCGAGTCGACCTCGACCGGGCCGGTGACCAGGGCGTCCGGGTCGGCGCCGTCCAGCGTGCCTCCGACGGCGGCGGCCACCTCGGCGAGGGTCAGTGCGATCACTGCTGCTCTACTCCTCGGTCGCCCCGCGCGGCGGTGGTCCGCGCGATGGACTCGCGCAGCACCTCCCGGTCGTCGAAGGGGCGGATCTCGTCTCGTACGTACTGCCCGAGCTCGTGGCCCTTGCCGGCCACCAGCACGATGTCTCCCGCCTCGGCGCGGGCGACGGCGAGTTCGATCGCCTCGGCCCGGTCGGGGACGACCAGGACGGCCCCGCGCTCGGCCTCGGGCACCGAGGCGGCGCCGGTCAGCATGGTGGCGAGGATCGCCAGCGGGTCCTCGCTGCGCGGGTTGTCGCCGGTCAGCAGGGCGGTGTCGGCGAGGCGGGCGGCGATGGCGCCCATCGGGCCGCGCTTGTGCGGGTCGCGGTCGCCGCCGCAGCCGACCACGACGTGCAGCCGGCCCTCGGTGACCTCGCGCAGCGAGGCGAGGACGGCCTGGAGGGCGTCCGGCTTGTGCGCGTAGTCGACGACGGCGACGAAGGGCTGTCCGGCGTCCACCCGCTCCAGCCGGCCCGGCACGCCGGGGACGGCGGCGACGCCGGCCACGGCCCGCTCCAGCGGCAGCCCGGCGGCGACGAGCACGGTGATCGCGGCGAGCGCGTTGGCGACGTTGAACGGTCCCGGGAGCGGGACGGAGGCGTCGGCCCCGGCGCCGTCCGGGCCGAGCACCCTGAAGGTGGAGCCGACCGGGCCGAGCCGGACGTCCACGGCCCGCCAGTCGGCCTCGGCGGCGCCGGTCGCGGAGAAGGTGGTCACCGGGATCTTGGCCTCGGCGGCGAGCCGGCGGCCGTACGCGTCGTCCAGGTTGACCACGCCGTGGCGGGACTTCCCGGGCTGGAAGAGCCGGGCCTTCGCCTGGAAGTAGTCCTCCATGTCCGGGTGGAAGTCGAGGTGCTCGGGGGTCAGGTTGTTGAACAGCGAGACGTCGTACGCGACCCCGTCGGTGCGGCCGAAGACCAGGGCGTGGCTGGAGACCTCCATGGTCACCGCGTCGGCGCCGCGCTCGGCCATCACGCCGAGGATCGCGTGCAGGTCGGTGGCCTCGGGGGTGGTGCGCTCGCTCTTGATCCGCTCCTCGCCGACCCGCATCTCGACGGTGCCGATCACGCCCGGGCCGCGCCCGGCGCCGCGCAGGCCGCCCTCGACCAGGTACGAGGTGGTGGTCTTGCCGTTGGTGCCGGTCAGCCCGATCATCAGCAGCCGCTCGGAGGGGCGGCCGTAGACGATCGCGGCCAGCTCGCCCATGACGGCCCGCGGCCGGTCCACGACCAGCAGCGGCAGGCCGGTGGCGGCCGCCTGCTCGGCGCCGGCCGGGTCGGTGAGCACCGCCACCGCACCGGCCCCCGCGGCCGTGGCGGCGAAGGCCGCGCCGTGGTGGTTGGCGCCCGGGAAGGCCACGTACACGTCGCCCGGGCGCACCGCGCGGGAATCGTGGGTGACGCCGGTGACGGCGCCCCCCTCGACGGGCGGCAGGCCCAGTTCGGCGGCCAGTTTCGCGAGCGGCAGGGCGGTGGTCCCGGTCGGGCGGGGCGGACTCACGGTGGTTTGATCGGGTTTCGGCACGGCGGGAAGGCTATCCGCCGAAGGGTGTCCAGGGCCAAACCGGCCCTCCTCCGCGCCGCGCTCCAGCCCCGCCCGCTCGTTGCTCATCGTTCGTTCACGGCTTCCACTCGACGGCCAGGTTGGGCGCCGGGCTGCCGCTCGGCGGGACCTGCATGGTCTTCAGGGTGAACTCCATCACCTGCTTGAACACCGGGCCGCACAGCTGGCCGCCGAAGTGGCCGTTGACCGGGCCCTGGAGGGTGCAGGAGACGGTGTACCTGGGGGCGTCCGCGGGGGCGAAGCCGATGAAGGAGGCGGTGAAGCCGTCGTAGCCCTTGCCGTCGGCGGCGCCCCGGTCGGCGGTGCCGGTCTTGCCCGCGACCCGGTAGCCCGGGATGGCGGCCTTGCCGCCGGTGCCCTGCTCGTCGTCGACGACCGACTCCAGCATCGAGGTGAGGGTCCTGGCCGTCTCCGGGCTGACCACCTGGGTCTGCGCCCCCGGCGTGCTCGGCGTGTACTTGCCGTTCGGGTCGGTGAGGCCCTGGACGACGCTGGGCGCGACCCGCACCCCGCCGTTGGCGATGGTCGAGTAGACCGAGGTGGCCTGGAGCGCGTTCATCTGCAGCGGGCCCTGGCCGAAGGAGATGTTGTACTTCTCCGAGGCGACCAGGTCCTCCGGCTTCTTGAGCATCCCGGAGGCCTCTCCGGGGAAGCCCAGGCCGGTCGGCTCGGCCACGCCGAACTTGCGCAGGTAGCCGTCCAGCACCTGGTTGGCCTTGAGCTGGTCCCCGTCGCCGAGGGTCTCGACCGCCTCGATGGTGCCGATGTTGGAGGACTTGGCCAGCACCCCGGCCAGGGTCAGGTACCAGGGGTCGTGGTTGACGTCGTCCTTGAACTGCTGCCCGGCCCTGACCAGCCGGTTGGGCACGGTGACCTTGGTGTCCCAGGTGGCCTTCCCGCTGTCCAGCACGGCGGCCAGGCTCATCAGCTTGGCGGTGCTGCCGGGCTCGTACGCGTCGACCAGGGCGGGGTTGCCCAGGTCGGCCTGCTTGGACAGGCTCAGGTCGTTCGGGTTGAAGCCGGGCGCGCCGGCCATCGCGAGGACCTGACCGGTCTTCACGTCCTGGACCACCACGTAGCCCTTCTCCGCGCCGGAGTTGGCCACCTGGTCGGTGATCGCCCGCTGGGCGGCCCACTGGATGTCCCGGTTGATGGTCAGCTTGACGTCGCTGCCCGGCACGGCGGGCTCCATCGAGCCACCGGCGGTGGGCACCAGCCGCCCGCCCGACTGGGCGTAGCTGCTGTGGCCGTCCTTGCCGGCCAGCAGCTTCTGGTACTGGAGTTCCAGGCCGCCGGCGCCCTCGCCCTCGGCGTTGACGAAGCCGACCAGGTTGGCGGCCAGCCCGTCCGCCGGGTAGATCCGCTTCTGGGTCTCCCGGTTGAACACCCCGGCCAGCGGGTTGGCGCACTCGTTGTCCACCCGGGTGCGCCCGCCCTGGTCGGCGGGCTTGCCGAGCAGCTTCTTCTGGGCCTGGCAGGCCCGCGAGCCGGCCTGCTTCTCCAGGCTCGACTTGAGGTCGCTGATCTGCTTCCTGGTGGCCGGGGTCTGCTGGGGGGCGAGCCGCTTGTACCGGCTCTTGGGGGTGTGCAGGTCGGTGGCGATCTTCTCCTTGGGCACGCCGAGGATCGGCGACAGCAGCGCGGCCGCCTGCTCGGGCGCGTCCGGGATGCCGGTCGCCTCCGGGGTGAACATCGCCGGGTCGGCGGTGATGTCGTACGCGTCCACGGTGGCCGCCAGGGCGACCCCGTCGGAGGACGTTATCGAGCCGCGTTCGGCGGTGATCGGGATGTTCAGGTAGCGGTTGGTGTTGGCGTCGGCGGCCAGCGCGTCGGCGTCCACCAGCTGGAGCTGCACCAGGCGCCCCGCGAAGACGGAGAACACCAGCGACAGCACCACGGTGATCACCTTCAGCCGGCGCTTGGGCTCGGCCAGCTTGAGTGCCTTGGGGCGCAGCGGCGGACGGCTCTTCGGGCGCGCCGCCGCCTGGCTGCGGGCCGGCGGGCGGCCCTCGGGGCGGCGCTGCTGCGGCGCCCGCGGGGTACGGCCGGCGGAGGCGGACCTGGCCGGCTGGGCCTTGGCCGACTGGCTGCGGGCGGGCTGGCCCTTCGCGGGCTGCCCCTTCGCGGACTGGCCGCGACCGGCTGCCGGCTGGCCCTTGGCCGGGGGCTGGCCGCGGCCGGCTGCGGGCTGGCTGCGGCCGGAGGAGGACTGCGCGCGCGGCGCGGTGCCCCGGGGCACCGGACGGCGGCCGTTGCCGCTGCCGGACCCGCCCGGCTGGCGTGGCTCACTCATGCGCGCACCTCGCTGTGCTCGGCGGGCGCTTCGCGCGATCCGCACGTTCCGATGGTTCGCTCGTTCCACTCGTTCCACTCACTCACCGGGCCGCGCCCCCGCCCGGGTGCCCGGGTGCCGGCGAGACCGGGTTGAGCTGGATCACCGAGTCCCCCGCGGACGTCGCCGGGGCCGGCGACGGCGGGGGCGCGGCCGGCGACGGCGGGGGCGCGGCCGGCGACGGCGCGCCGCCCGGCTGGCCCTTGGTCGGCCACGGCTCGGCGGTGGAGCGCTTGACCGGCGGACTGTCCTTGGCCGGGCCCGGGGTGCCGATCACCGTGCCGCTGTTCGGGACGTCCAGGAAGGCCATCCCGCCGGCCGGGACCAGGCCCAGCTCGGCGGCGCGCCTGGCCAGCGCGTCCGGGGCCGAGCTCTGGTCGATCTCGTGCTGGAGGCTCTGCTGTTCGTCGGTCGCCACGGTGGTCTGCTTCTGCAGTCGGGACAGCTCGAAGGAGCCCTCGTTGAGCGCGGTGTTCAGCGCCAGCAGGCCGAGCAGCCCGGCCGCCAGCAGCACCACGACGAGCACCGCGAACGGTGTGCGCCCCCGTACCGGTCGTTTCCCCGGGCGGACCGTGATCCGCGCCCTGCCCTGTCCGGGGAGTCCTCCCCGCCCCGCCCGGACCTCACCGGCCACCGGCCCCACTGCTTTCCTCCGCCCTTCGGACCCTGCCGGGGCCGGTTCGTCAGCCCCGCTTGCTTCGGTCCCTGATCCTCTCCGCCACCCGCAGCCGTACGGGCGCGGCGCGCCGGTTCTCCTCGATCTCCTCCTCGGTGGCCAGTTCGGCACCGCGAGTGATCAGTTTGAGCCAGGGCTGGTGCTCCTCCGGGATGAACGGCAGCCCCGGCGGTGCGGTGTCGGTCGCTCCGGCGGCGAGGTACTGCTTGACCAGGCGGTCCTCCAGCGACTGGTAGGACATCACCACGATCCGGCCGCCCACCGCGAGGGCGTCCAGCGCCCCGGGGATCGCCCGGTCCAGGACCTCCAGCTCGCCGTTGACCTCGATCCGCAGCGCCTGGAACGTCCGCTTGGCCGGGTTCCCGCCGGTGCGACGGGTCGCCGCCGGAATGGCGTTGCGCACCAGATCGACCAGACGCGCGCTGGTGGTGAACGGTTCCTTCTCCCGCTCCCGCAGGATCACCGAGGCGATCCTCCCGGCGAACCGCTCCTCGCCGTAGAACTTGAGGATCCGGGCCAGCTCGCCGTGGCTGTAGGTGTTCAGCACCTCCGCCGCGCTGATCCCCCTGGTCTGGTCCATCCGCATGTCCAGCGGGGCGTCCTGGGCGTACGCGAAGCCGCGCTCCGCCTCGTCCAGCTGCATCGAGGAGACGCCGAGGTCGAACAGGACGCCGTCCGCCTTCTCGATGCCCAGGCGCTCCAGCACCTCGGGGATCTCGTCGTAGACGGCGTGCACCAGGGTGGCGCGGTCGCCGAACGGGGCCAGCCGCTCGCCGGACAGCTTCAGCGCCTGCGGGTCGCGGTCCACCGCGACCAGCCGGACCTCGGGGAACTGGGTCAGCAACGCCTCGCTGTGGCCGCCGAGGCCGAGGGTGGCGTCCACCACCACGGCACCGGGGCGCGAGATCGCCGGGGCCAGCGCGTCCATGCACCGCTGGAGCATCACCGGAACGTGCTTCGGGCCCGGTTCGTTGGTGGTCATGCGCGGTGGCGCCCTTCCTCGGTGCGGAGCAGCCCGACGTCCGGGAGCTGCGACCATTCTCGCCCACCGCGCACCGGCACGACGAAGCGGCCCGTGGTCCCCGCCCGCTCAGGGGGAAGGTCGTGACCGCCCGGCACCGGGGAAGGTGCGCCAGGTGAGCACGGAGCGGGTGGAGGCCACGGGCCCGCGTCGACCGGACCGCACCGGCCGGGAAGGCACCGTTGACGGGCCCGGCCGGGTGTGCTCCAATGCGCCGCAAACTCTATCGCGCGAGCCCTGCCAGTCAATGGTCCGCTCCGGCGCACCACCCGGGCGGCGGTACGGATCACCGCAGGTCGCAGCCGTCGGGGCGGCCTGGCGACGGTCCGGACCGGGGGCCCTCGGTGGCGGGCGCGCGCCCCCCGTCCGCCACCGCGTGCGGGCCACTCGGGGAACGGCCGGGCCGCACCCCCCTGTTGTGGCTTTGCGCTCGATCACGGCGCCCCGTTCTGTAGTTCTCCGCTCCACCGCGCGGGCCCGATCCCCACTAACGTCGCCACCATGACAGTGACACCTGATCGGCCCTCGCCGAACGCCGCTGCCGACCCTGCCGGATCCACCGTCATCGACCGCTTCGTCACGGCCAACCGCGCCTACGCGGTGACCTTCCGGGACGGCGGCATGGACGCCCGCCCGGTGCAGAAGATCGCCGTGGTGGCCTGCATGGACGCCCGCCTGGACCTGTTCGCGGCACTCGGCCTCGAACTCGGCGACGCCCACGTCATCCGCAACGCCGGCGGTGTCGTCACCGACGACACCATCCGGTCCCTGACCATCAGCCAGCGCGCCCTCGGCACCCGCTCGATCGCGCTGATCCACCACACCGGCTGCGGCCTGCTCGGGCTCACCGAGGACTTCCGCCGCGAGCTGGAACTGGAGGTCGGCCAGCGCCCGCAGTGGGCGGTGGAGGCCTTCGTCGACCTGGACGGCGACGTCCGCCAGTCCATGCAGCGCGTCCGCACCTCTCCCTTCCTGCTGCACACCGACGACGTCCGCGGCTTCGTCTTCGACGTCCACACCGGCCTGCTGCGCGAGATCGACCAGCACCCAGGCCCCGTCCCGTCCTGAGCCACCGCCCCGTCCCGGGTCCCGCCCGGGTCCCCGCCGTCCCGGCATTGGGGCACCGCCGAATGGTGACTTCTGGCCATCGCCCGGGGGACAATGCGCCTGCCGGTCGGACCCCGAACCACCTGGGGCGGCCAGGCCGCAGGCCGCCTTCCCGGCGCCGGGACCCTCGTTCGGAACCGCCCCCGGGACGGCCGCGTCAAGCATGGGGTGGGGCCCGGCCTCGGGACGGGGCGGGCACAGGGTGCCAGGGAGCGTATACGGGTGACGAGCTACAGCGATCAGGCCGGACTCGGCAGTGCTGCGGGGGGCGAGCAGCAGAGGGCGAACGGGTACCGGCAGGTCGGGCACGACGAGCTCGCCGCGGTCGTCGACCGCGTCCGCGCCAACGTCGAGAGCGTGATCGAGGGCAAGCCGGAGGCCGTCCGGATCGCCCTGACCGTCCTGCTCGCCGAGGGCCACCTGCTGCTGGAGGACGTGCCGGGCGTCGGCAAGACCATGCTGGCCAAGGCGCTCGCCCGTTCCCTGGACTGCACCGTGCGCCGCATCCAGTTCACACCCGACCTGCTGCCCTCGGACGTCACCGGCACCAACATCTACGACCAGCAGCGGCACGACTTCGAGTTCCGCCCCGGCGCGATCTTCGCCCAGCTCGTGGTCGGCGACGAGATCAACCGCGCCTCGCCCAAGACCCAGTCCGCGCTGCTGGAGTCGATGGAGGAGCGCCAGGTCACCATCGACGGCACCAGCTACGAGCTGCCCTCGCCGTTCATGGTCGTGGCCACCCAGAACCCGGTCGAGATGGAGGGCACCTACCCCCTCCCGGAGGCCCAGCGCGACCGCTTCATGGCCCGGATCTCGATCGGCTACCCCAGCCCCGAGGCCGAGCTCGCGATGCTGGACGTGCACGGCGGTGCCAGCCCGCTGGAGGACCTCCAGCCGGTCGCGCACGCCTCCGACATCCTCAAGCTGATCGACCTGGTCCGCACCGTGCACATCGCCGACCCGGTCCGCCGCTACGCCGTCGACCTGGTCGGCGCCACCCGGACCAGCCCCGAGCTGCGCCTGGGCGCCTCGCCGCGCGCCACCCTGCACCTGGTCAGGGCCGCCCGCGCCGCCGCCGCCCTGGACGGGCGCGACTACGTCACCCCGGACGACATCCAGCGCCTCGCCGTCCCGGTCCTGGCGCACCGTCTGATGCCGACCGCCGAGACCCAGCTCAGCCGCCGCACCTCCGAGCAGATCGTGGCCGACCTGGTCGCCCGGCTGCCGCTGCCGCGCCCGCAGGGCGGCCCGGCCGTCCGGAGGGGCTGAGGTGGTCCAGTCCGACTCGGCGTCGGGACTGCGGGCCGGGTTCCGCGGCCTCACCACCCGGGGCCGCTCCTTCCTCGCCGCCGGGGTCACCGCGGTGGTCTGCTCCTACCTGCTCGACCAGGACGCCCTGCTGCGCGTCGGCGTCCTGCTCGCCGCGCTGCCGCTGGTCGCCGTGGTGGTGGTCGCCAACACCCGCTACCGGGTGGCCAGCGGACGCCGGCTCAGCCCGCGCCGGGCGGCCGCCGGCCAGGAGGCCAGGGTGCACCTGCGGGTCGACAACGTCTCCCGGGTGCCCACCGGGGTGCTGCTGCTGGAGGACAAGGTCCCGTACGTGCTCGGGCCGCGCCCGCGCTTCGTGCTGGACCGGGTCGAGCCGCGCGGCCACCGCGAGGTCTCCTACCGGGTCCGCTCCGACCTGCGCGGCCGCTACCCGCTCGGGCCGCTCCAGCTGCGGCTGTCCGACCCGTTCGGGATGTGCGAGGTGACCCGCGCCTTCACCGCCTCCGACGTCCTCACCGTCGTCCCCCAGGTCCAGGCGCTGCCGAACGCCCGGCTCAGCGGCGAGTGGGCCGGCCAGGGCGAGAGCCGCAGCCGCACCCTGGCGATGGCCGGCGACGACGACCTGATCCTGCGCGAGTACCGGCCCGGCGACGACCTGCGCCGGGTGCACTGGCGCTCCACCGCCCGGTACGGCGAGCTGATGGTGCGCCGCGAGGAGCAGCCGCAGCAGGCCAGGGCCACCGTCCTGCTGGACACCCGGGAGATCGCCCACCGCGGCAGCGGCCCCGCCTCCTCCTTCGAGTGGGCGGTCGGCTGCGCCGCCTCGGTCTCCGTGCACCTGCTGGAGCGCGGCTACCAGACCCGGCTGCTCACCGACACCGGCCAGTCGGTGCCGGGGCCCGGTGGCGGCCGCAGCCACAGCACCGCCGAGACCTCCGGGCTGGTCCTGGACGCCCTCGCGGTCGCCGA
Source organism: Kitasatospora sp. NPDC091335 (assembly GCF_044757205.1). Lineage (NCBI taxonomy): Bacteria > Bacillati > Actinomycetota > Actinomycetes > Kitasatosporales > Streptomycetaceae > Kitasatospora > Kitasatospora sp. NPDC091335. The sequence continues at coordinate 584,237 of NZ_JBIVUM010000001.1, read as the reverse complement.
CCTGTCCGACGGCGGCACCCTCTCCCGCGCCGAGGACCCGCTGCGCACCGGCGGCGAGGGCCTGCTGGTCGCCGTCCTCGGCGACCTGGACGACACCCAGGCCGCCCGGCTGGGCCGGCTGCGCAGCCGCACCGGCGGGGCGGTCGCCTTCCTGCTGGACACCGGCACCTGGGCCGGCCTGCGGATGCTCGCCCCGGACACCGGCGGCGACGAGTTCCGGGACCGCGCCCGGCAGCTGCGCGAGGCCGGCTGGACGGTGATCCCGGTGCGCGCCGGGGACTCCGTACCGGACCTCTGGCGGGCCGCCGACGGCAGCAGGACGACCGCCCCCTACCGAGAAGAGGCCGGCGCGTGACCACCCGGGCCAAACTGACCGTGTACTCGGCGCTGGCCACCGCCCTCGCCTCGCTGTGCATGATGCCGCTGCTCACCACCCGCAGCTGGCTCTCCCACGCCTTCCTGGTGATCGCCGTGATCGGGGCCGTCGGCGCGGGCCTGCGCCGCTCCCCGCTGTACCGCTGGACGGTGCCGGTCGGGCAGCTGCTGGCGCTGCTGATGCTGATGCTGCTCGGCTTCGCCGGCGCCGGCGGGGTGCTGCCGGGGCCGGCCACGATGCGGGTCCTGGACCAGGTCTTCGCCTCCGGCGTGGACGACATACAGCAGTACGCCATCCCGGCTCCGCCCTCCGCGGGGCTGCGGCTGATCCTGGTCTCGGCGGTCGGCCTGATCGCCGTCGCGGTGGACACCGTCGCGGTGACCTACCGGCGCTCGGCGCTGGCCGGGCTGCCGCTGCTGGCGCTGTACTCGATCGGCAACGGCCTGGCCGGGGCGCACGGCAGCTGGGTCTGGTTCGGCGCCGCCGCGGCCGGCTACCTGCTGCTGCTGTTCGCCGAGGGCCAGGACCGGGTCTCCCGCTGGGGCCGCGTCTTCTACGGCGGCTCGCGCGGCTCCGTGGAGTCGGGCCGGGTCAGCCCCGGCGGCCGTCAGGTCGGCGTGCTGGCCCTGGCGGTGGCCCTGCTGCTGCCGGTGGTGCTGCCGCACTGGAGCTTCGGGCTGCTGCGCTCCGGCTCCGGCGGATCGAGCGGCAAGGGCGTCGGCGGGAGCCTGTCGACCAGCCTGGACCCGCTGGTCAGCCTGGAGGCCGCGATCACCAAGCCCACCGACGCGGAGCTGCTCAGCTACACCCTGGACAGCCCGCTGGCCGACCAGACCTACCTGCGGACCGGCTCGCTCGACCAGTTCGACGGCACCAACTGGAAGCTCGGCAGCACCACGGTCGGCGACCTCCCGGTGACGCTGCCCACCCCCGAGGGCCTGCGCAACGCCCAGGTCCCCCGGATCGAGGGCGACTTCCAGGTCAGCGACCGGCTGGAGGCCAGCTGGCTGCCGATGCCCTACCCGGCCGCCTCCGTCCAGGTCCCCAACCGCGGCGACTGGAAGCTCGACCCGCTGACCGGCACCGTCCTGCCGGCCGGCGACAAGGCGATCCGCGGCCTGCGCTACCACGTCAGCGCCCTGGACCTGCGGCCCACCGCCGACGAGCTGCGCCTCGCGGCCACCGCGCCCCAGGACGTCAGGGAGCACTACACCGCCCTCCCGTCCGACCTGCCGGCGGTGGTCGCCGAGCAGGCCAGGGCCGTCACCTCGGGCGCGCAGAACGACTACGACCGGGCGACGGCGCTGGTGAACTGGTTCACCGGGCCGACCTTCAAGTACGACACCACGGTCAACGGCGGCACCGGCAGCAACGCCATCGCCGTTTTCCTGCGCGACCGCAGGGGATTCTGCGTGCACTACGCCTCCACCATGGCGGCGATGGCCAGGGTGCTGAAGATCCCGGCCCGGGTGGCCGTCGGCTTCACCCCGGGCGACAACAAGGGCGGCGACGTCTACTCGGTGAACGGCCGGATGTACCACGCCTGGCCCGAGCTGTACTTCGCGGGCTACGGCTGGCTGCGCTTCGAGCCGACCCCGAGCCGCGGCGTCCCGGCCCGCTACACCGAGAAGTCCAGCACCCCGACCACCGCGCCGAGCCAGCAGGCGACCGCGGCCCCGCAGTCCGCCTCGGCCGCCCCGGTGCCGACCGCCGGTTCGGACTGCACCGCCAAGCAGCGCCAGCTGGGCGAGTGCGGCACCAAGGGCAGGACCGCCGCCACGGCCGGCGAGGAGTCCTGGCTGCTCTCCGCCCAGGTGCTCGGCACCCTGGCCGCGGTGGCCGTGCTGATCGCGCTGCTGCTCGCCCCGATGCTCTGGCGCGCCGCCGTACGCCGGCGCCGGCTGGGCGGCGGCGGACGGCGCGGGCCCGGCGGGAGCGGTCCCGCGGAGCTGACCGACGCCCAGGTGCTGGCCGCCTGGGACGAGCTGGTCGACTCCGCCTGGGACCTCGGAATTCCCCCGGACGAGTCACGCACACCGCGTTCCGCCGCGCGCCGGATCGCCGAGACGGCACAGCTGGACGCGGACTCCGCGGCGGCCACCGGCCGGCTCGCGCTGGCCACCGAGCGGGTGCTCTACGCCCCGCCCGGGCCGCTCACCGCGGAGCCGCTGGCCGCCGACGTCCGCGCCGTACGGCGCGGGCTGCGGGCGGCGGCCGGGCGGCGCGGACGGACCAGGGCGCTGCTGCTGCCGCCGTCCTCGGCGCAGCTGTGGTGGCGGATCTCCGACGCGGTGCGGGCCGCCAGGGCGGCCGTCGCCACCGGGGCGGGCCGGGCGGTCGAGCGGGTCTGCGTGCCGGTGCGGCGGGTACTCACCCGGCGCAAGCGCTCCACGCCGGAGTCCTGAGCCGGGGTTCCGCGCCAGGGTTCCGCGCCGGACACGAAGCCGAGACGTACGAAGCCGGGGCGGGCAGTCGATCGACTGCCCGCCCCGGCTTCGTAGGTCTCGGCCGAGCGGCTCAGAAGCCGCCGGTCTGCTCGTCCCTGCGGCGCTGCCAGCGCTGCTCCACCCGGTCCATCATCCCGGCCTTGGGGCGCGGGGCCGCGGCCGGGCCGGCACCCCCGGTGCCCTGGCCCGCGGGCCCGCGCCGCCAGCCGGTCACGGCGAACACCGCACATCCGAGCATCACCAGGAACCCCACGACGCTGACCCAGATCTGGTCCGGCACGACCATGCCGCCCATCAGCAGGCCGATCCCCACCACGAAGCCGGCCACGGCCAGGTAGACCCGCCGACGGGTGTAGGTGCGCAGCCCGGTTCCCTCGAGCGCCGACGCGAATTTGGGATCTTCGGCATACAGCGCTCGCTCCATCTGGTCGAGCAGTCGCTGCTCGTGCTCCGAGAGCGGCACGGAGTCCTCCTACTCGTCGGTCGCGGGTGCGACCGGTCCGCCCACCCCGGTCGGGGAGGCAAGTCCAATCAGCCTTGGGGCACACGGTCGGACGCCTGTGCGGGGGCCCGGCCCGTGTCGTCCATATGCCCCACGCATCCGGCTGTCATGCTTTCCGGCTTTACCCAGATCATACGGTCCGTGAGCCCGTTACGGGGTGGTCTGCGCCGCGTGGGACGGGCCACTTCGAGCGCGGACGACCGCATCGGAGTCAACGCGCCACGCCCCGGACAAGTGCCCGATCGGATGGAATCGTCCCGGACCTGGGGAGGTATGCCGCCGGGCGGCCCGGCGCGAACGGGGAGCGGGCGGGAAACCGGCGGGCGTACGGGGCGCGAACCACCGCCGTACGGTGTGCGAAACCGTGCGGCGGTGTGAAGGCGCTGCGAAAGGGGCGCGCGGGTCCGGAGGGACGCCTCAGGCCAGGGTGGCCAGCAGGTGCAGCTGGGTCGCCACGGCGTGGAAGGCGGGCTGCGCGGCGGCGGCCTCCTCCAGCTTCAGCAGCGCCTCCAGGGCGCCGGGCTCGGTGTCCACCAGCACACCGGGGACGAGGTCGGCGAAGACGCGTACACCGTGCACCGACTCCACCCGCAGGCCCGCGGCCTCGGCCAGCCGGCCCAGCTCGTCGCCGGTGAAGCGGCGCGGCATCGGGTCCTGCTCGCCCCAGCGGCCGTCGGAGGCGGAGAGCACGGTGCGGGCCTCGGTGAAGTGGCCGGCCAGCGCGCGGGCCAGCACGGCGCCGTTGCGGTTGGCCGCCAGCAGGCTGACCAGGCCGCCCTTGCGCAGGGTGCCGGCCAGGCTGCCGAGCGCCTCGGCCGGGTCGTCCACGACCTCCAGCACGCCGTGGCAGAGCACCGCGTCCACACTGCCGGCGGCGACCACCTCGGGCAGCGTCTGGGTGTCGCCCTGGACGGCCCGCACCAGGTCCGTCACACCGGCCTCGGCGGCCCGGCGCTCCAGGGCGAAGAGGGCGTCCGGGCTCGGGTCGACCACGGTGACGCGATGACCGAGCTTGGCGACCGGCACGGCGAAGTTGCCGGTGCCGCCGCCGGTGTCGACCACGTCGAGCACCGGCTGGTCCAGCTCGGCCGCCCGCTTCTCCAGGGCCGTCCGGACCACCTCCCACACCACGGCGGTACGCAGGGCACTGCGGGGACGCGTCGGGTACAAGGTGGAACTCCTCGGCACGTGCGGTTCGATCAGGTTGCCTCCACCTTAGACCGGCCCGGCGGGCTGCCCGCCCGCGCCCGGCGGCTCGTCGGCGTCCGGCGGCGGTCCTGCCGCGGGCGGGGCTGCGTGCAGGCCCAGCAGCCGCTCGACCAGGCGCAGGAAGAGGGCGGAGTTGCGGATCAGGTCGTCGGCGTCGCGGGCCGAGGCGGCGCCCCGGATCCCGGCCTCGGCGGCGGCCCGGCGCCGGGCCCCCGCGCCGTAGTAGAGCGCCCACTCGGCGAGCTCGGGGGCCACCTCGGGCAGCACCTCCCAGGCGCTGCGGATGGCCTTGCGCCGGCGCGGGCTCTTCTCCGGGCGGCCGCGCACCGCCAGGACGGCCGCCACCGTGCGCAGCGCGGCCAGGTGGGCGGTGGCGTAGCGCTCCAGCGGATCGTCCAGGGCGCGGGCCCCGGCGAGGGTGCGGTGGGCGTCGGCGAGCAGGTCGAGGGCGGCCGGCGGAGCGGCGATCCGGCGCAGCACGGGGTGGACGTCCCCTCCGGCGGGGCGTGCACCGGACGGACCCGGCAGGTACGGCAGGGCGGCGGAGCGGAGGCGGGCGGTGACGGGCTCAGGGTGACTGATGGTCATGGTCTCCCCCTTCCGAGGCAGCGCGCGGACCGGGTGGCCCGTGCCCCTCCATCGTGAACGGCACCACTGACAATCCGGCCCCGTCCGCCGTCATTCCCCGGGAACGGGCCGGAAACGGGCGTAGCGGCGGCGGGCGCGGTCCTCCCCCGGTCCGCGCCGCCGCCGTGCCGTCGCTCCGCCGCTCCCCCCGGGGCGGCGGTGGCGAACTCCCCCCGCGGCCGGTCTCCCCCCGGCCCGCTCCGCCGCCCCGTGTCGGCGGTGCGGGGACCGTGACCAGCCCCGTGGCGGACCGTCCACCCGACTCCCCCGGCGTTCGCTGCCGGGAGACGGACGGATCCGCCGCCCGGGCGGGCCCGGCGCCCGACGCGCCGCCCTCCCGGGTGCCACCACTCTCCCGTCTCCGCAGGTCGGGGGCCATCCGTTGACGTACTCAACCGGGGATCTGAGTATCCGTACTCAGTCCGCCGCACGCCGGCCGCCGGAACCGCGACCCGCGCCCACGGCGTCCCGGCTGCCGGTACGGTACGGCGGGGCCGGCGGAACCGGCCCGGGTTCCGAGGAGGGGGACGCGATGACCACGAGGAGGGGGACGCGATGACGGTCCTGCCGCTGATCTTCACCAGCGGACTGGCCAGCGGCATCAACGCCTACGCGGTGGTGCTGCTGCTCGGCCTGCTGGGCAGGTTCGCCGACGCGGACTCGGTGCCGCAGGCGCTGGAGCGCACGGACGTGCTGCTCGTGGCCGCCGTGCTGTTCACGCTGGAGGCGGTGGCCGACAAGATCCCGTACGTGGACAGCGTCTGGGACGCCGTGCACACGGTGATCCGGCCGATCGCCGGTGCCACCGTCGGCGTGCTGATCGCGAGCAACGACCCCGGCTCGCTCAGCGAGGTCGCGGCCGGCGCGATGGGCGGCACCTCGGCGCTGGTCAGCCACCTGGTGAAGGCCTCGCTGCGGATGGCCGTCAACACCTCCCCCGAGCCGCTCAGCAACATCGTGGTCAGCATGGCGGAGGACCTCTCGGTGGCCGGCCTGGTCACCCTGGCGATCTTCCACCCCTGGCTGGCCGCCACGGTCGCCGGCGTGGTGCTGGCCGTCGGCCTGCTGCTGGTCTGGCTCGCGGTCAGCAGGATCCGGGCCTTCCGGGCCCGCCGCCGCGAACGCAGGGCCGCCCGGGCGGCCGCGGACGGATCGCCCGCCCGGCCGACCTAGGATCAGGTGCCATGGCACAGATCGTCATCATCGGCGCAGGAATGAGCGGGCTCGCGGCGGCCTCCCGGCTGGCGACCCTCGGCCACCGGGTGACGGTCTGCGAGGCCGGCGGCACGTACGGGGGCATGGTCGGGCGGTACGAGCGCGAGGGCTTCGCCTTCGACACCGGGCCCGGCCTGCTCACCCTCCCCGCGGTCTACCGCGACCTCGCGCTGAAGACCGGCAGGGAGCCGCTGGAGCAGCTGGTCGGGCTGGCCCCGGTCGACCCGGAGAGCCGGCACCTGTTCCCCGACGGCACCGCCGTCACCCTGCCCAACGCCTCCAGGGGCGGCGTCGGCCAGGCCCTGGACGCCGCCTTCGGCGCGGGCTCGGGCGCCCGCTGGAGCGAGGTGATGAACCACGGCCGGACGGTCTGGGAGGCCACCCGCCGCCCGCTGCTGGAGGAGCCGCTCCCGGCCGAGCGCGGCGTCCTGTCCCCGGCCGACCGGGCCGTCCTGGAGGCCGACCCGTACCCCGTCCCGCCGCGCACCGGCCTGGCCCGGCTGCGCAAGCCGGTCCGGTGGACCCTCGACACCGTCGCCCGGCGGCAGCTCGACGGCCACCCCGGCCTGACCGCCCTGCTGGGTGAGGCCGCGCTGCGGTACGGCCTGCCGCCCGGCCAGGCCCCGGCCGGGGCCACCGTGCTGCCGTACATGGAGCAGTCCTTCGGGGTCTGGTACGTCCGGGGCGGCCTGCGCGCCCTCGCGGACGCGGTGTACCGGCGCTGCGAACTGCGCGGGGTCGGGTTCCGCTTCGACACCCCGGTCACCCGGGTGGTCGTCGAGGGCGGCCGGGCCCGCGGGGTCGAGACGGCGGACGGCCGGATCGACGCCGACCTGGTGGTCTCCGCGATGGACACCGCCGCGCTGTTCCGCCACGGCCTCGCCGAGTGGCCGGGGACGGAGCCCGACGGGTGGGAACCGTTCGAGGTGCCCGGCCGGTTCAGCGTGCTGCTGGCCCTGCGCGGGCCCCGGCCCGAGGGCACCGTGCACCGGACGGTGGTGCACGCGGCCGACCCGGCCGCCGAGGAGAACGCCCTCACCCTCTCGGAGCCGCCCTGCGAACGCCCCACCGTCCAGGTGCTCCGCCCGGACGACCCGTCGCTGCGGCCCGACGACGCCCACGAGAGCGTGGTGCTGACGGCGACCGTCCCGGCCCAGGGCGACGTCGACTGGACGGCCCCCGGCGTCGCCGACCGCTACGCCGACCGGCTGCTCGCCCACGTGGACGCGGCCGGCCTGGGGCTGCGCGAGCGGGTGCTGTGGCGGGTCGTGCGCACCCCGGAGGACACCCGCAGGGAGACCGGCGCCCTCGGCGGCTCGGTCGCCCGCCCGGTGCTCGCCTGTTCGTTTCCGGGGCTGCACGCCGCCAACGAGTCCCCCGTCCCCGGCCTCTACCTGGTCGGCGGCAACGCCCACCCCGGCGGCGGGCTGGCCCGCGTCGGCATGTCGGCCTGCATCGCCGCGGGCCTGATCGGCCCGGCCTGACGGCCTGCGGCTCAGCCCTGGTGCCAGGTGTTGTCCTGCTGCTGGTAGCCGTAGTTCTGGTCGTACACCGGCTGCTGCGGGATGCCCTGGGTGTGCTGCTCGGGCTGGGGCTGCCACTGCTCGTGCTGCTGGGGCTGGGGCTGGGCGTTCGGGTCCCAGGGCTGCTGGTGCTGCGGCTGGTAGCCGGCGTACTGGTCCTGCTGCTGGCCCTGCTGCTGCGGGTAGCCGCCGTACGGGTCCTGCTGGTACTGGGGGTAGCCGCCGTAGGGCTGCTGCTGGTCGTAGGCGAAGGCGGGCTGCTGCTGGGTCTGCCACTGCTGCTGGTCGTAGCCGCCCTGGTAGGTGGCGGCGTACGGGTCCTGGGGCTGCTGCGGGATCTGCGGCTGCTGCTCGTAGTACGAGGTGGCGTAGACGCCGTCCTGGGCGATTTCCTGCATCTCGAAGGCGGCGGTCTGCTCGACCTCGGGCACCTCCGCCGGGAGCTCGTCCGGTACCGGAACCTGCACCGGCACCGCGGCCGGGGTCTCCTCGACCGCGCTGACCTCGCCGATCCGCTTCCGGGCGACCGCGGCCGCCGCCACCGCGGCGGCGCCGCCGGTGAGGGCGCCGAGCAGCGGCACCTTGGCGAGCGGGCCCGGCAGGCTGCCGTCGGACTTCCGCAGCGACCAGCCGGCCTGGTGGCCGCGCTTGACCGAAAGGGTGACGAAGGTCTGGCCGACCGCGAACAGCGCGGCGCCGGCCCCGATCACCACGACCGACCCGAGGCTCATCCCGGCGGCCACGCCCAGGAAGCCGGTCAGGGCCAGGGCCCGCCAGTGCAGCGGCGCCCGGTTCTGCAGCAGCACCTCCGCGACCAGCCAGAGCGCCACCACCGCCAACGCGACGTACAGCAGCAGGTATCCGATGCCCATCCGCCCGCTACCTCCAGCTCGCGTGCCCACGCGTGTGCGCCGCGCGTGTGCGGCGACTGTACCGGTTCAACGGCCGGGGTACCGCATCGCGTTCCCACCCCCCGGACACCGGCCGCACACGTCCGGGCCCGCCACCGTCGGTACGGTGACGGGCCCGTGAACACCCGGCGCCGGCGCCGCGGAGACACCCGCCCGGCCCGGTCTCCCGGCGCCGGGCCGGGCCCGCCGCTCAGCGCTGGTGCAGCCCCAGGTTCTGGTAGATCTCCAGCGTCGCCGTCGAGTGGTTCAGCGTGATGAAGTGCAGACCGGGCGCGCCCTCGGCGAGGAGGCGCTCGGCCATCGCCGTGGCGTGCTCCATGCCGATGGCCCGCAGCGCCGCCGGGTCGTCGATGGCCGCCCGCAGGCGGGCCTCCAGGTCGGCGGGGAAGGCCGAACCGCTGAGCTGCGGGAAGCGCTCCAGCTGCTTGGCGTTGGTGACCGGCATGATCTCCGGGATGATCGGCGTCTCGCAGCCGGCGGCCGTCACCCGGTCGCGCAGCCGCAGGTAGTCGTCCACCTCGAAGAACATCTGGGTGATCGCGTAGTCGGCCCCGGAGCGGACCTTCGCCACGAAGTGCCGGATGTCGTCGTCCCAGTCGGTCGAACGCGGGTGCATGTTCGGCGAGGCGGCGACGCCCACGCAGAAGTCGCCGATGCCCTTGATCAGCTCCACCAACTCGTAGGCGTACGTGACGCCCTCGGGGTGGCTGACCCACTCGCCCATCGGGTCGCCGGGCGGGTCGCCCCGGACCGCGAGGACGTTCCGGACGCCCTGGTCGGCGTACTGGCCGATGATGTTGCGCAGCTCCGCGATCGAGTGGTCGACCGCGGTGAGGTGGGCGACCGGGGTCAGCGTGGTCTCGGTGGCGATCCGGCCCACCATGTTGACCGTGCGTTCGCGTGAGGAGCCGCCCGCGCCGTACGTCATGCAGACGAAGTTGGGGTCGAGTGGTTCGAGTCGCCGGATGGCGTCCCAGAGTTTCTGCTCGCCGACCTCGGTGCGCGGCGGCATGAACTCGAAGGAGAAGGAGCGCTTGCCGGCCGTCAGGAGTTCGCGGACCGTCAGTGCGCGATCCGTCCTCGTGGAAGCGATGCCGAGTGCCATGCTGGCAGGCTATCCGGCGTTCGAAGGGGCCGGACAACCCAGGTCCATTTATTGAGACAACAAGTGGACGGCGTTCCGGTTCGCCCGGCGCCTCTCCGCGGCACCTCCGGGAGCGCCCCCGGCGCCGCCGCTCGCACATCCGTTCCCAGTCGCCCCGCTACGCTTGCTGCACCCCAGCGAACCAGCGGAGCCCCATCGTGACCTCGTCCAGCACCCGGCCGGCCAACCCCAGCGCGGCCAATCCCATTGACGCGGAGGACGTCCGCACCCGCGTCAACACCGCGCTCGCCGCCTTCATCGACGGCCAGTCCGTGCTGCTCGGCAAGATCTCGCCCCAGCTGGTCCCCGCCGCCGACGCGCTGCGCGACTTCCTGCTGGACGGCGGCAAGCGGCTGCGCCCGGCCTTCTGCTACTGGGGCTGGCGCGGCGCCGGCGGCCCGGCCGGGGGCGCCACCGGCGAGGGCATCGCCAACGCGGCCGCCGCCCTGGAGCTGCTCCAGGCGAGCGCCCTGGTGCACGACGACCTGATGGACCGCAGCGACACCCGCCGCGGCCTGCCCTCGATCCACCGCCGCTTCGAGGCGCTGCACCGCGACAGCGGCTGGCGCGGCGACCGCGAGCAGTACGGCACCTCCGCCGCGGTGCTGCTCGGCGACCTGCTGCTGATCTGGTCCGACGAGCTGTTCCTGCGCTCGGGCCTGGACCCGGCCGCGGCGCTGGCCGCGAAGCCGGTGTTCGACCTGATGCGCACCGAGGTCATGCTCGGCCAGTACCTGGACGTGCTGGAGCCGGTGGCCGGCGACTCGACGGACGAGGGCGCGCTGGAGCGGGCGCAGACCGTGCTGCACTACAAGTCCGCGAAGTACACCATCGAGCGGCCGCTCCAGGTGGGCGCGCTGCTGGCCGGCGCCGGTCCCGGGCTGGTCGAGGCGTACGGGGCGTTCGGGCTGCCGCTGGGCGAGGCCTTCCAGCTGCGCGACGACCTGCTCGGCGTCTTCGGGGATCCGGCCGTCACCGGCAAGCCGGCCGGTGACGACCTGCGCGAGGGCAAGCGCACCCTGCTGGTCGCGCACGCGATGCGGGGCCTGTCGGCCGCGGACGCCCGGCACCTGGACGGGCGGCTCGGCGCGCCGGACCTCGCGGCCGAGGAGGTCACCGGGCTGCGCGGGCTGATCGCCCGCAGCGGCGCCCCCGAGCTGGTGGAACGCCGGATCGAGGAGCTGATGCGGCAGTCGCTGGCCGCGCTGGAGGCGGCGCCGCTCGCCGACGAGCGGGCCCGCACGGTGCTGCTGGCACTGGCCGAGGCCGCCACCGTCCGCAAGTACTGACGGACGGCGGCGGCCTCCGGGCCCGCCGTACGGCCCGGGTGGGTCAGAACCCGGGTGGTCAGAGCGCGGCGCGCACCCGGCCGGACAGTTCGGCGGCGGCCGCCCGCGGGTCCGCCGCGGCCGTGATGGCCCGGACCACGACGATCCGGCGGGCCCCGGCGGCCAGCACCTCGTCCAGGTTGCCGAGGTCGATCCCGCCGATCGCGAACCACGGCCGGTCGGTGGTCCGCTTCGCCGCGTACGAGACCAGGCCGAGGCCCGGCGCCGGGCGGCCCGGCTTGGTCGGGGTCGGCCAGACCGGACCGGTGCAGAAGTAGTCCACCCCGGGCTCGTCGATCGCCGCGTCCACCTCGGACTCGGCGTGGCAGGAACGCCCGATCAGCACGTCCTCGCCGAGGATCGCCCGGGCGGCCGGCACCGGCAGGTCGTCCTGCCCGAGGTGCAGCACGTCCGGCCGGGCCGCGTGGGCGACATCGGCGCGGTCGTTGACGGCCAGCAGCCTGCCGTGCCGGCGGCAGGCGTCGGCCAGGACCTCCAGGACCTCCAGCTCCTGCCTGGCCTCCAGGCCCTTGTCGCGCAGCTGGACGATGTCCACCCCGCCGGCCAGCGCCTCGTCCAGGAAGTCGGCGAGGTCGCCCTGCTCCCGACGGGCGTCGGTGCACAGGTAGAGCCGGGCGTCGGCCAGCCGGGTGCGCGGCGTGTCCGCCGCCATCAGATCAGCATCGCCTGGGCGCGGCGCTTCACCTCGGTGCCACGGTTCTCCCGCAGCGCCTGGATCGGGCTGCCGGGCAGCGACGGGTCCTCGGTGAAGAGCCACTCCAGGATCTCCACGTCGTCGTACCCGCAGTCCCGCAGGACGGTCAGGGTGCCGGACAGGTGCTTGACCAGGCCCGGGCCGTCGATGAACGCCGCCGGGACCTGCAGCGACTTGTTCGGCCCGCGCCGTACGGCGATCAGGCCGCCGTTCTTGACCAGGTCACGTACCTCGGTGACCCGGACCCCCCACTGCTCCGAGATGTCGGGCAGGTACATCCAGTCGGTGACCAGGGCTTCAATCTTGCTTTCGATCTCACTCACGCCACCAGACTGCCACCTCCACGGCCCACCGCGCACCAGGCGCTACCCCGCGACGGCCGCCTTCAGCGGCACCGCCGGGTCGGCCGCGCGGGCCGGGTCCAGCGCGGTGCCGCGCTCGATCAGCTTCCGCCCCTGGGTGAGGTCGCGCGGCCGGTCCACGGTCAGCAGCGCGCTCGGCACCCCGTCGCGCAGCCAGAGCACCGACCAGCCGACGTCCTGCGGACTGCCGCGCCGGAGCGGCTCGTCGCCCTCGGCGTGCCGGCCGGCGTACTGGACCATCCGCCCGAACTGCTCGGACCAGAAGTACGGCACCGGGTCGTAGGCCGGCGCGTCCGCGCCCAGGACGGCGGCGGCCACCGCCTCGCCGGACTGCAGGGCGTGGTCCCAGTGCTGGACGGCCAGCCGGGCGCCGGCCCGGGCCGAGGGGTAGCTGACGCAGTCGCCGGCCGCGAAGACCCCGGGCAGCGAGGTGCGCAGCCGCCCGTCCACCACGACGGCGCCGGCCGCGTCCAGCTCGACCCCCGTGCCGGCCAGCCAGCCGGTCGCGGGCCGGGCGCCGATGCCGACCACCACCTCGTCGGCGGGCAGGTGCGAGCCGTCCGCCAGCAGCACCGCGCCGGGCTCGACGGCGGCCACGCCCACCCCGCAGCGCAGGTCCACGCCCGCCTCGGCGTACCAGGCGGCCATCGCCGAGCCGATCTCCGCCGGCAGCGCGCCGGGCAGCGGCGCCGGACCGGCCTCGGCCACGGTCACCTCGCAGCCCGCCGCCCGGGCCGCGGTGGACACCTCGGCGCCGATCCAGCCCGCGCCGACCAGCACCAGCCGCAGCCCGGGGCGCAGCAGCGCGCGCAGCGCCAGGGCGTCGTCCAGGGTGTGCAGCAGGTGCGCCCGCTCGGCTCCGGGCAGGGCGCGCGGGACGGCGCCGGTGGCGATCACCAGCGAGCCGTACGGGAGGTCGCCGGCGTCGGTGTGCAGCACGCCGGGGGTGAGGCCGGTGGCGCGGCGGCCGGTGAGCAGCTCGATGCCGAGCCCGTCGTAGTCGATGTCCAGGGCGGTGGAGTCGGTCTTGCCGAGCAGCACGTCCTTGGAGAGCGGCGGCCGGTCGTACGGCGCGTGCGGCTCCTCGCCGACCAGCGCGATCCGTCCCCGCCACCCGCCCTGCCGCAGCTTGAGGGCGCACTGCGCCCCGGCCAGCCCGGCTCCGACGACGACCACCTGATCCGTTGCGCTCAGCTCTGCCACGCCCGTCACTGTACCCAGCGGCCGGACGGCGGCCGCGGGCCGTCCCGTCCCCCGTACGGGCCCGCGGCCCCTCCCCCGTCCGCCCTGCGTACGGGCCTTCGGCCGGGCCGACCCCCGGCGTTATGGTGGGAGCACCACACGGGAGCCCGGCGCACCGGGCTGAGAGGCGGGCTGACACGGCCTGCGACCGTCCGAACCTGATCCGGGTCATACCGGCGAAGGGAGAAGAGCAGCCTTGTCACGCTTGCTACCGGGCGCCCGCACGGACGTCCTGGTGATCGGCGGGGGCATCATCGGCCTCGCCGTCGCCTGGCGGGCCGCGCAGCGCGGCGTGCGGAACGTGGTCGTGGTCGACCCCGATCCCGGCCACGGCGCCGCCGGGGTCGCGGCCGGGATGCTCGCCCCGGTCACCGAGCTCCAGTACGGCGAGGAGCCGCTGCTGCGCCTCGGGATGGCCTCGAACGAGCGGTACGCGGCGTTCGCCGCCGAACTGACGGAGGCGAGCGGCGGCCTGGACACCGGCTACCGCCGCTGCGGCACGATCGCCGTCGCCCAGGACTCCGACGACCGCGCGGAGCTGCGCGAACTGCACGCCTTCCACCAGCGGCTCGGCCTGGACTCGACCTGGCTGACCGGCCGGGAGGCCCGCAGGCTCGAACCGATGCTCGCCCCCGGCGTGCGCGGCGGCCTGCACGTCGCCGACGACCACCAGGTCGACCCCCGCCGGCTGCTCACCGCCCTGTCCGCCGCCTGCGAGCGCGCGGGCGTCCTGCTCCACCGGGCCGAGGCGGTCGAGCTGCTGGTCGGGGGCGGCCGCGCGGTGGGCGCCCGGCTGAGCACCGGCGGGACGGTGACCGCCGGGCAGGTCGTCCTCGCCGCCGGCCCGCACAGCCACCGGCTGCCCGGCCTGCCGCAGGACGTGCTGCCCGCGATCCGTCCGGTGAAGGGCCAGATCCTCCGGCTGCGCGTTCCCGAGTCCTACCGGCCGTTCCTCTCCCGCAACGTCCGCGCGGTCGTCCGCGGGCAGCACCTGTACGTCGTCCCGCGCGAGAACGGCGAGCTGGTGGTCGGCGCGACCACCGAGGAGCAGGGCTACGACACCACGGTCACCGCCGGCGGGGTGTACGAACTCCTGCGGGATGCCCACGAGTTGATCCCCGGGATCACCGAACTCCCGCTCGTGGAGACCTCCGCGGGCCTGCGCCCCGGCTCGCCGGACAACGCCCCGCTACTGGGCCCGACCGCCCTGCCCGGCCTGGTCGCCGCCACCGGCCACTACCGCAACGGCGTGCTGCTCACCCCGGTGACCGCGGACCTGGTCTCCGAGCACCTGGCCACCGGTGAAGTCCCCGATCTGGCCCGGCCGTTCACGCCGCTGCGCTTCTCCCCCGACCGCTCCACGACGAAGGCCTCCGCATGACCGAGACCGCACCCCCCGAGACCGCCTCGCACGGCACCGCACCGCACGGGACCGCACCGCACGAGATCGCCCTGACCGTCAACGGCGAGCCCCGCAGGACACCCGCCACGACCACCCTCGCCGAGCTGGTGGCCACCGTCAGCGCCGCCAACACCGGCGTCGCCGCCGCACTCAACGAGGCCGTGGTGCCGCGCAGTTCGTGGTCCGCGACGGCACTGAGCCCCGGCGACCGGATCGAGATCCTCACCGCCGTACAGGGAGGCTGAACCAATGGCCGACGACCTTCTGACCATCGCCGGGACGTCCTTCTCCTCCCGGCTGATCATGGGCACCGGCGGCGCGCCCAGCCTGGAGGTCATGGAGCGCGCGCTGCTCGCCTCCGGCACCGAGCTGACCACCGTCGCGATGCGCCGGGTCGACGCCACCACCCAGGGCTCCGTCCTGGACGTGCTGACCCGCAACGGCATCCGGGTGCTGCCCAACACGGCCGGCTGCTTCACCGCCGGCGAGGCCGTGCTGACCGCCCGGCTGGCCCGCGAGGCGCTCGGCACCGACTGGGTGAAGCTGGAGGTGATCGCCGACGAGCGCACCCTGCTGCCCGACCCGATCGAGCTGCTGGACGCCGCCGAGACTCTGGTCGACGACGGTTTCACCGTCCTGCCGTACACCAACGACGACCCGGTGCTGGCCCGCAAGCTGGAGGACGTCGGCTGCGCGGCCATCATGCCGCTGGGCTCGCCGATCGGTTCGGGCCTGGGCATCCGCAACCCGCACAACTTCCAGCTGATCGTGGAGGGCGCCGGCGTCCCGGTGATCCTGGACGCCGGCGCCGGCACCGCCTCCGACGTGGCGCTGGCGATGGAACTGGGCTGCTCCGCGGTGATGCTGGCCTCCGCGGTGACCAGGGCTCAGGACCCGGTGCTGATGGCCGAGGCGATGCGGCACGCCGCCGAGGCGGGCCGGCTCGCCCGCCGGGCCGGCCGCATCCCGCGCCGCTTCCACGCCGAGGCCTCCTCCGCGATGGCCGGCCGGGCCGATCTGGACACCCGGGAGCACCCGGCGTTCTGAACGCGCCGGTGGGACCGTGTCACAAGCCGGGCACAGCCGGGCCGGCGGGCGGTGTCCTCCGGGCCCGGCCGGGCGCGGCGGCACTAGACTCACCGGGTGGACATGGCACTGCACGACCCCCTGATCGGTAGCCTGCTCGACAACCGGTACCGGGTCGAGCAGCGCATCGCGACCGGCGGGATGTCCACCGTCTACCGGGGCACCGACACCCGGCTGGACCGGGTGGTCGCGCTCAAGGTGATGCACCCCTCGCTGGCCGGGGACGAGGGCTTCACCGCCCGCTTCATCCGCGAGGCCAAGGCGGTCGCCAAGCTCACCCACCCCAACGTGGTCAACGTCTTCGACCAGGGCGCGGACGGCGGCCACGTCTTCCTCGCCATGGAGTACGTGCCCGGCCGCACCCTGCGCGACCTGCTGCGCGACCGCGGCGCGCTGTCCGTCCGGGCCGCGCTGGACGTGCTGGAGCCGGTGCTCGCCGCCCTCGGCTCCGCCCACCGGGCCGGGCTGGTCCACCGCGACGTCAAGCCGGAGAACGTGCTGATCACCGAGGGCGGCCTGGTCAAGGTCGCCGACTTCGGCCTGGTCCGGGTGCTCGGCACCGCCGACGGCGCGCCCACCTCGACCAGCACAGCCACCGGCGGCACGGTCCTGGGCACGGTCTCCTACCTGGCCCCCGAGCAGATCCTCCCGGACGCCCCCACCGACCAGCGGGTGGACGTCTACGCGGCCGGCATCCTGCTGTACGAGATGCTCACCGGCCGCCGCCCGCACACCGGCGACAACCCCGTCCAGGTCATGTACAAGCACCTGCACGAGAACGTCCCCGCCCCCTCGCTGGTCGCCCCCGCCGTCGGCCCCGGGCTGGACGCGATCGTGGCCGGCGCCTGCGCCCGGTCCGCCGACGCCCGCCCGTACGACGCGGTCGAGCTGCTCGCCGCCCTCCAGCGGGTCCGCCGCACCCTCACCCCGGCCGAGCTGGACGCCGAGCCGCCGGCCTCCACCCGGCCCAGCCCGCGCTACCCGACCAGCGAGCCGACCTCGGTGATCGAGCCGCTGCCGTGGCCCGCCGACGCCCCGCCGCAGGAACGCACCAGCGTGCTGGACATGCCGCCGGAGCTGATGGACGAGCTGCTCGCCGAGCCGCGCCCGTACGACGAGCCCGCCCCGGTGCGCCGGCGCCGGCCCGGCCTGCTGCGCCGGCTCCCCCGCAAGCCGCTGATCTGGACGGCCGCGCTGACCGCCCTGGTGCTGGCGATCGGCGGCGCCACCTACGGGATCTCCGAGGGGCTGTACGGCTCGGTGCCCGGCGTGCTCGGCAGGGACCGGGCCGAGGCCCAGCGGGTCCTGGACGGGCAGGGCCTGCACGGGAAGTTCGTCGAGGTGTTCAGCGAGTCCGTCCCGTCCGGGCAGGTGATCTCCACCGACCCCGGGGTGGGCGCGCGCACCCGCAAGAGCGACAGCGTCACCGTCACTGTCTCCAAGGGCCCCAAGCGGATCGCGGTGCCCGACCTCACCGGCAGGAGCGCCGCCGACGCCGCCACGGCGCTGACCGGCGCCCAGCTGGCCAGGGGCAACGTGACGGAGGCCTACGACGACACCGTGCCCGAGGGCTCGGTGATCAGCAGTTCACCCGCGGCCGGGCAGCTGCTACAGGAGAACACCGCGGTCTCGCTGGTGGTCAGCAAGGGCATGGTGGCGGTCCCGAACGTCACCGGGATGACCAAGGACGAGGCGCAGAAGGCGCTCCAGGCGGCCGGCTTCACCATGCAGACCAGCGGCTGGGACGTGTTCGGCGCGGTCACCGCGTCCGGCCAGAGCCCGGCGGCGGGCGAGCGGCGGCCGCAGCGCAGCCCGGTGACGGTCAAGTTCTCGCTCTTCTAGCCGCCGGTCCAGCACCGCCGGCCCCCGGTCGGGGTCAGCGCAGCGGCCCGTCGCCCGGCTCCTCCTGGTAGGAGTAGCGCTGCTCCCGCCAGGGGTCGGCGAGGTTGTGGTAGCCGCGTTCCTCCCAGAAGCCGCGCCGGTCGGCCCGCATGTACTCCACCGCGCGCACCCACTTGGGGCCCTTCCAGGCGTACAGCCGCGGCACCACCAGCCGGACCGGGAAGCCGTGTTCGGCGGTGAGCGCCTCGCCGTCGCGGTGGGTGGCGAGCAGGGTGTGGGGGTCCGCGAAGTCGGCCAGCCGGAGGTTGGCGCTGTAGCCGTACTCGGCCCAGACCATGACGTGGGTGACGCCCGGCGCCGGGGGCACCAGGTCGAGCACGGCGGCGGCCGACACGCCCGTCCAGGTGTTGCCGAGCACGGAGAACTTGGTCACGCAGTGCAGGTCGGCGACGACCGTGGTGCGCGGGAGGGCGCTGAAGGCCTCGAAGTCCCAGCTGTGCTTCTCCGCCGAGGCGGTCGCGCCGAACACCTGGAGGTCCCAGGTCAGCGGCTTGAAGCGGGGCACCGGGCCGTAGTGCAGAGCGGGCCAGCCGCGCTGTGCGCGCTGCCCCGGGGGGAGCCTCGGGTCAGACGGCGGAGGCGGTTCGTGTTTCGGCTGACCCATGGATCCATGGTGACAGACGGCGGACTCGCCCCGGTGCGCGCCCCTTTGCGAGGGTTCGCGCCCCCGCCCGTACGGACCAGCAGTCGACGGCCCACCAGCACGTTTCATCATGAATCGGATATTCCGACACATGTCCTAGTGAGTGTGAACTTACTGGAATTTCCACCCGAAGCGATGCCAGGATGCGCAGCGCAGGACGAAGCAGCAGGACCGAGACGGGAACCGACGCAGGACCCGACGCAGGAACCAGAGCAGGACCCACGGCAGGACGAGTGCAGGAGGCACCACCATGCAGGGCGATCCCGAGGTCATCGAATTCCTCAACGAGCAGCTCACCGCCGAGCTGACCGCGATCAACCAGTACTTCCTGCACGCCAAGATGCAGGAGAACTTCGGCTGGACGAAGCTCGCCAAGTACACCCGGCACGAGTCCTTCGACGAGATGAAGCACGCCGAGACGCTCACCGACCGGATCCTGTTCCTGGACGGGCTACCCAACTACCAGCGGCTGTTCCACGTCCGGATCGGCCAGACCGTCAAGGAGATGTTCGAGGCGGACCGCCAGGTCGAGGTCGAGGCGATCGACCGGCTCAAGCGCGGGATCGTGGTGATGCGGGCCAAGAACGACGTCACCTCGGCGAACATCTTCGAGGACATCCTGGCCGACGAGGAGCACCACATCGACTACCTCGACACCCAGCTGGAGCTACTGGAGAAGCTCGGCGAGGCGCTCTACCTCGCCCAGCTCATCGAGCAGCCGGAGTCCTGAGGCCGGAGCCCCGAGGCCCCGGAAACCCTGAGGCCGGGGACCGGTCAGGCCGCCCGGGCCGCCCGCAGCGGGACCACCGGGGCGGCCGCCGGGGCCGGTGCCGCCGGGGCCTGCGGGTCGGCGAGGCCGAGCTTCGCGGCCAGCCGGGCGGTCGGGCAGGGCCGGGCGCCGTGCTCGCCGAGCAGCGCCTGGATCCGGCGCACGCAGGACCCGCAGTCGGTGCCGGCCTTGCAGCCCTTCGCTATCCGGCGCGGGGAGTCGGCACCGGCGTCGATCGCCTTCTTCACCTGGTCCTCGGTGACCGCATGGCACATGCACACGTACATCGCGGTCTCTCCCGGTGGGTGAAGCGGAGTGGATCTTGACTAAGGCTTGCCTTAGTTCACTGAGGCTTACCTTACCTGGCGAAACGGGTACGAAAAAGCCCCTCCGGGCTCGGGGACACCGAATCCGGAGGGGCCTTCGTCACATCCGACGGGCACCGGGCCTACTGGCCGCGGTACATCTCCGCCACCAGGAACGCCAGGTCCAGCGACTGGCTGCGGTTGAGGCGCGGGTCGCAGGCCGTCTCGTAGCGCTGGTGCAGGTCGTCCACCAGGACCTCGTCGCCGCCGCCGACGCACTCGGTGACGTCGTCGCCGGTCAGCTCCACGTGGATGCCGCCCGGGTGGGTGCCGAGCGCGCGGTGCACCTCGAAGAAGCCCTTGACCTCGTCCAGGACGTCGTCGAAGCGGCGGGTCTTGTGCCCGCTGGACGCCTCGAAGGTGTTGCCGTGCATCGGGTCGCAGATCCACACCGGCTTGGCGCCGGAGGCGGTGACCTTCTCCACCAGGGCGGGCAGGTGCTCGCGGACCTTGCCCGCGCCCATCCGGGTGATGAAGGTCAGGCGGCCGGGCTCGCGCTCCGGGTCCAGCTTCTCGATCAGGGCGAGCGCGTCGTCCACCGAGGTGGTCGGGCCGAGCTTGACGCCGATCGGGTTGCGGATCTTCGAGGCGAACTCGATGTGCGCGTGGTCCAGCTGCCGGGTGCGCTCACCGATCCACACCATGTGGCCGGAGACGTCGTACAGCTCGCCGGTGCGCGAGTCCACGCGGGTCAGCGCGGTCTCGTAGTCGAGGACCAGCGCCTCGTGCGAGGAGAAGAACTCGACCGCCTTGAACTCCTCCGGCTCCACGCCGCAGGCGCTCATGAACGCCAGGGCGTTGTCGATCTCCCGGGCGAGCTGCTCGTAGCGCTGGCCGGCCGGCGAGTTGCGGACGAAGTCCTGGTTCCAGGCGTGCACCTGGCGCAGGTCCGCGTACCCACCGGTGGTGAAGGCGCGCACCAGGTTGAGCGTCGCGGCGGACGCGTTGTACATCCGCTTCAGGCGCTCCGGGTCCGGGATGCGGGACTCGGGGGTGAACTCGAAGCCGTTCACCGAGTCGCCGCGGTAGACCGGCAGGGTCACGCCGTCGCGGGTCTCGGTCGACTTGGAGCGCGGCTTGGAGTACTGCCCGGCGATGCGGCCGACCTTCACCACCGGCACCGAGGCCGCGTACGTCAGCACGGCGGCCATCTGGAGCAGCGTCTTCAGCTTGTTGCGAATGTGCTCCGCCGAGACACCGTCGAAGGCCTCGGCACAGTCACCGCCCTGGAGGAGGAAGGCCTCCCCGCGCGCCACGGCTCCGAGCCGGGCGCGCAGCTGGTCGCACTCGCCGGCGAAGACGAGCGGCGGATACGAGGCGAGCTCGGCAAGGGTCTTGCGCAGAGCCTCTTGGTCCGGCCATTCAGGCTGCTGCGCCGCGGGCAGGGACTGCCAGGAGTGGGCAGTCCTCGATGTCTCAGTCGTAGCGGTCACGCTGCCAAGGCTACGGGGTGACTGGAGTGACGCGTGACCATTGCCCGAGGGATGAGACACATCTCGGACAAAGACGTGACCGCCCTCACCCGTCCTGCCGCATCCGCTACGCTCGCACCATGCACGCGCCCCACAACCTCTCCTGGTGGTGGGCCTCCCCCAAGGGTGGCCCACCGATCGCGCGTTCCTAGACGAACCACGACGGCCGCCCCTCGGGGCGGCCGTCGGCGTCTGAGCAGACGGCCCCTCCGGGAGCGGACCCCGCACCGCCCCTCGCCTCCCCGCCCGGAAGGAAGCCGTAACCGTGACCACCGCCGTCGACCTGCTCACCCGCCTCACCGGCCCCGACGCCCCCGCCTTCGCGCTGCTGCACCGCCGCACCCCCCGGCTCGCCCCGGACACCGTCGAGGTGCTGCTGGGCACCGTCGACAGCTACGAACACCTCGCCGACCTGCCCGTCCGCGGCGACGCGCCGGCCCACGGCGGCCCGGTGCACGACCTGCTCGCGCTCGTCCCGTACCGCCAGATCCGCGAGCGCGGCTTCGAGGCGCACGACGACGGCACCCCCCTCCAGGCCCTCTCGGTGACCGAACAGCACACCCTGCCACTGGCCGAACTCACCGCGGCCCTACCAGAGTTGCCGGTCTCCCTCGCCGACGGCGGGTTCGACGTGGACGACGACGCGTACGCGGCGATCGTCCGCCGGGTGATCCGGGACGAGATCGGCAACGGCGAGGGCGCCAACTTCGTGATCCGGCGCGACTTCCACGCGACGCTGGAGGACTTCTCCCCCGCACTCGCGCTGACGCTGTTCCGGCGCCTGCTGGAGCAGGAACGCGGCGCGTACTGGACCTTCCTGGTGCACACCGGGGAGCGGGTGTTGGTCGGCGCCTCCCCCGAGGTGCACGTCCGGCAGAGCGGCGGCACCGTCGTGATGAACCCGATCTCCGGCACCTACCGCTATCCGGCCGGCGGCTCCGACCTCGACTCGCTGCTCCGATTCCTGCACGACCCCAAGGAGTTGGAGGAGCTCACCATGGTCGTGGACGAGGAGCTCAAGATGATGTGCACGGTCGGCGACCTCGGCGGCCAGGTGCTCGGGCCCCGCCTCAAGGAGATGGCCCACCTCGCCCACACCGAGTACGAGCTGCGCGGGCGCACCTCGCTGGACGTCCGCGAGGTGCTCCGCGAGACGATGTTCGCCGCGACCGTCACCGGCAGCCCGGTCGAGAACGCCACCCGGGTGATCAAGCGCTACGAGCCGACCGGGCGCGGCTACTACTCCGGCGCGCTCGCCCTGATCGGCCGCTCCGCCAGCGGCGGGCAGCTGCTGGACTCGCCGATCTGCATCCGCACCGCCGACATCGACCCGGCCACCGGCCGGCTGGTCGTCCGGGTCGGCGCCACCCTGGTGCGCCACTCCGTCCCCGAGTCCGAGGTCGCCGAGACCCACGCCAAGGCCGCCGGGGTGCTCACCGCGATCGGTGCCAGGCCCGCCCCCGCCCGGCCGCTCCACCCGGTCGGCCCCAGGCTCGCCGACGACCACCGGGTGCAGGCCGCCCTGGACGCCCGCCGGGCCGACCTCGCGCCGTTCTGGCTGCGGATGCAGGAAGCGGCCGGGATCACCGAGACCGAGCCGACCCTGGTGGTGGACGGCGAGGACACCTTCACCTCGATGCTCTCCCACCTGCTCGGCTCGCTCGGCCACCGGGTGACGGTGGCCCGCTACGACGAGCCGGGGCTGCGCGAGCGGGTCGCGGCCCACCGGGGCCCGCTGGTGCTCGGCCCCGGCCCGGGCGACCCGGCGCTCCTGGACGACCCCAAGATGGCGCTGCTGCGGCCGATCGTCGCGGACGCCCTGGCCGCCGTCCGCTCCGGCGACCGCACCTCGCCGCTGCTCGCGGTCTGCCTGAGCCACCAGCTGCTGGCCGCCGAACTCGGCCTCGCCCTGGGCCGCAAGGCCGTCCCGTACCAGGGGGCGCAGGAGCGCATCGACCTGTTCGGAGACAAGCGGACGGTCGGCTTCTACAACACCTTCACCGCGCGCTGCCCGGAGGCCGACGCGGTGCGGCTCGCCGCCGAGGGCG
Source organism: Kitasatospora sp. NPDC091335 (assembly GCF_044757205.1). Classification (NCBI taxonomy): domain Bacteria; kingdom Bacillati; phylum Actinomycetota; class Actinomycetes; order Kitasatosporales; family Streptomycetaceae; genus Kitasatospora; species Kitasatospora sp. NPDC091335. The sequence goes on along the minus strand of NZ_JBIVUM010000001.1, from coordinate 560,949 downwards.
TCGAGGTCTCCCGGGACGCCGTCACCGGCGACGTGCACGCGCTGCGCGGGCACGGCTTCGCGGGGCTCCAGTTCCACCCCGAGTCGGTGCTCACCCGCGACGGCGTGGACATCGTGGCCGGCCTGCTGCGCGAGGCGACGGCCGCCCTGCGCTGAACCGGCGGCGGGGGGCCCCGGGGGGGGGGCCCCCCCCCGGGCGCCCCCCCCGGGGGGCCGCCGGCGCGGGGCCAAAAGGCACGGGCCGCCCCGGGGAGACGCGGGACCAGACACAGACCACCCCGCGGGGGAAA